>NZ_JBVOUO010000019.1:0-39338 GCF_055685825.1 Pannonibacter sp. CBAS1226 | reverse complement strand
TCCAAAAGGCAAGAAGGGCATCATGGATCTGGAGTGGTCGACGTCCTGGATCAAGTCGCCGCGGATGTCTGCAGGTCAGTCGCCGACAGCGAATTACAATCATGCTCTCATGCGAGCGATCCTGAACGATCGCATGCCCTATCTCTCGCCGATGATGAATATCAAGTTCATCAAGCTGGAAGACGCTCCGCAGGCATACAAGGAGTTCGATGCCGGCTCCGCATTCAAGTATGTGATCGACCCCCATGGCTCGGTAAAACACTGAATTGCTTGAATGGCGCGTTCATCAGGTCGTCTCTCACTGTTTTTGGTGGGAGACGGCCCGTTTTGACGATTACCGCTCTGGAAGTGAGTTCGCTGGTTTGAATGAATCACCGCGATCTCCGAAGAGGCTTCCCAAGCCCCAAATCCAAAAAATTGGTCGCCCCCACGACCTCCCTTCATTTTCAAACCATGACATAGAATTTTATCTTGCATACTCCATGGGAGTATAGTAATTGATACTCCCATGGAGTATGAAGGCGTTGCCGTCAGCGGCGACCAATCCGCATTCCAGCAAGTTCTCAATGTGTCCATTCAACCAGGCAGGAACACGCAAATGAAATCACGCGCCGCAGTCGCCTTCGAGGCAGGAAAGCCACTCGAAATCGTCGAGCTCGACGTCGCCCCTCCCCAGAAGGGCGAAGTTCTGATCAAAGTTACCCACACCGGCGTTTGCCATACGGATGCCTTCACCCTGTCGGGCAACGATCCTGAAGGCATTTTCCCGGTGGTTCTCGGTCATGAGGGCGCTGGTGTCGTCGTGGAGGTCGGTGAGGGCGTCACGAGCGTCAAGCCGGGCGACCACGTTATCCCGCTCTACACGGCTGAATGCGGCGAATGCGAATTCTGCCGCTCGGGCAAGACCAATCTTTGTGTCGCCGTTCGCGCCACTCAGGGCAAGGGTCTGATGCCGGACGGCACCACCCGCTTTTCCTACAAAGGCCAGCCGATCTATCACTACATGGGCTGCTCGACCTTCTCCGAATATACGGTCGTGGCGGAAGTTTCTCTCGCCAAGATCAATCCCCATGCCAATCACGAGCACGTCTGCCTGCTTGGCTGTGGCGTTACCACCGGCATCGGTGCGGTTCACAACACGGCCAAGGTTCAGCCGGGGGATTCCGTCGCGGTATTCGGCCTCGGCGGTATCGGTTTGGCTGCGATCCAGGGTGCGCGTCAGGCCAAGGCCGGGCGGATCATCGCGATCGACACCAACCCGAGCAAGTTCGACCTGGCACGTCAGTTCGGCGCAACCGAATGCATCAACCCCAAGGACTACGACAAGCCTATCCAAGAGGTTCTGATCGAGATGACGGGCTGGGGCATCGACCACACGTTCGAATGCATCGGCAACGTCCATGTCATGCGTGCCGCGCTCGAAGCTGCACATCGCGGCTGGGGCCAGTCGATCGTCATCGGCGTTGCTGGCGCCGGACAGGAGATCTCGACCCGGCCGTTCCAGCTCGTCACGGGCCGCGTCTGGAAGGGATCGGCCTTTGGCGGTGTCAAGGGACGGACCCAGCTCCCCGGCATGGTCGAAGACGCAATGCGGGGTGACATCGACCTTGCGCCTTTCGTCACTCACACGATGGGTCTCGACGAGATCAACGAGGCGTTCGACCTGATGCACGAAGGCAAGTCGATCCGCACCGTCATTCACTACTGATTCATCAACCACCCAAAAACAGTTCAACAGCAAGTATCAAGGAAACTTAAAATGGCTGATCCAGTTATCTCCGGCAACGGCGTCTTTTCGCACGTCTTTCTCGGCGCCGCCGACATGCAGAAGTCGGTTGCGTTTTATGACGCCGCCCTGGGCGCGCTAGGCGTCAAGAACCTCGGTCCTTTTGGCAACGGCTGGGTGCTTTACGGCCGTGACAAGCCGGCTTTCATCATCGCCCGCCCCGGCAATGGTGAAGCACCCTCCAGCAATGGCGCGACGGTCGGCTTTGCTGCCGCCACGACTGCTGAAGTGGATGCATTCCATGCAGCCGGCCTTGCCGCAGGCGGCACCGATGAGGGCCAGCCCGGTCCGCGTGGCCACCTGCCGGGTGCCTATGCCGCCTACCTGCGTGATCCGGCCGGCAACAAGGTCTGCGCCTACACCTTCGTCTGAGGGTAAGCGGCACGGCCCATACCGGTGACCATTTTGTCTCGAACGTTATGGCGTGCCTGATCATACAGATTGAAGCATGGCCGTGGACGGAGTCTACGGCCATGCTTCGCACCAGTTTGGATCTCAAGTCCACCGCCGAAGTGAGGAAAAAATATGGAACGTGTCGAACATCACGCCAGTTTCGGCGGTTCGCAAGAGGTCTATCTACACCAGTCTTCTACCCTGGGCTGCGCGATGAAGTTTGGCGTATATCTGCCGCCCCAGGCGAAGCGCGGTAAGGTGCCGGTGCTTTACTGGCTCTCCGGCCTTACCTGCACAGAGCAGAACTTCATAACCAAGGCCGGCGCGCAACGTTTCGCTGCCGAGCATGGTATCATCGTCGTCGCGCCCGACACCAGTCCGCGTGGCGAGGGCGTTGCGGACGATACCGCATATGATCTTGGCCAAGGAGCCGGATTTTATGTGAATGCGACCCAGCAACCGTGGGCCGATCACTACCGCATGTATGACTATGTGGTTGATGAACTGCCTGCGTTGGTGGAGGCTACGTTCCCCGCAAATGACCGTCGGGCGATCTCAGGTCACTCCATGGGAGGGCATGGCGCTCTGATGATCGCCTTGAGAAATCCCGGACGCTACAGGAGCACATCCGCATTTTCTCCCATCGTGGCGCCATCGCAGGTGCCATGGGGACAAAAAGCTTTCACGTCCTACCTGGGCGATGATCGCGAAACCTGGAAGCAATACGATACGGTCGAACTGATCAAAAACGCCAGGGAGCGTTTGCCCTTGCTCGTAGACCAGGGGTTGGATGACGAGTTTCTTCAGGAACAGCTTCGCCCAAACCTGCTGCAGGCTGCGTGCGATGCGGCGGGACACAAACTCGTTCTGAACCAGTGGCCCGGCTACGACCATAGCTATTACTTCATAGACAGTCTTATCAGCTACCACTTCGCGCATCATGCTGCGGCGTTGTCCTGATAACAATCGGAGAAAAGACCATGCGACAGGCAGCAACGCGGGACGGGCACGGATACTCAACGGTTGATCGCGAAACCGGCACCATTCAAAGCGCTGCTGCTTCGCGCCCTCGCGTCGTTGTGGTCGGAGCCGGATTTGGCGGGCTGGAAGTAGTCCACCGCCTTGCCGGAAAAGGGGCTGAGATCACGCTCGTCGATCGCCGCAATCATCACCTTTTCCAGCCTTTGCTTTATCAGGTCGCCGGAGCTTCGCTTTCGACATCCGAAATCGCCTGGCCGATCCGATCGCTTTTCCGCAAGCGGCCGGATGTACGCACGCTTCTCGCTGAGGTCGAGAACGTCGACACGCAAACGCGTCAGGTCATATTGGATGATGGTTCGAAGCTCGCCTACGACATCCTCATCTTAGCGACTGGAGCGCGGCATTCCTATTTCGGACATGACGAGTGGGAACCTTTTGCGCCGGGTCTCAAATCGCTGGAGGATGCGACGACCATTCGCCGCCGTGTTCTGGCTGCATTCGAGCGAGCCGAGCGTGAACCGGATCCGGCACGGCGGGCCGCCCTGCAGACCTTCGTGATCATCGGTGGTGGCCCAACTGGCGTCGAATTGGCTGGCACGATCGCCGAACTCGCCCACTTGACACTGAAACGTGATTTCCGGTCCATCGATCCGAGCGCGACCCGCGTTGTTTTGATCGAGGCCGGACAGCGCCTGCTTCCGGTTTTTCCCGAGAAACTTTCCGAATACACGCGGAAGTCCCTCGAAAAGCTGGGTGTGGAGGTGAAGCTCGGCAAGCCGGTCACCGCCTGTAGCGCCGACGGCGTGATCGTCAACGGCGAGGACATCGCAGCAACAACGATCCTGTGGGCTGCGGGCGTGCAGGCATCGCCGGCGGCGCGCTGGTTGAGTGCCGAAGCCGACCGCGCTGGCCGCGTGATTGTCGGACCGGACATGACGGTTCCCGGTCACTCCGACATCTTCGTAATCGGTGATACGGCAGCTTCGACCGGAGCTGATGGAAAACCCGTTCCTGGCCTTGCGCCCGCTGCCAAGCAGCAGGGGCAGTATGTAGCGCGTCTCATCGGCCAGAGGATGAAGGGGCTGAATGACGAAAAGCCCTTCCACTATCGGCATCAAGGAAATCTGGCGACGATCGGCAGCAGGCTTGCCGTCGTCGACATGGGGCGCTTCAAATTGCGCGGTGCTCTGGCGTGGTGGATGTGGAAGCTCATCCACATCTACTTCCTGATCGGCGCGCAAAACCGGCTTAGCGTTGCACTGAGCTGGATGTGGACGCACAGTATCGGATATCGTGGCTCACGTCTCATTACGAATGGCAATCTCGATCATCGCGATGCGTCAACAAGGAAACCTACGGAAGGAACGTCGATTGAGTGAAGAGGGCAGTGCTTCGCAGGGTGGTTCGAATGTCTATGGTATGCCCGCCTTCGGAAACAGGCAGGTCGCCATCGACGAAGTTCATGCCCGCCCATATCTCCTGATCGAACATCCGCGTGCCCTCGTGCAGCTCGCCTTCATGAACGAAGGCAATCCGGCGAAGGATAAGGTGACGCTCGCGGAAATATCGAGCCGAATGGGCGTGTCGTTGCCGGATCAGAACACGCCCCATCACGGTCTGACCTGGGATCAGGGCGACCTGCACTGCGAAAAGCACACGGAATTTTCGACCTACCTGTGGAGCGCGCCCCTCGATCCCGACACGGGCAAGCTCGCCGGCGAAGATCCGTTCAGACATGGGTTTACACCCCCAGGACAGGTCGTTTGCGGCATTCGGCTGGACGTGGTGGCCTGGTCGGAGGAAACTGCGAAGTACATTGACCGTTTCGATCCGATCAGCCGGTGTCACTCGCTTGTCGAGGATGGCATGGCCGATATCGTCACCGACTTTCGTCAGGATGCCGATGGGCTGACCCGCATTCTCATCCTCGATCGTGGATTGACGCCGATACGGCTTGGTGCGCTGGCTCAGCGGCTTCTCGAAATCGAAACCTACCGGACGCTTGCCCTTCTCAGCATTCCGCTGACCCAAAAGCTTGGACCGCATCTGCGCGATATCGAGAAGCGCCTTGCCGCCATCACGGACGAGATGCGCCAGTCCGCGCGCCGTAACAGCGAGGAACTGCTTTCCAGATTGACGGACCTGTCGGCCGAACTGGAGGCCGAAACGGCGTCGAGCCTCTATCGCTTTGGTGCCAGCCGCGCCTATTATGAAATCGTCGAGGAGCGGCTCGCCGCACTCGGCGAAACCTTCGTTCCCGGCTGTTATCGCTGGCGCAGCTTTCTTCATCGCCGGATTGCGCCGGCGATGCGGACCTGTCGGACCATCGAGGAGCGCCAAGCCAACCTGTCCGACAAGCTGGCGCGCGCCACCTCGCTCTTGCGATCCTGGATCGATGTGCAGCTCGAACGACAGAACAGCGATTTGCTGGCCTCGATGAACAATCGGGCGAAGCTGCAATTGCGACTTCAACAGACAGTGGAAGGCCTGTCTGTCGCCGCGATCTCCTATTATGTGATCGGGCTCTTGGCCTATCTCATCAAAGGTCTTCCGGGCCTTCACGATGTTGTGGCGCCCGAACTGGTGATTTCGGGGTTCGTTCCCGTCGTACTGGTTGCGATCTGGTGGACCGTTCGGCGCATCAGGCATTCTCATAACGACCATGGACTGCCGACCCCGAAGGATCGAATATGATCCGGCGATCTGCCGGCGATAGCTGGCGCATATCAACGATAGCCTGGCTCAGGCAGGAGGAGTTCTAATGTCGACCGGCGTATTCATAATGCATTCCCAATATACTCCTGCGGGTGATCAGCCCGAAGCCATCGCTCGGCTGATCTCCGGTATAGAGGATGGAGCACACCATCAGACCCTGAAAGGTATCACGGGTTCGGGCAAAACCTTCACGATGGCGAATGTCATTCATCGCCAGAATCGCCCCACGCTGATCCTCGCGCCGAACAAGACGCTCACGGCGCAGCTTTATGACGAGATGAAGCAATTCTTTCCCGAGAACGCGGTGGAGTATTTCGTTTCGTATTATGATTATTTCCAGCCGGAAGTGTACATCCCCGGCAATGATCGGTTCATACCCAAAGACTCCGCCATCAACGAACACCTTGAGCGCCTGCGGCTGTCCACGACCAAATCGCTCATTGAGCGCCGCGATACGATCGTCGTTGCCTCGGTATCGTCCATCTATGGAATGGGCGATCCCGATGACTATCGGGCGCTGCAAGTTCCGCTCTCGCCGGGCGCGAGGCTGAGCCTGAACCAGCTTCTTTCCGGCTTTGCCAGACTTCAATACGATCGGACCGAGCACAAACTCAAACGTGGGACCTATCGCATCACTGGCGATGTGATCGAAGTTTTTCCGGCGGACTCGGAATACAAGGCCATCCGCATCAAGCTGTCGAATGGCGTGATCGACACGCTCGACTGGATCGATGCCGCTACCGGACGGCAGCTGGAGAGCATCGATCATTATCTGGTCTCCCCGAAGACGGTTCTGGCGGCGTCAGCAAGCCAGGTGGAGACGGCCGCCACGGCAATCCTCGAAGAAATGGAAAAGCGGGTTGCCGAATTGACCAGCGAGAACCGTCTCGTGGAAGCGGAGCGCCTGTACGAGCGCATTACAAATGACGCCGAAATGTTGCGACAGGTCGGCTATTGCTCCGGGATGGAAAATTACGCCTGCTACCTGAACGGCCGCGATCCTTCCCTTCCTCCGATCACCTTGCTCGACTACCTCCCGAAGGACGGCCTGCTGTTTGTCGATGAGTCGCATGTGATGATTCCGCAAATCTCGGCCATGTACAGCGGCGATCAGAGCCGCAAGGACACGTTGATCGACTTTGGATTCCGTCTGCCGTCCTCGAAAAACAGCCATCCGCTGAGCTTCAAGCAGTTCGAGGCCATCAAGCCTCAGACGATCTTTGTTTCCGCGACCCCTGGGACATACGAGCTGAACGTGTCGAAGGATCACGTCGTCGAGCAGATTGCGCGGCCGACGGGGCTGCTCGATCCGGAAGTCGAAGTCAGACCGTCCGAAGGGGCAATAGACGATCTGCTCAATGAGATAACGGAGCGTGCGAAAAGAAACGAGCGAGTGCTGGTTACGACGCTCACCAAGGTTGCCACCGAAGAGCTGAATGCCTTCCTTGAGAGCAAGGGTATCCGGGTGCGGTACATGCATTCGGATATCAAGGTCGAAGACCGGATCGAGATCATCAACGGTCTGCGTGCCGGAGAATTCGACGTCCTGATCGGCATCAGCCTTCTACGCGAGGGGCTGGATATTCCAGAGGCTTCCCTGATCGCCATTCTCGACGCGGACCGCGCCGGATTCCTGCGTTCGGCACAAGCTCTCATCCAGATGATCGGCCGCGTCGCCCGCAACGTGAACGGCAAAGCGGTCCTCTATGCTGATATCGTGACGCCGGCGATGAGGCGGGCGATGGACGAGACCAGCAACCGCAGGGAGCGTCAGATTGCCTTCAATGAAGAGAACGGCGTTACGCCTTCCTCATCCATGCGAAAGCTCGCATCCGAGCAATCTCCCCCTGTTGAACCTTCGGTTCACACAGAGGAGTTTTGCGAAAACCTGCATGATCTTTGTGATCGGATCACCACCGCCGAGCACGGTCTGCTGGCAGCAGCCGATAGCGGTGACGAAAGCCAAGTAGAAGACATTCGCCAGCGGCTGGACAGGCTATATCGCCAGTTCATCTACCTCTGAGCGCAGTCATGGATGGCGCGGATATCCGCGCCATCAGCCGATAGGATTTCTCATCCAACATCGTGGCCGGGCCTGCCCGACATGCCGCGGGATCGGGCGCGTCTATGCCGCGACCGAGGAGATGATGGTGCCTGATGATCTGGTCGGGAACAAGTAGGAAGGAAAAATCGTGTTTGAGAATCTCGATGCAGTGATCCTAGCCCGCGCGCAATTCGCGTTCACGGTTTCTTTTCATTTTATTTTCCCGGCCTTCTCCATAGGCACGGCAAGCTACCTTATGGTGCTTGAGGGATTATGGCTGAAGACGGGAAACGGCGTCTACGCCAATCTCTACCGCTATTGGCTAAAGATCTTCGCCATCGCTTTCGGTATGGGCGTGGTCTCCGGTGTGGTCATGTCCTATCAGTTTGGAACGAACTGGTCGGTTTTCTCGACCAAGGCCGGTCCCGTCATCGGCCCGTTGATGGCGTATGAGGTTCTCACCGCATTCTTCCTGGAAGCAGGCTTCCTCGGCGTCATGCTGTTCGGGATGAACAAGGTCGGCAAAAGGCTGCATTTCTTCGCCACCTGTATGGTCGCTCTCGGAACGCTGATCTCGGCGACATGGATTATTTCGGTCAACAGCTGGATGCAGACACCAGCCGGCTATGCGATCAATGAGAAGGGGCAGTTCGTCCCGGCTGGTTCGTGGCTTCCGATCATCTTCAATCCAAGCTTTCCCTACCGCCTCGTCCACACTGTAATTGGGGCCTATCTGACAACGGCGATGGTCGTGGGAGCTGTCGGGGCATGGCACCTCTTGCGGGACCGTGCCAACCCTGGCGCGCGCAAGATGTTCTCGATGGCGATGTGGATGGCCGCGCTTCTGACGCCGATCCAGATTTTTGTCGGCGACGCCCATGGCCTCAATACTCTCGAACATCAGCCTGCCAAGGTCCTTGCAATGGAAGGACATTACGAGCCCAGTCCCAATGGCGCATCCTTGATCCTGTTCGGATTGCCGAGCAATGAGACGGCGGAGGTTCACTACAAGATCGAGGTGCCTCACCTCGGATCGTTGATTTTGAAGCATGACCCGAACGCACCACTGCCCGGACTTTCCGACTTCCCCCGCGATCAATGGCCGCCGGTCCCGATTGTCTTCTGGTCGTTCCGGATCATGGTCGGCCTCGGCTTTGCGATGCTTGGGCTGGGCTTATGGAGCCTTCTCGCACGTTGGCGTGGCGCGCTCTATGACTGGAGCTGGCTGCATCGCGCTTCGATCGCCCTCGGGCCATCGGGCTTTGTCGCAGTGCTCGCCGGCTGGGTGACGACCGAGGTCGGGCGGCAACCCTTCACCGTCTATGGCCTGTTGCGAACCTCAGAATCTCATTCACCCTTGGACGCCGCGGCCGTTGCAACCTCGCTGATCGCGTTCATCGTTGTGTACTTCAGCGCTTTTGGTGCCGGAACCTATTACATGCTCCGAATGATGGCAAAGCCTCCGCAGGCAGGCGAGCCGGAGCCGCCCAAAATTCCGCAACGCGCGGCTGGAATTACGCCGGCCGCAGCGGTAGCGACCTCAACCGAGCGGAAGGCATGAATATGGCAGACATAGACCTCACCACGATCTGGGCCGGGATCATCGGCTTTGCCGTCTTCGCTTATGTCGTCATGGACGGCTTCGATCTGGGCATCGGCATCCTATTCCCGACCTTTTCGGTCGGCGAGGAACGCGATCAGTCGATGAATTCGATTGCTCCCGTCTGGGATGGCAATGAAACATGGCTCGTGTTGGGCGGAGGCGGGCTGTTCGCCGCCTTCCCGCTCGCCTACGCCATCATTCTGCCTGCCACGTACCCGCTGATCATCGCCATGTTACTCGGGCTCGTGTTTCGTGGAGTGGCGTTCGAGTTCCGCTGGCGGGACCCGCGTCATCGGGCATTCTGGGATGTGGCCTTCAGCCTTGGCTCGGTCCTGGCCGCATTCACACAAGGAATGACGCTGGGCGCCATCTTGCAAGGCGTGCACGTCGAGAATGATGCCTATGCCGGCGGTTGGCTGGACTGGTTGAGCCCGTTCAGCCTGCTTACCGGTGCTGCAGTCGTCGTCGGATACGCACTTCTCGGAGCCACCTGGCTGATATGGAAAACCGAGGGAAGCACTCAACAGCGTGCCCGCCGTCTTGCTCTGCCCCTCGGCGTGGCGACGCTTCTCGTCCTTGGCGCTGTGAGCGCGGCCACGCCGTTCCTCACCTATGATTACTGGCGACGTTGGTTCGCGATGCCTGGCGTCCTTCTTACGGCCCAGGTTCCGTTGCTGGTGGCAATTTGTGCGGTGACATTTTTCTGGAGCCTGAAGCGCGGGGCTGAGCGGCTTCCCTTCATGACGGCGCTTGGCCTGTTCTTTCTCGGATTTGTCGGTCTTGGGATCAGCATATACCCCTACGTCGTCCCGCGCGCAGTGACCATTTGGGATGCCGCCGCTCCGCCGCAAAGCCAGCTCTTCATGCTGGTAGGCGCAGCCGTCATCATTCCGATCATTCTTGCCTATACCGGTTGGGCCTATTGGGTGTTCCGCGGCAAGGTAGGCACTCACGGTTATCACTGATGGACGAACCCCGATCTTTCACCCGCCGGCTCGCATGGATGGTCATCATCTGGGTCACCAGCGTCGGCACGCTTGGACTGGTCGCGCAACTCATTCGCATGGTGCTTGCGCCATAAGCGTTACAGGCGAAACCCGGAGTCGATGGTAGCTTCCCAACCACTTACAAGGCCATTCTAACGACCATGATCGTGCGATCGAAACCCAGACTTCAGGATATACTTCTTACGGTGAATGGCTCCATTCTGCCGCGCATCGTCGGTAAGCTAGGCCTGATTGCCGTCGTCAGTGTTATCGCCGTCCTGGCCGCTCAGGAGCATCCCGGCATCTTCGCTCGCATCTCGGCCATCCCTTTCACTTTGATAGGCATAGCGCTTTCCGTTTTCATGAGCTTCCGAAACAATACGTGTTACGCACGCTGGTGGGAGGGGCGGCAGTTATGGGGTGAACTGATCATCTCCGCACGTTCACTTGGGCGCGAGACATTGCTCTTGCCGCAGGACGATCGACGCGAACTGTTGCGTGGCGTGTGTGGCTTTGCCTGTGGGCTCGCCGCTCGCCTTCGTGGCCAGTCGGAAATCGCCGCCATCGAACCGTGGATAGACATTGGCAGTGAAGCGGAAGTCCCTAACGTCACCAACGCTGTGCTCGACCGGATGGGCCGCCGATTGCTGACACTAATGCAGGAAGGCTCCATCACTCCGATCCATTACTCCGTCCTGGAAGACGAAATTCGCTCATTGTCCAAAGTTCAGGCCGCATGCGAGAGAATATCCATGACGCCAGTGCCCTTCGCTTATTCCCTGCTTCTTCACCGCACCGCACTTATCTTTTGTGTGACGCTGCCCTTTTCCCTCGCAGGATCGGTCGGTTGGTGGACGCTCTTGCCAGCGTTACTCATCGCCTACACCTTTTTTGGCCTTGATGCCCTTGGCCACGAGTTGGAAGATCCATTCGGCTTCGAGCCGAACTGCCTTCCGGTTTATGCGCTGAAGCGTACTATCGAGCGGGAGATGTTGTCGCTGTTGGGGGAACGCGATTTGCCGCCGCCAATGAAGCCCGAGAAATCAATCCTGCATTAGCTAAGGTATCGTCGATCAAGGCTCGGGGGCGGGAGAACACGGCGGTCGCATCATCGCTGCTGGATTCCCGCGATTTCGCCGAAGCAAAAGGCAGTCTGACCGCGCCTTATCTCAAAGTGGCGCTGTAAATCTCGTTAGGATGCAGTGTAAAACTACGCTCTATCCGTTTTTAACATTGTCGTAGGAAAGGTATTTTTCATGAAACGTGCGATTGTTACAGGTGGCTCCGGCCTGATCGGCCAGGCGATCTGCGCCCATTTACTGCGCGACGGGTGGGAGGTTGCATCCTTTGATCTGAAGGAAGGGGCACTCGGCCTGCAGATCCATTGCGACCTTTCCAGCGAAGCCTCGGTCAATGAAGCTTTTCGCAAACTCGGCTGGGATCGGCTTGATCTTCTCGTCAACAATGGCGGGCTTGTCTTCGACACGTTCATGCGACTTGATGAAGCCTCGCTGGAACAGTGGAACAGCACGATCGGGAGCCATTTGACCGGCTCCTTCCTGATGTCGCGCGCTGCACAGCCCTTGCTCGGGAACGGTGGCTCCATCATCATGATGGCTTCCACGCGCGCCTTGATGTCGGAAGGCGTTGATTTTGCCTATGCCGCGGCAAAGGGCGGCATGGTGGCCCTTGCACAGGCGCTTGCTGTCCAGCTCGGTCCGAAAATCCGCGTCAACACGATTGCGCCGGGCTGGATTACGGATGCGACAAATCTGAGTGAAAAGGACGAGGCCCAGCATCCGGTCGGACGCGTCGGCCGGCCGCAGGACATCGCCGAGGCCGTGCTTTATCTCGCCTCCGCCGGTTTTGTTACCGGACAAACACTTGTTGTTGATGGCGGCATGACCAAAAAAATGATCTACGCTGAATAAATTTCCGAAGGCAAAAGAGAAAAGGCCGTCGTTCCCGAGAACGACGGCTCCGCTATTTTCGCAGCATTTCCGTCGGCTCGACACTCAGGCCCCACTTGGCTTCCTCTCCTCCGGCCAAGACAGCGCCGAAGACCCCGATTGTTTGATCCAATGTACCACATATGGATTGGGCGTCTCACGGAAGCGGGTCTCACACAGTCATTGCGAGAGCCGGTAAACCCGGATTCCATGCGCGAGCCAACAGCGGCTGCGTCAGACCACTGCGCAGTATCATCCCCCTCCCCGCAAGGCAAAATCGATTTTGTCGATTGAAATATCTAGCCTTTCCGTAGTGACGAGCGGTCGCCAGTCACCCCAACTGTCGCATTTCCTCCGACCCCAAAAGTCTGAGCGGCTACCGTTCGTGAGCCCCGCCCCCTGCTGAAACCGGCATGAACCGTCCATCCTTCAATCATTTGCAGGAGAGCGGGAAATTGTGATCGATGATCGAAATGCCCGAATTGCCCGTTTTGACGCCTTTTATGCTCAAAATCGCGTCACGTATGGCGTTTTCAAATCTTAGTGTCAGTTATCTATCTGTTTTTAATACCATTACAAAAACTGGCACGGAATATGCTTTAACCAACATGCTCAACAAATCGGGCAACTCGGTCGAAGTTAAAAGGGGAATCTGATGACGACATCTGGGAAATCGATAACAAGACGAAACGTATTGAGGATCGCCGGTCTGAGCGGCGTCGCGCTCGCCACGCCCGCGTTTATTACGCGAAGCCTCGCGGCCGAGCCGCCCATCAAGATGGGCAGCCTGCTGGACGCCACCGGACCTCTCGGCCTCGAAGGCCGGCGGATGATCAAGGCCACGGAATATGCCGTCAGCCAGATCAATGCCAAGGGCGGCCTGCTGGGTCGTCAGATCGAGCTGAAATCCTTCGACACGCAGAGCGACATCAAGCTCTACACGCAATATGCCCAGCAGTTGGCGATGCGCGATAAGGTCGACATCATCCAGGGCGGCATCACATCGTCCTCGCGCGAAGCGATCCGCCCGATCTTCGACCGCACCAAGACGCTCTATTTCTACAACACCCAATACGAAGGCGGCGTGTGCGACCACTACGTCTTCTGCACAGGCACGACCCCCGCTCAGACGGTCAATCACATCGTCGACTACGCGACCAAGAACTGGGGCAAGAAGACCTACATCATCGCCGCCGACTACAACTACGGCCACATCACCGCCGACTGGATGAAGAAGTTCGTCACCGCGAATGGCGGTTCTGTTGCCGGTGTCGACTTCCTGCCGCTGGATGTGACGAACTTCTCGTCCACGATCAGCCGTATTCAGCAAGCCGCCCCGGAATTCGTCCTGTCGGCGCTCGTGGGCTCCAACCATCTCGGTTTCTATCGCCAGTGGGATGCCGCGGGCATGAAGTCCAAGATGCCGATCGGCTCCAGCGTGTTCGGCCTCGGCGACGAGCTCGAAGCGATGGACGTCTCGACGACCGACGGCATCGTGACCTGCTACGGCTTCTACCAGGATCTGCAGACCGACGCCGCCAAGGGCTTCGTCAGCGGCCTGCAGAAATTCATCGGCGAGGACGCAAAGGACATTTCCGAACTCGCCGTCGCAACCTATGACGGCGTTATGTTGTGGGCGAACGCGGTGGAAAAAGCCGGGACCGTCGAAACCGAAAAGGTTATCAGCGCCCTGGAGAGCGGCATTACCATCGACGCCCCTGGCGGCAAGGTCACGATGGATCCGAAGACCCACCATACCATCCGCCCGACCTACCTCGCACAGCCGAAGAACCGGCACTGGGAAATCCTCTCGACGTTCGCGGATCAATATCCCGCCGATGCCGGCGGACGTTGCGATCTCGTCGCCCATCCGGACATGAAGACCCAGTTCACCCCTCAGTTCTGAAGGACGACCCGGTGGGCTTGGCAAAGCCCGCCGGACCCCTCGCAGTCGTACCACTTGAGGAGTTCAGGATGGACATTTTCGGCCTAATCACCTTCAACATACTGACCGGCATGGCGACACTGGCGCTGATTACGATCGGCCTGTCCGTCATCTACGGAATGATGCGCATCATCAACCTCGCCCATGGCGAGTTCATGATGCTCGGCGCCTATACCGCGGCAACAGCCTCGGAAGCCGGGATCAATATCTGGATCGCGCTACTCATATTGCCGCCAATTGTCGTCGGCCTGGTTGGCCTCGTGCTCGAACGTTGCGTGATCCGCTTTCTCTATGGGCGCATGATCGACACCATGCTGGCGACATGGGGCATCAGCCTCGGGCTCATCGGCCTCATCACCAGCATCTTCGGCAATGTCATTCACGCCGTACCGACGCCGGTCGGCGGGTTTTCAATCGGCGGCTACGGCGCCAGCGGATACAGCATCGTCCTGATGGTTGCGAGCGTCAGCGCGCTCGGCGCGCTGTTCCTGCTGATGCGGCGTACGAGCTTCGGCCTCGTTTTGCGCGCGACGATGCAGAACCCGCGGATGGCCGCGTCGCTCGGCATCCACCCGCCTACGGTGTTCATGTCGACCTTCGCTCTCGGGGCCGGGCTTGCCGGATTCGCGGGAGGCCTGCTTTCCCCGATCTCCGGCGTCTCCCCCTCCATGGGTGCGGCCTATGTCGCCAAGGCGTTCATTACCGTGCTCGGCGGCGGTCCGGCCGTCGTCATGGGGACCGGTCTCGCCTCCGCCCTGTTCGGCCTCGTCAATGAAGTCATCTCGTTTCTTTCGACGCCCGTTATCGGCGAAGTCGCACTTCTCGTCGCAGCGATCGTACTGATCAGAAACCTGCCGCAGGGCATCACCGGTCGGTATTTCAGGAGCAGCCTATGAGCCCCAAATCCTTTCAAACAGCCAGTTTCATTGGTGTCTCGGCGGTCGGCGTCGCAGCCATGTTTCTCATGCCTGTTCTGCTCGACAGTTTCAGCCTTCTTCAATGTACTCTGTTCATCGCGGTCGCCATTCTCGCGGTCAGCCAGGCCTTCTTGTGGGGCTATGTGGGCATATTGTCATTCGGTCAATCCGCGTTCTTCGGCCTTGGTGGCTATGCCTATGCCGTCGGCGTCATCAATCTGGGCGACTCCACCGGCGCAATCGCCTTGTCGATCATCATTCCGGCCGCCTTTGCCGCGTTGCTCGGCTATTTCATGTTCTATGGCCGCATCAGTGACGCCTATGTCGGGGTCATAACCCTGACCGTGACCACTATTCTCTACGCACTGTCGAACAGCACATCCGGCAGCCAGTACAGGATCGGCCAGGCCGAGCTTGGCGGCTTCAACGGCATTCCCGCCATCGCGCCGTTCAATCTTCCCGGCCAACCGGATCAATGGCTCGATGAAGCAGGCACCTGGTATGTGTCGATGGGAGCGCTGCTTCTGGTCTACATCCTGCTCCGCGGCCTGCTCGCGACCTGGTTCGGCCGCGTCATCATCGCCGTTCGCGAGAACGAAACGCGCGCCATGTTGGTGGGCTACGACGTGCGTTTCTACAAGCTGATCGCCTTTGCGACCAGCGGCGGCATCGCCGGCCTTGGCGGCTGCATTTACGCCGCGTGGGGAAGCTTCATCAACCCATCCGTCTTTGCGCTTTCGATGTCGGCCCAGGCCATCGTGTCGGTGCTTGTCGGCGGCGTTGGCTCCCTGATCGGTCCCATTCTAGGCGCGGTGCTGATCCAGGCCCTGATCAACGAGTCCGGAACGCAGGCTCTCATCGATCCGAGCCTTGGGCTGGGCATCATCCTGGTGGTCTTCGTCGTCTTCGTGCCACAGGGCCTGCTTCCTTCGATCTCTGCCCTCGCGAGACGGCTGAAACCGAAACGATCCACCGAACAATCCGCGGCCGGCGCCGCCCTGGAGACAACGCCATGACGCTTGTGCCACTGATCGATGCCGAACATATCACCATGCGGTTCGGGGGCGTGACCGCCGTCCGTAATGTCAATTTCACACTGCAGGAATCCGAATTGCGCTGCCTGATCGGCCCCAACGGTGCAGGCAAGAGCACATTCTTCAAGATTTTGACGGGCCAGTTGCATCCCACGGAAGGAAAGGTCGCCTTTCGTGGAACCGATACGACCCGGGCGGAACCGCACGAGATCGCGCGTCTGGGCGTCGGTATCAAGACGCAGGTTCCGAACGTGTTCGACGGGTTGACCGTGTTCGAGAACGTGCTGGTCGCCGCCCAGCGCAAGCAGACCGGTCCGACGGCACGCCGGACGGTAAGCGAAGTGCTCGAACGCCTTCGCCTGACGGCCATCGCCAATCGCATCGTCGGGCAATTGGCACACGGCCAGCGGCAATGGGTCGAAATCGCAACGGTGCTGTCGCAGGACCCGGATCTCATCCTTCTCGATGAGCCGGCGGCGGGAATGAACCATGAAGAGGTCCGCCGCACCGCCGAACTCATCCGGGAAATCAACCGGACGCAGGCGGTCATCGTTGTCGAACACGACATGGCCTTCATCCGAATGATCGCCAAGACGGTGACGGTATTTTCTCAGGGCTCGGTCCTGGTGGAGGGCGACGTCGATACCGTTCTGTCGGACCAGAGGGTCCGTGACGTCTATCTGGGAAGGAGCGCGGCATGAGCCATACGCAAACGCCTTCGGATGCCGCTCTTCTCGGCATCGATCAGCTGCGATCCGGCTACGGACGCATTCCCATCCTTCAGGGCTTGAGCCTGACCGTCCAGCCGGGCGAGCGCGTCGGCATTCTCGGGCATAACGGCATGGGCAAATCCACGCTGCTGCGAACCATCTCTGGCCATCTGCCGGCCACGAGCGGCAAGGTGACATTTGCCGGGCGCGAGGTGACGAACGCAACGCCGACCACGCTCGCGAGGAGCGGCATCGGCTATGTACCACAAGGGCGCGAGATATTTCCCGGACTGAGCGTGCTGGACAATCTTCGCATAGGCTGCCGCCTGTCGAAACGGCCGGAAGCCGAGACACTGGCCGAAATCCTCGACCTTTTCCCGCGTTTGAAAACCTATCTCGATCGCCGCGGCGGGGCGCTTTCCGGCGGAGAACAACAACTGCTGGCCCTGGCACGATGCCTCTGCGGCGATCCGCGGATCGTCCTTCTCGACGAGCCGACGGAAGGCATTCAGCCGTCGATCATCGACGAAATCGCCGACACACTGAAGGAAGCGGCTCTGAGACGCGGCCTGGCCATCCTGCTGGTGGAGCAAAATCTCGGTTTCATCGCCGCTGTCAGCGAACGCATCCTTATCCTGCAACGCGGGGAAATAACCCGTCAGGTTCCCTCCGAGGCCCTGCGGGATATCGAAAAGCTGGAAGCCTTCGCCGAACTCGAGTGATCAAATTCAATCTCCGAAAGAAGACCATCATGACGAAAGAACCGAGTATCGAAGCTCCCGTTATCGACCTTGTGGAAATGACTGTCGAGCGCGCCGTCAATGGCATGGCTGCGGGCGAATTCACCTCCGAACAGCTTACCGCCGCCTTCCTCGACCGCATCAAACTGTTCAATCCGCTCTACAACGCGATCATCTTCCTCAACCCGCAAGCCATGGAAGACGCCAGGCAGATGGATGAGAAGCGGTCCAGGGGAGAGCCGCTCCCTGCTCTGGCCGGCATTCCGATCGTGGTCAAGGACACCATGGACATGATCGGGTTCCCGACGACTGGCGGCTGGCGCTTGCTGCACTCCGGGAGTGGCGGCATCGATCTGATGCCGGATACGGATTCACCGGTTGTCGCACGCATGCGAAAGGCCGGCTGCATCATTCTCGGCAAGACGAACGTGCCTGTCCTCAGCGCCACCGGCAGCCATGCCAACGACAGCTGGGCCGGTCCCACCCTCAACGCCGTCGATACTATGCTGCTTCCGGGGGGCAGCAGCGCCGGCACGGCGACCGCGGTGGCCGCCAGCATGGCGGTGCTTGGGCTGGCGGAGGAAACCGGTGGTTCGATTCAAAACCCCGCCTCCGCCCAGGGGCTCGTCGGCTTGAAGCCGACGTTCGGCCTCGTCCCGAATACCGGCGTCATGCCTCTGGCGGGTAGCACCCGAGACGTGGTTGGCCCGATCGCCCGCTGTGTTCGCGACGCCGCTCTGGTTCTCGATGCGATCGCCGGTTATTGCACCGAAGATCCCAAGACGGTCGCCGGAATTGGCAACCGTCCGGCGGATGGCTACGCGGCAAGCCTGAAGCCGGATATAATCAAGGGTGCCCGCCTCGGTCTCTATGGTCCCGGCTGGCGCCGTCGCGAGCTGTCGGCGGAAACGGAAATACATTACGACAGGTTGCAAGCGGAACTGACCAGCCTCGGCGCCGTGCTGGTGAAGGACCCGTTCGCCGGAAGCGGATTCGCCGATATCGGCCAACCGGTACCGGGCCTGGATCATTATGATGCCCGTGGCATGGAATGCGTTCCCTACGACATGATGAACTATCTTCGGCGCCTGGGCTCAGGCAATCCGTTCGCATCGTACGCGGATTTCGCGGCTGCGGTCGGCAGCGAGGATCCCTTCGGACCTGACGGCGTACTCTCGTTCATGGCGCAACTTCCAGATTTTGTCGCCTGCCTCAATGATCCTTCCACGCCGCCGGCCATGGAGGATTTCCTTGCAGCGCGTGAACGGTATCTCGCCATCTTCAGCGCCGCCATGCACGCTCATCGTCTCGACGCTCTCGTCTTCCCGCAGATGCGCGCGCCGCTACCGCCACGGGAAGGCCCGGAAACAATTCACGAAACAACCGTTTGCGAAATCAACATCGCCGGTCTTCCGGCCCTGACCGTGCCGGCCGGATATTACGAGGGCGGTGCTCCGTTCAACCTGGTTCTGGTCGGATCGCTTTGGTCTGAGGCGCGGTTGCTGTCGCTGGCCGCCGGATACGAGCAAGCGACGCATCATCGCGCTACCCCTACACTCGATGTTTATGGGGAGCAGAGCCGATGAGCGTTCTCTATCTGGAAATTTCGGCCGCGGGCAGCAATAATGGCTCTTCTACTTGTTGGATGAAGGGTTTGCATGGCAGAGCATCGTTACGAGGACATATTGCGCGCCTTACGCGGGGAGGGGCGGATAGCCGTTTCACCGATAGCAACGATGCTTTCGGTTTCCGAGGAAACCATACGCCGAGATCTGGCGGAACTGGAGCGCAGGGGTCTGCTGAGGCGAGTTCACGGCGGTGCAGTTCAGCCGCGTCTGGATCAGGAGCAGCCGCTGATCGAGCGCGGCAAGCACAACATGCGCGGCAAATCGCGGGTTGCGGAAATAGCAGCGACCCTCATTTCGGATGGAATGTCTATTTTTATAGATACCGGAACTACGACGCTTGCTTTCGCACGCCGATTGATTGGCAAGAACATCACGGTCACGACCAACTCGCTCGATATCGCACTTTTGCTCTCACCAAGCCTGCCCAAACTCAACCTGACACCCGGGACGGTTCGGACAAAGGACAATGCACTGGTTGGCTACGAAACCATTTCGTATGCGGGGCGATACTTTTACGACATGGCCTTTATGGGTATTGGTGCCTGCGACATTTCCTTGGGCTGGATGGACTACGAGGAACACGAATCGACATTGCGGCAGGCTCTGTTAAATCGCGCCAGACGCGGGATCATGCTTGCGGACGTCGGAAAATTCGACCGGCAGGCCTATCTAAAAACCTTCAGTTTAGAGGAACGGCTCACAGTAGTTACCGACAGAGCTCCGCCAGCGCGATTTGTGCAGGAGTTCGCGCGTCATGAGGTCGAAGTGCTACACGCCTGAAGGAATTGCGGTAACACCTGGTCGCATTGCCGGCTTGGTGACAGAATTCGCCCGCTTCGGCGCACTGCCGGGGGGCGGTGTTTCCAGACTTTGCGCATCGGCGGCCGACGGCGATGCCCGAAACAGGCTGACAGAACTGCTGAGACAAGCAGGCGCCGAAATTCGCATCGATGCGGTTGGAAACCAGTTCGGTCTGTTTCGTCTCAAAGCAGATAGCACCGAACCAGCCGGCATGATGGGGTCCCATCTGGATAGCCAGCCTCGCGGAGGCAGGGTCGACGGGACAATGGGTGTCATGGCGGCCCTTGAGGTTGCTGAACGGCTGATGGAAGCCAAGAGAAAGGGGCACCGGTTCCAGCGCGACTTCTGCGTGGTCAACTGGACCAACGAAGAAGGCGCGCGCTTCCGTCCGAGCCTGATGGGCAGCGGTGTATTTGCCGGCCACTATAAAGAAGAGACCATACTCGCAGTGCGCGACGATAACGGCATAACGCTGGCGGACGCATTGTCGGATATCGGCTATAAGGGCATAGATGCAGCACCCCCGATGCCCGCGTTCTATCTCGAGCTGCACGCGGAACAGGGCGCGAGGCTCGAACGCAGCGAACGCCAGATTGGCCTCGTGACCGGCAACTGGGGTGCGGCGAAATTCGATGTCGCGTTCCATGGTGAGCAGGCCCATACCGGGCCGACGCCCATGGCGGAGAGACGCGACGCGCTTCTGGCCGCCTCGCGAACCGTTGTCGCGCTGCGCGAACTGGCCGATACGAAGCCGCATAAGCTGCACACGTCAGTGGGCCGACTGCTCGTCTCGCCGAACTCGTCCAACGTCGTGCCCGACCGGGTCGACTTGTCCGCTGAAGTCCGCTCGCCCGACGATGATATCCTGGTGCAAGCCGAAAAGGCGCTCCAGAAGGTCATTGAGGAGGCGGCCGCCATCTCCCACACGACCGTCAGCTTCGCGTCGCGTTCGCTGCGGCTCGCGCGGCCATTGCCAGGCGATTTCGTCGATCTTCTCGAAGACTGCTCTCGCGCCATCGGTATTCCGGCGATGCGACTGGATACCATCTCGGGTCACGACGCATTGAGCCTCATTGGTCTTTGCCCGACGGCACTCGTTTTTGTACCGAGTGTCGGCGGCATCGCACATAACGAAGCTGAGTTCACCAGACCGGACGATATGGACGCAGGAGCAACACTGATGTTGGAGGCGGCATTCCGCCTCTGCAGCGAGGCTGATTTTTCTCTTCATTCAGAAAAGCGGGGAGAAGTTGCATGAACCAACAGCGACCTTCTGTAGACAAGGACGTACTTGCGTCCGCGCTTTCCGAGATTGCTGCATTTTTAGCGGTGCCTGTGGTTGTGGAGAGAGAGGTTGCCGGTGTCGCATCTCCCTCTCATTTCGCGGTCGATGCGGCGGTCCGTATTCTCCGCGGCGATCCTGACGGCCCAGGTTTTATCCTTAAAACCTGGTATGACGATTGCTTGGCTCCAGTTGATGTGGACAACGTCTTTGAGATGACGCTTGCAGCCTCAATGATCGGTGCCACCCCTGCCCCGAGGCTGCGATTGAACACCTCAAACTCGATGCTTGTGGACGTGCCCGAGGGTGATTGGCATACAGCTCGCCTGCACGAGATTTCAGCCGAGAACGATCTACATCGCCTCGTTGAACTGAAACGATCGCTTCACCAGCTTCCGAGCTTTCCCGTCGATCGTGATGTCTTTGCCGATATCGAGCGTCTCTCAGCAACTGTGGTATCACTTGCGTTGTCGTTGCCCGATACGATGGTCGAAGCCCTCGCCTTTGCGAGGGAATGTGGTCGGGCAATATCAGCTTCCGGCGTTGATCGAGTTCCCGGCCACGCGGATGGTGTTACATCGAACATTCTCATCAGTTCCGACGGGAATATGAAGCTGGTGGATTTCGACGAGGCCGGAAACGTCGATCCATTGTTCGATCTGGCACTCGTACTCAATGAAGTGCACCCCTTGGATAGAGCCATTCAGCAATCCGTCATCGAGGCTTTCGAGGGCTCGGTAAGCGAAACGTCGCGAGCACGTATATGCGCTTATCAGTTAGCCGACGATCTGAAGTGGTCGCTGTGGGGCTTAGGGATGGACAGGATGTCATCGCGCAGAAATGTGGAATTCCTGAAGTATGGGCAATGGCGCTGGCTGAGAGCCCGCGTGGCTCTTGCGTCCATGGAACGGAACGAGGTTCTGAAAAATGTCTGAGCCAGATAAAACTCTAGGAGAAAGCCTGACGATCGAAGACGTTCTGGCGTCGATACCGCACTGGCAGGGAAGGATAACCCGATTTCAACCAGTGGGAGGCGGCATCAGCAACGTCAATTGGCGGGTGTGGGTCGATGACGAGCCGGGCACGTTCTTCGTAAAAATTCCTGGGCGTGGAACCGAGTTGTTTATCAATCGCGACGTCTCTTTAGAAGCCAGTCTCAAGGCGGAAGCTGTCGGTATAGGTCCTCGCGTTCATCGTCTGAATACCCCGCATGGAGTCGAAGTTGTAGACTTTATAGACGGTTATCAGGCCGCCTCCAACCGCGATTTCCTTCGCCCAACTGTCCGCGAAGCCGTGGTGCGAACCTATCGAAAACTCCACGATTCCGGTTTGCTTTCCCAGACAAAAACAGTCTTCGACATGATCGAGGAACACTGCACACAGATCCAACAAGTCGGAGCAATTTTACCCGACCGCGTACTAAGCCTCATGGAATACTACACGCAAGCGCGTCTGGCTCTGGAGGCGGCCGGCATGGATCTGGTTCCCTGTTTCAACGATCCGATGCCCGGCAACTTTTTGCTGGGGGCCGGCGACGATCTGATTCTGATCGACTACGAATACGCTTCCAACAATGACCGTTGCTACGATCTCGGCGCCTGGAGCACCGAGATGTTTTTCGATCAGGCTGCCGAACGCGAAATCATCGAGGCGTATTTTGGCACCTTCGATCAGCGAATGTTCAACAGGATGACCGTCTATAAGGTCCTGGCAGACATCAAGTGGACCCTCTGGGCCATGCTGCAAAATACAATCTCCACGCTCGACTTTGATTTCTACAAATACGGCGTCTGGAAACAGATCCGAGCACGCTCGATCATTGATGATCCCCGTTGGCCCCATCTTTTGAAAGATCTATAATGACCACTTTCGAACATTTTGCTGAACCGTATGTGCACTTCGCCGCGGAGCTTGCCGATGCAGCCCGGCCGTTGGCCCTATCATATTTCCGCACGCCGCTGGAGATAGTTTCAAAGCTCGATGAGAGCCCGGTGACGATCGCCGATCGGACGATCGAACAGCACCTGAGAGCACTGATCCAGGCGCGCTTCCCTGAACACGGGATCTATGGCGAGGAGTTCGGAATCAAGGAGGGGAACGCCTTCACCTGGGTCCTGGACCCGATTGACGGCACAAAAAGCTTTATCACGGGATTTCCGCTCTTCGGCACGTTGATTTCGCTGACCATGGACGAAAAGCCGTTCTGCGGACTCATCGATGTTCCTGCAACGGGCGAGCGCTGGGTGGGACAGCCGGGACACACGAGTTTTTCCGGATCTCCTGCCAAGACGAGCATGTGCGAAAAGCTTTCGGAGGCCCGCTTCTACACGACATCGCCCGATATGTTCACCGGTGACCAGGTTGATCGTTTTGAAACGTTATCGCGGTCAACGCGCTTACGGCGCTTCGGCGGGGATTGCTATATCTACGGCTTGTTGGCCTCCGGTCACTGCGACCTGGTTCTGGAAACCGGACTTCAGCCTTACGACTACATGGCTCTTGTTCCGGTTATCCGGGGTGCGGGTGGCTGCATCAGCGATTGGCAGGGGAACGACTTGTCTATCCATTCCAACGGACAGGTTGTAGCGTCGGCGACACCGGAACTTCATGACCAAGCCCTCGCTCTTCTCAACCCGTGAGGCCGGGCCATGTCTTACAAGACCACTATAGAGCATACAGTTTTTCGCTTCGAAAGCCTGAAAGACCTTCTGGCGAAAGCCACACCAGAACGTTCCGGCGACCAACTCGCCGGAATTGCCGCCTCCGGACCGGTTGAAAGATTGGCCGCCCAGATGGCCCTCGCCGACCTGCCGCTGAAGGTATTCTTGTCTGAAGAACTGATCTCGGCCGACACCGACGAAGTCTCGCGACTGATCGCTGAACGTCATGATCCTCGTGCCTTCGAACCGATTTCCTCGCTGACTGTCGGCGAGTTTCGCGAATGGCTCCTGAAGCCGGAGACCGGCCAAGAGCGTCTCGAAGCGATCACCTGGGGTATAACACCGGAAATGGTCGCCGCCGTATCCAAGATCATGCGCCTGCAAGACCTGATCACGGTTGCATCCAAGCGCGAAGTCGTCACCCGTTTTCGAAGCACGATCGGACTGTCGGGTCGGCTGTCGACCCGAAACCAGCCGAACCACCCGACGGACGATAGTCGTGGCATAGCCGCGTCCGCCATCGACGGACTTTTGATGGGGTCCGGCGATGCGGTAATTGGTGTCAATCCCGCAACCGACGCCGTCGAAGACTACATAAGAATCGTCACACTTCTCGACGAGCTGCGCGAGCGGCTTGCAATCCCGACACAGACTTGTTGCCTCGGTCATGTGACGACTGCCATTAGGGCGGTACAGGCCGGTGCCCCTGTTGATCTTGTCTTTCAGTCGATTGCGGGATCCGAGAAGGCAAATCGCGGTTTCGGTATCGACCTTGCCTTGCTTCGCGAGGCTCATGATGCAGGTCGTTCGCTCCGGCGCGGCCCCGAAGGTTCCAACATCATGTACCTCGAAACCGGGCAAGGGTCGGCTCTCTCTGCGGACGCACATTATGGCGTCGATCAGCAGACCATGGAAGCACGCGCTTATGCTGTTGCTCGCGAACTGGACCCGTTGCTCGTAAACACCGTCGTTGGATTTATTGGGCCCGAGTACCTCTTCAACGGCAAGCAGATCATACGAGCCGGCATGGAGGATCATTTTTGCGGAAAGCTGCTCGGCCTGCCTATGGGTGTCGATGTCTGCTACACCAACCACGCCGACGCAGATCAGGAAGATATGGATACGCTGCTGACGCTTCTTTGCGCCGCTAACGTTAATTTCGTCATAACGGTACCCGGTGCGGATGATATCATGCTGAATTATCAGTCTTTGGCCCACCACGATGCCGTGTTTTGCCGAGAAACCCTCGGACGCCCGCCGGCTCCTGAATTTGAGAGATGGCTCTACGAGGTTGGGCTGACGTCCAATGACGGCGCATTGGTGGGAGCCCCACCAATGCTGAGCAACTTCCTGTCCTCCTCCTCTCTCGTGGGAGCACGATCATGAAGAAGCCAGTCCAAGTTTTTGAGAATGATCCTCGTCCCGCAGGAGACCGGGCTCTCGACTTCAAAGCAATGACCGATGCGCGAGTGGCACTTGGCCGTTTTGGCTCTGGGCTGCCAACAAGGGCAACGCAAGCATTTTTGCTCGACCACGCTCGTGCTCGCGAGGCCGTCTGGACGTTGGTCGACAACGCTGCCATGGAAGCGTCAATGGCCGATCTCGGCGTTGAAATCCTGACCGTCGAGAGTTCGGCCAGGGAGCGTAATGACTATGTAAGGCGCCCCGATCTAGGTCGGCGCCTTTCAGACCGATCTATCGCCTTACTCGCAGAATTGCGAACAGAACTGAATTACGATGTTGTCATCGTCGTCGGGGACGGTCTTTCGGCCAGCGCCGTGACGATAAACGCGAAACCGCTAATCGCCGCGCTGTTGCCACTGTTGCGCGGGCTGGGCCTATCTCTTGGCCCTCTCGTGCTGGCATCCCAAGCTCGCGTGGCGCTGGCCGATCCCATAGGCGAAGCGCTCAACTCACGAGTAACGATCATGCTCATCGGGGAACGACCGGGTTTGTCTGCGTCCGACAGCCTGGGTGCCTATATCACCTATGCGCCCAAACCAGGCACACCCGACAGTGCACGCAACTGTGTATCAAACATCCGCGATGGCGGACTTTCCATCTCCGAAGCCGCAGAGGCTATAGTATCCCTCGTCGGGGATATGATGAGAACGCACATGAGCGGCGTGACGCTTAAAGCGGCGGTAGCGCTTCTACCTGATGGTCGGTAATTGATGGAATTGATCCCTCCTACGAATAGCCGGTTTTTAGGCAATCCGTAGCCGGCAGGCATGAGCGCGCGGGTAATCTCGTGGCAACCCGGAACTAATGATAGAATTGTGCGTCAAATTCCGGCATCGTGGTGTAATTACACAGTATTTTTGGCACGATAGAGCCGGAAAACGACCGAGGTGTACGAGCATTGGCCCTGGGCGAGTGGAAGACATTCGCCTGCGGTTGGACAGGCTGTATCGCTAGTTCATCTATCCGTGCGCTTGGTTTTGATGGCGAGGGAAAAACTATATGGAAGAAAAAAATCGACTTCTTGGATCCAGTGCTTTTGGTAACGGACACACTGAACGCCCCTCGTGCGTGCAAGTTCGTGGAGCGCGCCAGAACAACCTCAAGAATGTCGACGTCGATATTCCGCGCGATGCCTTCGTGGTGTTCACCGGAATATCGGGATCGGGCAAGTCGTCCCTCGCCTTTGGAACCCTTTATGCGGAGGCGCAACGGCGCTACCTGGAATCGGTCGCCCCCTATGCGCGCCGCCTGATCGATCAGGCCGGCGTGCCGGAGGTCGACGCGATCGACGGATTGCCGCCTGCCGTCGCCTTGCAGCAGCAGCGCGGTTCGGCCAATGCCCGATCCTCGGTCGGCAGCGTGACGATGCTTTCCAGTGTGGTGCGCATGATCTACTCCCGCGTGGGGGAGTATCCGCCCGGCCAGCCCATGCTCTATGCGGAAGATTTCTCGCCCAACACCGTCGAAGGTGCCTGCCCCACCTGCCACGGGATCGGGCGCGTCTACGACGCGACCGAAGCGACAATGGTGCCGGATGATACACTCACCATCCGGGATCGGGCCATCGCCGCCTGGCCACCGGCCTGGCATGGTCAGAACCTTCGCGATATCCTCGTGTCGCTCGGCTACGACGTCGATACGCCATGGCGCGATCTGCCAAAGAAGGATCGCGACTGGATTCTCTTCACCGACGAAAGCCCAACGGTTCCGGTCTACGCGGGCCTGACCCCCGAGCAGACCCGTATCGCCCTCAAGCGTGGTATGGAGCCGAGCTATCAGGGCACCTTCACCGGCGCGCGCCGCTACGTGCTGGAGACCTTCGCCAACACGAAAAGCGCTCTGATGAAGAAGCGCGTCTCGCAATATATCATCGGCCGCGATTGCCCGACCTGCCACGGCAAGCGCCTGAAGCGCGAGGCGCTGTCGGTGACATTCGCCGGGCTGGATATTGCCGAGTTCGGCGATCTGTCGCTGCTGAAGCTCAGGGATTTGCTCACGCCCATTGCGCGAGGCGAGTTCGGAGCGAGCGGGAACAGTGATATCATCGACAAAGCCACCCGCGAGGCGGCGGTGGAGCAACGGGTTGCCGCTGGCGGTTCTGCGCACAAGAGCGCGCCCGATGTCCGCCGCACTCCCAACCTTTCCGAAGAAAAGCGGGTTGCCGCACAGCGCTTGGCGTCCGAATTGCTCGAACGGATCGGCGCGCTGATCGATCTGGGGCTTGGGTATATCTCGCTCGACCGCAGCACGCCGACGCTTTCATCAGGCGAATTGCAGCGCTTGCGCCTGGCTACACAGCTGTCGTCCCAGCTGTTTGGTGTGGTCTATGTGCTGGACGAGCCGTCAGCGGGGCTCCACCCGGCGGACGGCGAAGCCTTGCTGTCGATCCTTGAACGGCTGAAGGCGGCGGGCAATTCGCTGTTCGTGGTCGAGCACGATCTTGACGTCATCCGCCATGCCGAGTGGCTGGTCGATGTCGGGCCAGGCGCGGGCGAAAAAGGCGGCGAAGTGATCTATAGCGGGCCGCCCGAGGGGCTGGCCGACGTGGAAGAATCGGTCACCCGCCGCTATCTGTTCGACAAGCCCGTCCCGAATGACCGGACACCGCGCGAAGCCAGGGCGTGGCTCCGGCTGGAAGGCGTGACGCGAAACAATCTCCACGGCCTCGATGTGGCGTTCCCGATTGGCTGTTTCACGGCGGTCACAGGCATATCGGGATCGGGCAAGTCCAGCTTGGTGAGCCAGGCGCTGCCGGAACTCGTCGCGGAACATCTCGGCGGGGCCTCTGCGACCGAAGAAGATGAGGGCGATCCGCTGTTCGATGCCGCGCAGGAGACAACTGAGGGACGCATCGTCGCGGGAATGGGGCAATTCCGGCGGTTGGTGCGGGTCGATCAGAAGCCCATCGGTCGCACCCCGCGCTCGAACCTCGCCACCTATAGCGGCCTGTTCGACCATGTGCGCAAGATCTTTGCCGATACGCCTCTTGCCCGCAGACGCCGTTATGGTCCCGGCAGGTTCTCGTTCAATGTGGCGCAAGGCCGATGCCCGGTGTGTGAAGGCGAAGGCTTCGTGATGGTGGAGCTGCTGTTCCTGCCGAGTGTCTATGCGCCCTGTTCGACCTGCCATGGCAGTCGCTACAATCCGCAAACGCTAGAGGTCGAATGGAACGGCCGCAACATCGCCCAGGTCCTCGAAATGACGGTGGACGAGGCTTGCGGCTTCTTCGCCGATCAACCGGCCGTCATGCGATCCCTCGACGTTTTGCGGGAAATCGGCCTCGGCTATCTGCGGCTCGGGCAACCAGCGACGGAGCTGTCTGGCGGCGAGGCGCAGCGCATCAAGTTGGCGACCGAGCTGCAGCGCGCTCAGCACGGCAACACGATCTACATTTTGGACGAGCCGACTTCCGGCCTGCATCCCTCCGACGCGGATCGTTTGATGCGGCATTTGCAGGGTCTCGTCGATGCCGGCAATACGGTCGTGGTCGTCGAACACGACATGCGCGCGATCGCCCAGGTGGATTGGGTCATCGATCTGGGTCCAGGGGCGGGTGAGGATGGCGGTCGTATCATCGCAAGCGGCATCCCCCGTGCTGTCGCCGAAGCGGAAGACAGTCTGACCGCGCCCTATCTCAAGGCGGCGTATTTCTAATCTCGCTGCCAGCTCAGTGGTGTGGCAAAGCCAGTCATTTTCAGACATCCGCGCATTCATGGTGATCTAAAGCGGGGCCGCCGTTCTCGGGGACGACGGCCCCGCTAATTTAGCGGCGTTTCCGTCGGTTTGATACTGAAGCTCCGAGTGCTTCATACCAAAACACGAGCACTCTCTGAATGAGCACAACTACTGATCTACTGGAACATATTGAGTATATAAAACTTTAACTCCTGCAAAGTATAACGAACATGGGGCCGTACGCGCGGCCCTGGGGTGTGGAAACCCCTTATCTGACGGTCTGGAGCCTGCCGTTACGGCTCCGAAGATCCTTGACCCAAGCGGTCGGGTCTCTAGTCGCGCGGGCGTCAATCCCTTTTCCAAAAATCCCTATACGACTGATTTCGTTCATTCTTGGTCTTCGATCGGTGCCCCTTCCGGGCACACCAAATCGTTTGCCGAAGAGGTTTCGGCAACGCTAATGTCAACGATATTGTCCTGCCCGCAAGATCAGGAGTCTCTCCGTAGTCACGCCGTGCTGGCCGAGCTGCTGGCGGCTACATTACGTTGTTCAATGGAACAAACAGGTGGGACCAATAGGAGCCGCGGCTTCTGATGTTGACCGGGAACTATCCCAGGCAACGAGCCACCCGACCGCACGTCACTCACCCATCTGCCGTCTTGCTGCAAGACCCCCGGCTTCAGACTCACCGGGGTTTCGATCAGACCGGCGCCGATGCAACGGGTCTGGATTTCATCGCCGCACCTGACAGCTCATTCTTGAGCTTGGTTCGCTCGGCGGCGCTGATGATTTTGGGGCGGAAACGATCGTTATTCAGCCATATCTTATGCATGATCATCGCCAGTTTCCGGGCCACGGCGATTCTCGCCTTCGAGAAGCCGATCCGCTTGGCCAGGCGCACGCCCCATGCTTTCAGGCTGTTCCAATCGTTCGAGTGAGCAAGGAGAACGGTCGCGGCGATCACAAGCACACGCCGCGTCCCTGGATCGCCGCGACGGGAGATCCCGCCCATGTAGTCGCTCTCTCCCGATTGAAATTGTCGTGGCGTCAGTCCAAAATAGGCGGCCACATCCGAGGATTTCTTGAAGCGTTGCGGATTATCGACCGCGGCGTAGAAGGATAGTGCGGTTACCGGACCGATCCCTGGGATATCCATGAAGCGACGCACCATCTCGATGCCGGCGGCGATCGAGCGGATCTTCTCCGTCAGCGGTGCGATTTTCTCGCAAGCTTCCATGTAGAGATGCAGCGATGGCAGTACATATGAGCGGACCTGGACACCGTTGCGTTCGGCCTCAGCAAGGCCTTCCAATGTCCGCTTGTAAAAAACCTCTGCCGTCACGTTGCCACGCTCGACGACCACGCCAAATGGCTTGAGAACGCCGGCGATGTGATTTTCCAGGCTGACCTTCTGACTGACCAGGTGGTCCCGCATCGCAAGAAGCACTCTGGTTTCCTGAGATGCCTGCGAGCGGATGGTGACGACCTTGAGAAAATCCTCTCCTCCCATCCGTACGAGTTGGGCCAGTCCACGCGCATCATTCTTGTCGGTTTTGTTCCGGTAGGTGGCGAGAAACCGATGCGCCTGAAAGGTTTCCATGCAAACGACGTCCAACCCCATTTTGGTGAGGCCGCTGTAGAGCCAGCTGCTCATGTTGCCTGCTTCAAGGCCGACCTTCAGAGCTTTCCCGTCCTCGATGCGATTTCGGAGCCAACCCCGAATGTCCTCCGGGCGGGTCAGGCTTTTCCCTTCGCAGAGTTTCTTGCCAAGCGGATCGATTACGCAAATCGACGTGGTCTTCTGGGAAACGTCGAGGCCCACATAATAGTCAAATGAATTGCTCATATCTTTTCCCCGATTGGATGACTTGCGCCGGAGATGATAGGGGCTTTTGCCGGGTAAGGCGGTAGTGCGACTAAAACGTAGGAGCCTGTGACGCATGTCCAGGCGCCTCGGTGCTAAAGGTCTCAGGAACCGTTCAGATACGGTTTTCCAACTCCCCGATCATGGGGTCAGGAAGGTATTGCGGGGGCGCACCGCGATAAGACCTTCCGGCCAGATGACGTTTGCGGGGCTTTTTTTCACCGCGAAGCAGCGTCGCCCATCTGACAGATGGGGCGTGGGATGATCCGCGCGATGCAATGGAATGAATCCATTCGACACTAGTTTCACGAATCCGGCGTGGGGGTTTCCGGATTACCAGTCAGCTATTGCGCAAGAAGGTCCATGATGCCCAATCGATCGAAGTCATCTTCTATTTGCAAACTCATTGGGGCGAGGCTCGCTGGGGATGATCTTCAACGGCAACGCAGCGAGGGCCATCACAGATTCGGGACAGGCATTAGCGGATTGGGATCATGGAAAGATTTAACTGTTTTTGTTTTCTCTTCAGCAACGGGAAAGCGGTACTTTAATCGTTTAAATTCGGGTGCGCCGACATGACACCAGATACTTTTGCAGATACCCAACATATTCTCGTTCCCGCGTTGGAACAGTCGATCACCGCCGTTGTACTGATCGATCAACACGATAGTATCACGTCCTTCAACCACACGCCGCTCGTCGATGAGCTCAACCGGGCATGGAAGGCGCCGTCGAACCTGGCATCCTCGGCCTATGCAAAGGCCGAATGATGGAAAATCGTTCACAAGCCAACGCCGTCATCAAACGTCCGGTCAGGACCGCAGCCTTTATGCCCGCGCTGGCGATGGCAGCTCTGACCGCGGCCGGCGGGCTTGCCGCCCAATATATTCCACCTACTACCGGACAGATGGCGGTTGTTTTTCCGCCTTTCACCGATGAATTGACCGCGTGGCAAAGGGTTACCGACGCAGGCGGCCAGATCGTCGCTCCATCTCACCTTTCCAATATCGTCGTGGCCTACGCCCCCGATACCGGATTCGCTGGCCGTGTCCGTTCCACCGGCGCACTGTTCACCCTCGCGGCCACCGGGCTATGTCAGCCCCTCTCCCGCAATGACAAGAAAGAACCATTATGACGCTCGATCATATACGCAAGATGTCGACGCTGGTGCTTTGCGGTGTCGCACTCATCCTTACCCTAAGCGTTCTCGCGACCGACCGGATCGCACAAGGGTCGTTCGGCCTGGCCTCCGCGCTCGCCATTGTCGGGTTGGTAGGGCTCTGTGTGACCTACGCAGTCATGCGCCAGGGCGACGCCTTACGGCTCATGGTCGTGACGGTCCTGATGGGCGAAACGGTCGCCCTGCTTATCGCGGCACGCGACCATCCGTGGCAGACCGACATTCATATGGTGTTTTTCGCAACGCTGGCAATCAGCGCCTTGATGTACGACGTTCGCGTCATCCTGCTCGGGGCAGGATTGATTGCCGTGCATCACCTCGGACTTGGAATGGCGCTGGATAGTCTCGTCTTCTATGGCGGAGGCAGCTTTGGCCGCGTCGTTTTGCACGCGGTTGTTCTCGTAATCGAGACAGCCGCACTCGTCTGGATGATCCTCCAGACCGAAAAACTCCTGGCCCTCGCTGCGACCAAAGAAGAGCAAGCCCAAAAGGAGGCTGATCGTTCCGTCGGGCTGATTACAGCCGCGATCGATGCCCAGGGAAAGATCGCCGCTATTTCCCGCGCTCAGGCGATTATCGAGTTTACGCCCGAAGGGGAGATTTTGGCCGCGAACGAGAACTTCCTTTCGACGCTCGGATACGACATCGCAGAGATCAAGGGCCACCATCACCGCATGTTTGTTGATGCGGCCTATGCCAACAGCCCGGATTATGCCGGGTTTTGGCAGCGATTGCGCAGCGGCGAATTCGTCGCGCAAGAATTCAAGCGCATAGGCAAGGGTCACAAGGAGGTATGGATTCAGGCGTCCTACAATCCGGTTTTCGATGAAAACAGGAGGATCGTGAAAGTCGTAAAGTTCGCCACTGACATTACCGGGCGTGTTCGTGCAGTGAATGAGATCGGCGCGGGTTTGGGTCAGGTCGCGGCCGGCAACCTGACATGCGAGATCGCTGAACCGTTCATCCCGGCTCTCGACATGCTGCGACGGGACTTCAACAATTCGGTCGCAACGTTGCGCAGCACCCTGCAGGCGGTGGAGCAAAACGCGTTGTCCATCGATGGGGCGGCTGGCGAAGTCAGCTCGGCCGCGGACGATCTGGCCAAACGCACGGAACATCAGGCGGCCTCGGTCGAAGAAACCGCGGCCGCAATCAATCAGATTACAACAACGGTGGCAAATTCCGCCAAACGGGCAGAAGAAGCCGGAACCATCGTCGCGCGGACAAGAGCTGGCGCCGAGAAGTCCGGGGAGATCGTTCAACGGGCGGTGACGACCATGGGCGAGATCGAGCGGTCGTCCCGTGCGATCGGCTCCATCACCGACATGATGGATGAAATTGCATTTCAAACGAACCTGCTGGCGCTCAACGCCGGCGTCGAAGCCGCCCGCGCCGGCGATGCCGGCAAGGGGTTTGCTGTCGTCGCACAGGAGGTCCGCGTTCTCGCGCAGCGGGCAGCCAGTGCAGCAAAGGAAATCAAGGAACTCATCGCAAAATCCGACCATGAGGTCAAAGCCGGCGTAGCACTTGTGGGCGAGACCGGCACTGCCTTGCAAACCATCATCGGGGATGTGCAGGAGATCAACGGGCATGTCCTTGCTATCGTCGAGGCGTCACGCGAGCAATCGACCGCCCTTGGAGAGATCAACACGGCCGTCAGCACAATCGATCAAGGCACGCAGCAGAATGCGGCGATGGTGGAGGAAACGTCCGCTGCCAGTGTGAATCTCGCCAACCAAGCCGAAGAGTTGAAGGCCCTTCTTGCGAACTTCCGCCTTGAATCCGGCCGCGAAAATCCTCGTCGCAGGGCGGAGGGAACACTGCCCGAGCGCCGCGCGGCATGACCATACCAGCCTGTCTGCCGCCAACGGCAGTTTAAGAACAAATAGGACGGGCGGGTTTCTTAATTGCGTTGCAACTACATTATGCAATCATAGAGAAACCCGTATTTTACATAAGGCGGATATTATTTTTTGGGAAATATCGTCAAATGATGACAGTAATAGGGTGTATAGTCGAGTATCATAATCCATGGCTGGTACTGCTGGCGGCATCGCTATGCATCACCGGTTCTTGGGTAACGGCCCGACTGTTCCAGCGCTCGACCACCACTGCCGGAGGCCAGCGATACGGCTGGTTGTTCATGACGGCACTGGCGGCCGGGGTTGCGATCTGGTGCACCCATTTCATCGCCATGCTCGGCTATAACGCCGGAGCGCCAATCAGCCTCGACCCTATCCTGACAGTCGTTTCCCTGCTCATCGCCGTCTTTGGCAGCACCATCGGATTCTCGCTTGCCGGTAGTCGTTGGGCGGCATTCACGCCTGCCGTCGGCGGGGCGCTCGTCGGTCTTTCGATCGCCGCTATGCATTATTCCGGTATGATCGCCTATCGGGTGCAGGGCATCGTGTCGTGGGATGTGCCCTATCTGGTCGCCTCCGTGATACTGTCGGTCAGCCTGTCGGCGCTGGCGCTGCATCTTGCCATGCGACCCGGGCCGCAGGCCACGAACATCATGGCCGGCGTGTTAGCGCTGGCGATCGTCGCACTGCATTTCACCGGCATGACCGCTTTCCGTGTCGAACCCCTGCTGCTGGATGGCTCGCTGTCCAACCAGGAAGCCCTACATACGCTCGCCATTGCTATCGCGGCCATGTCCTTCGTGATCGTCGCGGCAGGACTGGTCAGCTACCTGATCGATGATAGCGCGCGGGCGGACTCGATGGAGCGGCTACGCCGCCTGGCGCTGAACGACACACTTACCGGTCTGCCGAACCGCGCCAACTTCAACGAACGCATCGACCTAGAAATGGCACTGGCACGCGAAAGAAAAAGCAGGCTTGCTTTGGTCGGGATCGACCTCAACCGCTTCAAGGAGATTAATGACCTGCGCGGCCACAATGCCGGCGATGAGGTGTTGCGCGTTCTCGGTTACCGCATCAAGGGACTGCTGCGCGAGAGTGAAGGCGAGTTTGTCGCCAGAACGGGCGGGGATGAGTTCTCGGCCCTTTATCGAATGGGGGATGACAACACCGGCATTTCCGACTTCCTCGTACGCCTTGAGGCGGCCTTGTTCCAGCCGATCGAGTTCGATGGCGCGGAGATCGTGCCAGGCGCGAGTTTCGGGGTGTCGGTCTTCCCCGACGACGCCAGCGACAGGGAGACCGTCATCAACAATGCGGACCTCGCCATGTATAGGGCCAAGGCCGATCCCGTTCGCCATGTCTGCTTCTATGAAGTGGGAATGGATGAGAAAATCAGGGCACGCCGGTTGCTTGCCGCCGATCTGCGCCGGGCACTGGAATACAATGAGTTGTCGCTCCATTATCAGGTACAAACCGTGATCGCGACAGGCGAGATTACCGGCTATGAAGCGCTGTTGCGTTGGGAGCATCCTCAGCTCGGCCCGATCGGTCCGACCGAATTCATCCCGATCGCTGAAGAAAACGGCCTTATCCTTCCGATCGGGGAATGGGTGCTTCGCACGGCCTGCGCAGAGGCGACCACGTGGGAACAGCCCTACAAGGTCGCGGTGAACCTGTCGGCTGTACAGTTTGTTCATGCCGATCTGCCCCGCATCGTCACTGAGGTTCTGGTTCAAACCGGCCTGTCGCCGGAGCGGCTAGAACTGGAGCTGACGGAATCGGCAATTTTCGTGGATAGGGAGAGAGCTTTGCACATGCTGCGCCAGATCAAGGGCCTCGGCGTCAGCGTCGCGCTCGACGATTTCGGGACGGGCTATTCCTCGCTCGACACCCTGCGCGCCTTCCCCTTCGACAAGATCAAAATCGACCGCTCGTTCTTCTCATCAACGGCCGCCAATCCGCAAACCACAGCGATTATTCAGGCCGTGCTTGCGCTCGGCAAGACTTTCGGGATTCCGGTTCTGGCGGAAGGGATCGAGACCTATGACCAGCTTTCCATGCTGAGTGCCGAAGGCTGCGAGGAAGCGCAAGGCTTTCTTCTTGGCCGTCCAGCCGCTCTTGCAGATATTGTTAGTACCGGACAAATAGTCTTGACAAACCCATATAGCCGGGAGCCGGGAGCCGGGAGCCGGGAGCCGGGAGCCGGGAGCCGGGAGCCGGGAAAAATTGCCACATCAAAGCCATTGAAGCAAGGGGTTCCAGCACGATGACAGGCGGGGCGAAACTTGATGCAAAGGAGCCGCCGCATGCGCTCCGCTCCTGAATCGGAACTAAAAGAAACGGCATCCACGCGGATAGTTAACGTCATACGTAGCAGTGTCGCCCAATTCGTCACGATCCCCGGTGACAATCCGGAACTGCTCAAGGCGCAGTATCGCGCCTTCTCGCGGCAAATGCCGTTGATGTATCTTATTCTGTTGTCAAGCACCTGGGCCGTATCCACCACGCATATGGGGGTCGCGCCGCTTTGGCTAACAGTCGGGATACCAATACTGCTCACCTTCGTCTGTGCCGCGCGTGTCTTGCTTTGGTGGAGATCGCGCAGTGTCGTTCCGACGCCGGAAGCGGCCCTGCACGCACTTAAGCGTGTCAATTATCTCGCCTTCGGCATCGCCACCGCCTTCACGGCATGGTCATTCCTACTCTATCCCTACGGCGACGCCTACACGCGCTCCTATCTGGCCTTCTACATGGCCATCACGGTGATCTCCTGCATTTTCAGCCTGGTGCATCTGCGGTCGGCCGCGCTGATCGTGACAGCAATCGTCAATGGCGCATTCATCTTCTTTTTCGCCGCGACGGGTCAACCGACCTTTGTGGCGATGGCCGTCAATATCGCGCTCGTGTCCTTCGGAATGTTGGTGATGCTGAACATCAATCAACGTGACTTCGCCCGTATGGTGAACGCCCAGACCGAAGCACTCCGCAAGCACGAGGAACAAAGCCGGCTGCTGCGAATGATCGACGATATGCCGATGGCGGTGATGACCGTCGAGCCGGGGACGCTCAACATCAACTATGCCAATGAAACATCCAAGGAACTTATTCGCAAGATCGAGCACCTATTGCCGATCAGCGCCGACAATCTGCTCGGCACCTCCATCGACGTGTTCCACCGCAACCCGCAGCACCAGCGCCGAATTCTGGCTGATCCGAAGAACCTGCCTCACAATGCCCGCATCAAGCTCGGACCGGAAGTGCTTGACCTCAAGGTCTCTGCCGTCATCGCCGATGATGGCAGCTTTATCGGACCCATGCTCACCTGGGCGCTCGTCACCAAGGAAGTTGAGGCCGAAAACCGAATCCGCCAACTCGCCCATTACGACACACTGACCGGACTTCCCAATCGCGTCACATTCCACGAGGAGCTGGCGAAGGGCCTCGTGACGCCCGGCAATCGCCTCGGATTGCTCTATGTCGACCTCGATGGCTTCAAGCTCATCAACGACACAAGGGGGCACTCCGTCGGCGACATATTGCTCGGACAGGTGGCCAGCCGCCTGCGCACGATCTGCAACGGGCCAGCCATGACGGTCGGACGCCTCGGCGGCGATGAATTCGCGGTGCTCGTCCCGCATAACAATGCGGAATCCGCCCTCGCCCTTTCCAGCAAAATCATCGAGGCCCTGAGCGCGCCCTATGATCTCGACTATGACAGGAGCATCCAGCTCGGCGCGTCCGTAGGCATCGCGTTTGCCCCGGGGCATGGGGAGAGTGCCGACGAATTGCTTGCCCGCGCCGATTTGGCTCTCTACGCGGCCAAGGCCGCTGGCAAGGGACAGGCGCATATTTTCTCGCCAGACATGGAAACCCGGATTCATGAGCGCGTGCGGCTCGAAACGAAGCTACGCGATGTTCTCGAAACCAAAGACGGCCTGTTCGTCTTTTATCAGCCCATCGTCAACATCGAAACGGGCAAGGTCACGGCCCGCGAAGCTCTGGTGCGCTGGCATCATCCGAAAAGGGGCTGGATTTCGCCCGGCGAGTTCGTGCCGGTCGCTGAGCAAAGCGGCCTGATCGACCAGCTCGGCCAGTTTGTACTTGAACAGGCCTGCCGCGATGCCGTGGAGCGAGACGACGGCGTCCGGGTCGCCGTCAATATCTCGGCCGTACAGCTCGGCAAGGGCACAATCGCCTCGGCCGTCCATTCCGCCCTTGTCGCATCCGGACTGTCGCCGAGCCAGCTCGAAATCGAAGTGACGGAAACCGCCCTGCTTGGCGCGGAGACGGCAGGAATAGACGATCTGCGCCGCATCCGTGACATGGGCGTAAGGGTCGCGCTCGATGATTTCGGGACCGGCTATTCTTCCCTCTCCCATTTGCGCGTGTTTCCCTTTGACAAGATCAAGATAGATGGCTCATTCGTGAAAGAGGCTGTCGATCGGATGGAAAGCGCGGCTGTGGTCAAGGCGGTTGCCGATCTCGGAAAGCGCCTCGGCGTGACCACCGTAGCCGAAGGTGTCGAGACGCAAGCGCAGCTCGATCGCGTACGCGAAGAAGGCTGCACCGAAATTCAAGGCTATCTGTTCGGACGGCCAGCACCAAACGATCGGGACGCGGCGAAAATAGCGGAGCTGAACAAGAGTGCTGCCCTGACCAAAGCGGCATGAGATCGGCCGGCTATCGCCTGCCCGAAACAAACCATCTACGGGAAAGGTAGCCGCTTGGACGAACAACAGGCAGAACATCTTGCCGCAATCCTGTCCGCAATGGCGAATCCGGTTCGACTTACGATTCTTAGGCTGCTCGTCCAGGGAGAGGTCCCCGTCAGCGGTATCGCCTCGTATGCCGGATTAAGCCAGTCGGCCGTCTCGCAACATCTGGCAAAGCTGCGAAAACAACGCCTTGTCACAACCCGTCGAGACGCCCAGACGATCTACTATTCCAGTGAATCGCCAGCCGTGCGCGCAATCCTTCAGACCTTGGATGGAATCAACGTCAAAATCCCGGCGTGATCCTGCAGGTCATTCGATCCTGGCGCTTTGCCGTCGAGCTGAACTTGCACTGCCCATCCGAAAGCCGTGAAGAAACGTCGCCAGCACTTGTCCGGATAGC
>NZ_JBVOUO010000018.1:0-42177 GCF_055685825.1 Pannonibacter sp. CBAS1226 | reverse complement strand
CCTTTGTATACTTACCCGCGAACTCTCGGAGGGCAGGCGGTCAAGGCTCCTGCGTTACGGGCCACTACGAAAGCGGCTTGGCCTTGAGTGATGAGGCCAGTTTCTCCGGATGCTGCCTTCTCTGCCAATGACTGGACGGCCTTCGTCATCTTCATCGTCGTCATCGGCGGCGTTGGCACGATCGAGGAGCCGATTATCGGCACGCTGATCTATTTCGCCTTGCGCGAAACACTCGCCGATCTGGGCACGGTCTATCTCATTGCCCTTGGAGCCGTTGCTATCGTCATCATGCTGAAAGCACCCACGGGCGTCTGGGGTCTCATTCGCAGACGCCGCGGCCTGGAGCTGTTTCCCATCAGCCGCCGTGTGCAGGGGCTGATGGGAAAGCGGAGCTGACCAGCCTGTCTATGCCTTTGTGCTGCCCATCAGGACAAGCCTGCTCACACACCACGGCCTGTGCGGGTACCGGAATGGCTCCGGCCGCCAACAGGCTTGCCATCGGGCGGCGGGCACGTATACTCGCGCTGCTTCCAAACCGGACTGCGGGATAAACGGCCGTGACACTGGCACCTTGCATCGCAAACATGACTGGCACCGCGCATGAGCTTTGCGCGCGCCGTTTTGCCGTGCGCCGTCTCCGCAACACCGCCGCGCAGGGCTCCGCCTGCGGACGATTTAGCCGCTCGGCCTGAGCCGGGCGCACGCAGCTTTTTCGCACCTGCCCAGCTTCCGGCCGCCATCAGGCCTGCCGCCCGCCACATCCCTGTGGCTTGGCTGTGGCATCGCCTGCCTTTTCTGCTAAAAGACCCGCAATCCTTGCATTCGCCTCAAGCCCGTGGCCCGCTCCGGCGGCCACAGCCAACCAACGACCGAAGAGCTCATGTCCGATATCGACAGCCTGTACTCCGAGATCTCCGCAGCCATTGCTGCGGCGGCAACCGAGGCCGCCCTTGAGGAGGTGCGCATTGCCGCCCTCGGCAAGAAGGGCAGCATCTCCGAACTGATGAAGACGCTGGGCTCAATGAGCCCGGAAGAGCGCCAGAGCAAGGGCCCGGCGCTGAACAGCCTGAAGACCCGCGTCACCGACGAAATCGCCGCCCGCAAGGAGGTGCTGAAGGAAGCTGCCCTTGAGGCGCGCCTGGCCAGCGAGCGGGTGGACGTGACCCTGCCGCTGCGGGCCGCCCCTGCCGAAACGGGCCGCGTGCATCCGATCGCGCAGGTGATCGACGAGCTGACCGCCATCTTCGCCGACATGGGCTTTGCCGTTGCCGAAGGCCCGGACATCGAGACGGACGAGCTGAACTTCACCGCGCTGAACTTCCCGCTCGGCCACCCGGCCCGCGACATGCACGACACGTTCTTCTTCAACCCGAAGGAAAACGGCGAACGGCTGCTGCTGCGCACGCACACCTCGCCGGTGCAGATCCGCACCATGCGCACGCAGACCCCGCCGATCCGCGTCATCATCCCGGGCCGCACCTACCGCTGCGACAGTGACCAGACCCACACGCCGATGTTCCATCAGGTGGAAGGCCTCGTCATCGACAAGGGCAGCCACATGGGCCACCTGAAGTGGATCCTCGAAGAATTCTGCAAGGCCTTCTTCGAGGTGAACGACATCAAGATGCGCTTCCGCCCGTCGTTCTTCCCCTTCACCGAGCCGTCCATGGAAGTGGACATCCAGTGCGACCGCTCCGGTGCTGAAGTGAAGTTCGGCGAAGGCAACGACTGGCTGGAAATCCTCGGCTGCGGCATGGTGCATCCCAATGTCATCCGCAACTGCGGGCTGGATCCGGACGAGTATCAGGGCTTTGCCTGGGGCATGGGCATCGACCGCATCGCCATGCTGAAATACGGCATGCCGGACCTGCGCGCCTTTTTCGATGCCGATGTGCGCTGGCTGAAGCACTACGGCTTCCGCCCCCTCGACCTGCCGACCCTGTTCGGCGGCCTGTCGAGCTGAGACCTGATTTTCTGACTGCGCCGGGCGCCCCTTCGGGCGGCAGCCGGGCGGCAACAAGATGAGATTGCACCGATGAAATTCACCCTGTCCTGGCTCAAGGAGCATCTGGAGACCGAGGCAACGCTGGACGAGATCGTCGAGCGCCTGACCATGATCGGTCTCGAAGTCGAGGAAGTCACCGACCCGGCGGCAAAGCTCGCGCCCTTCCGCATTGCCAAGGTCGTCTCCGCCGAGCAGCACCCGAACGCGGACCGCCTGCGCGTGCTGAAGGTGGACAATGGCTCCGGCACCCTAATGCAGGTGGTCTGCGGCGCGCCCAATGCCCGCACCGGCCTTGTCGGCGTGCTGGGCCTGCCCGGCGACTATGTGCCCGGCCTCGATGTCACCCTCTCCGTCGGCAAGATCCGCGACGTGGAAAGCTTCGGCATGATGTGCTCCGAGCGCGAACTCGAGCTGTCGGAAGAGCACAACGGCATCATCGACCTGCCGGAAGATGCGCCGGTCGGCATGTCCTATGCCGATTACCTCGGCCTCAATGATCCGGTGATCGAGATCGGCCTGACGCCGAACCGTCCGGACTGCACGGGCGTCTATGGCATTGCCCGCGATCTGGCAGCGGCCGGCCTTGGCAAGCTGAAGGAGCGCAAGATCACCCCGGTGCGCGGCAGCTTCCCCTGCCCCACGAACGTGACGCTCGACTTCGGCGATACGGAAGCCCTGTGCAAGGCCTTCGGCCTGCGGCTGGTGCGCGGCGTGAAGAACGGCCCCTCGCCGAAGTGGATGCAGGACCGGCTGAAGGCCATCGGTCTGCGCCCGATCAACGCGCTGGTGGACATCACCAACTACATGACCTTTGATCAGGCCCGTCCGTTGCATGTGTTCGACGCGGCCAAGGTTGCGGGCAATCTGGTGGTGCGCCGGGCGAAGGAGGGAGAGGAAATCCTCGGCCTCAACGGCAAGACCTATCAGCTCGACGGCAGCATGTGCGTCATCGCCGATGACAAGGGCGTCGAATCCCTGGGCGGCATTCTGGGCGGCGAGCATTCCGGCTGTGACGAGACCACCGTGGACGTGCTGATCGAATCGGCCCTTTGGGACGAGAACGGCATTGCCCGCACGGGCCGCAAGCTCGGCGTCAACACCGATGCGCGCTACCGCTTCGAGCGCGGCGTTGATCCAGACTTCATGATCCCCGGCCTTGAGATGGCGACGCAGCTGGTGCTCGACCTGTGCGGCGGCGAGGCGTCCGAACTCGTCACCACCGGCACCGTGCCGGAGAACGTGCGCATCATCGAATTCCCCTATGCGGAAGTGAAGCGCCTGACCGGGCTGGAGATTTCCAAGGTGGAAATCAACATGATCCTGAAGGCTCTCGGCTTCTGGGCCACCGGCCAAGGCGATGTGGTGCGCGTTGCCCCGCCGAGCTGGCGTCCGGACATCGAAGGCAAGGCGGACCTTGCCGAGGAAGTGGTGCGCATTGTCGGCCTCGACCGAGTGGCCCCGGTACCGCTGCCGCGCTCCGGCTCTGTCGGCGCCAAGGTTCTGACCACCGGCCAGATCCGCCGCTCCCGCGCCCGCCGCACGCTGGCCGCGCGCGGCATGGACGAGGCGGTCACATGGTCCTTCATCTCCAGGGATCAGGCGGAAGCCTTCGGCGGCGGCAATCCGGCGCTGGAACTGGCCAACCCGATTTCGGCAGACCTTTCCAACATGCGCCCCAGCCTGCTGCCGGGCCTCATCGCCGCTGCCCAGCGCAATGCCGACCGCGGCTTTGCCGATGTGGCGCTGTTCGAGGTCGGTCAGGTGTTCATCGATGACACGCCGGAAGACCAGCGCATGGTGGCTGCCGGCATCCGCCGCGGCACGGCCAAGATGACCGGCGGCGGCCGCCACTGGACGGGTGCCGCCGGGAGCGTTGACGTGTTCGATGCCAAGGCCGACGCAGAAGCCGTGCTCGCCGCCATCGGCGCGCCGGTGGACAAGCTGCAGGTCTTCACCGATGCCCCGGGCTGGTTCCATCCGGGCCGCTCTGGCGCGCTGAAGCTGGGTCCGAAGGTGGCGCTGGCCGTGTTCGGCGAAATCCACCCGCGCACCCTCGGCCTGATGGATGCGGAAGGCCCGATGGTCGGCTTCGAGATCCATTTCGACGCCGTGCCGGAATCCAAGGCCAAGGCAACGCGCTCCAAGGGCGCGCTGGATGTGGCCGACCTGATGCCGGTGCGCCGCGACTTTGCTTTCGTGGTGAGCGCGGATGTGAGTGCCGACAAGCTGCTGAAGGCGGCAAAGGGTGCTGACAAGGTGCTGATCAGCGACGTGACGCTGTTCGACATCTACGAAGGCGCAGGCGTCGGCGAAGGCAAGAAGTCGCTCGCCATCGACGTGACCCTGCAGCCCAAGGCCAAGACGCTGACGGAAGAGGAAATCGAGGCCGTGGCGAAGAAGATCGTCGCTGCCGTCGAAAAGGCAACCGGCGGCACGCTGCGCGGCTGACCGGGATAGTCCCTGAGATAAAAGACCCCGCCGGAGACCGCTCCGGCGGGGTCTTTGTTTTGAATTTAGCCAGCTAAATGAGCCTGGTTTTCACGCCACCAATGCCGCATCCACAATGATCTGCGGGCGGCCCTGGGTGCAGGGTTCGATCCGGGCTTCCACCTTGTAAATCTCGCGCAGCATGGCTGGGGTGATGACCTCCTGAACTGCGCCGCTGGCAACCAGCGTGCCTTTGGCAACCACCATGGCGTGGTCGCAGTAGCGCATGGCATGGTTGAGGTCGTGCAGCGCAATGAGCACGGCCATGCCGTCGCGAGCGGCAAGGTTCTTCATGAACTGCAGCACCTCGATCTGGCGGAAGAGATCCAGCGCCGACGTGGGCTCGTCCATCAGAAGCACGCGCGGCTTGCGAACCAGCGCCTGGGCGATGGCCACCAGCTGGCGCTGACCGCCGGAAAGCTGGCCAAGATCCCGGAACGCCAGGTCGGTAATCTTGAGCGCGTGCAGCACCCGGTCGATTTCCGCCAGTTCGCCCGCCTCGACCTTCCAGGTTCCGCCCTGCTTGGCGGCAAGAAGGACGGATTCATAGACCGTCAGCACCGCATTGGCACCCGTATCCTGCGGCATGTAGCAGACCGGCTGGTCCAGATTGTCCGCACCGCTCACGTGCACCACACCCTCTCCCTTGAGGAGCCCGGCAATGCGCTTGAACAGCGTGGACTTTCCCGCCGCGTTGGGGCCGATGACCGCTGTCAGTGCGCCGCCGTTGATGTCGCCCGTGGTGATATCCGAGAAAACGGTGGCCCGGCCGTATTTCGCGCCGAGCGTTTCAAGCCTGACGCTTACCATGCCTTCCTCCTGTTGGTGAAAATGAGGGAGAAGAAGAAGGGAACGCCAACCAGCGCCGTGATCACGCCGATGGGCAGGATCGCCCCCGGCAGCAGCACCTTGGAGACGACCGAGGTGGCCGACAGCAGCAGCGCGCCGCACAGGATCGAGGCGGGCAGGAAGAAGCGCTGGTCCTCCCCCACCACCATCCGGGCGATATGCGGTCCAACGAGACCGACAAAACCGATGGTGCCCACGAAGGACACCGGGATCGCAGCCAGCAAGCTGACCAGCAACAGCGTCTCCAGCCGGAGGCGCTTGACGTTGACGCCGAAGGAGGCAGCCTTGTCATCACCAAGGCGCAGGGCCGTCAGCGCCCAGGCCTGACGGGCGAAGAGCGGCGCACAGAAAAGGAGAACAGCCCCCGTGACCGCCACCTTGCTCCAGGTCGCCTTGGTGAGCGAGCCCATGGTCCAGAAGACGACCGCCGCAAGCGCCTGCTCGGACGCAAGATACTGCATGAGCGCCAGAAGCGCATTGAAGGTGAAGACCAGCGCGATGCCGAGCAGGATGATGGTTTCCACCGTCACGCCGCGCAGGTTCGAGGCACCATAGATGAACAGCGAGGCCAGCATCGCCATCAGAAAGGCATTGATGGGCACCATGTAGTGCAGCGCCGCCGGAAAGATCGCAACCCCGCCCACCAGCGCCAGCGCTGCGCCGAAACCGGCAGCGGCGGAGATGCCCAGCGTGAAGGGACTGGCCAGCGGATTGGCGAGGATCGTCTGCATCTGCGCCCCTGCCAGCGACAGGCAGCCGCCGACGGTCACCGCCATCAGCGCGATCGGCATACGGATGTCCCAGATGACGACCCGGAGCTGATCGGACACGGTGGACGGGCTGACGATGGCGGAGATCACCTCGCCAACGGTGTAGCGGGCGGGCCCAAGGCCCATGTCGAGGGCAAGGCTGAGAAGCAGAGCGCCCAGCATGGCTCCGAGAAACAGAAGGCGCCGGGCGGCAAGAGCGCGGTACTGCGCGCTGCCTCCGGCCGCAAGCTCTTCATCCACCATGACTGCCATGGATGACACTCCCTCAAGAATGCGGCCCGGCGCCGCGCAGGATGCAGGGGCGCCGGGCATGAGACGGGTGCGGGCGGTTATCCGGCGGACTTCAGCGAGGCGAAATAGCCCGGACGGTAGTCCACCGGCAGGAAGCGGTCATGCAGTTCCTTGAAGGTTGCATCCGCATCAAGATCCTTGAACAGCTCCGGATGCAGCCACTTGGCCATCTGCTGAACAGCCACGAACTGATAGGGGCTGTTGTAGAACTGGTGCCAGATGGCGTGGACATTGCCGTCCTGGACGGCCTTGATCCCGGTGAAGGCCGGGCGCTGCATCAGGTTGCCCAGCTTGCGCACGGCCTCCGTCTGGTCCGCACCCGGACCGACGCCGACCCAGCTGCCGCCCGGGACGTAAAGCTCCCAGTTGGAGCCGGTGACGATGATCTGGTCCGGGTTCGACGCAATGATCTGTTCCGGATTGACGGTGCCGAAGGTGCCCGGGATGAACTCGGTGCCCATGTTCACGCCGCCGGCCAGTTCCACCATCTTGCCGAAGTTCTCGTTGCCGAAGGACATGCAGCAGTCTTCGCTGTAGCCCCCCGCGCGTTCGACGAAGACAAGCGGCTTTTTCAGATCAGCCGCCTTCTCCAGCGTCTCGGTGACCTTGGCAATCTGCGCCTGTCGGAAGGCCACGAACTCCTCGGCCCGTGCTTCCTTGCCCAGCAGCTGGCCGATGATATGCATGGATGCATCGGTGTTCTGCATCGGCTTCTCACGGAAGTCGACGTAGACCAGCGGAATGCCGACCTTGGCCAGCTTCTCGATGTAACCGGCCTCTTCGGTCGCCGACTTGGCTTCCGTGTTCATGATGATCACGTCGGGCTTCAGCGCCACGGCCTGTTCAATGTCGAAGGTGCCGTCCTTCATGCCGCCGAAGGTCGGGATCTTGTCCATCCCGGGGAACTTTTCGAGATAGGCGTTGTAGCCGTCGAGATCCGCCTTCTTGAAATCGTCCCGCCAGCCGGCAACGCGGCCAAACGGATCTTCCGTATCAAGAGCGGCGACGAAATAGATCTGGCGGCCTTCGCCGAGAATGACGCGTTGTGCAGGCACGGATACTTCGACTTCACGGCCTGTTACGTCGGTGATCTTGATCTTTTCGGCTGCAATGGCGCCTGAAACCAGGGCGAGCGAAGCCATCGCGGCAAAAGCCACGTTCTTGAACTGCATCACGATTGCATCTCCTGACGGAAAATATAGACGAGCACTATTTTTTATGACTTTCAAAGTCAACTTTTATCTTTTAGAAGCTTTCCAGATTGACTTTCATCCTGCAGGAACAAGCCGCGATGAACGATGCTGCCTTTCGTACGAACCATAACCTCAGAGAAGAGATCCAGGCCTACTGGTCCTTGCGGGCCGAAACCTTCGATCTGCAGCCCGGCCATGAGATTTTCTCCGAAGCGGAACGGGCCGCCTGGCACGGGCTGTTGCGCAAGCATCTGGGCGAAGGGGCAGGACGAAGAGTGCTTGACCTCGCCTGCGGAACGGCCGTCGTCTCGCATCTTCTGGATGATCTCGGCTTTTCCGTCACCGGCATGGACTGGGCTGAACCAATGCTGGAACGGGCGCGGAAAAAAGCGCGCGAGCGCGGCCGTGCCATCCGCTTTCTCATGGGTGATGCAGAAAACACAATGGAGCCGGACGAAAGCTATGACGTGATCACCAACCGGCATCTGGTGTGGACGCTGGTGGACCCTCTGGCCTGCTTCCGGGAATGGCACAGGGTGCTGAAGCCGGGCGGCAGCCTCATCATCATCGACGGAGATTTCGTCAACCAGAGCCTGATCGCCCGGCTCGCCAGCCGCTGTGCGGCCTGGATCGCCAGCCGCACGTCCGCCCCGGATGCATCCCCCCGGAACGGTCCGGCCAGCAGTCAGATCGAAACCCACCGCAGCATCCTGTCCCGGGTGCATTTCTCGGGCGGAGCAAGGGCTGCCGAAGTGCAGCATCTGCTCCATGCTGCGGGTTTCAGCAAGATCACCATCGATACGGACATGCGCGCAATCCACCGGGCACAAAAGGCCAACTTCAGCTTTCTGAAGCGGCTGGAACGCCAAACCCAGCACCGCTACGTCATTTGCGCAAGGAAGGACTGAGACCAGGGCACCGGGATGCCGGCAGATCTCAAAGACTTGGTCTCAGGCCGGCTCCTCGAGGAGCTCAGTCCTCCGGCAGCACCAAATTCACCCGCACGAGGCCGCGCAGGGAGTTGCCTACATAGACAGGGGCGTCGGAGACAAGATCAGCGCGCGTCAGGTCGGCTTCTACGGCAAGCCTCTTGTCCAGCAGCGCCGCCCGCAGCGTGCCGGGCAGCACGCCGTGCTTCAGTGCGGGCGTCAGCAAACGCCCATTGCGGGCGATGAAGAGGTTGGTGAAGCTGCCTTCCGTCAGGAAGCCATCCTCGTTCTCAAACAGAATCTCCTTGAACCCCGCCGCCATCGCTGCCTTGAGGCTGTCGTCATAAAGCGCGCGGCGGGTGGTCTTGTGGAAGAAGAACCGGTCCTCGGCCGAAGTGCGTGCGGACGCGAGGGTGACGGGCCAAACCTCCTCCGGTGCCGTGGGCACGAAATCCGCATGGGACAGTGTCACCGCCCCATCCGCCGCCAGCAGCAGGCGCACCCGCTGCGGCCCCGTGAAGCCCCTGGCCAACGCCGCAAGCTGCGCCTCGACGCCGGCCGGATCGCAGGCAAAACCGAAATAGCGGGCGCTGTCTGTGAGCCGCGACAGATGCCGGGCAAGCAGCAGATAGCCATCCTCCGGCGTCCAGCCCAGCGTCTCGATCAGCTCGAAACTCTCATCGGGCGCCGTCAGAAAGCGCAGCTTCAGAAGGCATTCGTCATACTCGGGCGCAGCGCCGGAATCGAACACCACGCCCGAGCCGATGCCCGCCTCGCCAGTGCCATCCTCTTTCAGCACCAGCGTGCGGATGGCGACGTTGAAGCTGAAATCACCGGACGGCACAATGGTGCCGATGGAGCCGGTGTAAACGCCGCGCGGCCCCGTTTCCTGCGCCCGGATGATCTGCATGGCGCTGAGCTTCGGCGCGCCCGTGATCGAGCCGCAGGGGAACAGGCCTTCGATGATGGCGGGAAGCTCCATGCCAGGCAGCAGCCGACCGGAGACGCCGGTGACCATCTGGTGCAGGCTGCGATAGCGCTCCACCGCAAAGACATCATGCACGGCAACCGAACCTGCCTCCGTCACCCGCGACAGGTCATTGCGCATGAGATCGGCGATCATGACGTTTTCCGCCCGCTGCTTCGGATCGCTGGCGAGGCTTTCGGCAATCGCGGCATCTTCCGCAGTGTCGCGGCCGCGCGGGGCGGTGCCCTTCATCGGCCGGGTGCGCAGCGCCTCGCCCTTGCGCTCCAGAAACAGCTCCGGCGACAGGGAGAGGATGGCCCGGTCCTCCAGCTTGATGAAAGCCGCATAAGGCACCGGCTGGCGGCGCAGCAGCCGGGCAAATTGCGCTTCCACCGGCCCGTGATGGGCAAAGCGGGCGCGCATGGTGAGATTTGCCTGATAGATATCCCCCACCGCCAGATGGTGCTGCACGGCGGCAAAAGCCTCAGCATAACGCGCCCGGTCCATGTCGTAGGTGAAGCCGGAGACAGACGCCTCTGCCCCGCCGGAAGCCTTTGCCAGCAGCGCAAAGACCTCTGCCAGTGCCAGCTCCTGCGGCGCATCGTAAACGCCGAACCAGGCCAGCAGCTCCCCCGTATCCTGATGGCTTGCCGCCAGCTTCGGCTCGAAGGCAAAGCCGAATTCATAGGCGAAGAACCCGGCCAGATGCGCGCCGTCCTTCCGGGCTGCTTCAAGCTGTGCCAGGAACGCCGGAACCTCCTGCACTGCGCGGCAGGCGAGCACACGGCGCGGCGCGGAGAATAACGTCGCCCTGCCCGTCTTCAACGCATCCACCAGCAGCACCGTGCCGGCGGGCAAGGGCGCCAAGAAGTGTCCGGGATCTGTCGCGTGAGTGCCGGTCAAGGGAGCATCCGTCTGGTATGGAGGCGGATACATGCCGCGCTCATCCCGCAAGGGCAAGCCCCAAAGCGGCATTCCATCCCGCTTCTGCGTCAGCCGGCAGGCTCAGTACCACACCCCAAGCCCGCGGGCGCGGAAGCGCGGCTTGCCAATGTTGGGCACGAAGGACTTTCCGGCCACCGGTGCGCCGTGATCGAAAACCAGCGGATCGCCATGGAGCTTCAGTTCGCGCAGGCGCTGCACCCGCTCCTCGGTCTTCGGGTGGCTGCGCAGGATCGACGGCTCGGGGATGCGCGCGCCCGGCAGGGCCATCGCCTCCCACATGCGGCCCTGCACCCGTTCCAGCTTCATCAGGGCAAAGGCAAGGCCGTCCGGGTCGCCGGTCAGTTCCGCCGCGCCCAGATCGGCATCAAACTCCCTTGTGCGCGACAGCGCCAGCTGCAGCAGCGTGCCCACGGTGGGCGCTGCCATCAGCAGCACGATCAGCACCCACGGCACACCCGCACCGCCCGCGATCATCGACGGGATGTGGAAGAAGAACAGGAACAGACCCACGAAAGACATGGAGGAGGTGAGCCGCGCCACGATATCGGCCAGCGCCATCACCCGAACATCGCCATTGCGGATGTGGCTGACCTCATGCGCCATGACGCCCGCAAACTCGCGCAAGGTGAGCCCGCGGATCAGCCCGTCCGTCACACAGACGGCCGCATCCTCCGCCCGGCCCACGGCAAAGGCATTCATCATCCGGCTTGGCACGTAATAGAGCTTCGGCACGGCCGGCAGGCCCGCCCGGCGGGCGAGCACCGTCAGCACCTGATGGCCCTCGGGAAACACATGTTCCGGCAGATGCCGCGCCTTGTAGAGCCGCAGCACCAGCGCGGGCGACACATTCATCGCCCCGTAGAGCATGAAGCCACCGCCGCCCAGCGCCCACAACACGCCGGTCTGCCCGCCCAGCACATAGGCGCAGACCACAAGCAGCATCAGACTGCCTGCGGCAAGCAATGCCGTGTGCAACCGGTTTTCAAACCCGCGCCGCCTGCGCAGCGCCGCATCAAGGACTGTGTTCTGGCTCATGAAGAATAGGTAGGCGCATCGGCTGCCAAAGTCATCCCCTGACGCCAATCACCCTTGCGGAGGCCTTGCCTCACGCGGCAAAGGCGCCGTGGGTTCTGCCGTCCTCGGTTTCCAGCGCATCGCGCAGCTTTGCCGCCTGCGCTTCCAGCTCGGCCAGCCCCTGCTGCAGCGACGAGGCCGAGGCGCCGAGGCTGGCCGTCAGCGCGAAGAGGGCCCCGGTCTCTCCGGCAAGGCGGCTGTTGCCATCCAGCACATCGCGGGCGGTTGCTTCAAGGCGGGTGGCCGTTTCTTCCTGTGCGGCGATGGCACGGGCAATCTCTGCCGTGCTTTCATCCAGCGTGCCCATGACGGACGTGATCCCGCCGATGGCCTCGACCGCGCCCTTCGTCTCCGCCGCGATGGCGTTGATCTGGGCGGTGATGTCGCTCGTGGCCTTGGCTGTCTGGGTGGCGAGATCCTTCACCTCCGAGGCGACAACGGCAAAGCCGCGCCCGGCAGCACCGGCACGGGCTGCCTCGATGGTGGCATTGAGCGCCAGAAGATTGGTCTGCCCGGCGATGGCCTGGATCATGCCCACCACCTCGCCGATGCGGCCCACAGAACCGGCAAGGCTGGTGATGCGCTGGCTGGAGACTTCCGTGCCCCGCGCCGCCTCGGAGATGGCGCCCGAGGCCCCCGCAACCTTGCGCGCGATTTCGCCGACAGAGGCCGCCAGTTCGCCCGAGGCATTGGCGATCTTCTCGATCCGGCCCGATGTGGCACTGCCGGTGCCGCCCAGCCCGGCGCTGCCTTGGGCGCCCTCTCCGATGCGCGCGGCCAGCGCTGCCGCCTGACGGCGCAGATCCGAGATCTGGCCCGAGATCAGCGCAAGGCCCGTTTCCAGCTCGGCCCGTTTCAACGCAGAGGCCGCCGACAGCCCCCTCTCGGGCAGCGGCTCAGGAGAGGCAGGGGCAGGTAAAGGCAGGGCAGGCACGGAGGGTTCCGGCCGGCGCGCCATCGCCAGTTCTGCCTCCAGCGCACTGATATGCCGCTGAGCATCAGCCAGTTCGGCATTGTCCGCCTGCTCCAGATGCTGAAGATGCGCGAGGAAGCGGCAGAGCGCGCCCGTAAACAGGCCTACCACAGCCACATAGGCCAGCACCTGCGGCCAGCCGCTGCCTTCCGGTGGAACGGCCCAGGGGTAAAGGGCCGCTGCCAGAACATGCAGCGCAGCGCTTGCAGCGCCATAGGCCGCCGTCATGCGCCAGTCCAGCCCGGCCGCCAGCACCGCCAGCAGCAGCACACCGTAAAGCTGCGCCAGGTTCTGCCAGGCGGTGAAGGCCGGATCATCCGTCAGAGAGGCCATCAAGAGAAGCGACAGGCAGGCCATGACGACGGACGCGGCCATGCGGGCCGCCGTGCCCTGCTCCGCCCGCAGCCACAGGGCCGTGGCGCAGGCCCCCAGAATGAGCGCCGCGCCCGAAACCATGGAAGCAGAGGTCTGCGGATTGAACCAGCCAGCCGCCGTCACGGCCAGAACATTGGCCCAGAGGAAGAACATCAGCAGCCTGAAGCCTGCAGCACGCAGGCTGTCGTAGCGGATCATGCCGTTCTCGCCTTCAGCGCACCCTCCGGGTTGCGCTCGCAGCAGCCGTCATCCGGCAGCGGTTTTCACAAGGTTCGGACGGGGAAAGGCTGACGGCACCGCCAGCCGGACGAAAGACACGCCCCAGCCAAGATAACGCTAGGCTGATCATGCTTAACGATGTGTGAATATAACGCAAACTGCAAGCGGACGAAGGCAGGATTTACCGGCTGGCTGCAGCGCCCGGCCTTTGTCTCATCCCCTCAAGGGCCCTGCACAGCCTCGGCCGTCGCCACGGCCTCAGCCTCGGGCAGGAGCCCGGCCCAGGCCAGCACATGCTGGATGAGCGCGATCTGCGCCTGCCGGCGCTGCCAGCGGGCTTCAGCCTCACCTTCCTGCAGCAAGGGGGCATCCTGCCTTTTCGTCTCGTCAGCTGCCTTGCGCCGCAGCTTGCGCAGATAGGCCTTGCAGCGGGCCTCATCCGCCTGAAACGGCGCCAAAGACACCGCATCCCCCTCGCAGCGGCGCAGCAGCGCGTCTGCCGCCGCCGAGAGTTCGGCCAGGGCCGCAGGGTCCGGTGCCGTCTCAACGGCCAGAAGACGAGCCAGATGCTTCATGGCGCGGGAGGCGGCCTGCAGCCGGGCCGCCCGGGCCGGATAGGCTGGGCCCATGGCCTTGCGGAAGACCTTGAAGCACCAGCGCGCTTCCCTGAGTTCCCGGCGTGCGGCGGCCATGGCCTCGCGGTCCGGCTGCCCCTTCAGCGCCGCACGCGCGGTGATCACCCCGTCAAGAATCATCGCTCGCAGAATGACGCCCGGCGGCGCGCCCTGGGGGGCTGCCAGCCCGTTCTGCGGGCTGCCGGTCAAAAGGTAAGTTCCACCTGCAACGTCCCGGGTGCGGTCCAGCATCAGGCCCCGCTCTCCTCTGCGCTTTCCGGCATGTGCGCTGCGGGCGAACAGACGACGCCCGTGCCGCGCAACCCGCAGTAGCCGTTCGGATTTTTCGCCAGATACTGCTGGTGATAGTCCTCGGCAAAATAGAACGGAACGCCGGTGGCCAGTTCCGTGGTGATGGCGCGTGTGCGCCCGGCCGCCCGCAGATCGCCCGCATAGGCCGCGCGCGAGGCCTCAGCCTCAGCCAAAGCGGCCTCATCCGGCAGATAGATCACCGAACGGTATTGCGTGCCCACATCATTGCCCTGACGCATGCCCTCGGTGGGGTCATGCCGCTCCCAGAAGAGCTTCAGCAGCGCGGCCAGCGGCAGAACCCTGGGATCATGCACCACCAGCACCACCTCCGCATGGGCCGTGCGGCCGGTGCAGACCTCGTTATAGGTCGGGTTCGGCGTGTGCCCCCCGGCATAACCGGCCGCCGTGACATGAACGCCTTCAAGGCTCCAGAAGGCCCGTTCCGCCCCCCAGAAACAGCCCATGCCGAAGCAAACGGCCTGCATCCCCTCCGGCCAGGGCGGTGTCAGCGGACGGCCCAGCACCGCATGCGGCTGCGTCAGGCGGACAGGCTCGGCCCGGCCCGGCAGGGCCTCGGCCGCCGATGGCAGAACGAATTTCCGGCTCAGCATGGTCATGAAGGACATGTCTTGCACTCCCTGTGAGACAGATGGCGGCGGCCCGGTCGAAACAGGACAGCCTTTCACGGCATCAGATGATCTCGCGGCGCGTGCGGGCGGAGCCTGCCGCCAGCAGCAGAAAGGCTGCAGGCATCGCCACCGCCCAGACGGGCAGGGACAAGACGGCGCCGATCACCCAGTCCCACGCCCAGGACCCCACATGGGTCACGACTGCCTTGCCGGCAAGGGCGAGGCTTTCGGCGGAAAACTCGGCCCAGACTTCCGCCAGCGGCGTGAAGGAGAAACCGGACGCCGCCACGGAGCGGCTTCCATCCACCACCGCCGCGACCACGGCAACACCGAGCAGAAAGAACCCGGCCAATCGCAACACCAGGCGCAAGAGGGCAAACATGCGTCCAGAGCCTCCCATTTCCACGGCCGGGCACTGCGGCCACCGGTCCGGCGCGGCCTCGCCTGATGCCCGCAGCCCAGCCTCACTGCTTTTTTCAGATTTTGCTGCAAAAGACCATCCCGCAAAGCAGATGAAGCTGCTACGGCAAAGTTTTCCCCGGCCCTGAAGGCTCTGCACCCCGCCTGAACACCTTCAAAACACCGCAGCTTTCCGCCACTTTCTGCGGCATCCCGCGACCCTTTGCGGCCCCGAAGCAGCAACGCCCTGAAAAGCTGGAAAAAATTTGCCGCCGGTCCTTGCACTCCGCGTCCATCTGGGTATATTCCGCCCACTCCAAGCGGCAAGCCCGCTGCGGACGGACAGGTGGCCGAGTGGTTGAAGGCGCACGCCTGGAACGCGTGTATACGGGAAACCGTATCGAGGGTTCGAATCCCTCTCTGTCCGCCATTCTACTTTCACTCGACAAAAAATCCCGTAACACCTTGAATGGCAAGGTAGTTTTCGGTGTTCGAAAACCCGATTCACGCGTGTATTCCAGACGCTCGGTATAGGCCAGTTTCAGCACGATTTTCTTGGCTGCTGCGCTAGGATTTTTCCAGATATTAGAATCACTTGAGAGAAACGCGCTGGCGTGTTCGAACATTTCCTCAAAGCTGCGCTTCGGACCGGGCTTCTGACCGAGCTTTTCAGCCGCCATCAGCTTCTCCTTTGCCAACTTGGCGATTCTGGGCTCGTAGACTGGAGCAGCGTTTCAAACTCGCCCTCGATCTTGTCGCGGGGAATCGACCTGAGTGTTGCCTAGATCGCGGCATGGTTCGCCGTTACCGAAAAACTGGTCAATCAGCGCCTCGCCAGCGGAAATCCTTGTGGGCACTGTTCAAGAAAAAGGGCGGCAGGGTTTATGCCGCTATCACGCAGGACGGGGAAGCTACCTTCCATGAGGACTGGCTGACCGAGAAAGAAGCACGGCAACAGGCGAAGGGATCGGTAGACGGTGCGGACGAGCCGATCACGCAGAACGCGCAAGTCTACTTTGCGCGCAGGCGCTCGCTCGCCGACATTTTTCAGTCGCTCCTGACAATGGAGGATGAAACGGTCCTGCGCGTCCTGTCCTTCGTCATGGCCGAAACGCTCGAAGCGCACACGGATATGGTGGATACGCTTGGTGGCTTGATCGGCACCGATATGCGCAACTGGTGGACGCCGGACGGCACGTTCTTCGACTTTTTGCGCGACAAGGCCGCGATCAATGGAATGGTGCGCGAGATTGCGGGCGGCCATGCCGCCGATGCACATACCGTCTCGACCGCCAAGGTGCAAAAGCAGATCGTCAATGACTGCTTGAGTGACCAGCGCCGACCAGAGGTCAAGAACTGGCTTCCCCGTTATATGGCGTTTCCAGCCAGCGGCCGTACCGAGCGGTATTGATCCCGAGCAAAAAACGCGCCGCCACCCCGGCCGGAGTGGCGGCGTTTTTCGTGCCCTATCTTGATGACTTCCACCCGGCTCCGCAGGGCTCAGATTCCATTGTTGCCCGCCACCTGCGATAAGGTATGTTGGCTCGTGCCACATGTACGAGCCGAGGCGAAAGCCCAAAGGTTGCGGCTCGGCTTCTGCTTGGAGCATTCGCATTCCCCGATCTGGTCAAACGGGATTTGCCTTACGTCGCTATGTCGAACATGGTGATAAAGGAATGGACTGACGCTATGTCAGTTGCCATGAATATTCCGTGGTGACAATCCGGCGTTCTACCAGAGAAATGGAGCGCATCGCAGGGATAGGACAGACATGAACACTTTGGGGGACAAGGTTTTTCTGATCCAGTCGGCGGACTCGCAGGATGAGGCATTTGGAACGTTCAACGCACTCATGCTGGATTACGGCTATGACAGCAATGTCTACACACTGCTGACCGATCATCCATCCATCGGGGAGAAATCCACACACGGCCTTGCCGCTAGCTACCCGCAGGACTGGCTCGACTTCTATAACGCCCGGCAATATCAGGGCATCGATCCGGTTTGGCAGCGTCTCTTGCAAAGCCCGACCCCGTTCTTTTGGGGGGACGTATTGGACCGTTTGCGCGGGGGCAGCGGCCTGACGGACGAGCAGGTGCGAGAATCCCTGCGCATGATGAATGAGGCGGCGGAAGCAGGCGTGGCCGACGGGATCGGCATTTCCTATGTCAGCCCGCTGGGCGAGATGGCTGCGGTGGGTCTTTCGCGCACGAAAGGCGAGAAGGAACGCCGTTACGAAGATATGGCCGAGGTCTTTCTTCTCGCGACCTTCTTTCATGAAAAATACATGAGCTTCTATGAGAGACCGCAGATCCCTCCCCTCACGCTCCGCGAGCGCGAGGTTCTGCTATGGGCGGCCGAGAACAAGTCGGATAGCGACATCGGTCAGATCCTGGGCGTATCCCCTGCTACCGTTCGGTTTCACTGGAAGAACATCTTCGCCAAGCTCGGTGTGAACGGGCGCTTGCTTGCTGTCATCAAAGCCATCCAACTCCAGTTGATCATGCCGCAACTCATCAAGGCACCCTATCAGACTCGATAGTTATGAGATTCCCCGTCGCCCGTTAGATTCAAGGTTCGGGTGAGCTTTGGGCTGCATTATGGCAGGGTCTGCCGCTCCCCGATCAGGTCAGGGGGGTATGTTCGGAAAGAATATTGTTGGCTCAATATTGGGGATTTCGCTAGAGACTGCCGTGCTCTCTGCGTGCTCAAATAGAGCAGAAGGATTATCCACCGGTAATTTTGTTTGGCGTGGGGATGTTTTTGAATTTGTAGTTGCGAATTCATCCGAGAAGAGCGGCGACGTGGTTTCTTGGTTTGAGCAAAATGGCGCTCAATACTGCGAGTCTATATTTCATATGCCCGCCAATTCTCGAATAGTCGTAACGAGGTCTTGTAATGCTCCCGTAGGGGAGCTCGACCATATAACGGGGTGGGCCGACAAGAATCGAAGCATTGCCGCCGTTTCGAGACGCATAAACTAGAAAATGGAACTCTCGCAGACGAATAGAGCAGAAGGCGCGGGTCATGAAGGCGTGGATTGTCAATACAATTATTATCTATCTCGGCCTGTGCACTTTTTTGCATTTTCTCTATCCGCCAAGCCAACATTTTGACGATTCAGTACGGCGATGCGGCGGTAGAACGCCGTTCTGCATGTGCCAAGCTCAAGGCATTATTGACCAAAGAAACTTCCTCACCCAACCGCTTCTCTTGCTAGATTTAATACAGATCAGGAGCACTGCGGCTCAATGCGCACATCTACGGCTTAGGTGAATCTGCCAATTCTCCCCATCCCCGATTAGAATGCAGAGACTCCGAATTGGTCTTAATTAATCTTTTAGACAACCTTCACCCTATCAAGATTGATGGTTGTCTTTCAGTTTTATTTAGATTTAACCACATACGAACATGAACCAAACTCAAAACCTTAGTACTTAATGCATTTATTTTAATTTCTAATAAAAATATGTAAAACATAGGCAACAAACACATGAAAATAGGAGGATAACATGCGAAAAACACTACATCTATTTATGGCCATGCTTTCTGTAATTGCGCTACCCTTTGACGCATCTGCGCAGAGGTTAAGTGATCCTCATATGAAATTCATGGCTTGTACGGACGTTCAGGCCACCAAGCTTTACTACAGTGGCCTCTCTGCGGAAAAAGCCCTCGAAAGCGGAATCGCCAGCTGCGAAAGTGAGCTCAAAAGATACGTCAATGAGCTTGTAGAGCAAGTCAAGTCGCGGCACGGATGGCGTTCGGTTCAATCAGAAGTTTACACTGAAGTCCGAAATAACGTAATCCAAACGACTATTGCAACAATGAAGCCCACTTACACCGCTCAAAAGAGATAGGGGAAGGCCATGCGTATTTCAATTTTTGCTGGACTTCTTGCCAGCGCGATGAGCTTTGCCTTCAATAACGCCGCACGAGCCGAGCCAGACATTGCCATACGAGATGCAGCACGGATAAATCAACAGAACCTCAATGAGGTGAAGAAAGCAGCAAAGGGTGACCCAGGCGTTGATGCTGGAGCCAAGGAGTTAGCCAAAGAAATTACAAAGAGGGCCGCTGGAATAAAACCGTCGCATCCAGTTGCTATTTTCTTCAAGGTACTTGTAAAGCCCAAACCCGCTTACTGAATAAATTAGCGGATTTTGACATCCTGAAATGCAGCTCACGCGAATGTCTCGTGTCAATGGCTCTGGAGACGCGTATCCTGGTATGATGAAGGGCTTTTGTAGGTTTAACCCTCTACCCGAGACAGCAAATCAAATGAACGCACTTTAGGCGGCCACACCCATCAGGGTGGGCCGCCTGTCAGGGAATTACTGTCTCAGGACATCGCTGGCATTCAGTGCACGCCCGCAACTTCCGTGCGCTTATTCCCGAACTGGCCAACGAGCAACAATCAGTCAACGGCATGGCGGCGCATCAGCCGATTGCGCTCGATCTGTCCGACGATATGCGGCCAACTGCAATGACAACGGCCATTTCCGCACCGGGCCTGTCTAGCTAGACCCGCGGCATCTTCCAATCGAGGGCGTCCCTTCGACCTTATCTCTGATCCGCATTCGCCTGTCCGCAACACGCTACAGCAAAGGAGACAGCTATGAGCAAGGACAACTATCTACAAGACTACCATAAAGCCATGGGACTTGGCGCAAGCGGGAACCCGATGGCCGACGAACGCGCCAGAATAGAAAAGGAACTTGAGAAAGACAGGCTAAAAGCCGCTCAAAAGGCCGCCTCGTCATCATCACCGAAAACCGAAAAGAAAGACAAAGTGATCTGCACCGAACTGGTACGGCAGGGCCTGTTCGACCGTGCCGACTATCTCCTGGGCGCGCGCTATGTCGAGGAGCATCTGACCGAGCGGCACGTGCGCGGCTATCACGCATGGGGATTGCCCGTTGTCCGCAAAATGCGCCGCTCGCCGCGCGCGACGGCTTTCTGGCGGAAACTGGCTCAGGCGAGAGCTGACCATATCGCCTTCCTCTATGGCGATGCGTCCCGACGAAACCGGCTCGGCGCTGTCCTTTGCGCCATCGGGCATCCGGCCTGCTATCTCATTGGCGGGATGGTCGGAGAGCAGGAAGGCATTGAGGATGCCAAACCCGGCGGCGATCAAGAAAACCGCGCGCCATCCGAAAAGCTCTCCGAGGTAGCTTCCCGCTGCGGCCCCTGAGATTAGAGCCACGGGGACCCCGAGAAGATCAGCGATAACGCGCGGGGGACATGCTTTTCGCGAACGAGCCGCATCGAAGGCGCCGCCGCGAGAACCCAGAACCGCCGCCAAGTGCAACGCCGAGAAGAACGCGTGCGGCAAGAAGGACCGGCAGGGTTTCGGCCATCGCGACCAAGACGCTCGACAGGATCAAGAGCGCCGTGAAGGCCAGAGGAATCAGCCGCCGGTCAGTGCGCCGCAGTACGGATGGAACTATCAAACCCGACAACAAGGCGACACCGGCGGTGGCGGTCACGGCCTGTCCTGCCTGTCCCTCGCTGATCGCGAGGGCGTCAGCAGGCTGACGGGCAGGTATTCGGCGACCACAAGGCCGAAGATGCCCATCGCCAAAGAGAGGACCGCAGACCAGTTGGAATCTATGCCGGACGTATCGTCGGGCTTCCCGTCGCGGACGGAGGCGGGTGCGGTTGTCATCGTCGTGATCTCGGGGGCTGTGAAAAAAGGGGTAGACTGCCCGCCCCGGAGCCCTTACGGGCGGCGGCGGGCCGAACTTTAGGGGTCCGGCACAGGCGGGGTGCCGCGTGTGCCGATCATCCGCCGGCTCAGGCTGCGGCTCTGCGGTAGGGCTCTAGGAACGGCACGAGCAGGTCGAGGAGCGCCTCAGGGGTCTCTTCAGGAACGAAGTGCCCGCAATCGGGTATGATGTGGCATTCGACGTCGTCCGCGACTGTGCGAAGCTGGTCTTCGACCGCTCCGGCGCAGGCAAGCGCCCCGGCGAAACCAAGGACCGGCATCGGCAACATCGTCTGCATTCGAGCCTGGTTTGCCGGAATGTCCTCGTCGATCGCGCGGTAGTATTCGAAGCTCGCCCGGAGCGTGCCGCGATCGCGCTTGATGAGATCGATATAGAAGGTCCTGATATCAGCCGGGATAGGGTTGGGCACCGGGATCTTGGTGAACTGGTAGTCGAAAAAGATTTCCTCGCGGCCCGCGACCAACTCTTCGTTTATCCCGCGCACGCGGCAGAAGTTATTGTGCCACAAGAAATCATTAAGCATCCGGTCTTCGGCGATCAATGGCGGAGAGACGGCCACACCCGGAACGATTGCTTCGCCTAATGCGACACGGTCGATCCGTTCAGGCTGGTCCGCCGCCATGGCATAGCCCGTCCACATGCCACAGTCGTGTCCAACCATGGCAAAACGCTCGTGGCCAAGGGTTGACATCAGGCCGAAGAGGTCGCGCCCCATGGTGCCGGTGTCGTAGCCGCCTTCGGGCTTGTCGGAGATGCCAAGGCCGCGCGGATCAGGGGCGATCACGGTGAACTGCCGAGCCAACGGCAGCATCACTTCGCGCCAAATGTACCAGTTCTGCGGCCATCCTCCCAGCAGAAGGAGCGGCGGGCCTTCACCGCCAATGACCGCGTGAAGGTCGATCTCGCCGGTGGGCACCTTGTAGCTGTCGAAGGTGCCGGCGAACCCATGCGGCAAGCTCGGCACGCCGTGGACGGAGCCGAAGCCAGAAACGGTGGGAAAGGGAAGTTTGCTCATGGATTGATCCTTATTTGTAGGGATCACTACATTTAAGTGAATTGACATCCTGCATCAAAAAGTATTTAGTGATCACTATGGATAAGAAGACGACACGCCGGTCTTCCGGCCCCCGCAGCTTTGATCGTGATGAGGCCATTCAGACCGCCATGCGCCTGTTCCGCCTGCATGGGTACGAGGGGGTTTCCATTTCCGAGCTTACCAAGGCGATCGGCATCGCGCCGCCCAGCCTCTACGCCGCGTTCGGCAACAAGGCGGGCCTCTACCGCGAAGCGCTTGATCATTACTCCACCTTGTCGGGCGCCCTGGACGGGATCGAAGGGGCCGAGACGCTTGAGCAGGCCGTGGAGGGCTTGCTCGATGCCGCGGCCCGTGCCGTGACGACGGAAGAGCGTGGATGCATGATTTCGACGGGCCTCGTCGAGTGCGCCGAGGAGCACAAGGCTCTCCATCACAACCTGGCCGAGCGACGCAGGGGCCTGCGCGACAACATGGCGGAGGCTTTGGGCAGGTGGCTAGCTCCCAAGGAAGCAGCGCAACTCGCATCCCTTCTCTTCGCCATTCAGCAGGGAATGTCGATCCAGGCGCGAGACGGCGCAACACTGGAGGACTTACGTATCATCGCCAAGGAAGCAACTGCAGGGATTTCGGCCAGATCACTGGCGTAAGATCAGCGCCGTATACGCTTCGTGAAACCAACGAGCGCGATCGCTCGATGACGGACTGAACAAACCCGAAGGGCATGCGGCGATGGAGCAGGAAGAAAGCGCACTTTTACCATGCGCACATATTGCGGGCGTGGATAACAGTGCCGTGTGAAGGCAGATAGCCCAAGCCTTTGGTGAAGACTTCTTTGTCTGCATTATGCCGATCTATCCTGGCCTCGTGAGCGTCCGCTTCGTTGATCTGGCATAAGCACAACCTTCAACCAACTGAAGGAAAAGCTTATGAAAACGCAGCCATCTCGCGCGAACGGATCTTTGCCAAACCGGATCAACCATGCTGACCACTTCGCCGAAGTCATCGAATCTGAAGGGTACAGCAAGGGGTCGATTGCTAAATACAGGTCAAATGCACAAGCGCTCAGGGATGCCTTGGTATCGGAAAAACTCACCCCCTGCTGACTTAACTGATGAGCTCATGGACGGCTCATCGGCACCACCGCCGACCTGAGCCATAACCCCGGAAAATTCCAGCTCACGCTGGCCCAAAGTCGGGGTGCACTTCACCCGCTCGGCTTCGGAAAATCCACTGCGGTGAAATTCAGGGGAGCAGGACACGGATAATCCGAAGCTGAACTCAGAAGAATTCGTCGAGGATCTGATAGTAACGAATGCGAGTTTCGTCGTAGTGGCAACCATAGATATCGAAGAAGGTTCGAACCCACTGCCGGCCCAGCCGGTCCTCGATGCTTCGGGCGATCAAGGCAAGGTCCCGATATCGATCGGCAACGCCTAGCCGGCCGCAGTCGACAAAGCCTGAGAAGCGGCCATCGCATTGCATGAGGTTCTCGAAGGTGGCATCGCCGTGGGTCACCACCAGTTCCTCTGCGCGCGGTCGATGCGCGATCAAATCCTCAAAAACTGAACGTGCAGTTCGCCCCATGCGCTCGGCGTCAAAATCGGTCTCGTCCACGAGGTTCATTTCGACGCGTTCGCGCGCCAGATCAATCCGGCGGTCAAGCCGCTGATCAAACGGACATTTGGAAGGGTTCAAGGCGTGCAGCCGGCGGAGACCTTCTGCGGCAATGGCTACAACCTCGTTCGGAGCGAGTTGCATCGACGTAGCGACATCCCTTCCGGTCACCTCGCTCGACAGCAGCCAAACGCTTCCATCGGTGGTCACTTGCTCGATCACCTCCGCACAAGCGATCCCTTCGCTCTTGAGCCAGCGCAGGCAGCTGGCCTCCGCCTCAATCTCAGCGGCGCCTTCCCCGAACCCGTGTTTGAGAAACAACGCCGGCACCCCGGACCCGGCCATGCGGAAGACATTCGCGGACGAACGCCCGGTCGAAATTGCTGTGCCCGAATAGCCTTTTAGGCGCTCGTGTAGCACGTGCGGAAGATCGCCGCCCGGCAGTCCTCCTGCGAATACGTCTGTCAGGCCCGCAGAAAGCTCCATTGCCATACGGCTCCTCTCTATGCGTTTAACACGACGATATCTGCATTGCTCGGGGCATTGGGGCTACATGCCAAGTTCATGCACTGCCGGATATGCAATGCCTGAGGTCGCGCCATGAAGTCACCCACGATCGAAGCCAGTCATCCGAATGCGTCAGCTGCTTCCGATCTTTGCAGCGGGAACACCAGCTCCCACAGATAACCGTCGGGATCAGTCACGTAACCGGTATAGCCTCCCGACGCCTCATCAATCGCCGGCCGACCTGACACGGAACCGCCATGGGATGGGGCGGCCTTCATCATTGCATCAACAGCATCTCGGGTCGTCATCGCGCAACTGATGATCGCGCCGCAATCTGCACCGGGAAACTGAACGCCACGACCGGCTTTCCGGCTGTAAGCTTCAAAGGCGGTTCTTTCCATCAGAAACAGGGAGAGACTGGGGAGTTCGAGGGCGATGATCCCGTCTTCAATCGCGGCATCGCGATACCCGAACACGTTTTGATAGAAAGCAAGGCTGCGGCCAGGGTCGCTAACCGGCAGGCAGAGAACCGTGGTTCTTATCTTCACTTGGCCGGAGTTCATTTTCTTCTCCTGTCAATGAGAGGTCTCTGAGCGCCGAGAAACTAAGCTTGCGTTGTGTTGTCCAGCGCTGCAGCAAGAATTTCCGAATAGGCTTCGTGGAGATCCTGCCAGCCAAATTCCATTGCTGCCTCGCCGACGATTGGCCCGACCGGGTTACCGTCAAGGAAACGGACCATGACGTCGATGCAGATGTGCCAACCAGCAGCAAAGCTGGCAAAATGCTCCGGAACGTTCGTGCGATGACGCAATGTCAAACGCGTGCCGCTTCCTCTGGGTTCGAGTTCCCAGGTCAGGACGTCATCGCCCCATGTGTATTGCAACAGGCGCGCAGGCTCGGCTTTCAAGACTTCTGCAGCACTTTCCCCGGCCTCTTCATGATCCGTCATGCGCAGAAAGAAAGGGCCGGGGGTTCCAATGTCGCGGTCCGAAACGAACGGCATCCATTCAATCTGTTCATTGGGTTGAGTGAGCGCACGCCACACTTTCTCGGGTGGATGGGCGAGGTTGCGCCGGAAAATCAAAGTTGCTTCGCCGTCACCGGACTCCCGCCTGACCTCGGCCAGTGGGCCACACTTAAAATCCTTGCGCCCCATTCGATCAGTCCTCCATCGTGTCGAGATGCCGCTCCAGGGCATCCAACGATTTTGTCCACATTGCCCGATAGGGGGCCAACCATTCGTCGATGGCCCTGATCCGCTCTGGCTCGAGCCGATAGATCCGCCGTTGTGCCGCAACCTTGCTGCTGACGAAGCCGGCCTCGCGCAACACCCTCAGGTGCTTCGAGACACTGGGTTGCGGCAGATCCAGCCTGTCGACGAGGTCTGTCACGCTGGTTTCTCCCAAACGCAGCTGGTCGAGGATGTTGCGTCTCGCGGGCTCGGCAAGAACTGAGAATGGATCTAGGTGCATGGCTGCAATATGCCGATCAAGGTATATACCTGTCAAGGCATACGACAGGCATCGCTTCATGAATGCGCGAGAGGAAGCCCGGTTGGCTGTTCCACTCGTCCTTCGGCATCAATACCGCCAGAAATGATCCGAATCCGCGCTGAGGGGCGGGAAGACCAAGCGTTCCCCCAAGAAGCCTGCATGATTCCGAACGGCTGTGTGTCACTTGATGGCGATTGCGCGGACACGTGGCTTAATCCGCAAGCTTGGTCAGAAGGTTATCCCCGGTTGCACAGCTGATCAGAAAGCTGGCCTTGTTCGATGGAAGGCTGAGGCGTTGAGCGCTTTTCCACGCTGTCTGTTTCGACCGGTTCACGCTGAAAGCGCTTGTGCCAGCGCAAGGGCATCGCGCCCTATGCGCTGAGCAAGCCGGCCCTGCAGGGCATAGCGCGCGGGCTGGCCCGCGATTTCGGCCCGCGCGGCATCACTGTCAACGTCGTGCAGCCAGATCCGATCGGCACAGACGTGAACCCGGCGAACGGGCCGTTGAAGGATCTGCTGCACAGCTTCATGGCCATCAAACGTCATTGGAGGCCGGAGGAAGCCGCCGGGCTTGCCGCCTGGCTGGCGAGGCGGGATTCGTGACCCGTGCCATGCATACGATCGACGGAGCATTCCGCGCCTGACCCCGCGCAACCGGGTGACGGGCAAACGAGACGATGAATGGTTTGGATCGCGTGCCCCCGAAAAGGGGTGGGTTTCCATTTGTGTCTCATCGCACGAACCATTGCCCTGGACGCAAATCAAGTTCGGCATGACGCACACGCACCCGAGCAGACCTCTCGTGCCCAATCTCAAGCTTGCGCCATTATTCTGCTTTCGCAGATAACTTTCTCCCCATATCTAAAGCTGAGTGTTTGTGGCCATCTGCTGTGAGAGCCCAATGCCATATCTGCGAGCTGACACCCACTCGTCATAGGTGATGGCTGCGCCGCCTCTCCACCTTGAACAGGAGGATGAGGGAAGCCGTCAGCAGGAGAGCCGCATTGAACGGATGAAAGGCAAGTGCCGCTGGCCCCCCCGCACCGAGCAGAACCTGCAGGATATATAGCCCCGCGATCAGGGCGGCCCACCAGCCGAACCCGCGCAGATGACGAAAAGCTGTGGCCCCGGCGGCAAGAACAATCACGGGCAGAGCAGCAAGGCCACCCAACGTGCCATGCATCTCCCAGGAATGGCCGCCGAAGAGGGCTTGTCCGGCAAGCAGGAACTGCCCTGCAATCATTACAGGCAGAAGCCGCGCCGACCAGAGAAAAACCGCAGGTGTGCCACGGCCGAGGTGCTGAAGTGTATCGTGCGACAGTCTGGTCATGGTTCAGACTCCCTCATTTTGCAGGATTGAAGGTGAAACCGCGACCGGCGCCGGAGCCCACGCGGCAAAACGCTTCAGCGCCGCGACGTAATGTGCGGCAGCGTCCGCAAGGGCCCCGTCTGACAGGTGCCCCGCTGCAAACAGGATGTGAGGCGCATGCCAGAGCAGACCGCACCGGTGGGCCATGGCTTTCAGCGGCGTCATGATTTCGCTGATCGTATAGTGGTTCTGCCCGCCAGGCCCATAGGCTTCGGCCACGTTACCTGCAGTCGCCGCAATCATCAGCGGCGTCCCGGCCAGCCGGGCTCCCTCTGTGCTGGCCTTGACATAATACATGCGCGTCAGAACCGCATCCTGCCATGCCTTGAGGAGCGCAGGAGACGAGTACCACTGGATCGGGAACTGCAGCACGATGCGGGAGGCGCCGAGCAGCATCTCAGCTTCTGCTGCACCATCGGTAAACATGCCAACCTGACCTCCGGGATAGCGCGCCTGCATGTCGATGACTTCCGTATCAGGCAGTTGCCGCGCTGCCGCCGCAAGGGCTGCATTCGCCCTCGATTTGGTGATGTCCGGGTGAAAGAGAAGAATGAGAGTCCTGTTCATGTCTGCCTCCTGTGTGTCTGTGACGACTTGAGGGTAGAGGCAGCTGGAAAATCACTCCAATTGATGATCGATATATGTCATTATTTGTTTCATGAATTTAAGATCCATCGACCTCAACCTTCTGGTTATTCTCGACGCCCTGCTTGATGAGGCGCATGTCTCGCGGGCGGCGCAAAGGCTGAACCTTTCACAGCCTGCCGTTTCCAGTGCGCTGCAGCGTTGCCGGCATCTCTTCGGGGATGAACTGCTCGACCGGGGAAAGGGCGGGATGCAGCGCACCCCGCGCGGCGACGCCTTGCGTGCTCCGCTGAAGTCGGTTCTTGCCGGGGTGCTGGATCTGCTCGCCCCCGGTGATATCCCCTTGCGGGATGTGGAGCGGACTGTCCGCATCACGACCGCCGATCATCCGGCGGCCATGATGACAGGCCCGTTGCTGGAAGCATTGCGGCAATCCGCTCCGGGGGTCACGGCCATCATCCAGCCCTGGCATGGATCGGATGCAGCGGTCTCGGCTCTGATGAATGGTGATGCCGATCTGGCGATTTCCGTGTTCATGTCCGAGCCGGAGGACATCATGCGCGTTACGCTGCTGCAGGAGACCTATGTGGTTGCCATGCGCAAGGGCCATCCGGCTGAAGGCCAACTGGATCTCGACACGTGGCTTGCCTGGCCTCATGTCACGGTTTCCGGCAGGGGGGATCAGCGGACCCCGGTCGATGCACAACTGGCAGCCATGGGGAGGAGCCGCCGCGTCGGCCTTGTTGTGCCAACCTTCCAGCTTGTTCCGGATCTGCTGACGCGAACCGATTTTCTGGCGCTGCTGCCCAGCCATAGTTTTGCCTGGCAGAAGGATGGCAGCCTCGTCAGCGCAACGCCGCCGATTGCCGTTGATGGCTTTCCACTTCATCTCGCCTGGCACAGGCGGCAGAACGGCGATCAGGTGCTCTCGCACGTTACGTCAACGATCCGCCAGATCTTCAGCGCGATTGCTGCCGGCTGAATCAGCGGCACTCAGGCTTGTTGTCTTGCCGCGGATCCCGGCCGGCCTTATCCGGCCCGCTCCATGCAATCCGTATCCAGCTGCAATGCCGCCTGCCACAGGGGTGTTTTCGTGAACACGGCCCCGCTGAAGCGGAAGTTTCCGGCGTCTTCTGTTTTCTGCAAAAGCCCTGCCCAGCAAAGCGGACGCAGAACGTTGATGTAGAGGCCGCTCATCACGTAGTCATGCTGCCAGGCGGGGCCTGATTCCGGTTCGCCGAAAAACACGCGGCGCAGCTCGCCGCCGGTGGCGCCATTTTGTGTCTCGACATTCAGAACGTTCAGAAACACATCCCAATTGACCAGAGGAACAGCCTCTTCATTGCGGGCGGACAGACTGGCGTGATTGAGGTGGAACAGGAAGACCGGAACCATGGCGCTGAAGATCAGCCCCGGCCGGCCGGCGAGATCCTGACCGGCTTTCGTCAGCCTGAATTCACCCTTGTAATGACGGCCAAGCCGCATGGCGAGCATGAGGCCGTGCAGCATATGCAACGGCATGAAATCGGCCTCATTCAGCACCTTGCAGACGGCAAAAAGCTCATCTGCCGTGTGCCCCGGCCAAGCAAACTCAGCCGCCGCCCAATGCACGAAGGAGCGCTTGAAGGCCTTGGCCGGCGTCAGCGGAATGCCGCCGTGCTCCGCCATCCACCCAAGCGTCTTTTCCACCCCGCGCACCAGCGGCGACAGGCTGAGCGCCGGGTTCCGGTCGTCCAGATCGCAAAACGTGATCATGCCGGATGCCTCCCATGCCTGCTTTCTCGCAGCATTTGGCATACCACGAGCCGGAATGGAAACAGCCCAAATGAAAAGCGGCCCCCGGAGGAGCCGCCCAGTTCTGCTGCCTCTCGCGTTTCAGCGTACACGAATATGAAAATTTCGTCTTTTATTTCAAATAATTGTTAGGATACCAGCTTATCAGTTCAGACGCCTCGGTCCGGCCGCCCCCCCCTGACGGGCATACCTGCCCCGCACCATGCCCGCCCCCGCGTTCGCGCGGGCGGGCTCGCTGTGTCACTCGGCAGGTGCCGAGAAGAGCAGGCCGGAGGAGCTGGAGCGGGCGGCAAGGGCCAGAGCTGCGACCAGCAGCCATCCCGCAGAAATCGCCCCAATCCACCAGAGCGAGCCGGAGGGCGCGATGACGGCTATCAGGCCCAGCGCTCCGATGACCGCCCGTGATTGAAGCGACAGCGGCCGTCCGCACCAGCCACCGAAGGCAATGGCCCATAGCGCGGTGGATGCAAAGAGCGCCAGACCGCCCAGAATGATCTCAGCCGCAGTGCCTTGCCAGAGGATTGCCGGATCAAAGATGAAGCTGAAGGGCACGAAGAAGGCCACCAGCGACAGACCGAAGGCAGAGAAGCTGGTTTTCATCACCGGCGCCTTGCCCACGGCAGCGGCGGCAAAGGAGGCAAGGGCAACGGGCGGCGTCACCATCGACAGCACACAGTAGTAGAAGATGAACATATGCGCCGCGAGGGGCGGAATGCCCAGATCCTTGATGGCCGGGACGAACAGCACCGCACCGATGATATAGGCGGCCACCGTCGGCAGGCCCATGCCCATGATGATGCAGCCGACCATGGCCAGCAGCAAGGAAGCAAACAGGGAGCCCTCAGCGACGGATGCGAGGGAACCGGCGAACTTCAGCGCCAGATTGGACTGTACGGCCACGGCAATGACCACGCCGATGACCGCAATCGGCACGGCAACCTCCGCAGCCTGCCGCGGCGCTTCCTTGAGCGCCTCGGCCACAGCCTTCCAGCTGTAGCGCGTGTTCTTGCGCAGGAACGGCACCACGAAGCAGGATGCCGCGGCAACCACGGCCGAATAGGCAGCGGAAAACCCGCTCATCAGCGCCCCGATGAGGATCAGCGGCGGCAGCAGCAGGTGCAGGCGCGGGCCGATGGCCTTGGTTGCCGCAACCTCATCCGCCGTCATCGCCCGCAGGCCATCGCGGCGGGCCATCAGATCCACCACCAGAAGCAATGCAACATAGAAGGCCAGGGCCGGAATGAGCGCAGCCAGAGCCACCTGTGCATAGGGCACATTCAGCATCTCGGCCATGATGAAGGCCGCAACGCCCATGACCGGCGGCATGATCTGCCCGCCTGTTGACGCGATGGCTTCGATGCCCGCAGCGCGGTGGTCCGGAAAGCCCGTCTTCTTCATGAGCGGAATGGTGAGGACGCCCGTGGAGACCACGTTTGCCACCGCGCTGCCGGAGATCGACCCCATGAGGGAGGAGGAAATGATCGCGGCCTTCGCGGTGCCGCCATTGGCCCGGCCTGCCATGCGGATCGCCAGATCAATGAACAGCTGACCGCCGCCAACCGCCGCATAGGCCGCGCCGAACATGATGAAGTAGAAGATGAAGTTGACCGATGTCGACGTGGTGATGCCCAGAACACCGGCTGTCGTCATGGTGGTGATTTCGATGGCCGCGTCCAGATCAAAGCCGCGGAAGGACAGCCAGCCCGGCAGAAGATTGCCCCAGAAGGCATAGGCGATAAAGGCGAGCAGAACCCAGACCAGCACCATGCCGACCGCACGCCGCGCCCCTTCCAGAAGCAGCAGCACGAAGACGCAGCCGGCCGCAATGTCCTGCGGCAGCACCGGTGACACATTTTCCATGCGGGTGGTCAGCCGGTCATATTCTGCGAGGTAATAGGCGCCAACGCCCAGTGTTGCCAGGATCAGCGCTGCATCCACAAGCGCCCTTGGGAAGGTGCTGCGGCCATCCTTCTGCAAGGGCGACCAGAGGAACAGGAGGATCAGCGCAATGCAGACATGGGCCGGCCGCTCGAACAGCGGTTGCTGCGGCACAAGAATGATCCAGAGCTGAAACAGGATGAAGAAGACACCCAGGACGAACCGGGTTGAACTCACAACCGAGCGGACAGACAGGGTTTGCATTTTTCGGACCTCCTCCCAGGGCGCGAACAGACAGGTCGCCGGTGCCGGGGCGGCACCGGCTGCGGCGGACTTACATCCAGCCGCGTTCCTTGAAGTAGCGGACGGCACCGGGATGAAGCTCGATCCCGACCGCCTCGGACTTCCAGGCCGTCTCCGGCTTGAACTGTGCCCAGGCCGCGTGGGATTTCGCCAGAACCTCGGCATTCTCGCAGAGGGTCTTGGTGATCAGATAGGCCTTCTCCTCGTCAAGCGAGGCATGGGCGACCAGCATGGTGCCCAGATTGGCTCCGGCCGTTTCGCCGGTCTGGCCGTCGAACCACGGGCCATAGGTGCCCGCCGTCATGCCGCTGGCCGCCATCACCTCCAGTGCCTTGTGCGGGATGTCGAGGAAGGCCATCGGCGTGGTCAGGGCCACTTCCGAAATGGTCGGATGTCCCTTGACCACGGTGTCGATGTAGATATCGGCACCGCCGTTGCGCAGCACATCGGGGATCTGCGGCGTATCGAGCTGAACAATGTCGCCGCCATCCGCCTTGATTTTCTGCGCACTGGAGCCCAGCGCCTCCAGGATCATGTGTGCCGCGGGCACCGCGCTGGAACCGGCCGGCTTCATCAGGATACGAACCGGCTTGCCGGAAGCGAGAATGGCCTCCAGATCGCTTGTGCCCATCTGGTCCACAAAGGCCTTGCGTGCGATCACGCCGATATAGACATCGTTGAGCCCGCCCACCAGCGCCCGGATATCCGGTGCGGAGGCGCCTTCATAGACCGGATGCCCGTCGCGGGCCCAAACCGCCGAGGCCACATTGGACAGGGCAATCTCGGCTCTTCCGGCCTGAACCACCATGGGATTGGCCACGCCGCCGCCACGCGCCACAACCTCAACCGAATTCGGCCCAAGCACCGGTTCGATCATCTGTTCCAGAGTGGCTGCAAAGACATACCACGAGGTGCCTTCGCGCATGGCGCCGATGCGGATGTCCTGAGCCTGGGCCAGCGATCCGAAAAGAACCGCGGCGGCGAGTGCTCCGGCACCGGCCTTCAGGTGCCTGCTGACAAACTTGATCATGTCTCCTCCTCCCTTGCTCCCCTGAGGCAAAGCCCCCGCGCCTCACCGCGGGGGCTTTGTACCTTATTCTGCGGCCAGAAGCTGCTGATCGACACGGCCGATGCCGGCCGCCTCGAAGGCTGCGAAGATTTCCTGCTCCGCCTTTTCACCAAGGTCCTTGAGCGGCTCGCGGATCGTGGCGTGATCGAGAACGCCGCGATGGACGAGGCCGAGCTTCAGCGCCACGGTGCCTTCCATATGCGAACCGCGGTGATAGACGGCACGAGTGACGGGCAGAAGCTGCTCGAAGATCTTGCGGGCTTCGGGGTAGTTCTGCGCCTTGCCGGCCTCAATCAAGTCGATAAGCAGTTCCGGGGCGATGTTGCCATAGCCGACCAGCAGGCCGTCCACGTCGAACATGGTCGGCAGCAGCCATTCGTCATGGCAGGACAGGATCTGCAGATCCGGATTGGCCTTCTTCAGCTGCGGAATTTCGACGTACCAGCGCTTCATGTTGCGCACGCCGTTCTTCGTGGCGACAACGCCTTCCTGCGTGGCGATTTCCAGCTGGGTGTCCAGATCATAGCTGGCCTTGGTGGCATCGGGATACTGGAACAAGATTTCCTGCAGGCCGGACTCCTCCCAGATGGCCTTGTAGCGGCTCTGCGGAGCACCCTTCTGGTAGCCGAAACGCAGCCAGCCATGGTTCGGATACACCAGCGCACCGGTTGCGCCGGCGGCCTTGCACTTGCGGGCCTCGGCTGCCGCCACCTTGGTGCCTTCGCCGGTGATGCCGGCAATGATGGGGATCTGGCCGTTCACGGCTTCCACATAGACTTCGATGAGCTTCAGGCGCTCTTCCTCGGTCAGGAAGGTGCCTTCACCGGCATGGCCAAGGATCACCAGGCTCTTGACGCCCTTCATCGAGGCCAGCCACCGGGCAATGCGGGCATTGGCGGCATAGTCGACGTTGCCGTCACGGTCAAACACGGTCACGGGGGCGGGGCTGAGGCCGCGCAGATCCATCGGGTTCATTGAGTTTCTCCTCCTCAGACTTTGCCGCAGACAGCCGTCCATCAGCAAAGGGAACGATATTGGGAACGTTCCCAATATCCGTTTGATCGCCGGTGCTGTCAAGTGGTAGAACGTCAAAATCCCGGCGCGAGGGACAGAGGGCGATTCGATGAAAAGTGACAGACGCGATGTGACTTCCCCTGTGCGCGTCACGATTCTGGACGTGGCGAAGGCCGCTGGTGTGTCGAAATCCAGCGTCTCCCGCTTCCTGGATGAGCGCATGCCGAAGTCGGACAGCGAGACGGCCCGAAGGGTCCGGCAGGTTGCAGCAGACCTTGGCTATGTGCGGGATGTTTCCGCCTCATCGCTGCGGCGCGGCAAGACCGGCATGGTGGGTGTGATTGTTCCGCGGCTGACGGATACGGTGATGGCCATGGTCTATGAGGCCCTGTCCCGTGCCGCGGCAAGAGCCGGCCTTTTCACCATCGTGGCAACAACCGAAGACGAGCCCGGCGCCGACAAACGCGCCGCCGATGCGCTGCTGCGGCGGGGCGTGGATGGCCTGATCCTGGCGACAGCGCGCGATGGCGAGGAGCTGACCGGCGAGCTCATGGACCGGAACGTGCCCTTTGTGCTCACCCTGCGCACCAACGGGCTGTGCCGGTCCTCCGTTGGCGATGACGCCCTTGGCGGCTATCTGGCCACGCGCCACCTGATCGACCTCGGCCACCGGCGGATCGGCCTGATCGCCGGTCCGGCCTTTGCCTCAAGTGCAAGAGGCCGCACCGAAGGCTACCGCAGCGCCATGGCGGAAGCGGGCCTTGAGGTGAACCCCGGCTGGGTGCGGGAATCGACCTTCGGCATTGAATCCGGTGGGGAAGCGGCCCGTGCGCTGATGCAGCTGAGCGACTGCCCGACCGCCATCTTTGCGATCAATGACAACACGGCCATCGGCGCCATGTCGGCCCTCAGCCGCATGGGCCTGTCCGTGCCCGGCGATGTCTCTCTTGCGGGCTATAACGACATCCCCATCGTCAGCCACCTGCCGACACCGCTGACATCGGTCAAGGTTCCCTTCGACCAGATAGCCACCGTCGCCTTCGAGCTTCTGGCCGCCGAAGACCTGAAGCCCCAGGACCTCATCCGCATGGCCACCCCAACCCTGATCCCCCGCAAGTCAACCGCACCGGCGCCGCAAAACGGCAAATGAACCACCGTCAGCACCGGCGGCGGAAGCCACCGCAGTTCAGGCCACGCAGCGATGCTCTGCACCCATGCTTGCTGACCGCCCGGGGCAGCTGCTGCGCAAATGAAAAGCGGCCCCCGGAGGAGCCGCCTTATTTGGTGCTGTCTAGAGCGTGTTATCAACCAGACCGCGATTTCTGAACTGTTAAGTTCGCTCAAGTTGCAATCAGATCTACAGATTGTCAAGATGCAGTGATGAACCATGGGCTCATAGAGGTTGAAATTGCAGCGTCTGCTCTTCTCCTTCGACATCGGCACAAATTCGATCGGCTGGGCCGTTCTGGCTCTCGATGGCAATGGCGACCCGGTGCGGATTATCGATGCCGGGGTGCGGATCTTTTCGGACGGGCGCGATCCGAAGTCCAAGGCTTCGCTGGCTGAAGCGCGGCGGATGGCGCGGGCCATGTCGCGGCGGCGGGACCGGACCTTGCGGCGCAAACGGGCGACGCTGCGCACGCTGGCCGAGATTGGCCTGATGCCGGACACATCCTCCGCACGGCAGGCGCTGCTGCGGGAGACTTCTGATCCGAAGTCCAGCTCAGGCCTGCTCTCCCGCAATCCCTATGCCCTGCGCGCCCTTGCGCTTGAGGAGAAGCTGCCGCTCTTCCACATTGGCCGTGCGCTGTATCACCTTGGCCAGCGGCGGGGCTTCCAGTCCAACCGCAAGACGGACCGCAAGGACAACGACAAGGGCAAGATTGCCCTTGGCATCGAAGAGCTTCACGCCGCCATGCGGCAGGACAGGGCGCAGACCTATGGCCAGTGGCTCGCCCGGCGCCATGCGCAGGGGCAGACCGTGCGGCTGCGCTCCGGCGCGCTGGATCTGGAGGGGGAGGGCTATGCCTTTTACCCTGAGCGGAAGCTGCTGGAGGATGAGTTCCACCGCATCTGGGAGGCGCAGGCCCGCCATTATCCGGACATTCTGACGCCCGAACGGCGCGATCACCTGTTCACGGTCATGTTCTTCCAGCGCCCGCTGAAAAAGCCGAAGGTGGGCAAATGCTCCTTCAACAATCAAGAAGAGCGCCTGTCGAAGGCGCATCCGCTGTTTCAGGAGTTCCGCCTCTACAAGGAGGTCAACGAGCTTGAGATCGTCGAGCCGGATCTGACGCACAAGAAGCTGACGCTGGATCAGCGCAATGCGCTGGTGAAGAAGCTGCAGGTCAGCCGCGAGGCGAGCTTTGCCGCGCTACGCAAGGTGCTGAAGCTGCGCCCAGACCAGCGCCTCAACAAGGAAAGCGAGAGCCGGACGAAGCTGAAGGGCAATGAAGTCTATGCCGTGCTGAGCGACAAGACCCGCTTCGGCCCGCGCTGGGGCACCTTCAGCCAGGCGGAGCAATGGGCCATCATCGAGCGGCTGAAGGAGGAGGAAGACCCCGTCCGCCTGTTCGCGTGGCTGCTCAGCGCGTTCGGCATCGAAGGTAAGCAGGCGGCAGACATTGCCAATGTGCATTTGCCGGAAGGCCATGGGCGGCTGGGCAAGACGGCACTGGAGGACATGCTGGAGGAGCTGAAGGAAGCGGTCATCCCCGAGGCCGAGGCGGCGAAGCGTTGCAGCTATGATCATGCCCGTCTAGGCGGCGGCAGCGACGAAGGCGAGGACGAGCTGCCGCCCTATCAGGAGATCCTGCAGCACCGCATTCCGCCGGGAACCAACAACCCGGATGATCCCTATGACATTGAAAAGGGCCGCTTCACCAATCCCACGGTGCATATCGCCCTGAACCAGCTGCGCCACGTGATGAACGCGCTGATCCGGCGCTATGGCAAGCCGGCGCAGATCGCGGTGGAACTGGCACGTGATCTGAAGCTCTCTGAGCGGCAGAAGGAAGAGGTCAACCGCACCATTGCCCGCAACACCCGCGATGCGGAACGCCGGGGCAAAACGCTGGAAGAGAACGGGATTCCGAACACCGGATATAACCGCACCCTGTTGCGGCTGTGGGAAGACCTGAACCCGGCTAAGGTTGAAGACAGGTGCTGTATCTACACGGGCAAGCCGATCAGCGTTTCCATGCTGTTTTCCGGTGAGGTGGACATCGACCACATCCTGCCCTGGTCCCGCACGCTGGATGACAGCCATGGCAACAAGCTGCTGTGCCTGCGCGAAGCAAACCGGGTGAAACGCAACCGGGCCCCGGCTGATGTGACCGAATGGCGGGACCGCTATGACGAGATCCTGTCCCGCGCCGCCCGCCTGCCGAGGAACAAGCAGGAGCGCTTCGCCCCCGATGCGATGGAACGGTTCGAGAAGGCTGGCGGCTTCCTCGCCCGTCAGCTGACGGACACGCAATATCTCTCGCGGATGGCGCTGGAATATCTCGCCTGCCTGTTTCCGGCAGAAGAAGCCGGTGAGGCAGGGGACCTGAAGCGGCGCAACCATATCCGCATCTCACCGGGCCGCCTGACCGAAATGCTGCGGCGGAACTGGGGGTTGAACAGCATTCTGGCGGACAGCCAGCTGGGCGAAACGGCGCAGGAGAAGAACCGCAAGGACCACCGGCACCATGCCATTGATGCCATTGTCATTGGCGTCACTAGCCGCAGCCTGCTCAACCGCATTTCTAACGCTGCCGGCCGGCTGGAGGCGCAGCAGCTGGAAACGCTGGTGAAGGCGGCGGCTGCGACGAACAAACCCTGGGACGGCTTCCGGGAGGATGTGGCAAAGGTGGTGGGCGGCATCATCGTCAGCCACAAGCCCGACCACGGCACCGCTGGCCGCAAGGCCAAGGACCCGGCCCGCCAGCAGACGGCCGGGCGGCTGCACAATGACACGGCCTATGGCCTGACCGGCGAAACCGATGCACGCGGCAACACCATTGTCGTGCGGCGCAAGCCGTTCCTGTCACTCACCTCCAAGGACATTCCGTCCATCCGGGATGAGGCCCTGCGGGCGGTGCTGGAGCAGCATCTGCGCGGCATTCCCGATGGCAAGGCGTTTCAGGCGGCGCTGGATGCCTTCCGCAAGCAGAAGGGCTTCCACCATTATCACGGCATCCGCCATGTCCGCCTGACGGAGCCGCTTTCCGTCATCGGCATCAAGGACCGGGACGGCAAGGTCTACAAGGGCTACAAGGGCGATGCCAATCAGCGCTACGATGTGTGGGAAACGCTGGACGGCAAGTGGCATGCGGAAGTCGTGTCCATGTTCGACGCGCATCAGCCGGGCTGGCAGTCCCGCTTCCACGCGGAAAACCCCACCGCCCGCCGGGTGCTGAGGTTGCAGCAGGATGACATGGTGGCTCTGAACGCCCCTGACGGTGGACGTATCCTGGCGCGTGTGGTGAAGTTCCGGCAGAACGGCGAAATAACCTTTGCCGGGCATAACGAGAGTGGCAACCTGAAGGCTCGCGATGCGGCTGACAATGCGCAAGATCCCTTCAAGTACATAGCCCGCGTGGCAAGCGGCCTGAAGAGCAGCGGCTGCCGCCAGGTCCGCATCGATGCAACCGGCAAGGTGTTTGACCCTAGCCCGCAGGACCGGGCGTCCAGACTGCAAAAGCAATCAATGCGATAAACTTTAAGCATATCGCTTACAGGTTGATTTACTTGCCTGTGCCAGCCTTGGCGCATGAACAGGGTGTTAGACATTTCCAGCGATGGACTGCACCTCGCGGTCCATCGCGGTTTTCTCACGGTTTCGGACAGCGGCGCCGAAATTGGCCGTATCGCGCTGGACGATATCGGCGCCGTGATCGTGCATGCGCACGGCACCACATGGTCCAATCATGTTTTCGTGCAGATGGCGGAGCGCAATGTGCCGGTGGTGCTTTGTGCCTCCAATCATGCGCCGGTTTCGGTGATCTGGCCACTGGCAGGCCATCATGCGCAGGGCGGGCGCATGCAGACGCAGGCCGCTGCTTCAAAACCTCTCAAAAAGCAGCTCTGGCAGCAGGTTGTCACCGCCAAGGTGCGCATGCAGGGCCACGTTCTGGCCTGCAACGGGCAGGAGGCCGGAGCTTTTTCCCTGTTGGCCCGCAAGGTGCGCTCAGGCGACCCGGACAATATCGAGGCGCAGGCAGCGCGGCGCTACTGGCAGGCACTGATGGGCTCCGGCTTCCGGCGCGACCAGAATGCGGAAGGCGCCAATGCCATGCTGAACTATGGCTACACGGTGCTGCGTGCCATCGTCTCCCGCTCCATCTGCGCCTCCGGCCTGCATCCCGGCCTTGGCATTTTCCACGCCAACCGGGGCAATACCTTTCCCCTGTCAGACGATCTGATGGAGCCCTACCGGCCCCTTGTCGATCAGCTGGTGCTGAACCTCATCCGGCAAGGCATCACCGAAGTGGACCGGACCGCCAAGCAGAGGCTGGCGGCGCTGGCGGGCTTCGACCTGCAGACGCCGGAAGGCACAAGCCCGCTGTCCGTGCAGGTGCAGCGGCTGACCCATTCCCTTGCGGTCAGCTTCGAAACCGGCCTCCCCGTTCTCGCCCTGCCCGCCCTGCCCCAGCCCGGCGAGTTGCAGACACTCGGCAGGCCCCGGGAGCCAGAGCCAGAAGCTGACCGGGAGGATGTGGAGGAGACATGAACAAGCGGAACCTCAGGGCCAACAGCGGCGCAACCCATTTGAGCGGATACAGGATCATGTGGATGCTTGTGACATTCGACCTGCCGGTCGAGACGAAGAAACAGAGGCACGCGGCTACCAAATTCCGCCAGTTTCTGCTGGATATTGGCTTCGAAATGAGCCAACTTTCCAACTACCTGAGATTCTGCAGCGGCAAGGAAAAGTTTGACGTCTATGTCCGCCAGATCGAGCAGGCGCTGCCGGAATGGGGCGATATCTACATCTTCCAGTTCACGGACCGCCAGTATGAAAACATCGTCCGATTCTCGGATCAGGCCCGCAAGAAGCGGAAGAAAAACCCGGAACAGCTCGCCCTGTTCTGATGGTTCTGGCAGTTTTGCGCACAGTGAACTGCCCAATTCCCCTTTCATTTCAAGGAATTGGACAGGCACCTAGCTTATCAGTTCAGAAATCGCGGTCCAGCCGGAACTCAACCACGCCAACACCACCGTAAGCCAAGAGCTTATCAGTTCAGAAATCGCGGTCCAGCCGGAACTACAGGACGCGCCAGCGGCAAAAGTCGCTTAGCTTATCAGTTCAGAAATCGCGGTCCAGCCGGAACCAGCCGCGACGATGATGACGACGAGGATGAAGCTTATCAGTTCAGAAATCGCGGTCCAGCCGGAACTGCGGTGGTGGTGCCATCCGTCTTTACGAGAGCTTATCAGTTCAGAAATCGCGGTCCAGCCGGAACTCATCGTCCTCGGAGTCGTCGAAGCGCTCTAGCTTATCAGTTCAGAAATCGCGGTCCAGCCGGAACACGTCAGCAGCGAGGCACGGGCGCCCGAGAAGCTTATCAGTTCAGAAATCGCGGTCCAGCCGGAACTTGTCGCCCGCCGACGCGAGATACTCGGCAAGCTTATCAGTTCAGAAATCGCGGTCCAGCCGGAACCACAGCTGGGAAACGTCGATCTGTTCCGCTAGCTTATCAGTTCAGAAATCGCGGTCCAGCCGGAACGGCGCGACCGGCTTCCCCCTTTTGTCGAGGAGCTTATCAGTTCAGAAATCGCGGTCCAGCCGGAACCTGCGGGCCGGTTTTTCAACGTCAGCGCCAAGCTTATCAGTTCAGAAATCGCGGTCCAGCCGGAACTTCTGCTGCCACTGATAGGTGTAGGTCTTGAGCTTATCAGTTCAGAAATCGCGGTCCAGCCGGAACGGCAGGCGGGATTTGCGGCGCAATATGGGCGTCCCCGTTTAAATCTGGCTAAGGAAACGTAACGGGGCTTTCCTGTCCTGAGGGCTCAACAATAACCATCGGGTAACGCTGATGTTTGATTCACGCCCTCAATATGTCGCTCCGCCGCCTTGCCGGATGCACTTCACCGCCCGGGCCGAGGCCTTGAAGATGCTTGACCTTGGCCGCACGATCTTTCACAACATTCTTGGTGCTCCAGCGAAGAGCGGGGTGATCTGAAGAGAACATCACGCATGGAGCGCATCTTTTTACAATCCGGACAGGTTCCGGACAGGAAAGATGCCTAATGATCCGGAGCCTTGCCGGGCTTTGGAGGAGATACCAAGCGCGGTGGCGCGCTCGCCACAGGCCATGTCCGGCAGCGCTGTAACGCATCTACGGGAGGACTGAATGATCAAGGACCTTAACATCACGCGCCGTATGGCTCTGGGGCTGGCGGCTGGCGCCATGGCTCTTGGACTGGCTGGCCCGGCTGCGGCAGAGGTCAATTTCGCCGGCAAGACGATCGAGTGGATCATTCCGTTCTCCGCCGGCGGCGGCTCCGACACCTGGGCCCGTTTCAACGCACCGCTGCTGACGAAGTACCTGCCGGGCAACCCGGTGGTTGTCGTGGTGAACGAGCCGGGCGGCGGCTCCACCAAGGGCACCAACCTGTTCGCAGCCCGCGGCAAGCCGGATGGCCTGATGATCCTCGGCACCTCCGGCTCGACCCAGTTCCCCTATCTGCTGGGCGACCCGCGCGTGCGCTATGAATACAAGGACTGGAAGATCGCCATGGCCGGCCCGACCGGCGGCGTCGTCTACACCACGCCGAAGCTGGGCCTGAAGGGCCCGGAAGACATTGCCATGCTGAAGGACAAGGATCTGGTCTATGCCAGCCAGGGCGCGACCTCGCTCGACCTTGTGCCGCTGCTCGGCTTCCGCCTGATGGACTTCAAAGTGCAGCACGTGTTCGGCTTCAAGGGCCGCGGTGATGGCCGCCTCGCCTTTGAGCGCGGTGAAGTGAACATCGACTATCAGACCTCGTCTGCCTATCTGAAGAACGTGCAGCCGCTGGTCGATGCAGGCCAGGCCGTTCCGCTGTTCAGCTGGGGCGTCCTCAATGAAGCGGGCGACGTGGTGCGTGACCCGACCTTCCCGGACCTGCCGTCCTTCGTCGAGGCTTACGAGACCCTGACCGGCCAGAAGCCGTCCGGCCCGGACTATGATGCCTACTTCGCCTTCTTCACCGCCGGCTTCCCGGCCCAGAAGATGGTGTTCCTGCCGAAGGGCACCCCGGACGAGATCGTTGCCGCCTACCAGAAGGCCTTCGAGGACATGAAGGCGGACCCGGACTATCAGGCCAATGCAGAGGCCGTTCTGGGCACCTACGAGCAGGTCACCGGCCAGCTGGCCCAGGCTCTGTTCGAGAAGGGCACGACCATTGCTCCGGACCTGCGCACGCAGGTGGCCAACATGCTGGCGGCCGACTACGGCGTGAAGCTGGGCGCCGAATAACGCCTCCCCTCGCCTTGCATCAGACGGGCCCCTTCCGGGGTCCGTCTCTCATCTTTTTGTGGATGCCGCTTCCTTGGCGGCAGCGCGGCCCCTGACGGGGCTGTATGAGCCCGGCGCACCGGGCATTGCTCAGGCCTCTCTTGCCTTCCGGGCGCCTGCAGCCTGAGCCTGCCGGGGCATGATACGCCCGTATTGCTGCGCCATGGCATAACACGGAAGCACCCGCCGTGATTGACACGTTACTGTCTGCGCTTGGCACGCTTTTGTCTTTCCAGCACCTGTTCTACATGCTCATCGGCGTGTCCGTC
>NZ_JBVOUO010000017.1:0-46402 GCF_055685825.1 Pannonibacter sp. CBAS1226 | reverse complement strand
CCCGCTGCCCAGGGCCAGTCGTAATCCCTTCGAACGCAGGCCTTCATCGCCGGCTGGCAGCTCTACCGCGCTCGCGGACCTCTTGGGGAGCGGGTGCATCGTCTTGCTCATGATGCTCCATCCCACTCAGGAATGTGAACCCCGGCAAACCTGATGCGGGGCAGTCTGCAATCGCCATAATGCCGGTCTTCAGCCGATCGCCAGCCTCGACGCGTGCGCCGCGTGCCTTTTCAAACCGATACCAAGTCTTCCAATGCTGACGCATCACGCCTTGAGATTGCTCAGGCGCTGCTCGGGCTCGTATGAGGCGGATAATTCAAGCGGCACTTGACACCCATCTGCAAACGCGGCTTAACTATCATAGTAATGGCTGCTATTATATAATTATGAAGCAGAGGGAACGAGGATGTTGAAAAACGCGTTGCTGGCAGCAGCAATCATGACGCTGCCGCTCTATCCAGGACTGACGTTGGCTGCGGGAAAGATCGATGTCGCGACGATCGGTGAACCGCCGACGCTGGATCCGATGGTGTCGACCGCCGACGTCGTCGGCATGACCACTCAGCATATCTTCGAAACGCTCTTCACCTATGACGGCGAGTGGAACGTGGTGCCGCTTCTCGCCGACGCCATGCCGGAGATTTCCGAAGAAGGCAGGGTTTACGACATCACCTTGCGAAAGGACGTGCGGTTCCACGATGGAAGCACCATGGATGCCGGCGATGTGCTCGCCTGCATCGAGCGCTGGATGTCGATCGCCTCACGCGGCAAGCAGGCTGCTCCGTATGTCGAAAAGGTTGAGGTGACGGGTGACAATGCGATCCGCATTACACTCAGCAAGCCCTATGCGCCGCTTCTGTCGCTTCTGGCCTTCAACAACTCCGCAGCCGTGATCATGCCGAAGGAGAATCTGGCTGAACCGCTCGTGGCCTTCACCGGTACCGGTCCATACATGTTGAAGGAGCACAAACCGGACCAGTACATCCAACTCGTGCGCTTCGATGATTACGCAGCCCGTACCGAATCCGCGAATGGCTTCGGTGGCAAGCGCGAAACCATACTGGACGAGATCCGCTTCGTGCCTGTGGCGGATGCCAATACCCGCCTGGAAGGCATCCTGTCCGGCCAGTTCGACTTTGCCGATTCACTGCCGGCGGAGAGCTATGGGCGTCTGGAGAGTGCCGACAAGGCGCTGCCGGTCGTGCTGGAGCCCTTCGGCGCGCCGGTTTTCGTCATGAACACCAAGCAGGGAATGATGACGAGCAAGGCGGTCCGCCACGTCATCCAGACGGCGCTGAACCCCGAAGACATGCTGCTCGCGGCCTTTGGCAATGAGAAGTTCTTCAGGGTCAGTGGCTCACTCTATCCGCAAGGCTATATCTGGCACACCGATGAAGGCATCCAGCGCTACGGCAGCGGCGATCCCGTGAAAGCAGGAGAAATGCTGAAGGAAGCCGGTTATGACGGCAAGCCGCTGCGCATCCTGACGAGCCGGCAATACGAGTTCCATTACAAGATGGCACAGGTCGCGGCCGAGTATCTGAAGATGGCGGGTTTTACGGTCGACCTCGGGATTTATGATTGGGCGACGCTGACGCAGCGCCGTGCCGATCCAGCGCTCTGGGACATCTTCATCACCCATGGGCCGTTCCCGGCAGAACCTGCCCTCAACGGCTGGATGTCCGATGATTTTCCAGGCTGGTGGAACTCGGCCGAAAAGCATGCCGTTACCGATCCCTTCCTCGCGGAAGCCGATCCGCAGAAGCGCAAGGCGCTTTTCGCTGAAGTGCAGAAGGCATTTTACGAGGAAGCTCCTGTCTTCAAGGTCGGCGACTTCAATGCCTTGACTGCGGAAGCGAAGACGCTGGAAGGCTTCAAGCCATCGCCTTGGCCGTATTTCTGGAACGTCAGCACCGAAAACGGCAAGTAATCCTGGTTCCTCCCAGGACCTTGTCCCGGCCGGTGCTCACCCACCTCACCGGCCGGGATCCTTTTTATCTTGTTCATTCCGCGACTTGAGCAGGTACTCCCATGACAAGAGCCTTTCCGAGCGGTTTTCTCTGGGGCACCGCCACCTCGGCCTTTCAGATTGAAGGGGCAACCAGGACGGACGGCCGGGGACCGAGTGTCTGGGACGTCTATGCCCACACGCCCGGCCGGACCACGAATGGTGACACCGCCGATATTGCCTGCGACCACTATCACCGCTATCCGGAAGACATCGGCCTGATGCGCGATCTCGGTGTCGGGGCCTATCGCTTGTCGACCGCATGGCCGCGGATCTTTCCCGAAGGCAAGGGACAGGTGAATCAGCGTGGGCTCAATTTCTACGACCGGGTCATCGATCTGCTTTTGCATGAAGGGATCGAGCCCTGGATCTGCCTTCACCACTGGGACATGCCGGTGGCGATCGAAGAGAAAGGCGGCTGGCGGAATCGCGATACCGCAAGCTGGTTTGGCGACTACGCGGCCGAGGTGATCCGCCACTTCTCCGATCGGGTCCAACGCTTCGTGCCGGTCAACGAACCCAATGTCATTCCATGGGTTGCCTACAATCTCGGCCGCCACGCTCCGGGCAAGCAGGATTATGCGAGCTGCCTCGCCTCGATCCACAATCTCAATCTTGCCCACGGCAAGACGGTGACGGCAGTGCGCGCGGAAGCCCCCGCGGCGGAGGCCGGCAATATCGTTTCGCTCGGGCCGGTTCGTCCGCATTACGACGACGAGGCTCATCGTGAGGCATGTGTTCTCGGCGATGCGCTCTGGCGCCGCGTCACAGTCGACCCGTTATGGCTCGGCACCTATCCCGAACCGCTGAGGGACCAGCTCGATGGACTGGTGAAGCCCGGCGACATGGAGGAAATCAGCCAGAAGCTCGATTTCTTCGGCCTCAATCACTACAACCCCGTCTATGTCGCGCCGCATCCCGGTGCCACCTGGGGCGTGGCCGAAACCATGCCGCCGACCGGTGCCGGCCCGCTCACGGACGTCAACTGGGTGGTCGATCCGGGTGCCTTCCTCGAGCAGATCCGGGATACCAGTGCCCGCTACGGCAATCCGCCGATATACATCACGGAAAACGGCGCCTCCTTCCACGATGCGCTGAGGCCCGACCGGACGGTCATCGACAAGGAGCGGATCGCCTATTTCGAGCGTTATCTGAACACCGTTCTGGATGCGATCGAGGAAGGCCACGACATCCGGGGTTATTTCGCCTGGTCGCTGATGGATAATTTCGAATGGGGCCGCGGTTTCAGCAAGCGTTTCGGCCTGGTCTATGTCGACTACCCGACGCTGCAGCGCATTCCCAAACAGTCCTATTACCGCCTCGGCGGCATTATTCGCGAGAATGCTCTGTGAGGGCGGTCTCTTTTCCTGCCGGCACTTCGCATGACCCGCGCTCGGCCGGGCGATGCGTCAGACACGGTGAAGCTGCATGATACGTTATGTATTCCAACGCCTGCTCGGCATGATCGTGGTCATGATGCTCGTAGTGACGATCGTCTTCGTGATCGTTCGCGTCACTCCGGGTGATCCGGCGGCCGTAATGCTGGGACCCGATGCGACCGCCCAGGACGTAGCCGATCTCAGGACCCGTCTCGGCCTCGACCAGCCTATCCTCGTGCAATATGGAAGCTATGTGCTTTCGCTGCTGCAGGGCGATCTCGGGCGTTCGATCTTCCTCAATATTCCGGTTACGGCGGCGCTGGCGCAGCGCGCGGAGCCTACCTTCTTCCTCACGGTCTTTGCACTGATACTTGCGAGCGCCGTCGCTCTTCCCGTCGGCATCTATGCCGCCTACCGCCGCGGTTCAATCATCGACCAGGCGGCAACGGTGATCGCCATGACGGCGGCCAGTGTGCCGAGCTTCTGGCTTGGGCTGATCCTGATCCAGTATTTCGCCGTGAAGTTCGGTGTCTTCCCGGTCTCTGGTTATGGCGGGCCGGGCGCGAGCTTTTTTGAGCGGCTGCATCATCTGGTTCTGCCAGCGGTTTCGCTTGGCCTTGTTTCGTCCGCGCTCATCCTGCGTTTCACGCGTGCGGCCATGCTCGATGTCCTGAACGAGGATTACATCCGCACCGCCCGCTCAAAGGGCCTGGTCGAACGGCGGGTGATATTGAAACACGCTCTGAAGAACGCGCTGATCCCGATCCTGACGGTCATCGGCCTCACCGGTGCCGTGCTCGTGGCCGGTGCCGTGGTCACTGAAACCGTATTCGCGCTTCCCGGCGTCGGCAGTCTCGTCGTTTCAGCCGTGCTGCGCCGTGACTATCCGGTCATCCAGGGAGCACTGCTCGTGATTGCCGGCCTTTACGTTCTCATCAATTTTGTCATCGACATGCTCTATCTGCTGGTCGATCCAAGGGTGCGCTACTGATGGCCGAGGTCCAGATTTCCTCCCCTGCGGGGGCCGCTTTGTGGGTTTTCCTGCGCCGGCTGACCAGGCGCAAACCGGTGCTGATCGCGCTTGCCGTCCTTGTCATCTTCGTCCTGCTCGCCGTGCTCGCGCCGGTGATTGCGCCTTATTCCCCGACCAAGCTGTCGATCGCGAGCCGGCTGAAGGAGCCAAGTCTCGAACATTGGTTCGGGACCGACGAGTTTGGCCGGGATGTTTTCACACGCACGATTTTTGCTGGCCAGGTTTCACTCTTCATCGGGTTTGCGGTGGTGGTGCTGTCGGCGCTGATCGGAGTGACGCTCGGCTTGCTGGCGGGTTTCTTCTCGCGGCTCGACACGCCGATTGCCCGTCTGATCGACGCCATGATGGCGTTCCCGGACATCCTGCTGGCGATTGCGCTGGTCGCGGCCCTCGGCCCATCGATGTCGACGGTCATCGTGGCTCTGTCGATCGTCTACGCACCACGGCTCGCACGCATTGTGCGCGCCTCGACACTCGTCATCCGTGAACTTCCTTTTGTCGAGGCTGCCCAGTCCATGGGCATCTCGACCTACCACATCATGACGCGGCATGTGCTGCGGAACCTCATCTCCCCCATTCTGGTGCAGACCACCTTCCTCTTCGCCAATGCGATCCTCGCCGAGGCCGGGCTTTCCTTTCTCGGCGTCGGCGTCAGCCCCGAAGTTCCGACCTGGGGAACCATGATTTCCTCCGGCCGGCAATATCTCGATCAGGCCAGCTGGATGACGCTTTATCCGGGCCTGGCGATCATCCTGGCCGTTCTCTCACTCCAGATCGTCGGCGATGGAATGCGCGACATGCTGGATCCCCGTTTGCAGAAGGACTTGTAAGATGGTGCAGGCAAGAACCGCCGAACCTCTGTTGATACGCAACGTAAAGCCCGTGGGCTTCGATACGGTGCAGACCGGAACCCCGATCGATGTTGCCATCGGCGCTGATGGCAATATCGAGGCGGCCGCGCCGGGCCTGCCGCAGGCTGGCGGCCGGACGGTTGTCGACGGGCAGGGTGCCTGGATCTCGCCGGGATGGATCGATCTTCATGTTCACATCTGGCATGGAGGCACGGATATCTCGATCCGGCCGTCCGAATGCGGCGCGGAACGCGGCGTCACCACGCTCGTCGACGCGGGCTCTGCGGGTGAGGCCAACTTCCACGGTTTCCGGGAATATATCATCGAGCCGTCGCGAGAGCGCATCAAGGCGTTCCTGAACCTTGGCTCGATTGGCCTGGTGGCCTGCAACCGCGTGCCGGAACTGCGCGACATCAAGGATATCGACCTTGATCGCATCCTCGACTGCTATGAAGCCAATAAGGAGCATATCGTTGGCATCAAGGTGCGGGCGAGCCATGTCATCACCGGCTCCTGGGGTGTGACCCCGGTCAAGCTCGGCAAGAAGATCGCCAAGATCCTCAAAGTGCCGATGATGGTTCATGTCGGCGAACCACCAGCGCTATACGACGAGGTCCTGGAAATCCTTGATCCTGGCGATATCGTCACCCACTGCTTCAACGGCAAAGCAGGCTCCTCCATTCTGGAGGATGAGGATCTGTTCCAGCTCGCCGAACGCTGCGCGTCGGAGGGCGTGCGCCTGGATATCGGCCATGGCGGCGCTTCGTTCTCCTTCAAGGTGGCGGAAGCTGCGATCCAGCGCGGCCTGATGCCGTTCTCGATCTCGACCGACCTGCACGGCCATTCGATGAACCACCCAGTCTGGGACATGGCGACGACGATGTCGAAGCTTCTGTCGGTTGGCATGCCCTTTACGGAGGTCATCCGCGCGGTCACGGCGGCCCCGGCCTCGGTCATCGGCCTGCCGGGCGAAAACCTGCTTTCGGCCGGTAACCGGGCGGAGTTCACGATCTTTAATCTGATCGATTCAGATCTGGAAGCGACTGATTCCAATGGGGATGTCGCCCGGATGAGCAAGCTCTTCGATCCGGTCTACGCCGTGATCGGCAGTGAGGTCATCAAGGCCAGCCGCTACCAGCCGCGCCCGCCGAAACTCGTTCGCCACAGCCATGGTTATTCCTGGCGTTGAGCCGGGTCTGCAATTTCATCAGATGACAGGTGCTTTAGTGTCCTATTCCTCCGCCCTCGAAAATGATCTCTCCGGGGCCGTCTATGCGCGGCTTGCCGAACTGAACATCGAGATCCCGCCACCGGCGCCGCCGATCGCTAATTTCGTTTCCCACAAGATTGAGGGCAACATGCTCTACCTGTCAGGTCAGGGGCCCCGGGAGGCTGACGGCACGCTCCATACCGGCAAGGTTGGTGGCGGCGTCACGACGGAGGAGGCCTATCAGCACGCGCGGCTGACGGGGCTCAATCTTCTTGCTGTCATGCAGGATGCGCTGGGTGATCTTGGCCGGGTCAAGCAGGTGGTAAAGCTTCTTGGCATGGTCAATGCCGTGCCGGATTTTGCCGATCACCCGAACGTCATCAACGGTTGCTCCGATTTATTGATCGAGATCTTCGGCGAAAATGGCCGTCACGCGCGCTCAGCCGTCGGCTTCGGCTCTCTTCCCAACAACATCACGGTCGAGATCGAAGCGATCGTGGCGCTCAAGGAGTAGGGGGCATCAATGGCTGCGCCAACCCATCAGCCTTTCGATATTGGCGGCCGAATCCCGCACCAGGTTGCCGTAATGAGCATCTTGCTGGCTGACCTTCTGTTCGGGAAGCACGATGGAGATGGTGGCCACGCACTCGCCCTGACCGTTGCAGATGGGAGAGGCGATGCAGGCCACAGCGTAGTCGGACTCACCCGCCTGGATCGAAAGCCGGTTCTCGAAGGCCTTCGCCGCCGCAGTCGACAGGGAGGCAGCGTCGATATCTGCACGGCCCGTCGGCGAGGAGCGCGCACCGCGCTTGAAAAGCTCGATGCGCTCATCTTCCGGAAGATGGCCAACAAGCAGGCGGCCGGACGCGGTCCAGTTGAGTGGCACCCGGGTGCCGACACGCGAACTCACCTGAAAATGGCTGGGCCCGTCGGCCATGGCGAGCACCAGCATATGGTGTCCGTCGCGGCCGCAAAGCTGAACCGTTTCCCCGGCCAGCCGGCAAAGATCGTGCATCTCCTGGGTGGCAACGCTCATGAAATCGATCGAGCGGGCATAGGCGAGGCCATAGTGGTAAAGCCGCGGACCAAGCCAGATTGCTCCGTTGGCGGTACGCGTCAACATGTTCTTCTCAACGAGGTCGTCGATGATCGTGTAGACAGTCGACAACGGTGCACCCACCGCTTTTGCGATCCCGTATGCCCCTTCTGGAACGCCGGTTTCGTAGAGATGGTCGATGATCTGCAGTGTGCGGTCGATCGCACTCACCCGGGAGCCGCGGCTTTTTTTCGTGGTGTCAGCCGTGGTTTCGGTAGTCTCGGCCATAGCATGCCTTTCTTCTTCGCCTCGGGTGGTCAAGGGACAACCGCAGGTACTCAATGCGTTATTACATTATTACGTTATGGCGTCCGCTTCTACCGGCGGTGCAGCGTGATCGCAATAGGAGAAATCAATGAGTGAGGATATCCGGGCACGCCTCGGTCTGCGCCCCGTCGTTAATGTATCCGGCACGATGACGAGCCTCGGTGCGTCGATCGTGGTGCCGGAGGCAGTCCGTGCCGTACAGGCCATCATGCCCCAGTTCGTTGAAATCAATGACCTGCAGCGCAAGGCGAGCGCCGTCATCGCGAGATTGACTGGCGCTGAGGCGGGCTTCGTGACTGCCTCCTGCTCCGCGGGCATCAGTCTTGCCGTTGCCGGTGCGATCACGGGGCCGAACCTGCTCGCCATCGAGAAGCTCCCCGATACGCTTACCGACCGCAATCAGGTGATCGTGCAGATGGGCCATGTCGTAAGTTATGGTGCGCCGGTCGACCAGTCGATCCGTCTTGCCGGCGGCAAGGTGGTGATGATCGGCCAGGCAACCTCCACCCATCGGTATCACATGGAGCAGGCGATCACCGACAAGACGGCGGCGGCGGTCTATGTCGTGTCCCACCACGTGGTCAATTACGGGCTGCTGCATCTTTCGGAGTTTGTCGAGATCGCCCACGCCAGAGGCGTGCCGGTGATCGTCGATGCTGCATCCGAATATGATCTGAAAGGCTTTCTCGCCACCGGCGCCGATATCGCGCTCTATAGCGGGCACAAGTTTCTGGGTGGTCCAACCTCGGGCATCGTCGCCGGCAGAAAGGAACTGGTGCGCTATGCCATGCTGCAGAATCTTGGCATCGGGCGCGGCATGAAGGCCGGCAAGGAGAGCATCTACGGCGTGATGGCGGCATTGGAGGCCTGGGAAACCCGTGACCATGAGGGCATTCGCGCCCGCGAAAGTGGTTATCTCAAACTCTGGAAGGAGACGCTCGAGCCCTATCCGGGCGTGACGGCGGTGATCGATCCCGATCCGACCCGCAATCCGCTCGACCGGCTGAAGGTCCTCATCAGGCCGGATGAGGCGCATATTACGGCTTGGGATCTGTCCCGGGCCTTGGCGTCCGGTGACACGCCCGTCATCGTCCGCGATCATGAGGCCGAGCATCATTACTTTTATCTCGATCCCTGCAACCTGCACCCCGGTCAGGAAGAAATCGTGGCACGCCGCCTGAGGGAGGAACTCGACAAGGCCCGCAGTTCCAACGAGGTGATTGCGACACCGATCGAAGATCTGAGCCGCCATCGTTTCGATGGGCTCATGCGTTGGCCCGACTGAGGCAAGCACGAAAGGAATGCCGGCGATGACGACACAACCCGTTCTCTCCGTCCAGAACCTGACCACCTCCTTCTTCAGCGAGGGCGAGTGGAAAAGCGTCATACGCGACGTCTCATTTGACGTCGCGCCGGGAGAGACGCTCGCCATCGTCGGCGAAAGCGGCTCGGGCAAGAGCGTGACGTCGCTGTCGATCATGCGGCTTCTGCAGCGGGAGACCAGCCGCATCGAGGGCAAGGTCTTCCTCGGAGGGCGCGAATTGCTCGGCCTGCCCGAGCGCGAGATGCGCAAGGTTCGTGGTGCCGGGGTGGCGATGATCTTCCAGGAGCCGATGACGAGCCTCAATCCGCTCTTCACCATCGGCGACCAGATCTCGGAAGCGATCCGCTGCCATAGCGATGTGTCCAAGGCCAGCGCGCGATTGGAAGCCATTCGGCTTCTGGAAAAGGTACGCATACCTTCGGCGGCTTCACGCTTCGATGAATATCCGCACCGTTTCTCCGGTGGTATGCGCCAGCGGGCCATGATCGCCATGGCCCTCGCCGCAAAGCCTAAGCTTCTGATCGCCGACGAGCCTACGACTGCGCTGGACGTGACGATCCAGGGCCAGATCCTCGATCTCATCAAGACCCTGCAGGAAGAGGAAGGGACCTCAGTCCTCTTCATTACTCACGACATGGGCGTCGTGGCCGAAATAGCTGACCGGACCGTCGTGATGTTTCGCGGCGAGCAGATCGAAACCGGCAGGACGGCGGACATCTTCCATGACAGCACGGAGCCCTATACCCGGGCGCTTCTGTCGGCTGTTCCCGTCTTGGGCTCGATGGCCGGCTCGACACTGCCCGCCCGTTTTGCCATCACCGATACGGTGACGGGAGCCGTGGAACCACCGAAAGATCTGCCTGACACGGTTGCGCGTGATGCGGCGCCAGTGCTGGAGGTCAGGAATCTCACCAAGCAGTTCGACATCTATTCAGGCTTTTTCGCGCGTCCTGCCGGCCGTGTGCACGCTGTTGGAGATGTTTCGTTCAAGCTCCATGCCGGCGAAACACTATCCCTTGTTGGCGAGTCCGGCTGCGGCAAGTCGACGACCGGCCGCGCCATCATGCGGCTGATCGAGCCGACGAGCGGTTCTGTCCTGATCAACGGGGAAAATGTTCTGGCTTTCGACCGCAAGGAAATGCGCAGTCTCAGACGCTCCGTGCAGATGATTTTCCAGGATCCTTTCGCCAGCCTCAATCCGCGCATGACGGTCGGCGAGGCGGTGGCTGAACCTTATCTTGAACACAAGCTCGGAACGAAGGCCGAGGCACGCGAGATGACGGCGGCGATGCTGGAAAAGGTCGGGCTCTCGCCGGACATGGCCCGGCGCTACCCGCATGAGTTCTCCGGTGGCCAGCGCCAGCGCATCTGTATTGCACGTGCGCTCGCCCTCGAACCGAAGATCATTATCGCCGACGAAAGCGTCTCTGCGCTTGATGTATCCATCAAGGCGCAGGTCATAAATCTCATGCTCGACCTTCAGGAGAGCATGGGTATCGCCTTCCTGTTCATCTCTCACGACATGGCGGTCGTCGAGCGCGTTAGCCATCGGGTAGCTGTTATGTACCTTGGGCAGATTGTCGAAATTGGTCCGCGCGCTTCCATATTCTCCAGTCCGCAGCATCCGTATACGCGAAAGCTGATGGAGGCTGTACCGGTTCCCGATCCGGACAGGCTTGGACGGCGCCGCAATATCGAGGCGGAAGAGTTGAGAAGCCCGATCCGGGAGATCGGCTATTCAAGACCCGAAGCACTCTATAGTGAGGTTGCTGCCGGTCATTACATCTTGAAGGACTTCGCGGGGTAACGGCAGCTTCTCGATGCGCCTTTCTCGTCGAGCATTGGTCAGGCTCGTGCGAACCTGATACCGGTGGGACGGCAAGCCTGGTGCAGAAGGCTGGCGGCTATCCGGCTGCAATTTCCCGCTCGGGGCGATGTTTGTCATTCATTGCCCGGTCAGCCAGTCAATGAAAATCGCGGCTCCGGAATAGAAGCTTGGCCTGTTCACGCGGATGGCGGGCGCCGGGTTTTCCGCCCCTCAGATCAGCGCCGCCGGGCGCGGCAGGCGTTCTGCCCGTGGCATCTATCTCTCCGCCAAACTGGCCGAGGCCGGGCAGGATGTGGGACAGGTCCTCGATCTGTCCGGCGATGAGATGCACCACCTGCCCTTCGCGCTGCAAACGCCCCGTCACGCGCAAAAGCCGCCCGCCGATGACGGCGCGGCGGAAGGCTTCATAAACCTTGGGCCAGACCACCACATTGCTGACGCCGGTTTCATCCTCCAGCGTCAGGAAGATGACGCCCGAGGCGGTGCCGGGGCGCTGGCGGGTGATGACGAGACCGGCCACACTCACCTGCCGTAGGTCCGGCCGGGTCAGCTGGTCATGGGCCGTGAGGCCCGGCAGCGCGGGGCGCAGCAGTTCCATCGGGTGGGCACGCAAGGACAGGCGCAGGGCGACGTAATCCTCCACCACTTCCTCGCCCAGCGACATGGAGGGCAGGGCCACTTCAGGCTCGGCAATCGCTTCCCCGTCCATGCCGGAGAACAGCGGCAAGGTGCGGGCCTGACCCAGCGCCTTGACCTGCCACAGGGCGGTCCGGCGGGTGAGGCCAAGGCAGGTCAGCGCGTCGCCTTCCGCCAGCCGCTGCAGCACATCGCCTTTGAGGCGCGTGCGCTGCCAGATGGTTTCCACATCCGGATAACCGTTGCCCCGGCTGGCGGCGATAACCTGGCAATCCGCCTCGCGCAGGCCCTTGATCTGGCGGAAACCGAGGCGCAGGGCCAGTGCGCCGTCGCTGCGCCGCTCCAGCGTGTTGTCCCATGCGGAGTGGTTGACCGAGACGGGCCGAACCTCCACTCCATGCTCGCGCGCATCGCGCACGATCTGTGCCGGAGCATAAAAGCCCATGGGCTGGGCATTGAGCAGGGCGCAGGCGAAAATGGCCGGGTGGTGGCACTTCATCCAGGCGGAGATATAAACCAGCCGGGCAAAGCTCGCCGCGTGGCTTTCGGGAAAACCATATTCGCCGAAACCCTCGATCTGGCTGAAGCAGCGCTCGGCGAACTCCGGGCTGTAGCCATTGCCCAGCATGCCGGAGATGAACTTGCCCCGGAACGTATGGATCGTGCCCATGCGCTTGAAGGTGGCAAGGCTGCGGCGCAGCCGGTCGGCCTCGCCGGGCGTGAAGCCCGCTGCCACCACGGCAATCTGCAGCGCCTGTTCCTGGAACAGCGGCACGCCCAGCGTCTTGCCCAGCACACCCTTGAGCGCGTCAGAAGGATAATCCACCTTCTCCTTGCCCCGCCGCCGGTTGATATAAGGATGCACCATGCCGCCCTGAATGGGGCCGGGGCGGACGATGGCGACCTCGATCACCAGATCGTAGAAGTCCCGCGGGCGCATGCGCGGCAGGAAGTTCATCTGCGCCCGGCTTTCCACCTGGAAGACGCCGATGGCATCGGCACGGCACAGCATGTCATAGACGGCCGCATCCTCCTCCGGCACGCTGGCCAGCGTCAGCGCCTGCCGCTCGTGCTGGACCAGAAGATCAAAGCCCTTGCGCAGGCAGGTGAGCATGCCGAGAGCGAGCACATCCACCTTGAGGATGCCGAGGGCGTCGATGTCGTCCTTGTCCCATTCGATGACGGTGCGCCCCTCCATCGCGGCATTTTCGATGGGGCACAGCTCGTCTAGCCGGTCACGGGTGATGACGAAGCCGCCCACATGCTGGGACAGATGGCGGGGAAAGCCGATGATTTCCGCAATCAGCTCCAGCGTCATGGCAAGGCGCCGCTCCGACGGGTCCAGCCCGATTTCGCGCAGCCGCGCCGGATCCGGCGGGCCATTGGACCAGCCCCAGCTTTGCCCGGCAATGGCGGCGAGCACATCCTGCGACAGGCCCATGACCTTGCCCACCTCGCGGATGGCGGCGCGGGAGCGGAAATGGATGACAGTGGCGGTCAGCCCGGTGCGGTGGCGGCCATAGCGCTCGTAGATGTGCTGGATCACCTCCTCGCGGCGCTCATGCTCGAAATCGACATCGATATCCGGCGGCTCGCCGCGCTCGGCGGAAATGAAGCGCTCGAACACCATCAGCGTGGTGCCGGGCTTCACCTCGGTGATGCCAAGCGCGTAGCAGACGATGGAATTGGCCGCCGACCCGCGCCCCTGGCACAGGATGTTCCGGCTGCGGGCAAATTGCACGATGTCATGCACGGTGAGGAAATAGGGCGCATAGGCCTTGAGGCGGATGAGCACCAGCTCCCTTTCCACCTTGGAAAGCGTGTCCGCATCCGCGCCATCGGGAAAACGCTCGCGGCTTTCGAGACCGGCCCGCACCAGCCGCTCCAGCCGGCCTTGCGCATCCTCACCGCCGCTCACTTCCTCCGGGTACTGATAGCTGAGATCATCCAGCGAAAAGGCGCAGCGGGCGGCAATCTCCAGCGTGCGGCGGAGCGCTGCCGGATAACGGGTGAAAAGACGGGCCATGCCGGCCCCGTCCTTCAGCCGCCGCTCCCCATTGGGCAGGGCGCGGCGGCCGAGGGTGGCGATAGTGCAGCCCTCGCGCAGGCAGGTCAGCACATCGGCGAGCGCGCGGCGGCCCGCCCGGTGCATCAGCACATCGCCAACGGCGACCAGAGGCGCGGCCGTTGCCAGCGACAGGCGGTACAGCGCATCGAAGCGGGCCTGATCCTGCCCGTCATAGCCGGGCACCGCGCCGGTGTAGACATGGCCGGGGAACTGCTGGACGAGCCGGTTCAGCACGGCCTTCACCTCCAGCGCCGTCTCCGGCTTCGCGGTGAGAAGATCTGGCGGCAGGGCGATGAGGATGAGGCCGCGGCCCCATTCCATCAGGTCGGCGGGATAGAGCGTGCAGGCGCCTTTGACGGCACGGCGCTTGCCGAGGGTCAGCAGGCGCGATAGCCCTGCATAGGCGGGTTTGTCCACCGGCAGGGCTACAAACTCCACCGGACACTCCTGCAGCACCAGCCGGGCTCCGGTGATCAGCTTCGGCAGGGTGGGGCCGGCGGCGGGCCGCGCCGTAGTCTGTTTCCTGTCCTGTGTGCCTTCTACTTCCGGTGCGTGCTGATCCAGGCAGCCCATATCCTGCGGGGCCATGTTCTGGTGGCCCATGTCCTGACGGCTGGACGGATCCACGCGCCGGCGTGAGCGCACATCTGCACGCATGGTGTTTTCCGGCGGATTTCTGACCGTTCCGGCGTCGTGTCCGGGTGGAGATGGCGCAGCCAGCCCTTCTCCGGGGAGCTGTTCCTGAGCCTGTTCCGCCAGCTGCCGCCGCAGCTCGCGCAGGGCTACATGGGCCCGCACCACGCCTGCAAGGCTGTTGCGGTCGGTGATGGCAATCGCCTGCAGCCCCAGTTCCGCCGCCCGCAACACCAGTTCCTCGGGATGCGAGGCGCCGGTCAGGAAGGTGAAGTTGCTGGTGACGCAAAGCTCGGCATAGCCGCCCGCTGCCGGTTCAGGCAAATTCGCCATGGACGTACCATCCCGGATCCTGCGGTGTATGGAACAGCCAGAGGCGGCGGCCCTCGCGGGTTTCGACGAACCAGTAATCGCGCAGGCCCCGGCGCCAGGCGGGATCATCCAGCCACCATTCCGGCGACAGGCGCTCCGGCCCCGAGGCGCGGCCAAGGGTGAAGCGCATGCGCCGCCAGGAGAAACGGGCGGGCGGGCTTGTCCCTTGTGCCGTCAGCGGCTCGGGCGGAAACAGGAGGAGCGGGCGGCGCGGGCCACTCTGGGGAAAAGGCTCCGGCCGGCTGAAGGCGGCGGGGGCGGCGAGATAGCTGCGTTCCGGAATGTGGCTGTCCGCAGGCAGGTGGCGGCGCACGGCATCAAAGCCCAGACGGTTGCCGATGCGGGTGATGAGATCGGCGAGCTTGCCCTCCGCTTCGCCCTCGCCGGCGCTCGTCAGCTGCTGCGGCTGCATCTCCTCCACGATGCTGACGGTCATGCGCAGCTGGTCGAAGCCGAAACCGGCATCCACCTTCTCGATCGAGCGGGCAAACAGGCGGGCGATGGCGACGGGGTCGCGCATGGGCCGGGCAAGGCCCACGTCCAGCTGCGCCAGATCGCCATCCACCCGCCGCAGTTCCACATGCAGCCGCCGGGCGCCGAGATTGACGGCCGCCAGCTTTTCGCACAGCCGCTCCAGCAGGCGGGTCAGGCCGGCCATCACGTCATCGACAAGGCCTACCGGCTCCGGCAGGGTGATGCGGGCGCCGAAATGCGGCGGCGGGCCATCGGGAGAAACGGGCTCTCCGGCCAGGCCGAGCGCCTGATCGAGCCGCAGCATCAGCGAGGCGCCGAAGCGGCGCGCCAGTGGCGCACGCGGCACCTGCGTGAGATCACGGATACTGCGCAGGCCCATTTGCTGCAGGCCGCTGGCCGTCTCCCCATCGATCCGCAGGGCCGAGGGCGGCAGCGCGCCGATGGCGGCGAGCGCCTCACCCGGCGGAGCAATGCCGCCGCCATGGCGCGAGAGCGCATAGGCCGCCCCGCGCGTACCGGCAATGGCGGCGGCGGCTGTCAGTCCGGCATGGCTGAAGCGGCCATGGAGATCGGCGAGAAGCCCTTCCTCGCCGCCGAAAAGATGCGGCACGCCGGTGATGTCGGCCACCAGCCCATCGGCGCCATCGCGCCCCACCATGGGGCCATAGCGCCCGGCCCAGCGGCCAAGGGCGGCCAGAAACTGCCGTTCGCCGGGCAGGTCTGCCGGTTCGCTGACAAGCTGCGGGCACAGGGCGCGTGCATCGGCAAGGCTCATGCCCCGGCGCAGGCCGCGTGTTTCGGCCGTTCTGTTCAGGCAGTGGATATGCTCGCTGTTGCTGCGGTTGAGGCTGATGGCAAACGGCCCGTCATGAGGCCGCAGCCGCAGGATACGGTCGCTCGCCAGTCTGGGAAACCAGATGCACAACACCCGCCGGGCCAGAGCTCTTGTCATTGAGGCGCACCATCCAGTTGCCGTTTGTTCCTCTTTTGTTCTTTATAAGCGACCAGGCCTGCAGAGTCGAGTCCGCCTCATCCCACAAGGGCACGCAGTGCCAGCGGGTTTCGCTGGCGTTGCTGCCGCCCTCCTGTCCGGTGACGAGCAGGCCCAGCGTGCGCCCGCTTTCTGCGGCCAGCTGCAGGCGGCGGCCCTGCGTCAGGGTCAGGGGCTTTTCCGTCAGGGTGATCACCGCATGCATCGCGCCGGAGCGCAGCGCTTCTTCCATGCTCCACAGCTGATCGGTCTGTGTGGGGGCCTGCACGGTGATGAGGCGGCTCGGGTCGATCAGCGGCGCAACGCCTGAGGGCAGCAGTCCGCCGCGCAGATGAGTGGGCACGATCAGCAGCACCGCCTTGTCCGTTCCCCTGCCCTCACGCAGTTGCGCCGCCTGCAGCAGCGCAAAAGCCAGCGCTGCCGGGCCGGAGGCTTCATGCACCCGGTCCGGGGCCAGAACGGGAAGGGAGACTGACGGACTGTTGCTCATCACTTGGCAGGTTTGGGGTAAAACGTGAACATACCCACCTATAGCCTGAAAGCTGCAGCGAGTCTCCCTGTTGAATCTGGCAGGGCGTCTCCGGACCTTTCGCCACGAGAGGTGGGCTCTTCAGGATGTCCAGCCAAGCAACAGTTCCGGCTTCAGTGCTGGCTTGCTGGAAGCTCCACCACCAGCCCGTCCATGGCCTCGCTGACGGTGACCTGACAGGTGAGGCGGCTTTGCGGGCGGGGGTCGATGACGCATTCGATCATCGCCCGTTCCATCTCTTCCGCCTCCGGCAGGGCGATGCCCTGTCCCTCGGGGATGTAGCAATGGCAGGTGCCGCAGGCGCAGGCACCGCCGCATTCGGCGGCGATTTCCTCGATGCCATGGGCAACGGCGGCACCCATCAGGCTCTGGCCGCTTGCGGCCTCCACTTCGGTGCGGGTGCCATCGGCGGACTGGAAGATGATACGGGGCATGGGGGCGTGTCCAGTTGGAAGCTGAAGGCTCAGGCAGGAGCCAGATGCAGGTTAAGGCGCTTGGGCCCGCGCACGGAAAGGCCGCGCTTGTAGTCCACCTGGTCTTCGGCCAGCTCCAGCCTTGCGCAGCGGCGCAGCAGGGTGGCGAAGATGATTTCCATGTCCAGCCGCGCCAGATGGTTGCCCAGGCAGAAATGCGTGCCGCCGCCAAAGGCCAGATGCCGGTTGGGCTTGCGGCCTGCGTCAAACCGGTCCGCATCGGCAAAGGCCGCCGGGTCGCGGTTGGCCGCGCCATAGAGCAGGCCGAACTTCGTCCCGCGCGGATAGGCGGTGCCGGCGATGGTCACGTCTTCCGTGGCGTAGCGGTGGAAGAAGGGCAGGGGCGATTCGAAACGGAACATCTCCTGCACGGCGGTGGGCAGCAGCCCGGGATCGGCCTTCAGCTTCTCCCGCTCGTCCGGAAAGCGGAACAGGCAGTGCATGCCCGATCCCAGCACGTCGATGGTGGAGCCATGCCCGGCCATGAGGATCAGCATACAGGTGGAGATGAACTCGTCCTCGGTGAACTGTCCCGAGGCCTCGGCGCGGATCAGCTCGGAAATCAGGTCCTCACGCGGGGCCTTCTGCCGCTCGGCCTTCAGCGCGGTGAGATAGGTGTAGAACTCGGTGGTGGCGGTTTCGGCCAGCTGCTTGCGGGCGTCCGAGCGGTCGATATCGAAGAACTGGACAATATTCTCGGACCAGATGCGCAGCTGCGGGCAGTCCTCATCCGGCACGCCGAGCAGCCGCCCGATGATGTGGCCGGGCACCTGCGCTGCCAGATCTTCCACGAAGTCGATATCCCGCTGGTCCAGCAGGCGGTCCACCAGCCCGTCCACGTAGGACTGGATGCTGTCGCGCAGCCTTGCGATCATCGCCGGGGTGAACAGGCGGAACACGGCCTTGCGCAACCGGTCATGCACCTCGCCGTCGCTGTCCAGCAGGCTGAACTGCACGAAGCGGGAATGGTGGGGCATGTCGTGCCAGTTTCCGGCGCGCTTTTCAGCGGCGATCTCCTCGGGGCTCACCAGCCCGTCCAGCGAGCGCACCATCCGCTTGTCCATGACAATGGCGGACACATCCTCGAAGCGGGAGGCGAGATGGATCTTGAAATCGGGGAACCATGTCAGCCCCTCGCGCGCCCGCAGCTGCGCATAGGCGGCATAGGGATCCGCCGCAAAGGCAGGCTCCAGCGGCGCAAAGACAAACTCATCCTGTGACGGCGCTGCGCCGGCTGCGGAACCTGACATGACAAAATCTCCCTCAAGAGGCGGAAGATAGCTTCAGAAAATCCGCGCGAAAATGCAAGATCAACGCAAAAGCTGGACAAAACTCGCAAGGCCCCGCATCGTCAGCGCATGATGGACGAGCGTGAAGAGATTGCCTTTCACACCCCCGGTGCGCTGGCGGCGGTGCTGCCCTATGCGCTGCAGGCGGCCGGTCACGGGCTGGCGCTGCCCGGCGCAGAGCCGACACGCAAGCGCTACCGCGATCACGTGCTTCTCATCGCCACGCAAGGGCAGGGCTGGATCGAGACGGGCGGCGCCACACACGCGGTCCTGCCGGGTATGGTGGCCTGGCTCGACACATCAAGGCCTTATGCCCATGGCGCGGCGGGGGAGGGCCGCTGGCGCTATTACTGGATGGGTCTGCGCGGCGCGGGGCTTGATGCGCTGCACCGGGTGCTGGATGTGGCGCGCCAGCCGCTGTTTCTGCCCGAGGCCTGCAGGGACATGGAAGCTGCCTTTACGGCTGTGCTGCGGCTGGCACAGCAGGGCGGGCCTGCGGTGGATGCCCTGGTGAATGCGCAAGTGGCGCTCATCGTCTCGCAGCTGGCGGCCGGGCGCCCGGCGGATGAAGGACGCACGCAGGATCCTCGTATCGCCGCGCTGATGGAGCGCCTGCGCGCCAGTCTTTCCCATCCCTGGCGGATCGGGGACATGGCGGCGCTGACAGGGCTCAGCCCCTCCCAGCTTTTCCGGGCCTTCCGGGCGGCCACGGGCACGACGCCGATGGATTTTCTGCGCCATGAGCGCATCACCGCCGCCAAGCGGGTGCTGACGGAAAGTTCCGGAACCGTGGCAGAGGTTGCCGCCGCCTGCGGCTATGCCGACCCCTATCATTTTTCCCGTGACTTCCGCCGCCTCACCGGGCTTCCACCTGCGCGGTTCCGCAAGGGCGCCGGTTTCTGACGGGCGGCAGCTGCGGCCTTGGCTTTGGCTTGCCATTGGAAACCTCCGCCTGCCACGGTATCTTCTGCCCGAAGAGGACCTGACCTGATGGCAGATGCAATATCTCCTGAAAGACGCATCATTGCAGCGCGGCGGATGATTGCGGCGCTGATCGTGCTGCTGGGGCTTTCGGCCCTGGCGCTTGTGACGATCGGCGACAGGACCCTGACACGGCATTTCATGCAGGAGGCCTCGCTGCAGGCCGGCAGTGCCTTGCGTCTGGCGGTCGCAGCCCTCAGCGGCCATCTCAGCCGCTATGAGCCGCTGCCAACCCTGATCGCCGATCATCAGGACATGAAGGATCTGCTGATGGATCCGGACAATGCCGGCCTGCGCCAGCTGGCAAACCAGTATCTCAAGGACATCAACACGCTGCTGGAATCCTCCGACATCTATGTCATGACAACGGACGGAACGACGATTGCCGCCAGCAACTTTGACGGGCCGGCGAGTTTCGTCGGCGAGAATTTCAGCTACCGCCCCTACTTCCAGGAGGCCGCAGCCGGGCGGCCGGCGCGCTTCTATGCCCTTGGCACCACTTCGGCCAAACGCGGCTATTATTTTTCGGCACCGGTCCGGGTCTCGGGAGAAATCCGCGGGGTGATTGTCTTCAAGGTCGATATCGAAGGCATCGAAAGCTCCTGGCAGGGCGGTGAATACAAGATCCTCGTTTCGGATCCGGAAGGCATCATTTTCATGACCGGCAATCCCGAATGGCTCTATGCCTCGGTGCTGCCGCTGACCCAGGAGCGGCTGAGCCGGACAGAAGAATCCCGCCGCTATTCCGACGCCATCCTGCGGGAGCTGCCGGTGGCGCGGAGCAGTTTTGCCGGGCATGATCTGATGACCATCAGTCAAACCGGCAGCCAGACCGGTGGCCAGTCCGGCGGCAGCCGTGAATATCTGATGCTCGAGCATTACATGCCCGGAGCCGACTGGACCGTGAAGGTGCTGCTCGACACGGCCTCGATCCACACCCAGGCGCGCACCAGCCTTGTCGCCATCCTCCTCTTCCTCTGCCTGTCCGTGCTCGGGGGTTCCGCCGTCATCCAGCGCCGCGCCCGGCTGCAGGAGCGCATGTTCATGCAGATCGAGGCGCAGGCGGAACTGGAGCGGCGGGTGGAGGAGCGCACGGCCGATCTTGCAAGGGTGAACCTGCAGCTGCGCCAGACCCAGGCGGATCTGATCCAGGCCGGCAAACTTGCCGGGCTCGGCCAGATGTCGGCCGCCTTGTCGCATGAGTTCAACCAGCCGCTGGCTGCCGCCAAGACCTATGCAGACAGTGCCGCCCTGCTGATCGAGCGGAACCGCATCGCGGAGGCGCAGGACAATCTCGGCCGCATTTCCAAGCTCATCGACCGCATGGCGTCGATTTCACGGCATCTGCGCAATTTCGCCCGCAAGCCGAACGAGCGGCTTGGGGCGGTGCGGATCGAGGATGCTGTCCGCGATACTCTGGAAATTGTCTCGGCCCGGCTGGCTTCGGCCGATGCAACCGTGACCACCAGCATTCCTGCGGGCCTTCCGCCGGTGCGCGGCGGTCCTGTGCGCCTGCAGCAGGTGCTCGTCAACATCCTGACCAACGCCTGTGATGCAGTCGAGGAGCTGGAGGACCGGGAGATCATGCTCAGCGCCCGCGAGGATGGCGGGCATATCATCATAGAAATCGGCGACCGGGGACCCGGTGTGCCGCCGGCAATCATCGAGCGGATTTTCGATCCCTTTTTCACCACCAAGGGTGTCGGCAAGGGGCTTGGTCTGGGCCTTTCGATTTCCTATAACATCATCAAGGACTTCGGCGGCAGTCTCGCAGTTCTGTCAAGGCCGGGGGGCGGAGCGCTGTTCCGCATCGGGCTCATACAGGCGCAGGTGGAAGCGGGCGCCGGGACTTTGCAAGAGGTGGCCGTATGAACTCCGGCGTGGTGCTGCTTGTTGATGATGAGGAGGATCTGCGCCTCTCCACCAGTCAGGCGCTGGAGCTCTACGGGCTGCAGGTCAAGGCGTTCTCCTCCGCAGAAGAAGTGCTGGCACGCACCGGATTCGGCTTCGACGGGATTGTGGTCAGCGACATACGCATGCCGGGCATGGACGGCATGACGCTGCTGCAACGGATCCGGGAGCTGGATCACGAGATCCCGGTGATCCTGGTGACCGGCCACGGGGACGTGCAGCTGGCCGTGAAGGCCATGCGCGAAGGGGCTTATGACTTCATCGAGAAGCCTTTCACCACCCAGGCGCTTGCGGGCGTGGCGCGCCATGCGCTGGACCGGCGGGCACTGGTGCTGGAGAACCGCCGCCTCAGGGCCGTTGCAGGCAAGCGTGATGATATCGAGACGCGCCTGCCGGGCCGCACCCCGGTGATGGTCGATCTGCGCTACCGGTTGCGGGCCATCGGCGCCAGCGATGCGGATGCGCTGATCATTGGCGAGACGGGGGCGGGCAAGGAAGTCGTCGCCCGCAGTCTGCATGACATCAGCGCCCGCGCCAAGGGGCCGTTCATTGCCATCAATTGCGCGGCGCTGCCGGAAACGCTGATCGAGAGCGAGCTGTTCGGCCATGAGGCGGGAGCCTTTCCCGGGGCGCTGCGCGCGCGTTACGGCAAGTTCGAGCATGCGCGGGGCGGCACAATCCTGCTGGATGAAATCGGCTCCATGCCGGTGGACTTGCAGGCCAAGTTTCTCAGGGTGCTGCAGGAGCGCACGATCACCCGGCTCGGCTCCAATGAGGCCGTGCCGCTGGATCTGCGGTTTCTGGCGACCAGCAAGGTGGATCTGGCGGCGGAAGTGGCGGCCGGGCGGTTCCGCGCCGACCTGTTCTACCGGCTGAATGTGGCGACCATCCGTGTTCCGTCCCTGGCGCAGCGGCGGGCGGATATTCCGCTCCTGTTCCTGCATCTGGTGCGGGAGGCCTGTGCACGCTATGGCCGCGAGGATCTGGAAGTGGCGCCGGAGGTCCTGTCGGAAATCGCCGAGCGTGACTGGCCGGGCAATGTGCGCGAGCTGCGTAATGCGGCGGACCGGCTGGTGCTGGGGCTGGAGACCGGACTGGACAGCGCCGGGGCTCAGGATGCGCCCTCGACCCGGCTGGCCGACAAGGTGGCCGCCTATGAGCGGCAGCTCATTGCCAATGCCATCACGGCTCATGGCGGGGCTTTGAAGCCGGTCTATGAACAGCTCGGCATCTCGCGCAAGACGCTTTACGAAAAGATGCAGAAATACGGGCTCGACAAGAGTCTTGCTCTGGATGCCCGCGAGTAGGGCAAGGCTTCAGTTCTGTTCAGATGGGCCGGATGACCTGCGCATGTGTGGAATTCCACACATGCGAACTGGGCAATGTTACGGATTCCTCCCATCCCTTAACGGAAAATGAAAGAATCCAGCCGTCTGGAGGACCTCCCGGCGTTGCCATGCGTCCCGGCAGGCGCTTAGGTCCGGTCAAGTCCGGCCCAGAGGAGGCGCCGGGCGGACCATACCGGAAGACCGTTGGGAGGATTCCATGAAGAAGCTGATGATTGCCATGGCTGGTGCCATGGCGCTTTGCGTTGCTGCCCCGGCCGTTGCTCAGGACAAGACCGGCTGGCCCGGCAGCATGACCATTGGAACGGCAAGCCAGGGTGGCACTTATTTCATCTACGGCACGGGCCTTGCCGGCCTGATCACCGAGAAGCTTGGCGTCAATTCTTCGGCTGAAGTGACCGGCGGACCGGTGCAGAACGCCACGCTGGTGGAAACGGGCGACCATCTGATGGGCCTCGTCACCATGGGCCCGGCCTATCAGGCCTGGATGGGTGAAAGCGAACTGGCACCGGGTGTCGAGCACAAGAGCCTGCGCGCCCTGTTCCCGATGTATCAGACGCCGTTCCAGGTTGTTGCGCTGAAGTCGTCGGGCATCACGAAGGTGGCTGATCTTGACGGCAAGCGCGTGTCGGTCGGTCCGGCTGGCGGTACGGCCGCAACCTACTGGCCCCGCTACTTTGAAACCGTCGGCGTGAAGCCGGTGATTTCCTATTCCGGCGCCAATGATGCGACCAGCCAGGTCAAGGACGGCCTGATCGACGCCTTCGCTTTCGCAGCCGGCGTTCCGATCTCCGCCTTCGCCCAGATTGCAGCTGAAAACCCGGTCAACATCTTCGGCTTCAGTGAAGACGAGCAGACGAAGATCCTCGAAGCCATGCCGGAACTGGCTGCCTTCGAAGTCCCCGGTGGCCTCTATCAGGGCTTCCCGGACCCGCAGGGCACCGTCAGCCTGTGGAACTTCGCCGTTGCCAATGCCGAAATGCCGGAAACGCTGGCCTATGAAATCACCAAGCTGGTGATGGAAAACAACGACCGCATGGTGCAGATCCACGCCACCGCTGCCGAGACGATCGCAGAGAACATCGACAAGAACTCGTTCCTGCCGTTCCATCCGGGAGCCGTGCGCTACTATGAAGAAAAGGGCATCACCATTCCCGATGCCCTGAAGGGTCAGTAAGACCAAGGCTATAGATGCTGACGCATCAAGCCCTGAGATGAGCCCCCGGCCCTCGTGCCGGGTGGCCAAACTCCGGAGGGCGGCAGCTGCCGGCTGCCGCCATTCTTCGTGAATGATCCGGTATCCATTCGGGACGAACACCATGACACAAGCTGACAACGCCTCAGCGCCCAAGGGCAGCGGGCCGATTCTGGCCCAGAATGTCGATGAAGAACCGGTTGCCAGCAACCAGCGCCTGCATGGCAGCTGGATCAACCTGACAATCACGGTTCTCTGCATTGCCTATACGGCCTTTCACATCGGGGTCATGAACCTCTACCCGCTGGAGACCTGGACCTACCGCCTGATCCACGTCTGCGGCGGGCTGCTGCTCGGGTTCCTGATCTATTCCGCCGTGCAGCTGCCGCATACGGCGCCCGCCGGTGCGCGCCGCAATCCGCTCGACTGGCTGTTCATGGCCGTGGGTGTCGGCGGCATCGGTTATGGCTTTGCCATGGTGGCCTATGCCTGGGGCGGCTACTGGCTTGCCGGCATTCCGCGTCCGCCGGCGTTCGTTTTCGCTAACTTCGGTCTGCCGCTTCTGGTTGGTACGCTTGCGGCTCTGGCCGGGGCCTGGTTCCTGCCGAACCGGGACCGTGCCCGCATCGGCTGGGCGGATTATGCCCTCGGCATCGCGTCCATCGCGGTTCTGGGCTACATCCTCTTCAACGTCGGGCCGATCCGCCTGCGCGCCGGAACGGCCATGGCGCAGCCTGCGGATTATTATGCAGCTCTCGTCGGCGTCATTCTCATTCTGGAAGTGACACGGCGCGTGGCGGGCCTTGCCCTGGTGGCGATTGCCTCGATCTTCATCCTCTATTCCTTCGCAGGCCCCTATCTGCCCGGTTTCCTCAACCACCGCGGATATGAGGCACGGCGTTTCTTCACCTACATCTTCACCGATCAGGGCATCCTGAGCGATCCGGTGGCGGTGTCCTCCACCTACATCATCCTGTTCATCACCTTCGCCGCCTTCCTGCAGGCCTCCAAAGTGGGCGACTATTTCGTCAACTTCGCCTTTGCAGCGGCAGGCCGCGCCCGCGGCGGACCGGCCAAGGTGGCGGTTCTGGCCTCGGGCCTGATGGGCATGATCAACGGCACATCGGCCGGCAACGTGGTGTCGACCGGCTCACTCACCATCCCGCTGATGAAGAAGGTCGGCTATCCGGCCAAGACCTCGGCTGCCGTGGAAGCGGCTGCCTCTTCCGGCGGACAGATCATGCCGCCGATCATGGGCGCCGGCGCCTTCATCATGGCCGAAGTGACGGGCATCCCCTACACGGATATCGTCATTGCGGCGATCATCCCCTCGGTGCTCTATTTCGCTTCGGTTTACTTCATGGTCGATCTTCAGGCGACGAAGATGGGCATGAAGGGCCTTCCCAAGGAAGAGCTGCCGGTCTTCAAGGAACTGCTGAAGCAGGTCTATCTCTTCATCCCGATCATCATGCTGATCTACACGCTGTTTGCCGGCTATTCGGTGATCCGTGCCGGTACGGTGTCGATGATGGCCGCAGCCGTTGTCAGCTGGCTGACGCCGCACCGGATGGGGCCGCGCCTTCTCGCCAAGGCCTTTGATCTGGCGGCGCGCATGTCGATCCAGCTGGTGGCGGTGTGTGCCTGCGCCGGTATCATCGTCGGCGTGATCGCGCTCACCGGTGTCGGCGCCCGCTTCTCCAGCCTGCTGCTTGGCATTGCCGAACAGAACCAGCTTCTGGCGCTGTTCTTTGCCATGTGCATTTCCATCGTGCTGGGCATGGGCATGCCGACGACGGCTGCCTATGCGGTCGCCGCCGCTGTCGTGGCTCCGGGCCTCGTCAATCTCGGCATCCCGGTGCTGACGGCGCATTTCTTCGTGTTCTACTTCGCGGTCATGTCCGCCATCACACCGCCGGTGGCGCTTGCCGCCTATGCGGGGGCGGCCTTGTCGGGGTCGGATCCGATGAAGACGTCGGTCGAAAGCTTCAAGATCGGTCTTGCCGCTTTCGTCGTGCCCTTCATGTTCTTCTATTCGCAGGCCCTGCTGATGCAGGGCACCTGGATGGAAGTCCTGCATGTCTTCGTCACGGCCAGCATCGGCATCTACATGCTCGCGGCGGCGGTGCAGGGCTGGTACTTCGGCAAACTCGCCTCTGTCCTGCGCGTGGTGCTGCTGATCGGCGCCCTGTGCATGATCCAGGGCGGCCTGATCTCCGATCTCGCCGGCCTTGCCATCGGTGTGGCGCTGCTTGCCTATCAGAAGCGCTTCGTCACGCCGGGCATGCTCGCCCGCGGCTCGGACTGATCCGGCCGGCGGGGCATGTGCCAGCGAACCATGTGAATGAAATGAAGCGGCGCCATCCATCCGATGGCGCCGCTTCTTCTTTATGCGCCATAGCGCCGTAATGGCGATTTTCAGGGCGTGATGGCGATTTTCAGAACGCCGTCGCGCTGATTGGCGAAGAGGTCATAGGCCGCTTCAATGTCATCCAGCTTGAACCGGTGCGTCACTAGTGAGCTGGTGTCGAGGCGGCCGGAGGCAATGACATCCATCAGCCGGCGCATGCGCTCCTTGCCGCCGGGGCACAGGGATGTGACCAGCTTGTGATCTCCAAGTCCGGCGAGGAAGGGGCCGAGCGGGATGGTGAGGTCGCTGGAATAGACGCCGAGCGAGGAGAGGGTCCCGCCGGGGCGCAGCACCCGCAGCGCGGCTTCAAAGGTCTCCTGCCGGCCGAGGGCCTCGATGGCAACATCCACGCCGCGCCCATCCGTCAGCCGCATGATTTCGTCCACCGGATCGCCCTTGCTGAAGTCGACGATGTGGTCCGCGCCCATGCGGCGGGAGATTTCCATGCGGGCAGGGACGGATTCCACCCCGATGATGGTCGTTGCGCCCATCAGCCGCGCACCCGCCGTGGCGCACAGGCCGATGGGGCCTTGCGCAAACACCGCCACCGTGTCGCCGATCTTGATGGCGCCGCTTTCCGCCCCGGAGAAGCCGGTGGACATGATGTCCGGGCACATCAGAACCTGCTCGTCCGTCAACCCGTCGGGGATGGGCGCCAGATTGACCATCGCGTCGGGGACCAGCAGATATTCGGCCTGAGCGCCATCAATCGTGTTGCCGAAGCGCCAGCCGCCCATGGCCTTGAAGCCATGTTTCGTGCCGGCGCCATCCTGGGACATGCAGCCGCACAGGCAGGCCGCGCTGTGGCCGCTGGGGGTGATCGCGCCGGCAATCACCCGCTGTCCTTCCTGGTAGCCCTTCACGGCGGAGCCTAGCTTCTCGATGATGCCGACCGGCTCATGCCCGATGGTCAGCCCCCGTTCCACCGGGTATTCACCCTTGAGAATATGCACGTCCGTGCCGCAGATCGTCGTGGTGGTGATGCGGATCAGCGCGTCCAGCGGCCCCACATCCGGCACCGGCTTTTCATCAAGAACGATGCGGTTGGGTCCGGCGAAGATCGCTGCCTTCATCATCTGTGCCATTGTGTCCTCCTTCTGCCCCCAATGCAGGTCAGCCGGAACAGGCCTGCCGGGCAGGTCCCGGACGTCCGGCAAACCATCCTGCCGCCTGGCGGCTTCCCGATCACCTTGGTTGAAACCCTGACGTTTCACGGCGGCGCTTCACGCTCTGTGGACCGGTCTGGAAAGGCTCGCCGCCCGGCTGATGCTGCGCTACAAGCAGCGTCTGCGGACAGGGAAGGCAGGCCCGATGAAGACACAGGTTTCCACCCATCTCATCCATGAGAAAGACGGCAGGCACCTGATGATCCGGCGTGCGGGCAGTGCTTATTATCCCGGCTTCCTGAGCCTTGTGGCGGGTCACGTGGAGCCGCCCGAGACCCCGCTGGAAGCCCTGCTGCGTGAGGCCGCGGAGGAAATCGGCGTGAGGCTTGCGCCCGGCGATGTGTCCTTTGCCAAGGTGCTGCACCGCCGCCTGCCGGACCGGATCTATATCGATTATTTCTTCAAGGCGGAGCACATGCCCGATGCCTTGCAGATCTGCGAGCCTGACAAGATTTCCGAAATCGGCATGTTTGACCTTCAGGCCGTGCGGGACCAGATCGTGCCCTATGTCTGGGCCGTCCTCACCAGCCCGCAGACCTATCAGGAGTTTGAAGAGGGCGGCCTTATGCCAAGGCTTTAGATGCTGACGCATCACACCTTGAAATGGCTCAGGCGCCGCACGGGCTTGACCAACTCTTGATGGGCCATACCGTTTCCCGATGAGACAGGCCCATCGGGAAACGGTGTCAGTCCGGGCTGGCGGGGAAGACGAGGACGTCCACCGGGGCGGATTGCAGCACCTTGGCCGTGACGCTGCCAAGGATCATCCGTGCCAGCATGCCCTTGCCGTGGTTGGCCATGACAATGAGATCAGCCCCCGCCTCGTCTGCCGCCTGCAGGATTTCATGCGCCTGGGTGGTTTCATCGTGCCGGACCATCAGCCCGGCCTGCAGGCCGCTGATCCCCTGGACGAAGGCGGCAAGGCGGCTGCGGGCGGCGCTTGCCTGATCCGACAGGTAGAGATCCCGGTCTTCCTTGTGCAGCGTGCCGGACATGGTCAGCCGGAGGGCCGGCACATCAAACACATGCAGCACGCTGGCCGGTGTTGCGGTGAGGCCAAGTGAGACAAAGCGGGAAAGCGCTGCGCGGGACTGGTCCGTCAGATCCGTGGTCAGCAGCGCATGGCGCCAGGGGGCGGCCGGAGGGCCGTTGACCATCAGAACCGGGCAATTTGTGGTGCGGATCGTGCGTTCTGCCGTGGTGCCGGCGAAAGCATCACGCAGGACCTGCCGGCGGTGAGGGCCGAGCACCAGCAGGTCCGGCCGCCGCTGTTCCGCTGCCTGCACGATGCCGGAAAACGGATCAGCCAGAACCGTATCGACCGTGCAGGCGATGCCATCGGCCGCCCGCAGGGACTGGGCAAGGTCCATGAGAAGACTGCGCGTGTCGGACAATTCCCGGTCCACGATCCGCCGCGGCCGGTCGTCATCAACCACGTGGACCAGATCCAGAGCCGCGCCATGGGCCCGGGCCAGCAGCACGGCGCGGCGCAGCGCCCGGTCGGACCGTTCGGAAAAATCTGTCGCCAGCATGATCCGCTGAAGCACGGGCTGTCTCCCTTGGCTGTTCAGGTCGTCTTTCCATCATACGAGCACGCATTGGCAGCTTCTGAATTGATCCATCTCAATCAAACGATGTCAAACGCCGCTATGCTTCACCGAACTGAAGTCAGGGACAGTCAGGATGCCTTGCGAAACCTATCAGACCGTCCGGGAGGTCGCTGACCGCCTGAAGATTGCCGAAGCCACGGTCCGGCACTGGATCAAGGCCGGAGAACTCAGGGCCATCGATATCGGCAAGGGCTGGCGGATCGCGGATACGGATCTGGCCGAGTTCCTGCGCCGCCATGAAACCGTGCCAAGGACCTGCGGACCGTCTGAAACGCCGCATGCGGAGGGGCAAAGCGAATGAGTGTTTTCACCGAAGTCTCGCTGCTTCTTGTGCTGGCTGCCGCCGTCGGCCTTGCCGGCACGCTGCTGCGCCAGCCGCTTATCGTCAGCTTCATTGCTGTCGGGCTGGTCGCCGGGCCATCGGCACTGGATGTCGTTCACTCCGGGGAGCAGATCAAGCTGCTGTCCGAACTCGGCATTGCGGTTCTGCTGTTCCTCGTCGGCATCAAGCTGGATGTGAAGCTGGTCCGGTCCCTTGGCCTTGTTTCGGTCATGACCGGCCTGGGGCAGGTGCTCTTCACCGCCTTCTTCGGCTATCTGATCGGCCTTGCGCTGGGCCTTGGCCATGTCACCAGCCTCTATGTGGCGGTGGCCCTGACGTTCTCCTCCACCATCATCATCGTCAAGCTGCTGTCCGACAAGCGCGAGATCGATGCGTTGCATGGCCAGATTGCCCTTGGTTTCCTTATCGTGCAGGATCTGTTCGTGGTCTTTGCCATGATCGTGCTGTCGGCCATCGGCATCGGTGCTGCCGGAGAGGGTGGGCATGGGGATGGCTCCATCGTCACCATCATGGGTGCGGGGCTTGCCATGGTGGCAGCGGTGGCATTGTTCGTGCGTTATCTTGCCAATCCGCTCACCGCATGGCTGGCCCGGGTGCCGGAGCTGCTGGTGATCTTCGCGCTTGCGCTGGCGGCGATGTTTGCAGCCATCGGTGATCAGATCGGCCTTGGCAAGGAAGTGGGCGGCCTGCTGGCCGGTGTGGCGCTGGCCTCCACCGCCTACCGGGAAACCATTGCAGCCCGGCTCGGGCCGCTGCGCGATTTCCTGCTGCTCTTCTTCTTCATTGCGCTCGGTGCCACGCTGGATCTGTCGCAGCTGGGCAGTCATGTGACCGGGGCCGTGGTGTTCTCCCTGTTCGTGCTCATCGGCAATCCGCTGATCGTTCTGGCGATCATGGGGGCACTCGGCTACCGCAAGCGCACCGGCTTTCTGGCCGGCCTGACGGTGGCGCAGATCAGCGAATTCTCGCTGATCTTCATCGCCATGGGCGTGACGCTGGGCCATGTGCCGGACGAGGCGCTGGGGCTGGTGACCATGGTTGGCCTCGTCACCATCGCCGCCTCGACCTACATGATCACCTATTCCCATCAGCTCTATGCCCTGTGCGAGCCCTGGCTCGGCCTGTTCGAGCGGCGCAATGCCCACCGGGAGGCAGGGGAGACGGCGGCTCTGCCCAAGGGGCGGTTCCAGATCATTCTCTTCGGCCTCGGGCGCTTCGGCACGGCCATCGGCATGCGGCTGCAGCGGCGGGGCATCCGGGTGCTGGGCATCGATTTCAATCCGCAGGCCGTGCAGCGCTGGAAGGAACTTGGCCTTGCCGCCGAGTTCGGGGATGCGACCGATCCGGAATTCGTCGCCGAACTGCCATTGCGTGAGGCTGTCTGGATTGTCTCCACGGTGCCGATCCACCCGGCCGGGATCAGCCATGAGGATGCCCGCCGGACATTGATCCAGCTGACGCGGGCGGCTGGCTTTACCGGGCGCATCGCGGCGGCCTCCCACACCGCCCATGATACGGGCGTCCTGTCCGGTTCGGGCGTCAATCTGGTGCTGGAGCCGTTCCAGGATGCGGCGGACCGGGCGGCAGAGCTGCTGTGCGGTGCCGAGGAGGAGGAGCGGACCGAGATCCCTGAAATTGCCTCGGAAGGCCGCGCCACGGCCTGAGAAAGGATCTGAAAAGAGAATCGCATGGGGGCAAGGCCCTCTGACATCTGATGACGAAGGAGCCAGAGACTGCATGACCCTGACCTCTCCGCACAGCCAGACCGCACAGGCCTGCCTTGATCAATTGTCCGCAGGCCCCGGGGGGCTGTCCCCGGAAGAGGCGGCCAGCCGCCTGGAAACCCACGGCCCCAACCGCCTGCCGGAAGCTGCCGGGCGCAGCGCGCTTGTCCGTTTCCTCTCCCAGTTCCGCAATGTGCTGATCTATGTGCTGCTGGGGGCGGCTGTGGTGACGGCCCTGCTGCAGCACTGGGTCGACACCGCCGTCATTCTGGCGGTGGTGGCGGGCAATGCCATGATCGGCTTCCTGCAGGAAGGCAAGGCGGAGGCGGCGATGGCCGCCATCCGCAGCATGCTGGCGCCGCGGGCGGCTGTCCTGCGCGGCGGGCAGCGCGTTTCGGTGGATGGCACGACGCTGGTGCCGGGCGATGTCGTGCTGCTGGAGGCCGGGGACAAGGTGCCTGCGGATCTGCGGCTGCTGCAGGCCCATGGGCTGAGCGCGCAGGAAGCCATCCTGACCGGCGAATCGGTTCCCACGGACAAGACCGCCGCCCCGGTGGCGGAGAATGCTCCGCTGGGGGACCGGCGGTCCATGCTCTGGTCCGGCACGCTGGTGACGCAAGGTTCCGGGCGCGGCCTCGTGGTGGCAACGGGTACGCATACGGAAATCGGCCGCATCGGCGGGCTTCTGTCCGGCGTGGAGACCCTGAAGACGCCGCTCGTGGAGCAGATGGATCACTTTGCCCGCTGGCTCTCGCTGCTGATCGTTCTGGCCGCCGCGATCCTGCTGGCCTGGGGGTATTTCCTCGGCGGCCATCCTTTTGCATCCCTGTTCATGGCGGTTGTCGGCGTGGCTGTGGCCGCCATTCCGGAAGGCCTGCCGGCCGTCACCACCATCACGCTGGCCATCGGTGTCAGGGCCATGGCGCAGCGCCATGCCATCATCCGCCGCCTTCCGGCCATCGAGGCCATCGGCTCGGTCTCGGTGATCTGCACCGACAAGACCGGAACCCTGACCCGCAACGAGATGGCCGTTGTCAGCGTCGAGACACCGGACGGTGTGTTCGAGGTGGAAGGCGACGGCTATGCCCCCTCCGGGGCGATCCAGCCGCGCGGAGATCTCTCGCAGCTCGCCCGGACGGCCGCGCTTTGCAACGATGCGGCTCTTGCCTGCAAGGCCGGGCACTGGATCGTCGAGGGCGATCCGATGGAAGGGGCGCTGCTTGCGCTGGCGGGCAAGGCTGCGGGCGAGATCAATGCCGAGCGGCTGGATGTCATCCCGTTCGACAGCCGCCACCGCTATATGGCGGTCCTGGCGGAGGCCGGCGGCGAGCGCGTCACCCATGTGAAGGGAGCGCCGGAGCGGGTGCTGCGCATGTGCCACGGGATTGACCTGCCGCATTGGCATGACCGGGCCGAAGCCATGGCAAAACGGGGCTTGCGTGTTCTGGCCCTTGCCATGCGGCACGAGACGGGTCCGGAAATCGACCGGAACAGCCTTGACGGAAGTCTGACGTTCCTGGGCCTGGCCGGGCTGATCGACCCGCCGCGTCCGGAGGCGATCGAGGCCATGGCCGAATGCCGGACGGCCGGAATCCGGGTGAAGATGATCACCGGTGACCACGCCGGAACGGCGGCGGCCATCGCCCGGCAGATCGGCCTTGAAAATCCGCACCGGGTGCTCACCGGGGCGGATCTCGACAGGCTGGATGACCCTCAGCTTGCCATGGAAGTGGTGGATTGCGATGTCTTCGCCCGCACCAGCCCCGAGCACAAGCTGCGGCTGGTTGCGGCCCTGCAGGCGCGGGGCCTCTCCGTGGCCATGACGGGAGACGGGGTGAATGATGCCCCGGCCCTGAAGCGTGCCGATGCGGGCATTGCCATGGGGCTGAAGGGCTCGGAAGCGGCCAAGGAAGCCGCCGATCTCGTGCTTGCCGACGACAATTTCGCCTCTATCGCCGCCGCTGTACGCGAAGGGCGCACGGTGTGGGACAATCTGAAGAAGGTGATCAGCTGGACGCTGCCGACCAATGCCGGTCAGGCCCTGCCGATCATTCTGGCGCTGTTTCTCGGCCTTGCCCTGCCGATCACGGCCGTGCAGGTGCTGTGGATCAATCTGGTCAGCAGCGTGACGCTGGGGCTGGCGCTGGCCTTTGAACCCTCGGAGTCCGGCACAATGGCGCGCCCGCCGCGCCGCCGTGATGCGCCGCTGCTGACGGGGGATCTGGTCTGGCACATCGTGCTGGTCGGCAGCCTTTTCGTTGCAACCGTTTTCGGTATGTTCAACTATGCGCTGGCGCGCGGCTACTCACTGGAACTGGCGCAGACCATCTCGGTCAACACCGTTGTCGTGCTCGAGATTTTCCACCTCTTCTTCATCCGCAACATCTACGGCACCTCCCTCACATGGGCGGCGGTGAAGGGGACGAAGGTGGTTTGGACGGTGGTTCTGGCGGTCACCGCCGCGCAATTCGCCGTCACCTATCTGCCACCCTTGCAGATGCTGCTGGGGACTGAGGCCGTGCCTTTCCTGGACGGGCTTCTGATTGTCGGGGCCGGGGTGGTTTTCTTTGCGCTGGCGGAGATCGAAAAGCAGATCCGGCTGGGGTTGAGGGTCATGCCTGGCAAGGCTTGACCGGCCCGTGCAGCGGCGGGTTTGCTGCGCCAGCCCGCCGCTCACCTGAACGTGTTCGTATCCTTAACGCACCGGTAATAACTTCGGTTGATCTTGACGCATATCCATGCAACCACCCGCTCCGGGGGGCTCAGGACCGGAAGCTGAAGATACTGCCAGAATGAGTTCGCTGTTCCATCTGCCCGGCACATCCATCCAACCCCAAGGCCGTTCGAGACAGGGTCTGCGGCCCTTGCGCAGGCTCGTCCTTGCGGGCGTCATGGCGCTTGCCCTCGCCGGCTGTGCGGGGTCGGACTACGAAAACCTGTCGCGCAATGCGCCGCGCCTTTCCAGCGCCACGATCTCCGAAATGGCGAAGAAGGACATGAAGCCGGAAAGCCCGGTGCTGGTCCGCATCTTCAAGCAGGAGAGCGAGCTGGAGGTGTGGAAGGTGGACAAGACCGGGCGTTATGCCCTGTTCAAGACCTATCCCATGTGCCGCTGGTCCGGGAAGCTGGGGCCGAAGCGCAAGCAGGGAGACCGTCAGGCGCCCGAGGGCTTCTATCATGTGTCGGCGGGGATGCTGAACCCGCAGTCGCAGTATTACGTCTCCTTCAATCTCGGTTATCCGAACCGGCTGGAATCGGCACTGGGCTACACGGGTGATGCGCTCATGGTGCATGGTGCCTGTTCGTCCTCAGGTTGCTATGCGATGACAGATCAGGCGGCGGGTGAGATTTATGCCATCGTGGCCAAGGCGCTGGCCTCCGGTCAGGCCGCGTTCCAGGTGCAGGCCTTTCCTTTCCGCATGACGGCGGAGAACATGGCGCTGCACCGGTCCGATCCGGAAATGCCGTTCTGGCGGACGCTCAAGGAAGGCTATGACAGCTTCGAACTGACGAAGCAGCAGCCGAAGGTGGCCGCCTGCGGCAGGCGCTATGTCTTCAACACCGAGTTCAAGGACGGCACGCCGCGCAATCCGCTGGCGCCGTGCCCGGAGGTGGCCGTTCCGCCGGAACCGGAACTGGTGGCCCAGCTGGACGCGGAAAAGCTGAAGGTGGACGAGGCGATTGCCTCAAGCCGCAGAAACCATGTGGTGTCCTATGTGGACGGCGGCATGCATCCGAGCTTCCGCGCGCTGCTGCGCCGTGACGGGCCGGAGCAGCTGGCCGCCCGCACCTCGAACCGCGCCTATCCGGTCAGCCGCCCGGAAGCCGCGCTGGCCGACCCCTTCAAGATGCTGGTGGAGCCGGAAGACCGGCACGCGGGCAAGGACTGAGCGCAATCCGAATGTACGAACGGGGAGCCTTGGCTCCCCGTCAATCTGCCGCACACCCCTCCATCGTCTTCCCGGCCAAGCGGAGCGCAAGCCGGGACCGGTGAGCCGGGGTGCGTGATGTTTGTTCCCAAGGAACATAGCTGATGGTCCGTGGCTCACCGGTACCGGATCTCCGCTTCGCTGCGTCCGGTATGACGAACGAGGGGTGCCGGTCTGCCTAAAAGGCTGCCGGGGAGCAGGAACTCCTCGTTGTTGTTTTATGCTGGCACCTGCCGCAGCTGGCGGCCGGCGGTGAGGCTGGAGACGGCGGCAACGATCGAGGCCGTGTCGATGCCGAAGTGGCGGTAAAGATCGCCGATGGTGCCGGTCTGGCCGAAATGCTCCACCCCGAGTGCCAGCGACTGGTGGCCGCAGACACTGCCGAGCCAGGAGAGCGTCGCCGGGTGGCCGTCGATCACCGTGACGAGCTTGCAGTGGCGCGGCAGGTTCCACAGCAGGCGTTCTGCATGGCTTGCCGGGCCGAAGGGCGGCAGTTCGTCCTTGCGGCGCAGACGCTGGGCCGCCGTCCAGCCCGCATGCAGGCGTCCGGCAGAGGTGACCGCCAGCACCGCCACATCGCGGCGGCCTTCACCGATATAGCCGGCAGCGGCAATGGCTTCCGGCGCCACGGCGCCCTGATAGGCAATCACCACCTCGCAGTTCGGCCCCGGCGGGCGCAGCCAGTAGGCGCCGTTGATGACATCGCCGGCGAAGCCTTCCCCTGCCGGAAGCGCAGCCTGTTCGATGGGCCGGGTGGTGAGGCGCAGATAGACCGCGCCGCCCTTGGCATCCGGCAGCAGGCTCACCGGATCAGGCGTCGCGTCACCCTCGCGCTGCATGTAGTCGAATGCCCAGCCCATGATCAGCGCCAGCTCGGCGGCAAAGGCGGGCTCGAAGGCGGCCAGCCCATCCTGCGACATGCCGATGAGCGGGGTGTTGATCGACTGGTGCGCGCCGCCTTCGGGGGCAAGCGTCACCCCTGAGGGCGTTCCGGCGATGAGGAAGCGGGCATCCTGATAGCAGGCATAGTTGAGGGCATCGAGGCCACGGCAGACGAAGGGATCGTAGACCGTGCCGACTGGCAGCAGCCGCTTGCCGAAGAGGGGCGAGGCGAGCCCCGCCGCTGCAAGCTGCAGGAAGAGGTTCATCTCCGCAATGCCCAGCTCGATGTGCTGGCCTTCCGGGGCGAAGTCCCACTTCGCGGTGGAAGGAATGTTCTGGGCGCGGAAGAGATCGGCCCTGGCGTTCCGGGCCCAGAGCTTGCGCCGGTTCACCCAGGGGCCGAGGCCGGTGGTGCCGGTCACATCCGGCGACAGAGTGACGATACGCTCCGCCAGATCGCTCTTCTGGCGGCCGATGTCATCCAGAATGCGGCTGAAGGCCATCTGGGTGGAGGTCTCGCGTTCGCCCGAAGGGGCGGGCAGGGCAGGAACGCTGACCCTGTCACTGCTGTGACGGCGGCGGCCTGCGGCGAAGAAGGGCGCGGAGTTCAGAAAGGCCTGCAGCCCGGCCCGGTCCTTAACGCCTGCGAAAGGCTCCCATTCCTGCCCTTCCGGCACGCCCATATGGGCCTGCCAGTCCTGCATCTGCGCCTTGGTCATCAGGCCGCCGTGGTTGTCCTTGTGCCCGGCAATCGGCGTGCCCCAGCCCTTCACCGTATAGGCGAGGAAGCAGACCGGCCGGTCATGGGTGATGCCGGCGAAGGTCTGTGCCATGGTCTCGACGCAGTTGCCGCCGAGGTTTTCCATCAGCGCGGCGAGGTCTGCGTCGCTGCGCCGGCCGATGAGCGCGGAAACATCGCCCTGATCGCCCAGATCATCCATCAGCCGCTGGCGCCAGACGGCGCCGCCGCTGAAGGTGAGGGCGGAGTAAAGCTGGTTCGGACAGGCGTCGATCCAGGCGCGCAGGCGCTCGCCGCCCGGCTCGGCAAAGGCGGCGCGCTGCAGCACGCCATATTTCACCTTCACCACATCCCAGCCGAAGGCCTCGAAGATCTTTTCGATGCGGGCCCACAGGCCCTCATGCACCACGCCGTCGAGGGACTGGCGGTTATAGTCGATGATCCACCAGACATTGCGCAGGTCGTGCTTCCAGCCTTCCTGCAGGCACTCATGCACATTGCCTTCGTCCACCTCCGCATCGCCCATCAGCGCGATCATGCGGCCCTGGCGCAGATCCTTGCCCCAGGGCTTGCCGGAGATATAGTCCTGCACGATGGAGGCGAAGGATGTGATGGCAACGCCAAGGCCGACGGAACCGGTGGAGAAATCCACGTCATCCACGTCCTTGGTGCGGCTCGGATAGCTCTGTACCCCGCCATAACCGCGAAAATTCTCCAGCTTCTCGCGGGCGATGTTGCCCATCAGGTAGTGCATCGCATGGAACACCGGCCCCGCATGGGGCTTCACCGCCACCCTGTCCTCCGGCCGCAGGGCCGAGAAATAGAGCGCCGTCATGATCGACACCATCGAGGCGGATGAAGCCTGATGGCCACCAATCTTGATGCCATCCGCCTTGGGCCGCAGATGGTTGGCGTTGTGGATCATCCAGTGCGACAGCCAGAGCAGGCGCTGCTCGATGGTCTTGAGATGCTGATGGGACATTGTTGTTCTCTCCTTCCGGCATCCCATCATGGGATGAAGCAGGGGAGTGTGTCCTTGCTATTTCCGCCTTTCAGGCGCAGTGTTTTGCCGGTTTTCTCCAATTTTGGAGTTTGAATGGTGGAAACAGCCAGGATTGATGAATTTGATGTCCGTATCCTGCGGGAGCTGGGCACCAATGGCCGCCTGAGCGTGCAGGAGCTGAGCGAGCGGGTGGGCCTGAGTCCCACGCCCGTGGCAAGGCGCGTGCGCCAGCTGGAGGCGGCGGGCATCATCACCGGCTATGCGGCGCTGATCGACGAGGCGGCGCTGGGCTTTTCCGTTTCCGTCTTCGTGTCGGTGAAGCTTGACCGGCAGGTGGATCAGGCGCTGGCCCAGTTCGAGGAGGCGGTGCGCGCCTTCCCCGAGGTGGTGGATTGCTGGCTGATGACGGGCAACCGGGACTATCTGCTGCGGGTGGTGACGGATGGACTGGCCGGATTCGAGGCGTTTCTGACCGGCCGCCTGACAAAGCTTGCCTGCGTCTCCAGCATCGAAAGCTCCATCCCCCTGCGCCGCGTCAAGTCCGGCATCAGCCGCACGCCGTGACGCCTGCCTCCCGAAGCTGCATTGATTTCGGGCGGCGGTTCGAAAAGCGCGCTGCACTTTCCGCCGAATTGATCTACAACGCTCGCCCACTGACTGGAAAACAAGATTGGTCCTCAAAATGAAGTCTTTTGTCCTGACCCTGTCCTGCGAAGACCGTCCGGGAATCGTGGCCGCCATCACCACCGAGCTGGCCGATCTGGGCGCCAATATCGCCGAGAGCGATCAGTTCTGGGACCGGGTGACCAACCGCTTCTTCATGCGGATCGAGTTCATTGTCCCGGTGGAGACAACCCGTGACGCGATTGCCAACGCCATCTCGCCGGTGGTGAACCGCTTCGACCTCAAGACCGAACTCACCGACCTCTCACGCCGCAAGAAGATGATCATCATGGTCTCCAAGTTTGACCATGCGCTGCTGCATCTTCTCTATCAGATCCGCGTCGGCTGGATGGATGCGGAGGTCGTCGCCATTGTTTCCAACCACGAGGACAGCGCGCGCACCGCTACTCATGAAGGCATTCCGTTCCACTACTGGCCGGTGACCAAGGCCAACAAGGCCGAGCAGGAAGACAAGCTGCTGGCGCTGGTGAAGGAGACCGGTGCCGATCTGGTGGTGCTGGCCCGCTACATGCAGATCCTGTCCGACACCCTGTCCAAGCGGCTGTTCGGCAAGGTGATCAACATCCACCACTCGTTCCTGCCGAGCTTCAAGGGCGCGCGGCCCTATCATCAGGCGCATGAGCGCGGCGTGAAGATGATCGGTGCGACAGCTCACTACGTGACGGCGGATCTCGACGAGGGTCCGATCATCGAGCAGGACGCGGAGCGGGTGAACCACTCGCTGTCGGCCAATGATTTCACGGCCCGCGGCCGCGACATCGAGGCGCGGGTGCTGGCCCGTGCCGTGAAGTTCCACCTGGAAAACCGGGTGATCATCGTCGGCAACAAGACCATCGTCTTCAACCGCTAAGGCTCAGGCCTTCAAGCCGGAAAGCCGGTCCACCGCCTGCAGGAGCAAGTCCACATCCTGCGGGCGGGACAGGCGGTGATCGCCATCGGGGATCAGCGTGAAGGTGACGTCATCTTCCGCCAGCGCCTCCAGAAGGCGGCTCGCATGCTGCCAGGGTACGTCCGGGTCCTCGCGCCCCTGCAGGATGGTGACCGGGCAGCCTGTGGCGAGGCGCTTGTCCAGAAGCAGGTGATTGCGGCCATCCTCGATCAGTTGGCGGGTGATGGCGTAAGGCCCGTCTCCATAGGCGGAGGGGCGCTCAATCCGGCCATCTCGCATCAGCCGCTCCCGGCCCTCCTCATCCAGCCGCATCTTCCAGATGAGTTCCTCGGTGAAGTCCGTGGCCGGAGCAATGAGCACGAGGCCGCGAATGCGGCTCGGCTGCCCGGCGGCCAGTGCGGCTTTGCGATGCTCCTGTGTTAGCCGCAGCGCCAGCCAGCCGCCCATGGACGAGCCGATGACAACCTGCGGGCCGCTGGTGCAGCGGTCAAACACGGCGAGTGCTTCTTCCAGCCAGCGCGAGATGGTGCCGTCTTCGAAAGCGCCGCCCGACAGGCCGTGGCCGGAGTAATCCATGCGCGTCACCGCCTGCCCGCGCGCCGTCGCATGGGCCGCCAGCGCCTCGGCCTTGGAGCCGTTCATGTGGGATTTGAAGCCGGAGAGCCAGAACAGGCCGGGCTGCCTGCCCGGTTCCGCCGTCACCGCGATCTGCCGTTCATCCGCGCCATGGCCGAGGGTGAGGAATTGAAGGCCGTCCTGATCCAATGTAAGGCTCCGTTGTAACAGTCCTGCTGCGGGCCGGTGTGGCACAGGCGGGCGGCAAATTGAAGGGCCCTGCCTGTGAAGAGCGACACCACCACCCGCCCGGCCGTGCTTCAGGTCATCCCGGATCTCAACACCGGCGGGGCCGAGCGCACCACGGTGGATGTGGCCGCCGCGCTGGTGGCCAAGGGCTGGCGGGCGGTTGTCGTCAGCGAAGGCGGGCGGCTGGTGCCGGAGCTGGAAGCCCTTGGCGTCAAGCACATCATCCTGCCGGTGAAGTCCAAGAACCCGCTGACGATCCTTGCCAATACGAGGCGCCTCAAGCAGGTGGCGCTGGCGGAGGGCATTTCGCTCATCCATGCCCGCAGCCGGGCTCCGGCCTGGTCGGCGCTGATGGCTGCGCGCGGGCTCGGGCTTCCTTTCGTCACCACCTATCACGGCATCTACAAGCAGAAGGGCGCGCTAAAGTCCTGGTATAATTCCGTGATGGCGCGGGGCGACTGTGTCATCGCCAATTCCCGCTACACAGCAGACCTCATTGCTGCCCGTCATGAATTTGCCCGCGGCAAGATCACGGTCATCTACCGGGGCTCGGACATCGCCGCGCTGGCGCCCGAGGCCGTGACGCCTGAGCGGCGCGCGGCGCTGGTGGAGGCCTGGGGCGTGGACGGGTCCCGGCCCATTCTTTTGCAGCTGGCCCGGTTGACCGGCTGGAAGGGGCAGAAGGTGCTGATTGCTGCCATGGCGGAGCTGAAGGCAACGGGAGCAGCTCTGCCGCTTGCCATCATTGCCGGGGATGATCAGGGCCGCAGCGGCTATCTGGCCGAACTGAAGGCGCAGATCGCCGCAGCCGGTCTGGAAACCGACGTGCGGCTGGTGGGGCACTGTGCCGATGTGCCCGCCGCACTTTCCCTCTCCTCACTCTCCGTGGTGGCGTCGATTGAACCCGAGGCCTTCGGCCGGGCGGCGGTGGAGGCGCAGGCGGCCCGCGTGCCGGTGATCGTGTCGGATCTGGGCGCCGTGCCCGAAACGGTGCTGGCGCCGCCGGAAGTGCCGGAAGACGCGCGCACCGGCTGGCGCGTGCCGCCGGGGGATGCCGCCGCGCTGGCCGGTGCCATTGCCGGCGTTCTGGCGCTTGCCCCTGATGCAAGGGCGGCGCTGGTGGAGCGGGCGCAGGAGCATGTGGCGCGGCATTTCACGGTGGAAGCCATGTGCGCTTCCACGCTTGAAGCTTATGCCGGGCTGCTTGGCCGCAGGGCAGAATGATCGCCGGCTTGCAAGAAAGGTTGACTTTCTCTGCGCTTCGGCCAATGCTTTGTCTGTTCCTGCCACACTGGATGTGGCCGCGGCCTCGGCGCAAGCGCGCGGGGCTGAAGCGCATTGGAGTGGTGCTCTGTTCCTGTTCTGGAATGGTGCTCTGTGCCCTTGCGGGAACAGTCAAACGACCGTGCTGCAACGATAGAGGAGATAGCGACCATTCGCCGTCCGTTCCGCGCCCCGCCTCCCACGAAGGATGGCCCGCGCACCAATGACGAAATTCGCGTTCGCGAAGTCCAGCTGATTGATCACGAAGGCCAGAACCGCGGCATTGTCCCGACCGGTGAAGCCCTCGAAATCGCGATGGAGGCCGGTCTCGACCTGGTCGAGATTCAGCCGAATGCGCAGCCGCCCGTATGCAAGATCCTTGACTACGGCCGGTTCAAGTATCAGTCGCAGAAGAAGGCTGCTGAAACGCGCAAGAAGCAGAAGACCGTCGAGATCAAGGAGATCAAGATGCGTCCGAACATCGACACTCATGACTATGAAGTGAAGATGAAGGCGATGATGCGTTTCTTCTCTGAAGGCGACAAGGTGAAGGTCACGCTCCGGTTCCGCGGCCGTGAAATGGCTCACCAGGATCTTGGCATGAAGCTGCTGATGCAGGTGCGCGACGAGACGGCGGAAATCGCCAAGGTCGAGTCCTCGCCCCGCCTCGAAGGCCGCCAGATGGTGATGGTTCTGTCGCCGATCCAGCGCTGAGCCTTTTTCCGGCAAAAGATTCGTGCGGCGGCTGCGGAGCAATCCGTGGCCGCCTTGCTTTTTTGATGCAGGTGATCCTGTGCCCGCATGAATCCGGTTGCAAAGGCGGCAGGCTGTCCCTATAAGCCTCCGGTCCAGAGTCGTCCGGCTCTCCGTGGACCAATTGTCTGTTGCCGTTTTCTGAGCTGTTTTCCTGAAACATGTCAGACTGCGCAGGCAGGTCCCAAGAGAACCAGGGCATGCCGTGGCGGCTTCTCGATGCACCAACAAACGAGCGGGCTTTGGCCCGCGCCAATGAAAGGATGCAAAATGCCCAAGCTGAAGACCAAGTCTGGAGCCAAGAAGCGCTTCAAGCTGACCGCGACCGGTAAGGTCAAGACCGGTCAGGCTGGCAAGCGTCATGGTATGATCAAGCGCACGGCCAAGTTCGTCCGCAACGCACGTGGCACCACCACGCTGTCGCCGCAGGACGCCCGGATCGTGAAGCAGTACATGCCGAACGCCTAACGCCACCTGACAATCAAGGAGACTACCAATGGCGCGTGTCAAGCGGGGCGTAACGGCCCATGCCCGTCATAAGAAGGTTATCAAGGCAGCCAAGGGTTACTATGGCCGCCGCAAGAACACCATCCGCGTGGCCAAGCAGGCCGTCGAGAAGGCAGCACAATATGCCTATCGCGACCGCAAGGTCAGGAAGAGGAACTTCCGCTCGCTCTGGATCCAGCGCATCAACGCTGCCACCCGTGAGTTGGGCCTGACCTACGGCCGCTTCATCGACGGCCTCAACAAGGCTGGCATCGAAGTCGACCGCAAGGTTCTGTCCGATCTCGCCATCCATCAGCCGGAAGCCTTCAAGGCTCTGGTCGAGAAGGCTCAGGGCGCTCTGGCTGCCTAAGCAGCCCGGCCCTCGCGGCATGATCGCAAGGCGCTCCCGGAAACGGGGGCGCCTTTTTCTTTTGGGGGTTGGGGGCGCATAATACCAAGGCTTTCGAAACTGACGTATCGCGTCTTGGAAATGCGCAAGCCCCTCCATCGTCATGCCGGACGCAGCGAAGCGGAGATCCGGTACCGGTGAGCCCCGGACCACCGGCTCTGGCGCAAGGGAGCAACGTCATGCGCCCCGGCTCACCGGTCCCGGCTCTCCCTCTGCTCGGCCGGGATGACGCCGGAAAGGGCGTGCTTGACGGATGGCCGCTCCATTGCCGCAGCCATCCCGTCCCATTTCACGTCCCCATTCTGTGCCAAAGCGGGGCCGGGTGCCGGGACGGGACAGGCTGGCGGACCGGAGGCATGGGCCGGACCTGCGCACTATGCCCGCCCCGGGGCGCTTGGACGGCGCAAAGGGCCGCTGGATGGGGCTGGCGGGGGCGGGAAGATTCAGACGGAATCTCAGTGCCTTGACCGTTTCAGGCCTGCCTGCGGCCTGCGGCGTTAACCATTAAATGAAATTTCTCAATAAATTCAATGTCAAAAAGTTAACGCGATCCGGCCTGCTGGCACATGCCTTGCGACTTTCAGGACAAGCCCTGTGAGGGCGTCCCGAAGTGAAACAGGCAGAGGCAGATCCGTTGCGTATCGATCCTATCCGAGCCCAAGAGCGTGCCGCCGCCCGCCGCAGTGCCAGGGCGAGAGCCAAGGCCGAAGCTGCCACCGCCGCGCAGGCCGAAGAGCTGCGCCGCACGCCGCCCTCCGTCCCCGTTCCCATGGTGCTGCGCACCGAGGAGCGCACCGCCAGCTTCACCATGTACCGGCCCGATGCGGCGTTTCTGGCCCAGCTCATCGCCATGCGTGATGCCGGTGCGCTGAATGATGACGCGGGCAGCGAGGCCACGGTGAGCTACCGCCGCACGGCAGCCAGCCCGCGCCGCCGGCCGGCCGGTTTCGTGGTGTCAGCCAGTTTCTGAAGACAGGCATCAGTGCTGATACGAGGTCCCCGGGTGGGGACTTCAGGAGGGGGCGGTTTCGGGGGGAGCCGCCCTCTCGCCTTTTCGGTTCAGTATCCCGCCGCGTGGCCATCCTTGCGCGGGTCGGAACCGCCGATGAACAGGCCGCGCTTGCGGTCGATGCGGATGGCCTGCGAGCCGCCAATCGGTGCAGGTGCCTGCTTCACGATGTGGCCCTTGGCGCGCAACACGTCGAGGCTTGCTGCCGGAATGCCGCTCTCGGCCTGCAGGAAGCTGAAACCGTCATCCATGAAGATGCGCGGGAAGTCGATCGCCTGCTGCACGTCCATGCCATAGTCGATCATGTTGGTCAGCACATGGGTGTGGCCGCAGGCCTGATACTGGCCGCCCATGACGCCGAAGGACATCCACGGCGCACCATCCTTCAGCACGAAGGCGGGAATGATGGTGTGCATGGGCCGCTTGCCGCCCTCGATGGTGTTGGGATGGCCCGGCGCCACCTTGAAGCTGGCGCCCCGGTTGTGCAGCAGCACGCCGGAGTTGGGCGCCAGAATGCCCGATCCGAAGCTGTGGAAGATGGAGTTGATGAAGGACACCGTCAGGCCGCTGCTGTCGGCGACGGTCAGATAGACGGTATCCGTCTGCGGCGGGGCGCTGGGCAGGGGCAGGTCCTGCGTGCGGGCCGAAGGGTTCAGCAGCGGCGACAGCCTTTCGATCATGTCATCGGCGAAGAGGGACATGTGGCAGGCATCCATATGTCCCGGATCGGCGACGAACCGGTCGCGCATGGCATAGGCGATGCGGGCCGCCTCCATTTCCAGATGCAGCCGCTCGCCGCCCAGCGGATCGAGGCTGGAAAGGTCGTGGCGTTCCAGCAGGCCCAGCATGATCAGCGCCACGATGCCCTGGCCGTTGGGCGGCAGCTCGGCCACGGTATAGCCGCGGTAGTCGCGGGTGACGGGGGCAACGGCGGTGGTGTGGCAGGCGGCCAGATCCTCCAGCGTCATATAGCTGCCGCGCGCCTTCAGCGTTGCAACGATGTCCTCGGCCACTGCGCCGGTGTAGAAAGCGTCCGCACCCCCGCTGGCGATGGCGGCCAGCGTGTCTGCCAGCGCCGGGAACCGCATGATGTCGCCCGCTTCCGGCGCTTTGCCGCCGGGCAGATAGGTCTTGGCGGCCGCTTCATCGGCCGAGAGCTTGGCAATGGAGGCCGGCCAGTCGAGCGCGACGCGCGGCGCCACGGCAAAGCCGTCGCGGGCATAGGCAATGGCGCGCTTGAACAGGGTGGCGAAGGAGCGGGTGCCGTGGGCCTTCAGCAGGGTCTCCCAGGCGCGCACCGCACCGGGCACCGTCACCGCGTGGGCGCTTTCCGGGTTGATGCTGGTCAGCCCGGCATCGCGCAAGGCTGCGGAGGAAACGCCCCTGGGCGCTGCGCCGGAACCGTTGAATCCCGCCATGCGGCCATCAGCCTCGGTGACGATGGCAAAGCAATCGCCGCCGATGCCGGTCATATGCGGCTCGACCACGCATTGCACGGCGACGGCGGCAATGGCCGCGTCCACCGCGTTGCCGCCATCCTGCAGCACCTCCAGAGCGGCGGCCGTCGCCAGCGGGTGGGATGTGGCGGCAAGGCCGTTGGTGGCATAGACCGGCGAGCGGCCGGGCATTTCAAAGTTTCGCGCCAAGATCGTATTCTCCCTCGCCCATTGTTTCCCTCCCGGCGCAGATCTTTACCCGCTGCTGCCGCTGTGTCCCGTCCGTAAGATCTGGTAGCCAGATGGAAGGGCAGGGCGGTGATGCCCTGCATTGAGCAAGTCTAGAGGAGAAGCCGGCTCATGAGCAAACTGACACTTTCGTCCGCACAGACAATCATCTCTGCCGCTTTGGCAAAGGCGGAGAGCCTGAAGCTGAAGCCGCTGACCGTGGCGGTGATCGATGCCGGCGGGCATCTGGTCGCCATGGTCCGGCAGGACAATTCCTCGATCCTGCGGCCGCAGATTGCCTTCGGCAAGGCTTATGGTGCTGTCGGTGTCGGCGCGGGCTCGCGCTGGCTCAACACGGCAGCTGCCGAGCGGCCGCATTTCGTCCAGGCGCTCAACGGCATTTCGGGCGGTGCCATCGTGCCGGTGCCCGGCGGCGTGCTGATCCGCGATGGCGCAGGGGAAATCCTCGGCGCCGTGGGCATCTCCGGCGATACCTCGGACAATGACGAGGCCTGCGCCGTGGCAGGCATCGAAGCAGCCGGTTTCAAGCCGGACTGCGGCTGAGAGGGCCGGTTCTTGCCATCGGACGTAAGGGGGAGCACCGCATTCTCCTTTTGCCGCAGAGCCCCTCTCCCCCCTTGAGGGGGAGATGTCTGCGCCAGCAGACAGAGGGGGGTATCAGCGTCTCAACTGGGTTCTGCCTCTCGCATAAATGGACAGTCCGTTACCCCCCTCTGCCCCCTG
>NZ_JBVOUO010000016.1:0-48304 GCF_055685825.1 Pannonibacter sp. CBAS1226 | reverse complement strand
CGAGCAGAAAATGCCGATGTTTGCGAGCAGAGGCGCTTATGTTGGCAAGCCGCTACAAGTAGGCTTCCATTCTGAAGGAGTGGCCGAACGTCATTCGCCGGATAGATTTTCAATTGCCGCGGCAAGCGTGCTAATGTCCGCACTATACGGTGGTTGCCCAGCAGCGGACAGACGGCTGACCACCCCCTCTCAGACATGTGTAGTCAGTTCTGGAATGGCCGGTTAGGGCCGATAGCGGAAATGGTGTCCGCTCTGCGCCAAAACCGGACGTAGCTACTTTGATGAAGTTCGTGTTTCGACCCCATTGAGGTCATTCGTTCTGCGCGTTTGGAATGGCGGCTTCGAGTCAAAAGCTGTCAATCGGCATCGAAACGGGGCTCTGACTCACTTTTGATGAATTCTGGGCGTCGGCTGGCGTTGGTTTTGCAAAAGGAATCAGCGCCATGGTTCATTCGCTTCGCCCCTCCGCACTCGTGCCCCGAGGCTTTGTCATCGACGAGACAGCTTCTGCTGACGACTCGATAATACTCGCTGTCCGATCGGCGGATATGTCCAGTCCTTGTCCAGGCTGTGGAACAAGATCTGAGCGGATACACAGTCGTTATCATCGACGTCTAACGGATCTTCCCATAGCGGGAAAGTCTGTGCGATTGGTAATTGCCGCACGCCGGTTCTACTGTGACGCAGTGCTGTGTTGCCGAAGGATCTTTGCCGAGCGCTTCGAGGCAGATGTCCTGGCGCCGTGGGCCCGGCGTACTGCGCGGCTTGATCATATCGTCCATCATCTCGGGCTTGCTTTGGGTGGGCGACCGGCGGCGACTATCGCCCGCAGACTGATGGTGCCGGTCAGCAACGACACCTTGCTGCGTGTTGTCCGACGGCGCGGCACCCCGCGTATCGTTCCGCCGACGGTGATCGGCATCGATGACTGGGCATGGCGGCGCAACCAGCGTTACGGGACGATCATCTGCGATCTCGAACGGCGCAAAACCATCGCACTTCTGCCGGACCGAGAGCCGGCAACCGCTCAGGCCTGGCTTTCGGATCAGCAACAGATCAGTATTGTCGCCCGCGATCGCGGTGGCGCCTACGCCCTTGCTGCAGCCAAGGCATTGCCGGACGCAACCCAAGTGGCCGATCGATGGCATTTGATGGAGAACGCCAGTCGGGCATTCCTCGACGCCGTCCGCAAATCGATGCGTCAGATCAGAACAGCGATCGGCTCGGTAACGATCAACCCGGAGCTGCTGACGGCCGCTGAGCGGATCCAATATCAGGGATATCTGCATCGAGAAGACACGAACGCCGTCATTTTGGACTTGGCCAAGTCCGGTGTTGCAATCAAAGAAATCGTTCGTTGCACAGGGCACAGTCGCGGCCTTGTCAGGCGGGTACTACGTGGTCAGCGATCCGACGTGTTCCGCGTGCGGGAGAGCTCCCTTGAAGTTTATCTGCCATGGCTCGACGCGCAGTGGAGCGCCGGTCACCGCAATGGCACACAGTTGTGGCGAGAGCTGACGCGTCAGGGATTCCGGGGCTGCCTTCGTGTTGTCACCGAGTGGGCGACGCGTCGGAGAAAGGCGGAAAAGATGGATTGCGAGGCTTTGAGCCGTACGCCGTCGGCACGGACTGTCGCACGCCTCATGACCATCGGTCGCGACGATCTCTCCAAGTCTCAGACCGTTACAGTTGCCGCGATTGAAGGCGGCGTGCCGCAACTCGTCGAGGCGCGGGAAGTCGTCGCCGCCTTCCAAGCCATGATCCGCAAGAAATCTCTCGCCGATCTCGAATCATGGCTGGAACGGGCCCGATCAAGCTTGGTCGCGGCCTTCGCCAACGGTGTCGCCAAAGACCGGGCAGCCGTGAGTGCCGCGATCAGTTCGCCTTGGTCGAATGGACAGACAGAGGGGCAGATTACCAAGCTCAAGCTTGTAAAACGCCAGATGTACGGCCGAGGGAAAATCGACCTCCTTCAGGCCCGCGTCATTGGCGCCGGATAGACCTCTGACCACCAAAACTGCGTCAGAGCCCTTATTCCATGCCGAAACACAGTGTAAGGCGCCGAGTGAAAAGACAGAGTGCTCCCGTAGCACTTTGTCCTGTCTGCCCAAAAGAAATGGTCACGATGGAGGAGGAGAAAATGGGGGTAATTTTGCATTTCAGGCCATCTGCCGCGCGCGGTGAAGAGAACCAACCTGAAGCAGCTCCGTCATCGCTTTCGGATTTGGAGCAGCTCCTGCAATCTATGCAGGCCGTGAACGGCGCACTGTCTGAAATAAGAAGCCATTTGTTGGCCGAAGACACTCGACGTGCAGCGGCTGGCACGCCAGACTTTTCAGGACAAATCTAGACTTACTCTGGAGTTCGATGTCGAATGGCGCTTTGAATGAGGCCTCTCACGTCTACACGGTCCGTTGCGATGTCCACTTTTGGCGCAAATCGGAAGAAAACAACAAAGCCTAAGAGGCTTACCATCCGCTGTCGGAATTTAGCCTTCAAAACCCGTAAAACCCTGTATTGCAACAGGAAATTGCGAAAAAAAACGGCTGACAAGTCGCATGCCCCGAGAGAGCCCGTGCGCCGATTTCCTTCGCCCGTCTCGCCTCACTGACGTCAAGCAGTCCTTCGATTTCCCGGGTCATTCACTTTCATGAGAGCCATAAGCATCGGCCCGAGTGAAAACTCCCCACGTTCCGAGCGCCTGGTGAGATCCCGAAGATAGCCACCGGCAGATGTAATAAAGTTCGACCGTTCAAGAATGCAGGCCATAGCCACCGCCGCATTTTCCGGCCCCATCGCGCTGCACGCCTCCTCGTAGGCTGACGGACTGACGCCGAGCATGGAGCGCACCACGACGGCGGCCTTCATGAGCTCGCGCCAGTTTTCTATACGTCCGCCGGGACCATAGTCGGCGATCTGCGGGCAGGCCCGAAGTACCATCCCGAGTGGGAAGGCCTTTATTGGCTCTGGCTTGGCCTTCGCTCCCCCGTTCGCCTCGCTCTTGGCCTGACGTTCATCCTCCGGGTTTCCGCCCTGCTCTTTTCCAGAGCTAGGTTCAAGTTCATAGATAGATTCGGTATTTGAATTCTGTATGTGCCGGTCATCCTGGCCGGCATTGCCGTGCATATTTTCAGATTCTAGCTGCATTTCCAGGATGTTCAGGATCTCTGCCCGAAGCAGCTGCATTTCATCGAGTGCGAGGTCTATCTGGGCCCTCTCCGGATAGCGTGGAAGGCGGGCAAGAATGCCGACATAGACCGCTTCTACCTGCCCCCAGTTGCCGGGCGCGCCCTCCTCCACCGCTGCTGAGATGAGCTTGCGCACGTCTCGCCGGCAGATCGTAAGAGCTTCTTTTGTCCGACGGAACCGTGTTCGCTCCGCAACGACATCCTGTGCGATTTGCGCAAGTTCATGGGCGCGAGCCAGAAGAGGGGTCAGATCGAAGCCGTAGGCCTGCTCGACCTCACCGTCACGACTGCGATGGGCGTACCGCTTCCCGTTAGGGCTGTCGCGACGCAAGATGAGCCCCGCCTCAACGAGGGCCGCAAGTTGGCGTCTGAGTGTGCTTTCCGTGATCCCATGAGCGCGAACCGATAGCTGCGCATTGGATGGGAAAACGACGAGCCCGCTGCTCGAATCGAGCTCCCCGTGCGGGTAAAACGTCAGGAGGGCATCGAGAACGGCCAACGCCCGATCCTGAATTCCAAGGCGTTCTCGCGCCTCGCAGACATCGCGAAACACTTTCCACTTTTCAATGCGCGTGTTGTGATCCGGATCCTTGATCGCCATCTGTCTTTTGACCAGGGCAAGCGACATCGACCGCCGCCCAAAGGGCGTCGTCACATCTCCCGTTTGCATTTTTCTCTCACCTTTCTTCAGGCAAAGAAAATCCGCTCACCAAAATGGCGCCAAGACTCTTGACTGTGATTCCGGGAAATGCGATTCTCGATCCTGCTAGAGATGACGAGAGAGGCTTCCACGGTTCGCCGTTTGGGGGCCTTTTTCTTTTGCGGTTTAGTCTCCGTTGGTTTCGTTTTGCGACCCCTTGTACTCCTCGTACAAGCGATCCATGCGAGAAGACAGCCATTCGCTGAAAGGCTTGGCTTCTACATTCGTGAGCTCGATGGCAACCTTCTTCGCTTTGGCGGTCATCGCGAAATTCAGCGAGCGATCAGACGAGATCCAGTCTTTTGCTGCGGTATCGGCTTTGGGCTTTTTCGCAGCCGATTTGGCCTTGTATCGCTTCACGTAGTCATGAAGTTCATCAAACCGCTCGGCTTCAGGAAGCTTTTGAAAGTCGGCCGAAGCTGCGTGCTCAACAGCGACCTTCGAGAGGGCAGGGGCGAGTAGCAACTGCCGGAGGCTGAGCCACCGGTCGCGCCCAATTTTCTTCGATGCACCCAAGACCTGAATGACTGACGCTGGCACGGCCTCGACGACAGCAAGCATCTTCGACAGCATCGCCTCATCGATGGCGAGCGACGAACGAACCGTTTCCTTGTTCATCCCAGACGCTATCAGGTTCTGAGCGAAGTAGGCGCGTTCAATGAAAGACAGGTTTGAACGGGCTGCGTTTTCCTGTCCCTGCACGATCGCGGAGGTGATATCGTCGAGCTTCTTTACGATCGCCTTGACCGGAACTCCGAGTTCGCGAGCCACCCTGAGGCGACGGTGACCGAACACGACCATGTATCGCTTGGCATCCATGGAACTCGGGCGGACAAGGATAGGCGTCGTCTGTCCCGATTCCTTGATTGCCTGAAGCAGTTCCTGAAATTCTTCCCCGTCGTCTGAAAGGCGGTCGGCCACGAAGGACACGTCAATCAATCGCGGATCGAGATCCACGATCACCTCACCTTCCATGAGCTTCTTGGTGTTCTCGGCCATATCTTCAATGGAGCGAACAACCGTCTTGGCGGCGCCTGTCATGCCATAACCAGGCTTTGTCGGCGTCTGGCTCGCCGAGATTGCGTCCATATCCAGACTGGCGAACGGATTTTTACGGGACATAGGCGCACTCCAAATCTTGCGTCAACGCCGGTAAGGGACTGGCAAAGTTAGAACAATTGGCGAAAAAAACGGCTGACAAGCTGCTCATTTCCTCCCCCAAACCCCATGGATGAGTTCCACGATTTCGGCGTTGGTAGAATTCAAGCTCTCCATGGCCCTGTCATAGGTTGCCCGGACAAATTCACCCCGCTCAACCTCGTACAGGGTTTGCTTCTTGATGGACGCGTCGGAAATCGCAGTGGACTTAAGAACGTGGTTTCTCAGCATTTGCTGTGCGAACATCGACTGCATGAACCCGACCATCTGTGCCTGCGGAATATCCGTGGGCTCAAAGCGGGTGATAAGATACCGGAACCACTGAACACGCATCTCGGCCCCGGCCTCCGCAACCGGCCCCATGATGCCCCCGAGCATCATGAGAAACTGGCTCATCGACATGATGTCCAGCATCTGAGGATGAATGGTGATAAGGATCCCGGTCGAAGCCATGAGGGCGGTAATCGTCAAATAGCCCAGTTGAGGAGGGCAATCGATGACGACTACATCGTACTTGTCATCCACCTGCTTCAGAGCGCTGGCGATCCGCATATAGAACAGTCGGCCATCCTCCCCCTTCTTGGAGGAAATCGCCAGTGGCACGTCATATTCGTATTCCTGCAGAACCAGGTTGGCGGGCACGACATCCAGTCCAGGAATGTTGGTCGGCTGGATGACGTCAGCGATTGACTTCCGCTCGTCGTCAAATCGAAGAGCCTCATAAAGAGAGGCAGTATCGTCAAGCTCCGGCTGGATCCCGAAAAGCGACGTGAGTGAAGCCTGTGGGTCAAGATCGATCGCCAGCACACGATGGCCGGTGAGGGCGAGATATTGCGCCAAATGCGCGGCAGTGGTGGTCTTGCCGCTTCCGCCCTTGAAGTTGACGACCGATACAACCTGCATCGGCTCTCCTTCTTTACGCCTTGGCACATAGTATCTCTTGTCGGACTTCTTGTTTGCCTCAAGATAGTCCCGAAGCTCGAGCATCTGGTCAGCTGTATAGTATCGGCGCCCACCGATGGACTCAATCTCGGGTCCTTTCCCGTCAGAGTGCAGTTGCCTCAGATGCGTCTGAGTGACACCCATGAAGTCCGCTACTTCAGCAAGCTGAAACTTGCGCAGCCCCTTGCGAGCATCAGGCGGGTACTGCTGGCTGCGCAACATATGCAACGCGCTTGAGATCTTCGCCCCTTGCTCGGCAATCTCAATATCAAATCTGTTGGGCAGCATATTGCTCATTTTGCGAACTATTTCCCGGAGGTCGTCAGTTTCGAAAAAATGGCTCGAACGCCATCATTTGCGAAACTATCCTGCGATTCCGGCATCGTCGCAAGAGATTTAAAGTTAACAAGTAGTTAACGGGACTGCCGGAGGGGCTGACAGAATATCGATTCATCCAAAGACTTCCGCATGTTAGCCCGGCTTTGTCCGCCGGCACCACTGAACGCGAAATGCAGATCTGCACCTCTTATCAACATCCTAGAACCCGGTTCCCAACCGGCGTTTGAGACGTATAGCGCCGATTCGGTAGAATCACTGGGTGCAAATCTGCACATAGCCACACGCAACACGAGATGATTTCCCTTCGCCTGACCAGTTCATGCGGAGATCACAATGCAGATTCTGAGCGTCTCGGCCAACCACTACGCAAGCAACCGCAACTACCTGAACCAGATGCACCGTCTTAGGGCCGCCGTGTTTGGCGACCGCCTGGAATGGGATGTCACGATTACGGACCAGGGAGAGCGGGATCAGTACGATGATCTCCACCCAACCTACATTCTGACGATCTCAACCGACCAGAAAGTCGTCGGCTGCGCGCGCCTGCTGCCTGCATCTGGCCCGACGATGCTGGAGCAGACATTCGCGCAACTGCTGGAGCGCGGTTCGCTCGACCCCCATGCCGCAATGGTCGAGAGCTCACGCTTCTGCGTCGACACGTCGCTTCAAGCGGGGAGGAGAGGTAGCCTCCATCACGTCACGCTCACCATGTTCGCCGGCATCATCGAATGGTCGATGGCGAACGGTTACAGCGAGATCGTCACCGCGACCGATCTTCGTTTTGAACGGATCCTGAAGCGTGCGGGCTGGCCAATGCACCGCCTCGGCAATCCGGTTGCGATCGGGAACACCGTCGCCGTCGCGGGCAGTCTGCCGGCTGATCGCGCCAGCTTCGAACAGGTCTGCCCGCCAGGATACCGCTCGGCAATCGTGCGCAACGGTTCCGGCCTCTTCAGGAGCGCCGCGTGACCCAACTCCGCTCCCATCCCCGCCTCGTGCGCAAACTCCAGGACGCCCTCGGCGACCAGCTCTGCATCGCACTCGACGACGCGACGGTCGTCGAGATCATGCTCAATCCCGACGGAAAGCTATTCATCGAACGGTTGGGGCACGGGGTCGCCCCGGCCGGCGCCATGAGCGCTGCCACGGCCGAAATCGTCATCGGCAGCGTCGCCCATGCGCTGCAATCGGAAGCAGACGATGAACGGCCGATCATTTCAGGCGAACTACCGATCGGTGGTCACAGGTTCGAGGGGTTGCTGCCGCCCGTGGTATCGGCGCCAGCGTTTACCATCCGGCGGCGAGCATCGCGGCTCATTCCGCTGGACGACTACGTGACATCGAAGGTGATGACCGAAGCGCAGGCCTCGGTTTTGCGAAGCGCGATCGCCTCGCGCATGAACATCGTCATCTCAGGCGGAACCGGGTCGGGAAAGACGACGCTTGCCAATGCCGTTATCGCCGAGATTGTCGCAACAGCCCCCGACGATCGCATGGTCATCCTGGAAGACACCGCCGAGATCCGGTGCTCGGCAGAAAATGCCGTGTCGCTTCACACCACCGACACGGTCGATATGGCCCGGCTGCTGAAAAGCACAATGCGTCTCAGACCCGACCGCATCATCGTCGGCGAGGTCCGGGACGGCGCGGCACTGACGCTGCTCAAGGCCTGGAACACCGGCCATCCCGGAGGCGTCACCACGATCCATTCCAATACGGCGATGTCAGCACTCCGCCGGCTGGAGCAGCTGACGGCGGAAGCGAGCCAGCAGCCGATGCAGGAGGTGATCGGCGAGGCCGTCGATCTGGTCGTTTCCATCGAGCGCACGGGCAAGGGCAGACGGGTCCGGGACGTGATCCATGTCGAGGGGTTCAGCAATGCCCGCTACCGGACCGAACACTACGCCCAGATTGATGAGGACAGCCATGCCGCATGAGACAAGGATAAATCTCGCCACCCTAGGCCTCGCCACCATCGCTTTAACCCTCGCAGAACCGGCACTGGCCTCCTCGGGCGGCGGCGGCCTGCCATGGGAGTCGCCGCTGCAGCAGATCCAGCAATCGATCACCGGACCCGTCGCCGGCTTTATTGCCCTGGCAGCCGTTGCCATCGCCGGCGGCATGCTGATCTTCGGTGGCGAACTGAATGATTTCGCGAGAAGGCTTTGCTACGTCGCCCTCGTCGGTGGGGTTCTGTTGGGCGCCACGCAGATCGTCGCCCTCTTCGGCGCGACCGGCGCCAGCATCGGCGAGGCCGAAGCGCGATCGGCGTCTCACATCACCGAGCCGACGCCAATGGATCGCCCGGAAGGGGAGGGGGCGCATGGCTGATGCCGGTTCGAACCTCTCCCGCTCGCGTGTGCATCGGGCGCTGTCGCGTCCGAACCTGCTGATGGGTGCCGACCGCGAGCTCGTGCTGCTCACGGCGCTTGCCGCCGTCATCCTGATCTTCGTCGTGCTGACCTGGTATGCGGCGCTGTTCGGCATCGCGATCTGGCTGATTGCAGTCGGGGCGTTGCGCATGATGGCGAAAGCCGATCCGCTGATGCGACGGGTCTATATCCGCCACATCTCTTACAAGGCGTTCTATCGCGCGACGTCGTCGCCCTGGCGCAAGTTCTGAGGGTTTTCGATGGTTGCCCTCAAAACCTTTCGCCATTCTGGGCCGTCCTTTGCCGATCTCGTGCCCTATGCCGGCCTGGTCGACAACGGCGTGATCCTGCTCAAGGACGGTTCGCTGATGGCCGGCTGGTATTTCGCCGGACCGGACAGCGAGAGCTCGACCGACGCCGAACGCAACGAGGTGTCGCGGCAGATCAACGCGATCCTGTCTCGGCTCGGCTCCGGATGGATGATTCAGGTCGAGGCGGTTCGCGTGCCGACGGATGATTATCCGGTCGATACCGATTGCCACTTCCCCGATCCGGTCACGCGGGCGATCGACGCCGAACGGCGGGCGCATTTCCAGAAGGAGAGGGGGCATTTCGAGAGCCGGCACGCACTGATCCTGACCTGGCGGCCGCCGGAGCCGCGGCGCGCGGGGCTGACCCGCTATATCTATTCGGATCCAGCCAGCCGCTCCGCCACCTATGCCGACAAGGCATTGGAGACGTTTCTGACCTCGATCCGCGAGGTCGAACAATATCTCGCCAATGTCGTGTCGGTCCGCCGGATGATGACGCGCGAGACCGAACAACGCGGCGGCTTCCGGGTCGCTCGCTATGACGAGCTCTTCCAGTTCATCCGCTTTTGCATTACCGGCGAGAACCACCCGGTCCGTCTTCCGGACATCCCGATGTATCTCGACTGGCTGGTGACGGCCGAGTTGCAGCACGGGCTGACACCGCTCGTCGAGAACCGTTTTCTCGGCGTCGTGGCGATCGATGGCCTGCCGGCCGAGAGCTGGCCGGGGATCCTCAACAGCCTCGACCTGATGCCGCTCACCTATCGCTGGTCATCGCGTTTCATCTTCCTCGATGCCGAGGAGGCAAGGGCAAGGCTCGAACGCACCCGCAAGAAATGGCAGCAGAAAGTCAGACCTTTCTTCGACCAGCTGTTTCAGACCCAGTCGCGCTCAGTCGATCAGGACGCCGTGTTGATGGTGGCCGAGACCGAGGACGCGATCGCCGAAGCCTCATCCCAGCTCGTCGCCTATGGCTATTACACGCCCGTGATCGTCCTCTTCGACGAGGACCAGTCTCGCCTCCAGGAGAAGTGCGAGGCGGTCCGCCGGCTGATCCAGGCGGAAGGTTTCGGTGCACGGATCGAAACGCTGAATGCGACCGATGCCTTTTTCGGCAGCCTGCCGGGCGTTTCCTATGCCAACATCCGCGAGCCGCTGATCAATACGCGCAATCTCGCCGATCTTATCCCGCTCAATAGCGTCTGGTCGGGAAGCCCAACGGCGCCTTGCCCCTTCTATCCGCCTGGCTCGCCGCCGCTGATGCAGGTTGCCTCGGGCTCGACACCGTTCCGGCTGAACCTGCATGTCAATGATGTCGGGCACACGCTGATCTTCGGGCCGACCGGCTCAGGCAAATCCACCTTGCTGGCACTGATCGCCGCGCAGTTCCGGCGCTACGCAGACGCGCAGGTCTTCGCCTTCGACAAGGGCGGCTCAATGCTGCCGCTGACGCTGGGGCTCAATGGCGATCACTACCAGATCGGCGGCGATTTCGCTTCTTCAGCGGAAGGCGAGGGGAGGGGACTCGCCTTCTGCCCGCTCGCCGAACTTTCGACCGATGGCGACCGCGCCTGGGCGTCGGAATGGATCGAGATCCTGGTGGCGCTGCAGGGTGTGACCCTCACGCCGGACTATCGCAACGCCATCTCCAGGCAGATCGGGCTGATGGCGGAATCGCGCGGCCGGTCGCTCTCCGATTTTGTATCCGGCGTCCAGATGCGCGAGATCAAGGACGCTCTGCACCACTACACCGTGGACGGTCCGATGGGCCAGCTTCTCGATGCCGAGGAAGACGGACTGGCGCTCGGTGCGTTCCAGTGCTTCGAGATCGAGGAACTGATGAACATGGGCGAGCGCAATCTCGTGCCGGTGCTGACCTACCTGTTCCGTCGCATCGAGAAACGTCTGACCGGTGCACCCAGCCTGATCATCCTCGACGAGGCCTGGCTGATGCTCGGCCATCCGGTTTTCCGCGACAAGATTCGTGAGTGGCTGAAGGTCCTGCGCAAGGCGAACTGCGCCGTCGTGCTCGCCACCCAGTCGATCTCAGATGCGGAGCGCTCGGGCATCATCGACGTACTGAAGGAATCCTGCCCGACAAAAATCTGCCTGCCGAATGGAGCTGCCCGCGAGCCCGGCACGCGAGAGTTCTATGAGCGCATCGGCTTCAACGAACGGCAGATCGAGATCGTCGCGACGGCGCTTCCAAAGCGCGAATACTACGTCGTCTCGCCCGAGGGCCGCAGACTCTTCGACATGGCGCTCGGCCCCGTCGCGCTCTCCTTTGTCGGGGCATCCGGCAAGGAAGATCTGAAGCGCATCCGCGCCCTGCATTCCGAACACGGGGCCACATGGCCTTGTCCTTGGCTCCAGCAAAGGGGGATCGCCCATGCCGAAACACTCTTCCCGGCCAAGTAAGGTGGCGTGCGCCACCTTTATGGCGGCTATTATGCTCTCCACGACTCTACCAGTCCCCGCTCAGGCCGGCGGCGTCACCGGGCAGGCGACCGAGTGGACACAGCTCGCCAACAATGCCGAGCTAGTCTCGCTGGTCGGCAAATCAGCGGAACAGGTGAACAACCAGATCACCCAGATCTCCCAGCTTGCCGAGCAGATCCAGAACCAGCTCAACATCTACAACAATCTCCTGCAGAACACGGCGCAGCTTCCGAACCACATCTGGGGCCAGGTCGAAAGCGACCTGAAGAGCCTGCAGGACGTCGTCGCGCAAGGACAGGGCGTCGCCTTCTCGATGGGCAATATCGATGACGTGCTGAAGCAGCGTTTCCAGAGTTTCTCGGAGATGAAGAGCAATCTGCCGGACGGGGCGAGCTTCTCCACGACCTACCATAATTGGTCCGACACCAATCGTGACACGATCGCCGGAGCGCTGAAGGCGGCGAACCTGACGGCCGACCAGTTCTCGAGCGAAGAGAGCACAATGTCGTCGCTGCGCTCGATGTCAGAATCGGCGGACGGCCAGATGAAGGCGCTGCAGGTCGGACACCAGATCGCCGCCCAACAGGTTGCGCAGATGCAGAAGTTGCGAGGCCTCGTGTCCCAGCAGATGACCATGATGGGCACGTGGTTCCAGTCCGAGCAGGCACAGAAGGACCTGGCGCAGGCGCGGCGGGAGCAGTTCTTCAGCGGGACCGAGCGTGACATCCGCAGCGGCCAGACGATGGAGCCCCGCTGGTGAGCCCGCGTCTGATTATCATCCTCGTATTGGCGGGCATCGCCGCACTCGGCGCCGGCATCGTCACCTGGAACGTGGTCCAGTCGCGTCCAGTGCCCGTGTCAGGATCGAGCGCGGTATCGACGCCACCTGCCTCCGAGGCAGAGCGCCGCGAACACCGGGAAAAGTTCTTCAGTGGCGATCCGGACCGCGACATCCGCGGTGGCCAGGAGATGAAGCCGCGATGGTAATCGTCCACCCCTCCCGAAAGCTGGAGCTCGTGTTCATTTCGATCGGTCTCATCCTGTTGGTTTCGACACCGGCGCTTGCCCAACAGGGATCGGTTCTAACCACACTGGAAAATTCCGTCGTCACGGCCGCCAAGGGCTGGGAGACGACAGTGATGAACGCGGCGCGTTCGCTGTTCTGGATCCTGGCTGGCATCGAGGTCGGGGTCGCCGCGGTTTGGCTGGCGATCAACGCCGCGTCACTTGACAGCTGGTTCGCCGAGCTCGTCCGGCGGATCATGTTCATCGGCCTCTTCGCCTTCATCCTCGACCAGGGTCCGTCCTTCGCGAAAGCCGTGGTCGATAGCCTCTACCAGATCGGCGCCGGCGGCGGCTCGGCCTCACCGGCAAACATTTTTGATGCCGGCATTCGGGTCGCGACAAAAATGTCCGAACAGGCGAAGTTCGGTTTGTGGGAAGACAATGCACTGGCGATCGCCGCGGTCTTCGCCATGGTCGTGGTCGTCGTCTCCTTCTCACTGGTTGCCGCGATTTTCGTCGCCGTCATGGTCGAGATGTATGTCGGCCTGCTCGCCGGCATGATCATGCTCGGTCTCGGCGGCTCGTCCTTCACCAAGGATTTTGCGGTCAAATATCTTGTCTATGCCTTCTCCGTCGGCATGAAACTGATGGCGCTGGTAATGATCGCCAAGATCGGCTCCGACATCCTGCTGGGGCTCGCCGAGGCGCCGACGGCCACCTCCGAGCAGTTCATCACCACGCTTGCGATCGCCGGCATCTCGGTGGTGGTCTTCGTCATCGCCATGTATGTGCCGCCGATCCTGCAGGGCGTGGTCCAGGGCGCCTCCATAGCCGGCGGCATGGAAGCGATCCGCCACGGCGGCCAGGCAGCGACCTTTGCAGCCGGCGGCGCTTTCCTCGGTGCGAGTGCTGCAACGAAAGGGGCGCAGACAGCGAGTTCGGCGCGGGCAGGGGGCTCGTCGATGGCGGGTGCAGCACTGCGCGGCATGGCGTCCGGTATTGGAAGCGCTGGATGGGCTGCCGGATCGGCAGCCAAGGATAAGGCGATCGCGTCTCCCGGTGCCTATGCCGGGTCACTGCTCGGGCTTGCCAACGCCAAGCTCGACCAGGCGCGTCAGCCGGGCCGACCAACATCGCCACCTCCGCCCCCACCCATCAACGAGAACAAGTAGCTGGAGGTTTATCCCCATGGCCGGACGCAATCCGCCAAATATTCCCCATATCGCCAATCCTTATCTCGCTGCGCGCAACGAATGGAACGAGCGCTATGGCTCCTATGTGAAGGCGGCCGCGGCCTGGCGCATCGTCGGCATCACGGGCATGACCATGGCGGTGATCGGCTTCACTTACGCACTTTATCAAAGCACGCAGGTGAAGCTCGTTCCCTATATCGTCGAGGTCGACAAGCTCGGAACGGCCTCCAATGCCGGCTTCCCGCAGCAGATCGAATATGCCGACCCGCGTGTGGTGCGCGCCACGCTCGGCAGCTTCGTCTCGAATTTCCGGAGCGTGACGCCGGATGCGGTGGTGCAGAAGCAATATATCGACCGGACGTATGCGCTACTCAGGACCTCGGACCCTGCAACAGAGAAGGTCAATGCCTGGTTCCGTTCCAATTCGCCCTTCGAGAAAGCGAAGACTGCGACGGTGGCGGTCGAGGTCAACAACATCGTCGCTCTATCGAACCAGTCCTATCAGGTTGACTGGACCGAATTCGAGCGCGACCGCCGCGGCAAGGAGACGGCCACCCGCCGCTTCCGCGGCATCGCAACCGTGACCCTCACGCCACCGCAGGACGAGGGCGTCATCCGTCTCAACCCCATCGGTCTCTATGTCAGGGACTTCGACTGGACTGCGCAGCTTTGAAAGGCATGGCCCGAACATGAATATCCGATTTGAGAATTATTCGGCCATGCTGACTGCCGGCGCCATCATATCGGCGGCGCTGGCGTTCTCCGCCCTTGCACATCTCGATGCAGTTGCGGCCGATGGCGTCACAGCCAATGAGGCGAAGGGCGTGAGCATCTCCGGCCAGTGGCGCGGATCGCGTGGTCTCGTGACCAAGGGCGCCGACGGCAAGGTGATCTTTCTTTACGGCGAGGTTCAGCCGTCGGTCGTCTGCTCACCTCTGCAGGTGTGCGACATCGAGCTTCAGGGAGGCGAGGTCGTTCGCGACGTACTCGTTGGCGACACTGTGCGGTGGAAGATCGAACCTGCCACATCAGGGGCGGCGGGCGGCCAGGCGATCCACTTGATCGTCAAGCCGTCTGAGCCCGGTCTCCTCACCTCGATGGTGGTGACGACATCACGGCGGACGTATCATATCCAGCTCAAATCGCATTCGAGCCAATATATGGCCCGCGTCGGCTTCGAATATCCGGAAGACGTTTCGGCGAAACTCGCCGACATCAATGCCCGCCTCGAGGCGAGCACCATACCCGGCGCCGGCGTTCCGGCCGAGCAGCTCAACTTCTCCTATTCGGTCTCAGGCAGGGCCGGCTGGCGGCCGACACGGGTCTACTCCGATGGCCTGAAAACCTACATCCAGTTCCCGCGCTCGATTTCCGGCCAGGATGCACCGGTTCTCTTCGTTACATCTGGCGGCCAGAACCGCATCGTCAACTACCGGATGAAGGGCGACATGATGGTGGTCGATTATCATGTCGATCGCGCGGTGCTCGTCTCCGGCGTCGGCTGGAAACAGGAGAAGGTGACGATCAGAAGGGGAGGGCAGTGATGCGAACCTTTGCCGACAATCTCCTCTTGCGCCCCATCCGCACCCTTGCCACAGCCTTCGCCCTCACCATACTCCTTTCCGGATGCCAGTCGTTGGGGACTAACGGTCTCGTCGCCAGCAACGCACCGGCGGAAATCTCCGGCCCGGCGGCAAGCGCCATCGCCGGCGATATGGTCAGCCGGCTTGCCGAGCAGATCGGCCCTGGCAAGGCGACCGTTGCGCTGAAGGCAGATACTTCACCCTTCGGGCAGGCTCTGGAGGCGGCGCTGAAAGGCTGGGGTTATGGCGTCGTAACGGACCAGAAGACGGACGACGGCACGAAGATCATCCCACTCGCCTATATGATCGTGCCCTTCGACGGACAAGTGCTGGCGCGTCTTTCGACCGATAATGTCGAACTTGGCCGCGCCTACACCGTGACTGCCAGCGGTGCTGCGCCTGCGAGCGCACTCTCGCTGATGCGACGTGGCTGAAGGGAAGCATCATGGTCCAATCCTTGCAACTCGGTGGCACAACAAATGCTGAGGCGGAATCAGGCATCAAGCGGATCAATCGCCTGCCGACTATAGTGGTGATCGTGCTGGTCATCGCTTTCCTGGGCGTGATTTTCTACGGGCTTTCCTCCCGTGGTCTCTACTTCGGAAAGGACAGCGGTCCCGAAACGAGCTCGGGCAATCCGGCCTCGACCTTCGCCGACCAGATCAAGCGCGGCGTGACGGACGGCATCATCGGCGAGCCGCAGCAACAGACCACGTTCCAGCCGACACCCGTCGAGACAAGACAGGACGAGAAGGCGAACAATCCCTTCACGCCGCAGCCGGGACAAAACCAGGAACAGCAGCGCGGGCAGGAGTTGGAAAACGAAGCGGTCTGGCGCGCCCGCCTCGAGCGCGAGCAGAGGGAGCAATACCTGCGCGAGCGCCATCGCCAGCGGATGGCTCGATTGCAGGCGAATGACGCGGCCTATGACGCGCCGCTCGCGATTGACCGTAGCAAGCTGGAGGCGAGGGCAGACGAGACAAACTCGGCAAGAACGACTACGAACGCTGCGTCATCGACGACCACCGACGCCACCTCGGATCTATATGCCGCCGCGTTGCGGGCCGGGCTCGGGGGGCAGAATGTCGATCCGAACGGACAGTCCTCCAAGGAGGACTTTTTCAACGCCGATCTCAAAGAACTCGGATATCTCCCCAATCGGGTCGTGCCTCAGCAATCACCGTATGAACTCAAGCGCGGTTCGGTCATTCCGGCGACGCTCATATCAGGCATCAATTCGGACCTTCCCGGTCGCATCACAGCCCAGGTAAGTCAGAATGTCTACGATAGCGCTACAGGGCATCGCCTGCTGATCCCGCAAGGAGCGAAGCTCTTCGGGCGCTACGACAGCAAGGTGTCGTTCGGGCAAAGTCGCGTTCTCGTCGTCTGGACCGATATCATCTTCCCTGATGGATCCACGCTACAGATTGGCGGGATGGCGGGCACGGACACGCAAGGGTACGGTGGCTTCCACGACAAGGTGAACAACCATTATTGGAGGACGTTCGGCTCAGCGGCGCTGATCGCGCTGATTGGAACCGGGATCGATGCGTCAATACCCGAAAGTTCGACGCTTGCCACGCAGGATACGGCATCAGATGCGGCAAGGCGGAATTTCGCGGAGAGCTTCGGTCGCTTCGCGGAGCAAACAATCAGTCGCAATTTCAATGTCCAGCCAACACTGAAGATTCGGCCCGGCTACAGGTTCAACGTTCTTGTAGATCAGGACATCATATTCCCAGGGACATACCGAACCTAGACTTCGACGGTCGGCAAGCCGTGCGTGGTCCATGGCCGGAAGTGGAAGGACCGTTCCCTTATGCGAGTTCAGACATTCACGGCGACTATCAAAATGCGCCGCGCCTCGGCAAGCGGCTGGACGCTTTAGCCGACCCGCTCCACGGCCAGCGTCGCCGCTGAAAACGACCTGATTAGCGTCTTCACAAAACCGTTGGGTCGAGCAAAACGTCCCAAACGCTGCGCTCAAGGATCACCTATCGACAATCAGTAAATCAAGAGCCGAAGCGTTCGCTGATTTTAGGGGCGGGCGAACGGGTCGGTGGTTCGAATCCTGTCAAGGCGATCGATGATTTTAGAGTTGCTTACTCATCGACCAAGAGGTGCGCTCGGCGATGAATTCCGCGAACGGTTTGACGTTCATATGGACGCTCGCCTGTTCGAGGCCGGCCAAATAAGTTGACCGATCCTCAACCCTAACCACTGCCCATGGAAAACCACCCGAGGCGAACATGGCATTCATCAGGAAGCGCGCCATCCGTCCGTTGCCGTCAGGATAGGGATGAACATAGCCTATCAACCAATGGCCAAGGACTGCCCTAACCGCCGGCTCGCTTTCCTTCTCCAGTAGATCGAACAGGGTCTCCATTCCATCCGGAACTGCTTCGGAACGCGGTGGTACATGCCATGATCCGCGGAGATATACAGGGTGGTTTCGATAGCCCGCGAGGGCGCTGGGTTTCAGGATACCTGCGGCTACGGAGGGACCGAACAGTTCGCGGTACCAATCCCTATGTTGCTTACGGATAACGGCTCCAGCCGGTGCACCGCGGAGAATCTCCGCAACAGATTCCTTCACGCTCTGAAATGCCTGCCAATAACCGCGTGCTGCCAGGGCGTCCCGGTTTTGCCTATCCTGCTGATCCACATCCGGATCCCACGTACCAGCGCGCACGCGATCAATGAGTTCCGGAGTAACGCTGTACCCTTCGATCGAAAGTGAATGGTATGCGTCGTTCTTGTATATGTCCTCGACCGATTTCATGAAAGCGACGGTGTCCGAGGGAAGTCCGGGTGCAGCAGGAAAAACATCGAGGACCGCCTGACGCTGGCTTTCCCATATAGCATTGAGACGCGCCACAATGGGAGATCCACCGACAGCTAAGGTGGATACTCGCTGGTTTTGATCGAACGGGTCGGTCTCTCTAACGTCGTACATCGCGCCTTTCATCGTTTTCAAGATATCGTCGGCGAACTCGCCTTTTCCTATGCGCCGAAACGCCCCGGCCAGACGGCCTGCCACGGCCGAATGCCCTCCGTCGAGTAATCGACCGAGGACACCCGGCACATCGCGCATGGAGTTCAGCACGATCTGGGCTTCGATAGGTGATCTTTTGAAAAACGCTTCAGCAACTTTTACCAGGGCGGCGTCCGCAGTATAGAACCTCAATCCGTTTTTCTCGACAAGATCCTCGCGCGGTGGCATTTGCTTGGTCTTGAGATCGTAGATGGATGTGCCAAAAAGCAGTGATAAATTGTTGCCCATTGCCTTTGGGCTGTTGACAATCACCTGGGGCGGAATCGCAGTTGCTTCTGCGTGGAGTAGCATCGATTGTTCCGGTGACAGATGCCATTCCCGTCCAAAGCGGTCGTTGCAGTAGAGGGAGCAGAACTCCCAGAATGAAGCGTACCAAAGGGTTGTGTCGCCGTCTTGGGACTGGGGTCCCGTTGACATTTGCCATCCGCGGATGACTTCTTGGAGAAATCCGCTCCGTGTAAGGCGCTCTCGGTGTAGTCGGCTGAACTCGTCGGACTTGAATATTCGACGCCCGCCATCCTGCAATGTTTTGAGGGCTTGCAGGGCGTCAGCCAACTTTTCATTTGGTGTAGCCATTTTGGTTCTCACGACCTCGGTGTTCTTGCGCAAACTCACAATGCCGCGTCTCATAAGGCAATGCCTGCATCATTGCACGTTTTTGATGTCGTTTATATGCGCGTTTTGAACGTCGACTCAATACACGTTCAAGGTGATGATTTAATAAACGTTTTTGATGATGAGTCATAACACGTCTTTGGTGTCGTGACTCATCACAGCATTTCGTGTCGAGCTAAGCAGCCTGCATCAAGATGCAAAGGTGAGTTGGTGGTGATTGGATTCTTACGGCAGGATCGAACATCGGCGAGCTATCCGCCGCCGTTGGCGGGCAGATGCTAGGCGGCTTGCCGCAACGGACCCGGTTGGTGCCTATTACGAGGCGCAGCGAAGAGCCGCCCGCAGCCGAGCGCAAGGTAATGTCGGTGAATACTGGCATTGGGCCAAGGTTGCCAGCGAAGTCGCCCGCATCGAACCGCATGCCGAGATGGACTTCGAGGTCGTCAAGGCGATTGCCGATCAGGAAAGCGCCGGTCGCCGCTAAACACCTGCATGGCGCGTGATGGAAAGAACGCCGGGTCGTGGCTGTCGCTGCGGAACCGGTGAAAGATCTGTGCCGGAAAAACCGCCTGGCCCTCCGAAGCAAACCAACCCCGCTCTTTATGGATGGCGTCCTGGACCAGGTCCGGATCTCCGTCGATCAACCCGTTGAGGGTCGGCTAGCAAGCTGCCGCCGCTCGGCTTCGCCTTCGCGGTGATCGCGACCGTCCCCGGTCCTTCGAGGAGCCATCGAGCGGGATCGGCCCGCTCCGGACGGAGGTTTCTCACATGGCACAGGATCTTGCACTCGCTCAACGCCACGCATTCGCACTTGCCCGCACTCTGATGGTCCCGGTCACGCTCTTCAGGTCCGGAAACGAGTTTGGCGTTCTCCCGAGCGACGAACTCGATGACGGCGAGGTCGAGACCATCGCCGAATTCGATCCCTTCGAATACGGGCCGGCTCATTGAGCCGGCTTTCCCCTTTTTAGGTGCCGCTTGCGAGCGGCAGGCGGCAAGGGAAGCTTCGCCGCGGCTGGCACGGCCAGCTCGGCAAGGTGCAGATCTGCACCTTGCCGGCCGCGCCCTTGCCCCCTTTGCTCTTCGCGGGCCGCCGGAAAGGGGTCCCGCAAACTGCGGGGAGAAAGGAAACGGACAAGAAGGGCGGACGTGCGAGCGCCGACAGAAAGCATGGAGAAAAAAGAACTGGAAGACTTGCGGGACCGTGTTCTCTGCGGCGTCGTGTTGGAGCAGTCCGGCTTTGCGGTCGACGTGAAGGAGAGCACCCGCAAGGCGGTCAAATATCGGCGCGGTGCGGAAATCGTCATCGTCATCCATGACGGGCGGGGTTGGTTCGATCCCCTGTCCGACGCGAAAGGCGACGTCTTCAGTCTCGCCGCGCATCTCGAAGGAGTGTCCTTCGTCGAAGCGCTCGACCAGGTCGCCGCATTGGTCGATTTTGTCGCCAAAGAGCCGGTGTGGACCCGAAAAGCTCGAGATCCCGTTCCGGCCGCGACCATCCCCGAGCGGTGGGCAAAACGCCGCAAGCCTTGGCGAGGGTCGATGACGTGGCGCTATCTGCGTGCTGAACGCTGCCTGCCGGAGACCATCATCCGTGCCGCCCTCCAAAGCGATGTGCTGCGGGAAGGTCCCTACGGCAGCATGTGGGCCGCCCATGTTGATGCCGATGGCGGCGTCACCGGCTGGGAGGAGCGCGGCCCCGACTGGCGTGGCTTCTCGACAGGAGGGTCAAAGGTTCTGTTCCGGTTCGGCGCCCTCGACGCCTCACGCCTCTGCGTCACCGAGGCGGCGATCGACGCCATGAGCCTGGCCGCGTTCGAAGGAATGCGAGAGGGAAGCCTCTATCTCAGCACAGGCGGGGGATGGTCGCCGACGACAGAAGCCGCGGTTCGCGTGCTCGCCGCGCGCCCCGGCGCGCAGCTCGTCGCCGCCACGGATGCCAACAGTCAGGGCGAGGCCTTTGCCGGCCGCCTGCGCGACATCGCAGAAGATGCCGGCTGCGACTGGTTCCGCCTGACGCCGCCGGCTGAGGACTGGAACGACGCATTGCAGGAGAGAAAAGGAGAAGAAAAGGAAAGAAGGGTGGGTAGGGGAGGCCTGCCGCATGCCCGCCGGCCGCGTCAAGGGTGAAGCTTCGCCCGGCTGAAGCCGGCCCTTGACCCGACCGGACGGAGAGGCGGCCGCGGGGGAGGGGTCAGGAAGGGCTGAAGAGAAGATGGAGTCATCGCCAAGATGAGCCGCGCTTCAGCCCGACGAGGCTGAAAGGAGCCCGCTCATGAACCTCTCTCCCATCCGTAAAGTCTATCAGGGCATCGCCGATCGCCGCCAGATGTTCCGCATGTTCGACCGTCATGCGCAGCGCCCGAACCGATGGGAGTGCGACGACAGTGCGCTTTATCGCGGCGAATGGTTCGAGATCGGGGAGGCTTGCCACGATTACATGTTCGAGATCCTGCCGCCCCTCTGGATGCGGGGTGAGATGTTCGCGATGCGCGAATTCCTCACCGGCTCGATCACCAGCATCTTTTTCACGCTGTCGATCGACGGGCGAATCCGGCACTTCCACGGTTATTGCGACCTCGCCGACAAGGGCTCGCCCCAGCGCATGCGCACGGCGATCATCGAGCGTGAATCCCGTCCTGTCCGGGCGATGACGCGCGAGGAGCGTCTGGAGCACATCTGGAGCAGCACGGCTGACGACTATCGCGGCTATGCCGGCGAGCGTTGGCCAGAGGATGATCGTGGCAAGCGCACGGTGATGTTCTTCGCCAGACCAGGCGGCACCACGCTCAAGGTGCTGGAGGATCTGACCGACGCGGAGGTCGCGGCGAAGCTGCCGGTCCATCTGCGTTACCTGCCCGACGCGATCGCAGCGTGAGGGAGAGCGGCATGTTCACCTTCTCCCTCACCGACATCGGCGCTGTGCTCGCCCGCGGTCGGGCCGACGCGGCCGCAAACGGCGGATTTCGCCTTCCGTATCAGGGAATATCCCCTGAAGCCGAGGCCAGAGCCGGCCTGTGGCTGGTCGGTGACGAGAGCGTATATGTTCTCTCGAACGGGCAACTCGCCGAGGGACAGCGTCCGCTCGTCATCTATGCCGAGGAGTGCGATCCGAAGACCAATCCGGATTACTGGCATTACAAGCGACGATATTTCGGTGGCGATGACGGGGTCGAATTCATCGACGCCGTCGAACTCGAAAAGCTCGTCCCGGCTCAGCCCGACGCGACGCATCTGCAGATCGTGATGGACGACGCGTCCATATCCATCAGCCTGATCCGCCGCTGACGCGGCGTTTGCCGCACCCTTCCAACAACTTCGCGACCGCCCCGCCCAGAGGCTCATCTCCAGCGGAACGATGGCGCTCGCCCCTTTTCCAAGGAGAGCATTTTCATGTCCAACGATCCATTTTCGCTTGATCCGTCTGGCACCCTCGACATGTTCGGGAATACAGCCCTGTCGTCCGGGCTCGGCCTTGGCGTCACGGCCTTCGGTGATTTTGCACCCGAGACGGCCCCCGAACCTGCGAATGACGACGATCCCGATCCGACGCCGCCGGCGCCCGCACCGGCGCTGCCGATCGCGCTGCCCCAGAGGTCAGCACCACGCCGGCAGGGCGACCGTGCAAACTTCTATTTCGATGTCGGCGAGGATCGCGGCCTTGCTGCGTCCTGGAAGGAACGCGCCAGATTGAACGTGGCGGCCATTTTGACCGCGAACGAGATCGAGCGGCACAACATTCCGGTCACGCGCGAGCATCAGAAGCGATTGATCCGCTTCACCGGCTTCGGCGCCTCCGAGCTGGCCAACGGCATGTTTCGCCGTCCGGGTGAAGTAGAGTTTCGGGACAGCTGGGACGATCTCGCCCGTTCGCTCGAAAGTGCCGTCTCGGAGAGCGACTATTCCAGCCTGTCGCGTTGCACGCAGTATGCGCATTTCACGCCGGAGCTCATCGTTCGCGCGATCTGGTCCGGATTGCTGCGCTTGGGCTGGCGCGGTGGTCGCGTGCTGGAACCGGGCATCGGCACGGGCCTGTTTCCGGCGCTGATGCCGAGGGTGTATCGCGACAACAGCTATGTCACCGGCGTCGAGCTCGATCCGGTCACGGCGCGCATCGTGCGGCTGCTTCAACCGAAAGCGCGGATTATCGAAGGGGATTTCGCGCGAACCGATCTCTCGCCGATCTACGATCTCGCCATCGGCAATCCACCGTTTTCCGATCGCACCGTGCGCTCCGACCGGCAATATCGCTCGCTTGGTCTCAGGCTGCATGATTATTTCATTGCCCGGTCGATCGACCTTTTGAAGCCCGGCGCCTTTGCGGCCTTCGTCACCAGTTCCGGCACGATGGACAAGGCCGACGCGACAGCCAGGGAGCATATCGCCAGGTCCGCCGACCTGATCGCGGCCATCCGCCTGCCCGAAGGCAGCTTCCGCCGGGACGCCGGTACGAACGTCGTGGTCGACATCCTGTTTTTCCGCAAGCGCAAGGTCGCCGAGCCGGAGGGCGACCTGTCGTGGCTCGATCTGGAGGAAGTACGTCCGGCGACAGAGGACGAAGGCGCTATCCGCGTCAATCGCTGGTTCGCCGAACATCCCGGCTTCGTGCTCGGCGCCCACGCGCTGACGTCAGGCCCCTTCGGCGAGACTTATACCTGCCGCGCTCGCGCCGGCGTCGAGCTCGAAACGGCACTGAAGGCCGTCATCTCTCTCCTTCCGGAAGACCTTTACGACGGCGAGCCGACCAAGATCGACATCGACCTGGAGGAGGAGCTCGGGGAGATCGTTGATCTTCGGCCCAGAAACGAGAAGGTTCGTGAAGGCAGCTTCTTCATCGACACCAGGCACGGCCTGATGCAGATGGTCGACGGTTCGCCGGTCCAGATCAAGGTGCGCAAGGGTCGCACTGGCGAAGGTCTGACGGAAAAGCACGTCCGCATCATCAGCAAGCTGATCCCGGTTAGGGATGCGGTGCGCGAGGTGCTGAAAGCGCAGGAGCAGGACCATCCCTGGAGGGATATGCAGGTCCGCCTGCGCATTGCCTGGTCGTCGTTCGTCCGCGACTTCGGTCCGATCAACCACACGACGGTTTCGATCTCGGAGGACGAGGAAACCGGCGAGGTCCGGGAAAGCCACCGCCGACCGAACCTTCAGCCCTTCCTCGACGATCCCGATTGCTGGCTGGTCGCTTCCATCGAGGACTACGACCTCGAAACGGATACGGCCAGACCGGGGCCGATCTTTTCCGAACGGGTGATCTCGCCGCCTGCCGCGCCGGTTATCACCAGCGCCGCTGATGCACTGGCGGTCGTGCTCAACGAGCGCGGCCGCGTCGATGTCGACCACATCGCCGAGCTGCTGCACCGCGATCCGGAGGTGGTGATCGCCGACCTCGGCGAGGCCATCTTCCGCGATCCGACCGACGGTTCGTGGCAAACGTCCGACGCCTACCTCTCCGGCCCGGTCCGCACCAAGCTTGCGGCCGCGGAGGCCGCCGCTGCGCTGGATCCTGCTTTCGAGCGTAATGTCGCGGCACTTCAGGAGGTTCAGCCGGCCGATCTGCGTCCGGCCGATATCACCGCACGCCTCGGTGCGCCGTGGATCCCGGCGTCCGATGTCGTCGCCTTCGTCAAGGAGATAATGGGGACAGACATCCGCATCCATCATATGCCGGAGCTTGGATCATGGACGGTCGAGGCCCGGCAGCTTGGTTACACTGCCGCAGGCACCTCCGAATGGGGCACCAGCCGCCGCCATGCCGGCGAACTTCTGGCAGATGCGCTGAACAGCCGCGTGCCGCAGATCTTCGACACCTTCAAGGACGCCGACGGCGAGCGCCGGGTGCTGAATGTCGTCGACACGGAAGCGGCCCGCGACAAGCTGCAGCGGATGAAGGAGGCGTTCCAGAATTGGGTCTGGTCAGACCCTGATCGCACCGACCGGTTGGCGCGGGTCTATAATGACCGCTTCAACAACATCGCGCCGCGCAAATTCGACGGCTCCCATCTGAATTTACCCGGCGCCTCTGGCGCCTTCGTTCTTTATGGGCATCAGAAACGCGGCATCTGGCGGATCATCTCCTCCGGCTCCACCTATCTCGCCCATGCCGTGGGTGCCGGCAAGACGATGACGATGGCAGCCGCCATCATGGAGCAGCGGAGGTTGGGCCTGATCGCCAAGGCGATGCTGGTCGTTCCCGGCCACTGCCTCGCACAGGCGGCACGCGAGTTCCTGGCGCTCTATCCCTCGGCGAACATCCTCGTCGCCGATGAGACCAACTTCACCAAAGACAAGCGTCAACGTTTCCTGTCGCGGGCTGCGACGGCTGTCTGGGATGCGATCATCATCACGCACTCCGCGTTCAGGTTCATCGGCGTGCCATCCGCCTTCGAACAACAGATGATCCACGACGAGCTGCAGCTCTACGAGGACCTGCTGACCAAAGTTGAAGACGAGGACCGGGTCTCCCGCAAGCGGCTCGAGCGGCTGAAAGAGGCCTTGCAGGAGCGGCTGGAATCTCTCTCCACCCGCAAGGACGATCTTCTGACCATCTCTGAAATCGGCGTCGACCAGATCGTCGTCGACGAGGCGCAGGAGTTCCGAAAACTCAGCTTCGCAACCAATATGTCGACGCTGAAGGGCATCGATCCAAACGGTTCGCAGAAGGCCTGGGACCTCTATGTGAAATCCCGTTACATCGAGACGAAGAATCCGGGCCGGCCGCTCGTGCTTGCCTCCGGCACCCCGATCACCAACACGCTCGGCGAGATGTTTTCGATCCAGCGCCTGCTCGGCTACGAGGCCTTGCGTGAGCGCGGGCTTCACGAGTTCGACGCCTGGGCGAGCAATTTCGGGGATGAACGCACCGAACTGGAGCTTCAGCCATCCGGCAAATACAAGCCGGTCAGCCGCTTCGCCAGTTTCGTCAACGTCCCCGAACTGATTGCTATGTTTCGGGCCTTCGCCGACGTGGTGATGCCGGAGGATCTTAAAGCGCACGTCAGGGTGCCGGAGATCGCGACGGGCAAGCGGCAAATCCTGACCGCCGCGCCAACGCCTGCCTTCAAAGCCTACCAGCAGATCCTCGAAACCCGCATCAAGGCGATCGAGATGCGCGAGGGGCCGGTGCAGCCCGGTGACGACATCCTGCTGTCCGTCATTACCGACGGCCGCCATGCCGCGATCGACCTCCGCCTGGTCATGCCGGCCATGGATGACGAGGCGGAGAACAAGCTCAATCTCCTCGTCCGCAATGCCTTCCGTATCTGGAAGGAAACTTCGGAGAACAGCTATCTGCGCCCGGACGGCAAAGCCTACGACCTGCCCGGCGCCGCGCAGATGATCTTTTCCGATCTTGGCACGATCAATGTCGAGAAGACCCGTGGCTTCTCGGCTTATCGATGGATCCGCGACGAATTGATCCGCATGGGCGTGCCGGCGACCGAAATCGCCTTCATGCAGGATTACAAGAAGACCGAGGCGAAGCAGCGCCTGTTCGGCGACGTCCGCGCCGGCAAGGTCCGCTTCCTGATCGGCAGTTCCGAAACGATGGGCACCGGCGTCAACGCCCAGCTTCGCCTGAAGGCCCTGCATCATCTCGATGTGCCGTGGTTGCCGTCGCAGATCGAGCAGCGGGAGGGCCGCATCGTGCGTCAGGGCAACCAGCACGACGAGGTCGATATCTATGCTTACGCCACGCAGGGAAGCCTCGACGCGACGATGTGGCAGCAGAACGAGCGCAAGGCCCGGTTCATCGCCGCGGCACTCTCTGGCGATACCTCCATCCGCCGGCTCGAAGATCTGAACGAAGGTCAGGCGAACCAGTTCGCCATGGCCAAGGCGATTGCCAGTGGTGACGAGCGCCTGATGCAGAAAGCGGGCCTGGAAGCCGATATTGCCCGACTTGAGCGCCTGCGCGCCGCCCATGACGACGACCTGTTCGCCGTGCGCCGGCAGCTTCGCGATGCCGAGCGTGAGATCGAGACGGCAAACCGCCGTATCGGCGAAATCGGCCAGGACATCGAACGGCTGGTTCCGACCTCCGGCGATGCCTTCACCATGACCGTGATGGGCAAGCCATACACGGAGCGGAAGGATGCCGGTCGGGCGTTGATGAAGGAGATCCTCACCCTCGTCCAGCTCGGACAAGAGGGCGAGGTTCACATCGCGTCGATCGGCGGCTTTGATATCACCTATGAAGGCGAGCGCTTCGGCCGGGGTGACAACTACCACTACCAGACCCTGCTTCAGCGCACCGGCGCGGATTATGAGATCGATCTGCCGGTGACCGTCACGCCGCTTGGGGCCATCTCCCGCCTCGAGCATGCACTCGGCGGGTTCGAAGAGGAGCAGGAACGTTATCGCCTGAGGTTGGATGAGTACCAGCGGCGGCTTTCCTCCTACCAGTCGCGTCAGGGTGGCACCTTCGCCTTTGCCGACGAACTGGCTGAGAAGCGCCAGAAGTTGCGTGAGGTCGAGGAGGCGCTGGCGAAGTCTGCGCGCGGTGATGCCGAGGCCGAGGAAATTGCCGCTTAGCACGTTTCTGACGTGGCTTCTGACCTTGCCCTGTCTCGCTCTCGAAGGATAAGGATGGGCAACGCAGGAGCGCCTCAACGGAGAGCGGAAATCTGCTGTCAAGGATGCCAGGATCAGTCAATGGCGTGGATAGAATATTCGAAACTCGGCTTCTGCGACGCACTACCCGAGGAAATTCGCGGGACGATCGAGATGATGGCGCCGCAATTCCTTGCCGAAGCCTGGCCCGTGCGGTTTGTCGCGCTGCTGTCGATGTTGGAGGAGATCACAGCTCAGGTGGAAGAGGCTGGTCGTCCGTTTGTCGTCAACAATTGGGTGATCATCGTCAGCGGCTTGCTGGAACATCTGCCACGCGATCTGTCGTCGCCTGAATGCCTGGCCCTGATGCGCCACAGCGCCCTCGAGTCATTCCGGCAAAGTGCTATGCGAGAGTCACCGTGCGTGGACCAGCACGATGAACTCTTGCGGAGCAAATATCCGCAGTGGTCGGTAGTCGAGGACTTCCTCCGGGAATATGAAACATGGGCTGCGAAACAATCGCTGATAAAACCCCACTAGCAGTGATACGGATACGCAGACAGGCAAGGTCAAGTGGTTCCGACGTCTTCCTGCACCTGAGCAATAAAGCCGATCCCGCCTGCCCGGTAATTCAGCCCGGCTTTGCGCCTTCAGTATGTGGTGGAGTGCAAGGACAGCACGGTCACAGCTAAGGATGTCCGCTCTTTATCGGCCACCATGCCCGGCATGGAGACGGATATCAACGACGAATCCGAGAGGGGATAAATCCCTACACCATGGGCCAGGCAGAACCTGCAGGCGCCTTCGATTGTCCGTGCTGCCTCGCGTTTCCCTCACCCGTCTGAAAAAGTAAGAGGAGGAAAGCAAGGAGAAAACCCTTTCGCAGACCGGTCGACCCGTCGCCGCTGGCGCTCAACCGCCCCCTCCTCATCCCTGCCGGTCGTTCTCGCAAGGCTTCGCCCCGCTCGCCCTGACCGGCAGGGCCGCTCGGGCGCAGTTGCGCCGGTCTGCCCGCCCTGCGGTCCGGGAGATGTCTTCGGAAAGAACTGAAGGCGGACAAGAGCCGGCGATGTGCCGGTTCCGAAACCCCGGAAGGAGCAAATCCCATGCAGATCCTCAAACTCGATCCCCGCGCGCTGAAGGACAATCCCGACGACGCGCGCCGTTCCAAATCGTCGCCGCAGGCCGACGCACTGCTTCTGGCGACGGTGAAGGCGGTCGGCATCATCCAGCCGCCCATCGTATCGCCGCAGACGGATGGTGGGAACGGCTATATCATCCAGGCTGGCCATCGCCGTGTCCGGCAGGCGATCGTCGCCGGCCTCGAGGAAATCGAGGTGATCGTCCGCGAGGCGGCCAACGATAACGGTGCCATGCGTTCGATGGTCGAGAACATCGCGAGAGAACCTCTCAACGGGGTGGACCAGTGGCGCGGCATAGAACGGCTCGTTGCGCTGGGCTGGACGGAGGAAGGGATCGGCGTTGCGCTCGCCCTGCCGGTTCGCCAGATCAGGAAACTCAGGCTACTCGCCAATGTGCTGCCGGCCATGCTCGACCATATGGCGCTCGGTGACATGCCGAACGAGCAGCAGCTCCGCACCATCGCCGCAGCCTCGCTCGACGAACAGAAAGAGGTGTGGAAGGCGCACAAGCCGAAGAAGAACGAGCGGGCGGACTGGTACAATATCTCCCGGGCGCTCTCGAAGACGCGCATGTATGCGAAGGATGCGAGCTTCGGTGACGATCTCGCCGCCGCCTACGGCATCGAGTGGGTAGAGGACCTGTTTTCGCCGGCTGACGAAGACACGCGCTATACCACCAATGTCGAGGCTTTCCTTGGCGCCCAGCAGGAATGGATGACCAACAACCTTCCGAAGAAGGGCTCGATCGTCGAGGTCAACAACTGGGGTCAACCGGAACTGCCGAAGAAGGCCGAACGCGTTTACGGCAAGCCTTCGAAGTCCGACCATGTGGCCATGTATCTCGACCGCGACGGCAAGGTGCAGTCAGTTGCTTTCCGCATGCCGGAGGACAGGCAAGCGAAGGGCAAGTCCGGCGTCTCCGCGACAGGCGGGCAGGGCGATGTCCATGACGGCAGGATCATCGACACGCCGAAGCCGCGTCCCGACGTCACGCAGAAGGGCCATGACATGATCGGTGCTTTCCGCACCGACGCCCTGCACGAGGCGCTCGGCCGCGCGCCGATCGAGGACGACATGCTCATGGCCTTGCTCGTTCTCGCTTTTGCCGGCCAGAATGTCCGCGTCGACTCTGGCTCCAACGACGCCGTGTTCGGACCGAAGCGTTTCCGGCGCCATGCCGCACGTCTGTTTTCCCAGGACGGAAAGCTCGCCTTCGATACGGAGACGGTGCGCGTCGCCGCCCGCTCCATGTTGATCGACGTCCTGTCGTGCAGGCGCGGCATGTCGAACAGCGGTGTCGTTTCCCGCATCGCCGGTGAAGCCATCGGCGCCGACGGGTATCTCACGAACATGGGCTCGGAAGATTTCCTGTTGTGCCTGTCGCGGCAGGCACTGGAAGCGGCGGCGAAGGAGGCCAATGTGCTCCCCCGCCAGAAGGTGCGGGAAACCCGTGCGGCCCTGGTCGACCACTTCAAGGAAGGTCATTTCGTTCATTCGTTGGCGCTTTTCGCGCCCGATCCGAATGATGTCGCCGATCTGATCAAGCATGCCGACACCCTCGACGACGAGGAAGCCCAGGTTGACGCCGCAGAGGATGGCCTCGACGCGCCCGTTGAGGGCGCCGCGGTCGATACGGAGACGGGTGGAGATACTGGTGAAGGCGCTCCGGGCGGTGGCCGCCCCGCCGCTGAAGGTGACGGTCTCGGTCCGTTCGAAGGCGGGGACGATCTGCCCGACACCTTCGACGATGCTCCGGCGACAACCGATCCCGACGATGAGCAGGCCGCCTATCGCGTCGCGGCGGAATAGCCGCACGCCCCACTTTCCTTCCGAATGATGTTCCGCCGCCGGTGATCTCCATCGGCGGCGGTTTCGTTTTCGCAACCCCTCGAAACTCAGGGAGAACTTGCATGTCAGCGCATATCGCATTTATGGCACCCATCGGCTCCTTCATCGCCTGGTCGGATGGCACGCCGCAGCCACCCGAACGCCATCGCAGGAAGCTGTCTGCATGGCAGAGCAATAACAGCAGCGGCCGGTTGATCCGCAAGCAGGACGAACGAGCCGCCGGCAACATCATCCTGCCAGCTAATTTTACGCTTCATGAGGCCGACCACGGCGCTGGTGGCGTCATCGCCATCCGCGTCCACCGCAGCTTTTCGCTGGAAACAAGTCTGACGTTCACGATCGTCGAACGGCCTGCCATCGGCAGTTGCCGGGTCTTCGACCGCGCCGGCGACAATGCCGAGCTCGTCCATCTCGCAGCGAACCGCCAAGTCGCAGAGGAATGGCTGTCCCGACATGGTTATCCTCATGCCGTGCTGGAGGTCGTCACTGCGGATGAGGTCGCAGCCGCCGTCGTGGAAGGGAGGGCGGCAGCATGAACACCAGCCCTGTCATGACCGAAGCCAATGATACCTCCCGATATCCGGAGGTCTCTTTTGGGCGATCCGCCGACGGGTTTCCGGTCGCCCGCTTGCACGACACGGCGTTCGCGATGTTGCCTAGCCGTGAAGGCCGGCACTATCTTGCCACTGGCTGGAAGATCGCCCGGCCGTTCGCCGAGTGGCGGCGATCCGACTTCTACGGTCATTCCGGCGAACTCGCCGACGAGGCGGCGTTTCGTGCACGCGTAATCGAGAACGCCGAACATCAACGCGAACGGCAGGCACTTGGCCGCTGCGAGATCTTCACCCGTGTCCATACGCCCTGGGGAATGTCGCAGCGCACGATCGTCTATGCGGAGGGCGTCGAGTGCCATTCCACCGCCGGGCACGGCGGCTTCAAGCTCTCGGCTGAGCGCAACCGAAAGGTTCACCCGCTGCTGCGGTCGAAAGACGGCTTCTATGAGGAGGACTCCGCTTGGGCGATCGTCGCGATCACCTTCCCCTTCCTGTTCACCGCGTTCGAACGCCGCTGCGCGGAACGGTCGATCAAGGATTGGTGGCCCGACGCCTGGGAAACCATCTTCGGCACGACCCTGGCGCCCGGTGAATCTCATGTGAAGGACCGTCGCGCTTTCGAGGCGGCCCATGCCGGTGACTGGATCGTCATCTCCGCCCTTCGCTCTGATCATCATCCCGGCATGACCGAAGTGATCGCCACGCGCGGCGGGAAGCGGGAGCACAATACCGGGGAACGACGTTTTCTCGTGCCGTCTGCCGAATACGAACCGGGCCGTTTCGGTTTCGTCATCGATGTCGATCGTCATCGGTCCTATGACGGGCCGTCGAGCTTTGTCGTCTGGCAGGGGAGGGAGACATCATGACCCGGTCCCCGGAACGTCAGGCGTTGCTTTTCCGGATGGAAGAGGCCCGCCGCCAGACTCAACGCCAGCTCGACATGATCGACCGGCAGATTACCGCCAAGATGACGGCTCTCGTCCCGTCGCTCGGGCGGCGCCGAAGCGGATACCGGCGGGGTAAACCGCCCGCGCCGGAAGCCTTCCTCGCCCGCTATCGCTCCAGTCTGGCGGCGATCACCGCGGAACGGCAGCCGGAGATCGATGCTCTTGCCCGCAAGCTCACGCGCCAGGAGGCGGCCATCGCCGCTTTCCAGGCGCGACCGGAATTCAATGCTTCCGCCCGGGGCCCGGAACGAGAATGTCGTCACCACCGTCGTGAGAGGAGCGCGCCATGAGGCGCGTTGACGCCGAGCCGCTTCCACCTCTGACCGAGGAAGAGGTGAATGCCCTTCAGGATTATGCCGCCAGACACGGCCGCTCGTGGAAGCGCATCCTGAACCACGCCTGGATGGGCGAAGCGCCCCATGACGATGTCGGGATATTGCGCCGACTTCGCAACACGCACGGCCCCACCTGGCTTGATCGTTACCGCTTGCCCAAACGGTAGCGCACCCCGTCAACGCTTGCGCACGAATTCCGTGCGCAGGACCAGCCCCTTGATCGCGTCGTGGCGGCAATCGATCTCTTCCGGATTATCGGTGAGCCGGATCGACCTGATGACGGTGCCCTGCTTCAGCGTCTGGCCGGCGCCCTTGACCTTCAGGTCCTTGATCAGCACGACGGAGTCGCCGTCGGCGAGAACATTGCCGGAGGCATCGCGGACTTCGGCTGCCTTCGCCTTCTCCGCGGCAAGTTCGGAGGCCGGCCGCCATTCCCCGGTTGCTTCGTCATAGACGTAATCGTCGTTGCTCTGGTCGCTCATCTGTTGTGCCCCTTCCGTAGGAGACCTTGCAACGGCCCCGCATGTCAGGAGCGCATCTATCGCGGAAAGCCGCCGAGAGCAAACCGCCGCCGCTTTCCCATCGAGAGCGCCTCGCAGACCAGCGGACATCAGGAGGGCGGCAAAGCACTCCGAACCTGGTGATCGAAGCTCTTCCGGCAGATGGGAACTGGTTTGGCGCGCGCCTTGCCTGATTTCCTCTTCGGCTCTGGCATCCGATGTCTATCCCTTTGCCGATCTGCCCTTCGCTTTCGTTGCGGTCTGAACCGGCTGCCGGTCGTTTCAAGGCCGCTGTCGCGCCGCGGGGCGGCCGGTCATGCCGCTTGTCGCAGAGCAGGAACGCGGGCCTCGCAGGTCTCAAAGACCCGCTTGCCCGCGCACCGGCTCCGCTCGATCTGGCCTGACCGGACCCTGAAACGCCCGGCTTGCGCCGGCTCCTCTTGACCGCACCGAAGGGCAGAACGGCCAAGGGGCCGGAACCGCTTCGGGAAAACCGAAAAAGGAAACCATCATGGCAAAGCCCGCAACCCAGTCCCGCCAATCCGCCCGCGTCCTCCAGCTCCGCAAGGGCGCCACCATCGAAATGGTCCGCCTGACATGCCCCGATGAAACGCAGGCGCTCCGGATCGCCGAGAGCTTCGGGACCGCCATTCTCGACAGCGACGGCATCCGCGACATGCATGAGCGCCTGATCGTCGAGACCGCCACGGGCCTTTCCGAGGGCTTAAGCGAACGGGCGATGCAGATCCATCTGCAGCGCATCGTCGGCGCTTATGTCGGATCCGCTCATGGCGCCGGCCAGTTCTACTCGCGCGCCGTCACTGAGGCGCGTGACGCCACCGCCAAGGGGGCCGCCGAAGCGCGCGACGAGGATCTCGACGGTCCTGTCGGCTATGACAGTGCCGCCCAGCGCAAGCGCGAGTTCGCGGCCGACATGGGCGTTCAGGCGCACGCGCTCCGGATGGCCGCCGAAGGTGCCGTCGCCGCCTACGAACAAATCGTCGGCGAGGCATGGAAGCCCTTCGACCGGCCTGTCGACAATCCGGGCCAGTCCCTCGACCGCAAAGCGGCCGCGGCGCAGATGTCGGCCTTCGATTGAGGCCGACCTGGCGGGGCTTCGGCTCCGCCTTCATCGTATCCAGGAAGAAGCCGTCTCCTCGCGGGGCGGCTTTCCGTGTTTCTACGTCGCGGCGAAGTCGCATCAGGAGAGGTGAGAGAGAAAGAAATCGGGGCAAGAGAAAGCCGCCATCGCGGCCCGTCCCTTCTGTCGGTCCTGCAGGAGCCGACGACAGGCGCAACGGCTACGCCGTCCTTCTCTTCGTTCCGGCCGTTCCGGTGCGCATGCCGCCTGACTGCTCCTGCCATCGGCCCTCCGCGACGGGCCGCGATGGGCGCGGCCGCACACGGAGGTCAGAAGAATGAGCAGGAAATCAGAAAGCGCGAGGATTGACATCTATGCACGGATCACGGAGCGGATCATCGCTGATCTGGAGAAGGGGGTGCGCCCGTGGGTGCAGCCGTGGAGTGCCGGCAACATGTCGGGCCGGATCACCCGGCCGCTGCGCCACAACGGACAGCCATATACGGGGCTGAATGTCCTCCTGCTCTGGTCCGAGAGTATCGCCAGCGGGTTCATGTCGGCGACTTGGATGACGCTGCGCCAGGCGAACGAACTCGGCGCCCATGTGCGCAAGGGCGAAAGCGGCGCAACCGTGGTCTATGCCAGCCGCTTCACGAAGACAGAAAAGGATGCCGGCGGCGGTGAAGTCGAGCGCGACATTCCGTTCCTCAAGGCGTACACGGTGTTCAATTGCGATCAAATCGAGGAGCTTCCGGGTCACTACTATCGCCGCTCTGAACCCGTCGGAGAGCCGCTCGAGCGCATTGAGCACGCAGATCGTTTCTTCGCCAATACCGGCGCGGTGATCCGGCATGGTGGGTCACAGGCCTTCTATCAGCCATCCAGCGATAGCATTCAGATGCCGGGTTTCGAGACGTTCCGGGATGCCGAGAGTTACTACGCCGTCCTCGGACACGAGGTCACCCACTGGGTCGGCGCAAGCCATAGGCTGAACAGAGATCTCAGCCGCTACCATAAGGATCGCACGGATCGCGCGCGCGAAGAGCTTTGTGCCGACATAGGGGCATGTTTCCTCTGCGCCGATCTCGGGATCGTCCCGGAACTGGAGCCGCGGCCGGATCACGCGAGCTATGTGGCCTCGTGGTTGAAGCTGCTCGACGGTGACCGCCGGGCAATCTTCCAGGCGGCCGCACATGCGCAACGCGCTGTCGCCTATCTTCATGACCTCCAGCCGAATGCGGAGACCGGGCGGCAGGCCGCCTGATGCTTTCCGCCTCGGAGATCGACGGGGAGGGCGAGACGCCTTCCCCGTCGGCCGCGCGACCTTCGTGTCACCCGTTGGAGAAACCTTGCAGATATGGGCGAGGCGATCTACATTACTTCCTGAATTTATCTACATGGAGTGACCCATGCCGATCAACGTCAACAATCCTGAAGCGGACGCGCTCACGCGCAAGTTCGCGCATATGGCTGGCGTCAGCATTACCGACGCCATCGTGATTGCCATGAAAGAGGCGATCGAACGCCGCCGTCACCAGGAGACGCCGCTGCAAACCGCTGCCCGCCTCCGCGAACAACATGGCATCAAACTCGATGAGGCTCAGAGACAGCCGCTTCCGCGCGAAGCCTATGACGAATTGTGGGAAAGCTGATGTTCGTCGATGCCTGCGCCATCATCGCGCTGCTCTCCGACGAGCCGGAAGCGGAGCGTGTCTCCAATGCGATCGCGTCCGCGAATGCCGCCTTCACATCCCCCGTTGCCGTGCTTCAGGCGGTGCTCGGCCTTGCCCGCCCCGACAAGTTCGGCCTCGCCGTGGCGGAGGTGGAACCGATCGTCATCGAGTTCCTCGATGAGCGCGGGATCGAAATCCGCGATCTTCCGCCTGCGGACGCGACGACCCGGATCGCGCTTTCCGCCGCGCATCGTTATCGCGCAGGCCGCCGGGGCCTCAATCTCGGCGACTGCCTGCATTACGCATGCGCCAAATATTACAACGTGCCCATTCTGGCGACGGCAGATGAGTTCAGACAGACAGACATCGAAACCGTGCCCTGATGCGGCCAGCCAGGGCGGCTGGTTCCGGGCGAAGGTGCAGGAGGCCCTGGAAGATTCCCGGCCAGACACTCCCGACGAGAGGGCCGAAGCTCATTTCGCCGAGCGACGTCTAACGGCGCGTGCAGTGTCGGCGATCATCACGTGTAGGCCCCTCTGATCGAGCGGGCGCAGTCGGCAGGCACGCGGAACGAGCCCCGCCGCGCGACGGCGGATCAGGTGTGGTCGATATAGGCACGCCGCGAGCCTGTTGGTTTCGAAGCGCTCCCATCCTTTCTTCTCGACCGGCCTCCAGGGAGGTGCGGTGAGACCTCGGTCGCCGGCTTGTCCGAGAATACGCGGCCGATGCAAGAGCCGCCATGCGATCGGTGCCGGTCAGCGCGTTCGCCGGTGAGATGACGCGGATGGGGCGTCGGTGAGGGATCGACTGACACGGCGGGCTGTGCAGACGGGAGCCATCGTGAGAGAGCGGTGCCATCACCGCGGTCGCCGTCGGGGATCGCCGATGAACTCCGGGCCTTAAGCCGGGTTCCTTCCCGATTGAAGCGGGGCGCACCCGCGCAGACCTCGATGAATCTGGTGTGACCGAAGGACGACTTCGTCTCGATCGCCATCCCGCAACGGCCATCCGCAACTTTCTTCCCCTGCGAACTGCGTTCGCATTCCTCGCGGTCCAAGAAAGCCGCTCCCGGCCGCCCTCCACTTCGTTTCGGCCCAGAGGGTGCAGTGTCGATCGCCCCCGGTCCTTACACCGCCATCGAGGCCGCGACAGGTGCGGCCCGAACAAACCGAAAAGGATCACGACAATGGCAGTCATCGGCGAATTCACCACCAACGGCAACAACTCGATCATCGGCAACGTCCGCACGCTCACGGTCAGCATGAAGGCCCGCCTGAACCCCATCGAGCGCGTCTCGCGCGACGCCCCGGACTTCCGCATCACCGCCGGCAACGGCGTCGAGGTCGGCGCGGGCTGGAAGGCGGTCTCCAACGACGGCGAGGAATACATCTCGGTCAAGCTGGACGACCCGAGCTTCAACGCCCCGATCACCGCGGCCCTTTGGCCGAGCGAGAAGGAAGGGGAATACGCCCTCATCTGGAACCGCCCGAAGCGGGAGGCCTGATCCCCACCCCGAGGGGCTCCGCCAAATGGCGGGGCTCTTCTCCTTGCGCAAGAGGAAGCCGGTCGCGGGCGTCGAGCCCGCTTCCGGCTTTTCGGGTGTGATACGGAGAGGTGGGGGTCTGCTCAGAGCGCCCGAGGATGCCATGGCGGACCGAAGGCGTCCAGCACGAGCGGTACCCCCAAAATGCTGGCGCATTTCGGCTCCCCCACTCGCCGGCTCCGCCGGTCGCGTTCCGCGCTCCTGGACTCCTCCGCTCCGCCATGACGCGCGGCGTCGTCTTTCACAAACGTCAAGGAGACGACGATGACGATTTCTCTCGAAATGCAAATCGAGGAATTGAAAGCTGAACTCAGGGCCGTTCTGGACGCGAGCGAGCGCCGCCAGATTGCCGCGGAGCTGGAGATGGCGCTGGCCGAGCTTGCCGTCATCGAGCCCGAGCAGGACGGCCGCATCGGCGGGGAGCCTCCTTTCTAGGAGACTTCCATAGTGCTGCCGATCTCAGCAGCCCACTCGTCTCAGCCGTTTAGTGCGTCCTTGACCGCCTTGCCCGGCGTGAACGTCAGCTTCTTCGAAGCAGCGATTTTGATCGTTGCACCGGTTGCGGGATTGCGGCCATCGCGCTCCGGGGTCTCCTTGACCTTGAACTTGCCGAAGGAGGGAATCGATGTTTCCGCGCCAGCCTTTGCGGCCTCGGCGATCTGGCCGAAGACGCTTTCGACGATTGCCTTGGCCTGTGCCTTGGTCAGGTTCTGCTCAGCGGCAATCTTGTCGGCGATTTCGTTGGTGGTGGTCATGAAGGCCAGTCTCCTCTGCTTGTGGATGTCCTTCAGCTATGACGATGAAGGTGTGGCGCCGATAGAGGTCCGAATGCTGGAAGTGTTGCCAGATGCGAGAAAACCACAGGAAACAGCAGCCTCGGGATGTTGAAGGTGTGTCATTCGGCGCAGCGAACGTTGCGATAACCCCGCTTTCGTTTCGTACGTTCGAGGCGCGACAGCGCTGTATCCGCATCTTCTTGAGAGTCGAAGGTTTCCATCATCGTCTGACCGTTAGATCCGATCCGGCCCCAGTTGCGGATGACGGAGGCGCCACCAAACAGGGTCGGCTGGATCGCGAGCATATAGAAGCGCCGCATATTCTGTGTAGCGTCGATACGGTGAAGATGAACCAGGCGTGTTTCCTCGTTTTGCATGCCCGGATTCTCGCGTCTTTGCGAGCCCGCGTCCAACGACTTCCATGAATCGGTGCGGTGTGATCGATTCATCTCGCTGATGGTTTTCCCTTCCGGAGGAAGAGGGGCGTGGGCGAGGCGGCTTTGCCGCACGGCTCTATGCGCTGGAGCGCACCGAACCCGCCAAGCGGTTTCGTCCCATGCGGGTTGCGATCCTCTCGCGGATCGGCTTACGCCGGCATCAGACAAAGCCCGTTTGAGCGCGGCTCTCATCCACCTCTCTCTTCTTCGCGATGGAACCTGTTCTGCCCGACGCAGGCCTTCATGTCGTCGCGCCGGAACCAGATGGCTCGACCGCATCTGAGCGGCGGATTGCCTGATGTGAAGACGATCTGTTCGTCGCTGCGCATGCGCAGCACTTCGTGCGGCATGATCAGTGGCCGACGGCTGAGCTGCTTCGATCGCGATCGCGACGATCCCTTCATCCCGGTCGAATGGTTTGTCTGGTCGACCTCGACCGTCGTGTCGCCGCAGCGTTTCGAGATGTAGTCGGCCGTGTCCGGATCATTGATCGCGGCGAACGAGATCCACGACGCGGACTCGAACCATTTGCTGGTCGCGTCACGGCCGCCATAGGCTTCGCGCATCTGGCCGATAGACTGGAAGATCATGGTGAGCGTGATGCCGTATTTGCGACCGGCGTCGCGCGCGGTTTCGAGGATGCGCAGATAGCCGAGGCGCGCGACCTCGTCGAGCAGGAAGAGCGTGCGTCCCTTGACCTTGCCATTGCGGTTATAGATGGCGTTGAGCAGCGAGCCGATGACGACGCGCGCCAGTCCCGGATGGGCTTCCAGGACCTTGAGGTCGAGCGCGATGAACAGGTCCGCTCCGCCCTCCGCGAGATCATCGGTCGAGAAACTGTCGCCTGACACGAGCGCCGCATAGTTCGGATAGGACAGCCAGTGCGTTTCCTTCACCGCATTGGCGTAGACGCCGGAAAACGTCTCCGGTGTCATGTTGACGAACACGGCAACGTTCTCCTTCACGAACTCGGATTCCGACTGCTCGTAGATCCGCGTCAGGCGCTCGCGCAGCTTCGGCTCCGGCTCGGAAAGATTGGCCCTGACTCGGCGCAGCGTCTGGTCCTTCTCGTCCGTGTGGCCGGAAAGGCAGACGTCGGCGATCAGCGCCGTCAGGAGCTGCATGGCGGATGCCCGGAAGAAGTCGTCGCGGGCCGACGCGGTGCGCGCATTGTCGGTCATGATCCAGGTCGCGACCGCGACAATATCCTCTTCCTTCGTGTTGCCGTGACGGCCGATCCAGTCGAGCGCGTTGAAACCGATCGCGGGCGTGGCGGGATCGAGCACGATCACGTTGCGTCCAGCCTTGCGCCGGTGATCGACAACCATCGGCGCAACCTCGCTCGACGGGTCGAGCACGACGAGGCCGCCGCCCCATTTGAGCGCGGTCGGGATCGTCACGGATGTCGTCTTGAAGCCGCCCGAGCCGGCGAAGACGATACCGTGCGACGAACCGAACGAGCCGTCGAAGCACAAAAGTGGAGACTTGCCGCCGGCGCCCCAGCTCCGCGCCTCATCGGCCCGGAACGGCATGGCCGCTACGCTGTCCTTGTCGACACGGTAGCGTTCACCGATCACGATGCCGCCGGCATCGGGAAACAGCCTGGCGGCGTCAGCCACCTTCATCCAGTCGGCCTCGCCGTGCACGGCCCGCTTCCCCGCGATCCGCCGCGGCGTTGCTTTCGCGAAGGCGCCGTTCCCCCTGATCGCGACGCGCAGTGCGAAAATTCCTGTGAAGACGGCCGCGCATGCGCCAAGCATCGCCGATGGATCAGTGTAGGCGAACACCGACTGGCCGTGAGGCACCCGATCGACGAGAGCGTGGAGCCGCCACCCCTCGCGTGCGATCGCTGCGATGCAGACGACGGAAGCACCAGCCAATACGTTCAAACCGGCAGTCTTGATGTTGGCCGCGCCCGCCGTCGCGAACAGGGCAATCACGCCGATCGCGGCCGCGGCCGCGTAGGGCAGGGCGAGACCGATCCGCCCGAGCATCAGTTTCGCCTGAGGCGATGCTCCGAAATCCGAGAGCCAGGTCTCAATGCCCAGCATTGCCAACATGGTGGTGATCATCAATGCCGCGGGCAGGGTCGCAAGAAGGAGCCTATTCACCGTCAGGACCAAACGACTCCGCACCGATTGCGGTCAGGCGCGAGCGCTCCGTTTCGTCACCGCGGATACGCCCGGCAGCATCGATCAGCAGCCCCAGCAGCAGCGCCCGTTTTTCGTAGCGCAGGCCGGCCTTCACAATCAGGCCGCCCAGCTCGATTTTTTCGCGCGTGTCCTTCTTACGGGCATCGGTCGATGTCGTTCGCCGCATCCGCTCAAGCCTCGCCAGAGCCGCCCGCATCCGCGCCAGACGCGACCGCCGTGGACGTGTCGCCGCCGGTCCTGCCGTCGCCGGCATTCTTCTTTCCGGTCGTCTGTCCCTTGCCTCCGCGAAACCGTCCGGCGATGTCCTCGAACGCCGCCTGAAGTGCGGCTTCCTCGATCTCGATCTCGCCGAGACCGGCCTTCAGCGCGATTCTGCCGATGCGCTCGGCCTCGCGTGTTTCTGCTGCTTTGAGCTGCTCCTGGAGCCTGGCGATTTCTTCCCTGATCTTCGATGACGGTTTCTTCATGCCGGTGGCACTCCCTGGCTGTCTTGGCGTTGCATGCGCGACGCCAAAACTCCTCCGGATGCCCTTGGAAGGAAATGTGCAGATTTGCACGTCGGCAAGGCCTACACTTTGGAGGATGATCCCGGCCGTTCCGAAGGAGCGGTTCCAAGGGCGCAATTATACGTCGCTGACGCGACGCCTTGCGTTGGGCTCTGAATGGCCTGGCCAGCTCCGACGAACGAGGTTCGAACCAGGAGCTTTTGTCGCCGTGGCCATTGCCCACTTCTCCGTCAGCATCGTCAGCCGCGGCGACGGCCGCAGCGCCGTGCTGTCGGCGGCCTACCGGCACTGCGCCAGGATGGAATACGAGCGCGAGGCCCGCACGATCGACTACACCCGCAAACAGGGGCTCCTGCACGAGGAGTTTGTCTTGCCCGTCGACGCCCCGAAATGGGCGCGGATGCTGTTAGCCGATCGCTCGATTCCGGGAGCCTCCGAAGCCTTCTGGAACAAGGTCGAGGCCTTCGAGAAGCGCTCCGATGCGCAACTCGCCAAGGACCTGACCATCGCGCTGCCACTGGAACTGACGCCCGAGCAGAACATCGCGCTCATACGGGATTTCGTGGAGAAACATATCCTCGCCAAGGGCATGGTCGCGGACTGGGTCTATCATGACAACCCCGGTAATCCGCATATCCACCTGATGACGACATTGCGGCCGCTCACCGAGGACGGATTTGGCGCGAAGAAGATGCCGGTTCTCGGCGAAGACGGGCAACCGTTGCGCAACAAGGCGGGAAAGATCGTCTACGAGCTCTGGGCCGGCGGGACGGATGACTTCAGTGCTTTTCGTGACGCCTGGTTCGAGCGTCTCAACCATCACCTGGCGCTGAACGGGATCTCGCTGCGCGTCGACGGCCGCTCCTACGAGAAGCAGGGCATCGATCTTGAGCCGACCATCCATCTCGGCGTCGGGGCAAAGGCCATCGAGCGCAAGGCGGAGAGGCAAGGCGTCCGGGCGGAGCTGGCACGGATCGAGCTGAACGAGAAACGCCGCAGCGAAAATACCCGCCGTATTCTGCGCAATCCCGCGATCGTGCTCGACCTGATCACGCGGGAGAAAAGCGTCTTCGACAGCCGGGATGTCGCGAAGGTTTTGAACCGGTATGTCGACGATCCGGCCGTGTTCCAGCAGCTTCTGGCTCGGATCATACAGAGCCCGGAGGTGCTGCGTCTCCAGCGCGACACAATCGATTTCGCGACCGGCGAAAGAGTGCCGGCCCGTTACACGACGCGCGAGCTGATTCGGCTCGAGGCGGAGATGGCGCGTCGATCGAGCTGGCTCGCGGCAAGCGCGTCGCATGGCGTCTCTGACAAGGTGCTGGAGGCCACCTTCGCCCGTCATTCGCGTCTGTCGGAAGAACAGCGGACTGCCATCGAGCATGTTGCGGGTTCCGCGCGCATCGCGGCCGTGGTCGGCCGCGCAGGTGCTGGCAAGACCACCATGATGAAGGCGGCCCGTGAGGCGTGGGAACTCGCCGGATATCGCGTGGTCGGTGGTGCCCTTGCCGGCAAGGCGGCCGAGGGACTGGAGAAGGAGGCGGGCATCGTCTCCCGCACACTCGCCTCCTGGGAGCTGCGGTGGCAACAGGGGCGTGACACGCTCGATGCCAGGACCGTTTTCGTCATGGACGAGGCCGGCATGGTCGCCTCGAAACAGATGGCGGGATTCGTCGAAGCCGTCGTCAGGGCGGGGGCGAAGATCGTGCTCGTCGGCGATCCCGAGCAACTGCAGCCGATCGAGGCGGGTGCTGCCTTCCGCGCCATCGTCGATCGCATCGGTTACGCCGAGCTCGAGACGATCTACCGCCAGCGCGAGGAGTGGATGCGGCATGCCTCGCTCGATCTCGCGCGCGGCAACATCGAACAGGGGTTGCTGGCCTATCGCACTCGCGGTCATGTCGTTGGAGAAAACCTGAAATCGGAAGCCGTCGAGAGCCTCATCTCGGCCTGGAACCACGACTACGATCCCGCCAGGTCGATGCTGATGCTGGCGCATCTGCGCCGCGACGTCCGCATGCTGAACATGATGGCGCGCGCAAAGCTGGTCGAGCGCGGTATCGTCGGAGAGGGACACGTCTTCAGGACCGCCGACGGCACCCGCCAGTTCGACGCCGGCGACCAGATCGTTTTCCTGAAGAACGAGGGTTCGCTCGACGTCAAGAACGGGATGATCGGCCGTGTGATCGAGGCCGCGCCCAACCGCATCGTCGCGGTGGTGGGCGAGGGCGATCAGCGCCGGCAGGTGAGGGTCGAGCAGCGGTTCTACAACAATCTCGACCACGGTTATGCCACCACGATCCACAAGAGCCAGGGCGCCACCGTCGATAGGGTGAAGGTACTGGCTTCCCTTTCTCTGGATCGCCACCTGACCTATGTCGCGATGACGCGCCATCGAGAGGACCTTCAGGTCTATTTCGGTCGCCGCTCCTTCGAGATGAACGGCGGGCTGGCCAAGATCCTATCGCGGCGAAACGCCAAGGAGACGACGCTCGACTACGAGCGCGGTACGCTCTACCGCGAGGCGCTCGCCTTCGCCGAAAACCGAGGGCTGCGCATCTTGCAGGTGGCGCGAACATTGCTGCGCGACCGGCTCGACTGGACGCTGCGCCAGAAAAGCAAGCTCACCGATCTCGCGAGCCGCCTTCGCGCTCTCGGCGAACGGCTCGGCTTGCGGCAATCCCCGCCAACCCAATCAGCTAAGGAGTCGAAACCCATGGTCGCCGGCATAACTCGGTTCGAGAATTCCGTTGCGGACGCGGTCGGGCAAAAGCTCGACGTTGATCCCGCATTGAAGAGGCACTGGGAGGAGGTTTCGATCCGGTTCCGCTATGTGTTCGCAGATCCCGAAACTGCCTTCCGGGCGATGAACTTTGACGCCGTGCTGGCGGATAAGGACATGGCGCGACAGGCGCTTCAGAAGCTTGAGGCCGAGCCGGCGTCGATCGGTCCTCTCAGGGGCAAGACCGGCATTCTCGCCAGCAAGGCGGAGCGCGAGGCGCGCCGTATCGCCGAGATCAATGTGCCGGCGCTCAGGCGTGACCTCGAACGCTATCTGCAGATGCGCGAGAGCGCGGTGCAACGGCATGAAGCCGAAGAGAACACGCTGCGCCAGCGTGTCTCGATCGACATACCGGCGCTGTCTCCGGCCGCGCGCGCCGTGCTGGAGCGCGTACGCGACGCGATCGACAGGAACGATCTGCCGGCCGCACTTGCATATGCGCTGAGCAATCGCGAGACGAAGCTGGAGATTGACGAGTTCAACAAGGCTGTGGCCCAACGGTTTGGCGAACGCACCCTGCTGACCAATGCCGCACGTGAGCCATCGGGCAAACTCTTCGACAAGCTCTCCGAGGGAATGCAGCCACAGGAGAAGGAACGCCTGAAGGAAGCTTGGCCGATTATGCGCGTGGCCCAGCAGCTCGCCGCCCATGAACGTACGACCGAGACCCTGCGGCAGGTAGAGGAATTGCGTCTCGCGCAGCGCCAGACTCCGGTTGTGAAGCAATGAGGCGGCGCGGCGCGATGATGCTGCTGAGCGCGTCAATGGTGGCTGTCACTTGCTTTATCACAGCGGCGTTCGTCGGCGGTTATAGGTTGAACCTGACGCCGAGCGAACCGGTCGGGCTCTGGCGTATCGAGAAACTCGATCGTCCGCTCGAGGCCGGAGATCTCGTCTTCATCTGCCCGCCCCCGACCGCAATATTCGAGGAGGCACGACGGCGAGGGTATCTCCGACGAGGCTTGTGCGCCGGTGGGTTCGCGCCGCTGATCAAGATGATCGCAGCACTTCCCGGACAGCATGTCGAAATCACGGATCACGTCGTGATCGACGGCGGTTCCCTTGCCGCATCTGTCGTCCGGAAGACGGACGGGGAGGACAGGACGATCACGCCATTTCCTGGTGGCATCGTGCCATCAGGACATCTCTATCTCTACTCTTCTTTTGCGAGCTCCTATGACTCCCGATACTTCGGGTCGGTTCCCGACAGCGGCCTTCTCGGCCTTGCCCGGCCGGTCATCACCTTTGATCCGTGACCACATTTCTGACCATTGGCGGTCTGTGTTGCTCATCCTCGCATCCGTTGCCTGCGGCCCACTCGGCTGGAGCGGCAATGTGCTCGCCCTTCCGCTTGCGATGCTCTTCCCGGCGCTTTGGGCGATGTCGCCGTCGCGCAGGGTCGCGGCACTCGTGTCGGCCGGCTATTTCCTGGCGGCCTCGCGCGGTCTGCCGCAGGGCGTCGCCAACTTCTATGCTGCCGATCTCTGGCCCGGCCTTCTGCTTTGGCTGGCGGCCTCGGCCTCCTTCGTCGCCGTGCATGCGGTCGCGTTGACAAGGCATCCGGGAAAAGGAAGGGCGTTCCGCTATCTGGTGGCTGCGGCGCTGACGGGGCTGCCGCCCTTCGGCATCAGCGGATGGGCGCATCCGCTGACCGCAGCCGGCGTACTGTTTCCCGGATGGGGATGGTGGGGCCTAGCTGCGGCTGCGGCCGGCTTGCTCGTCATGGTGACGAGATTTTGGTCGGCTGCCGCCATTGGCCTCGCAGGCTTCTGGCTCTGGTCCACTGCCACGTGGACAGGGCCGAATCTACCGGAAGGATGGATGGGCGTAGACCTTGAATTGGGACGAAGCCTTGGCCGGGACGGGTCGCTCGAGCATCACCGTGGCCTGATCGCCACAGCGCGCATATCCGCAAGTAAGGGCGCGCAAGTTGTCGTTTTTCCGGAGAGCGCGCTCGGCTTCTGGACGCCGACGGTCGCTCGCCTTTGGCGGGAGGGGTTGAACGGGCTCGACCTCACGGTCGTCGCCGGCGCAGCCGTCATCGATGCGCAAGGCTACGACAACGTCATAGTGGCGGTTGGTTCCGGCGCCGCTGGCATCCTCTACAAGGAGCGCATGCCGGTTCCGGTTTCCATGTGGCAGCCATGGTTGCGATGGACAGGGCAGGGCGGCGGCGCCAAGGCGCACCTGTTCGCGAACCCGGTCGTGGAGGTTGGGACAACGAGGATTGCGCCGCTCATCTGCTACGAGCAACTCATCCTCTGGCCGGTCCTGCAGTCGATGCTGCATTCCCCTGGCGTCATCGTCGCAACGGGTAACGGCTGGTGGACCGAAGGCACCTCGATCGTTGCTATCCAGAAGGCGAGCGTGACCGCCTGGGCTAAGCTCTTCGACCTGCCCGTCGTCATGGCCTTCAACACATAATGGAGATCGCCAGATGGTCGATGCTGCCCTCATCAAGCAATGCGCCGATCCGGGCTTAAAGCCCGCGATTGTCGAACAGTTCATCGAGCGGGCGGGGTCGCAGGAACCACTCGCGATCACGGTTCGATCCGGGAACCGCATTGTTCTGGTGCCGAAGCCCGCCACGTCCGGCGAGGCGATGGAACTGATCCGCCAGCATGTCGGCCGCAACATCGTGCGTGTCGGCGTCACCCAATATCCGGCGGGTCTTGGCATCATGGAGGCCGGAGCGCTGAAACCGGACCTGGTCGATCCTTGTGAAAATCTCCGCATGGGCTCGGCGCTCTTCGCCAAGGTCTACCGGATCGTCATGAAATGGTATGGCGACCCGACGGCGAAGGAAGTGCTGCCACAGGTATTCGATGATGCGATCATCGCCTGGCAGACGGGGTATTTCGAGGGAGTGGCCGTATTTCGCGCGCAGGACCCTGGTGAGGTGAAGGCCCCTGAACGTGGTAGGGACGAGCCCACGAGCGACGCTATCGAGGAGTTAGCAGATTCTGCTGGATTGGACGCGAGCAAGCCCTCTGAGGACGCGGCCCACAGCGACGATCCCAACAAGGCGGGTATTCGTGTCGATCTCTCCGGGATCGGTGCCAAATGACATTGATGCTCGCGAAGGTCAGTATGCCACAGCATGATCATGTGCATGTTTGCACTGGCGAATTCAGCGTCCGCCATCTATAAGGGCGGGCAGGGCAGTACGCGCTGCCTCGGGGTGTGGAAACCCCTGCTAGCAGTTGATGTCGGCTGTTTCGACATCAGAATCCTCTGACCATTGTGGCCGGGGGCCTGTGACGTATGTCCAGGTGCCTCGGTACTAAAGGTCGCAGGACTGTCTAGCACAGTTTCCAACCCCCGGCTTGGGATCAGGGATTAACGTTTGCGGGGGCGCACCGCGGACAAGCCGGAGATTGGATTGAATGACACCGGACGCGCCGACATCGGAAGACAAACTGGAAATGCGTCCCGTGTACGGGCTGACGCAGGGTCTGCCCAGGGCAGACCTGGAGAGCTTGACGGTGGATGCTATCCGGACCCATCGGCGTCTGGTCGACGATGCAGACCGGCTGTTTCAGGCTCTGCCCGACACCTACAAATCCGGTAAGGAGGCGGGCGGTGCGCAGCACCTCACTTACATCCAGTCCTGCATGGAGATGCATGCGCAGATGTATGTGGTGAACACGCTGGTCACCATTCTTGGTCATATTCCGAAAGTGTCGGTGAACTGAGGCTCAGATCAGCTTCCTGCGGATAGCGACGGCAGTGAGATGGGTCAGTGTGTGCACGTCAAACCGCTTCTTCGTTTCGGCGATTTTGACTCGAACGCTGTTGTATTTGACGCCCTCAAGGTCCGCTGCCTCCTCCATGGTCTTCCCGACAGCTATCCAACTCAGATAGGCCGCCCCTTTGGGATCCAGAGCAATCGGCTCCTCGATACTCGGGGTCGAATCAGCAAAATTGATGCGGGCGTGGAGTTGCGCAACTGCGGATGCAGCTTCGACAGGGTCGATCTCGCGGTCCAGGTCGATGGCCGACTTCTCCGAGGCAAGCGTAAACATCGCCATGGACCCATGTGCGGCCCTGACGGGTACCGTGATGCCGGAGCGAATTCCGAAATCGGCTGCATGGGCAAAGAACGAGCGTTCAGCTTTGGTCAGTCGTTGATTGTCCTGCTTAATGCTCCAGGTGAAGGCTCGCTTCAGGGACTTGGCGCGTCGAATGACGGGGTCTATCGCAAGATAGCCTCGCGCGAAGTAGTCGGATTGAAACTCACGACGATAGTTCGAGATTGCGAGTGAGCGTCCTGGCTGGATGTTCAGATAGGCATAGCCTATAAAACCGATATGTTCGGTAAAGTTTGCTAGCGCGTCCTTCAATATGCTTTCATCGCCAGGAATGGCGGCGAGGTCGGTCAGCTTGTCCAGCCAGTGTCGCATTTAAAATTCCTTGTGGATCGTCAGTTAGAACAGATCATGTGATCCCTTTATATGTAGGCATTCTTCAATGCAACCTTTGATTGCATAAGCATAATTATGGAACTCTAACGCCTTCTATCACCGATTGGCACATTGTAAAACGAACCCCAAAGATTCCCAAACGAACCAAAA
>NZ_JBVOUO010000015.1:0-51608 GCF_055685825.1 Pannonibacter sp. CBAS1226 | reverse complement strand
AGGGTGCTGCGGCCGTGAGAACACCTGCTCCGACGGCCCGTCTTCGACCACCTGTCCCCGGTACATGACGACCGTGCGGGCGCAGAGGTTGCGGACAATCGCCAGATCATGGGCAATGAACAGCAGCGTCAGGTTCATCCGGGCCGTCAGCTCGCGGAAGAGCTCGATGATCTGCGCCTGAATGGTCACGTCGAGGGCGGCCACGCATTCATCGGCGATGATCAGGCGCGGATCCACGGCAAGCGCCCGCGCAATCCCTGCCCGCTGGCATTGGCCGCCGCTCATCGAGCGCGGCTTGCGGTTGGCAAATTCCCGGTCAAGTCCCGCAAGGCCGAGCAACTCATCCACCCGCGCGGGGATCCCGGCTTTCGGAACCTTGCCCTGCACGGACAGCACCTCGGCCAGGGTCTGACCGATCGTCAGCCGGGGATTGAGGGCATTGAACGGATCCTGGAAGACCATCGCCGCCTCGCGCCGCAGCTTTGCAAGCGCGGCAACTCTTTGCTGGGCAAGGTCTGTGCCATCAAAGCTGACGTGCCCGGAAGACACCGGAGCCAGGCCGAGGATGGAGCGGGCAAGGGTGCTCTTGCCGCTGCCGGACTCGCCGACGATGCCCACCGTTTCGCCCGGCATGACCCGCAGGCTGACGCCCGAGACAGCGCTGACTGTCTTGAGAAGATCGCCCCTGAACAAGCTCCCCCCAACCGGAAACCGCACATGCAGATCATCGATTTCCAGAAGCGGCCTGACCGCCGTGCCGGCTTGCCGCGCCGCAGGTTGCACCGGCCGGGCCGCATCCGGCAGCGAAGGATGGCTGCGGATCAGCTGGACCGTATAGGGATCCTGCGGGCTGGACAGGACCTGCGTCTTGGCCCCCTGCTCCAGCAGCCGGCCACCGCGCATGACGGCGATCCGGTCGCAGGTTTGTGCCACGATGCCCAGATCGTGCGTGATGAGGATGATCGACAGGCCGTGGCTGGCGCGCAGGTCCATCAGAAGCTGCAGGATCTGGGCCTGGATCGTCACATCCAGTGCCGTGGTCGGTTCATCGGCGATCAGAATTCGCGGCTTGCAGGACAATGCCACACCGATCATCGCCCGTTGCCGCATGCCGCCGGAGAACTCATGCGGATAGCTGTTATACTGGCGCAGCGGATCGGGAAATCCCGTCTGCGCCAGAATGGCCATCGCAGCCTCGCGCGCCTGCCTGCTGCCCAGCCCCTGATGATACCGGATGCCCTCGCAGATCTGGGCACCGATCGTCATCACCGGATCGAGATGGCTTGAAGGGTCCTGGAAGATCATGCCGATGCCGCGGCCGCGCACTTCACGCATGTCCGCATCATTGAGACCCGCAAGGTCACGCCCGTCGAGCAGGATGGAACCGGCCTCCATCTTCAGCCTCGAGGAGGGAAGCAGCCGGATGAGAGAGCGGCAGAACAGGCTCTTGCCGGAGCCGCTTTCACCGACCAGCCCGAGGATCTCGCCCTCGGCAAGATCCAGGGACACATCGTCGAGCAGCCGGCGCGGCGCACCGCCGTCATGCGCCGTAACGGTCAGGCCGCGGACAGACAGAAGCGGGGAGGGAGAGGCCGGAGCGGTCATTCATGCACTCCCAGCATTTCGCCAAGCGCATCCCCCAGAATGCTGAAACCAAAGGCGAGCAGGACGATGGAAAGGCCGGGAAAAAGCGTGATCCACCAGGCCGTCGTGATGAAGCTCTGGCCCTCGGCCACCATGACACCCCATTCGGCAGCGGGAGGCTGGACGCCGAGGCCGAGATAACTGACCGCAGCGCCGCTCAGCAGCACAAGAACCGCATCGGACATGGAAAAGACGATGGAACCGGCAATCGCATTGGGCAGCAGATGGCGGAACATGATGCGCATCCGTCCGAACCCGAGGCTGACGGCCGCAACGGCGTAATCGCTGTTCTTGAGAACCAGTATCTGCGCCCGGATCAGGCGGGCATAGGACACCCATCCCACCAGGGCCATGGCGATGTAGAAGCTGAGCAGGCCCGGCCCCAGAATGGCGATGATCGACAGCATCAGCACCAGGAAGGGAAATGCCAGGATGATGTCGATGATCCGCATGAACACCGCATCAACGATACCGCCAAAGAAGCCGGCAACCGTCCCGGCCACCGTGCCCAGCACGAACGGAAAGAACACCCCGATCAGGGCAATCTGCAGGTCGATCCTTGCGCCCCAGATGATCCTGGACAGGATATCTCGGCCGAAGTTGTCGGTGCCGAGCGGATGCAGCAGGGAGGGTGGCTGCAACCGGGCGCTCCCGTCCTGCAGGATCGGGTCATAGGGCGCAATCAGCGGCGCCAGGACGGCCAGCAGGACGAACATGAGAAGGATCGAGATACCGGCAGCAAACATCGTGCGTCTGCGCAGGAAAACACGCCAGCGGGCAGCCGAGTGGAGAAGGGCGGCGGACTTCATAGCTTCACCCTCGGATCGGCCGCAACCGTGGCAATGTCTGCGAGAAAATTGACGAGCACGGTTGCGCAGGCAAAGACCATGGCAACGCCCTGAACAACCATGTAGTCACGCGAGAAAATGGCGCGCACGAGCAGTTGTCCCATGCCCGGCAGGGCAAAGACACTTTCGACCACGACCGTGCCGCCGATCAGCCAGCCGGTGTTGACGGCCAGCAGGTTGATCGCCGGAACCACCGCATTGGGCACGGCATGGCGCCAGAAGACGATATGTTCCGGCATGCCGCGGGCCCGTGCCGCCGTCGCCAGATCCGATTTCAAGGCCTCGATCATCGCTGCCCTGAGAGAACGCATCAGAACAGCGGAGAGGGACAGGGCAATGGTGAGGCCCGGCAGGATCAGATGCGCCAGCTTCTCGCCCGCCGTTGTGCCGTAACCGGAGACCGGCAGCAGGTCGAGCTTGACGCTGAACAGGATCATCAGCATCAGGCCGAGCCAGAAAGACGGAAAGCCGATGCCAAAGGTCGAGGCGATGCGGACAATATGATCCGGCGCCCTGCCCGCATTGCGCGCGGCCACCGCTGCCATGGGCACCGCGATGAGAAGTGACAGGATGACGCTGAACACAACCAGAGCCAGCGTTGGCTCGATCCGTGTGGCGATGAGTTTCAGAACATCGATCTTGTACAGGATCGACTTGCCCATCTCGCCATTGGCCAGGTTCTTCAGAAAATAGAGATACTGCAGCCAGAGCGGTTCATCGAGCCCGTACTGGGCACGGATATTGGCGATGGCCGCCGGCGTGGCCCTGGTTCCCAGGAGCACCCGTGCCGGATCACCCGGGATCAGCCGCACCAGCACAAAGGTGATGATGCTGATGCCGAAAAGGACCGGCAGGAACTGCAATGGCCGGAAGAGAACGAACCTATAGCGATGCATGCCGGTCTTGCCGCCTCCCCCGCATGATGCTGTCTGCGCCCCGCCTGTGCATCAGCTCATCCTGTTCCGTTCGAGAAAATCGAGAAGCACCGGATAGTAGTCCGCCGGATTCTCGTAAAAGGGCATGTGGCTCGCATTGGCGATCACCTTGAGTTCGGCATCGGGCAAGGCAAGCTTCATCCGCAAGGCGCAGGCCGGTGTCAGTTCGTCATGCTCCCCGCAGATGACCAAGGCCGGAACCGGCAGGCCGGGCAGATCCGGAATGCGGTTCCAGGTCTTCAGATTGCCCGTATAGAGAAATTCATTCGGCCCCTGCATCGTGCCGTAAGGGCCCATGTTCCAGTCATCCAGCGAGCGCTTCACCGGTGCGGGCCATTCCGGCAGCCGGCAGACATGGCGGTAATTCAGGATGGTGATGGCAGCCAGATATTCCGGATGGTCAAACGTGCCCTGCGCCTCATGCTTCTGCATCATTGCGACGGTCTCGGGCCCCAGGGCTGCGCGCAACCGCTCCAGTTCGCTGATCAGATGCGGCATGTCCGCAACCGTATCGGCCAGGATCAGCGTCTGCAGGTTTTCCGGATACGCCAGCGCATAGTCAATGGCCAGCCAGCCGCCCCAGGAATGACCCAGCAAGTGCACCTTGCCGAGCCCGAGCGCCTTGCGTACCGTCTCCGTCTCCTCGACATAGCGGCCGATCGTCCACAGCGCCGGATCGGACGGGCGGCTGGACGCTCCGGTCCCGAGCTGGTCAAAGGCAACCACACGGTATCCCCTGCCCGACAGGCACGAATGGGCTTCGCGCAGATAGTCACAAGGCAGGCCCGGCCCGCCGTTGAGACAAAAAACCGTCTCGGCCCCTTCCCCGAAGCTGTAAACCGCAACCTTGTGGCCATCGACCTCGACCATAAGCCGGGCATCTGGCTCCATCTCACGCCACATTCGCAACTCCGGCAAAGATTTTGCTTGCTCAACATTTGAGCACGGCTAAATTTTTACCCGAAACGCCAGCCGGAACCAGCTATAAGAAGTGATAGGGTCACAACGGCGCGAGCCTGGAGCCAGCAATGATTGACGAGATTGGTGCGATCAGAAGCAAGTTTTCCGCTCAGGACACTCTGGACGGCCGTATAGATCAGATTTTCGAGGCCATGCAGGCCATCGGATTTGAAGCCTTGATCTATGATTACACGCCTGTTCCGTATGATCTCGACGGAAAGATCATGTTTCCCTCGTTGCTCAAGCTGCGAAACATCTCAGATGACATGCACGAGTACTGGTTTGAAAGAGGGTATTTCAGCATAGATCCCGTCCAGCAGGTGGCCTTGCGCACCTCCGCACCCTTCCTCTGGAACTACAGCGCAGATGCGGACACGGTGATCCGCCGCTTCCTGACCGAGGACACGGCGCCCGTCGCCCGCTACCTCCATGAACGGGACATGTCCGCTGGCGTCACCGTGCCTGTGCACATGCCGCGCGGGGACTATGCCACCGTCACCGGCATTCACTTCCGCAGCAGCAAGGCCTTCGAGCGCCATGCCCTGCGTCACATCGCCGACTTCAACCTGCTCGCCCACGTTTTCCATGAAGCCGCCTCAGACCGCTTCGAGGCCGAGACTTTCCGCTCCGGCAAGGTGCGGCTGACGGAACGCGAGCGGGAATGCCTGCGGTATTCGGCCGAGGGATATTCCGCCAAGGAGATTTCGCGCATCATCGACCGCTCGGTCCCGACTGTCGTCATGCATCTGAACGCCGCCGCCCGCAAGCTTGGCGCCAGGAACCGGACGCAGGCGGTGGTGCGCGCCACCCATTACCGGCTTCTCGAAGACCGCCCATCCTATAACTTGTAATAGCTGCCGCAGCCTTTTTGCCAAGGCTATGCTTGTCCATCACCCGGCACAGGATGGAGAAGCACGTGACTGCAATGGCGTCCAGGGAAGCGTTCCTGCCCTTTCGTGAGTACCAGACCTGGTACCGCATCACCGGACCGCTCGGCAACGGCAGGCTGCCGCTCGTCGTCGCCCATGGCGGACCGGGCTGTACCCATGATTATGTTGACAGCTTCAAGGAGATCACGGCAATCGACGGGCGGGCGGTCATTCACTACGACCAGCTGGGCAATGGCAACTCGACACGCCTGCCGGACAAGGGCCCGGACTTCTGGACGCCTGATCTGTTTCTGGAAGAGCTTGATGCCCTGCTGGACCACCTCGGGATCAGCAGCCGCTATGCCTTTCTCGGCCAGTCATGGGGCGGCATGCTTGGGGCCGAGCATGCCGTGCGCCAGCCAAAGGGGCTGAAGGCACTCGTCATCGCCAATTCACCTGCCAGCATGCACACCTGGACCGCAGAAGCGAACCGGCTGCGCAAGGATCTGCCGCAGGAGGTGCAGGACACCCTGGAACGGCACGAGAAGGCCGGCACGATCACCGATCCGGACTATATCCGGGCGGCCCGCGTGTTCTACGACCGTCATGTCTGCCGCGTCTCTCCCTGGCCACCCGAAGTTGCCCGCACCTTCGCCATCATGGACGAGGACAACACCGTCTACCGCAACATGAATGGCCCGACCGAGTTCCACGTCATCGGCACGATGAAAGACTGGACGATCGAGGACCGCCTGCACCTTGTCGAAGCCCCCACCCTGCTTCTGTCCGGCAGGCATGACGAGGCCACGCCGCTTGTCGTCCAGCCTTATGCCCGCAACATCAGAAACTGCGAGTGGATCATCTTCGAAAACTCCAGCCACATGCCGCATGTCGAAGAAAAAATGCCGTGCCTGACGGCCGTTTCAAACTTCCTCTCCCGCTTCGACTGACCGGCAGGTGAACTGCCTCCCATGCCGCCTGAGGGGGCGGTGTTTCTTCCGGCTGAAGCCTCTCATTTCTTCTCCCCTCTTGAGGGGAGGGGGACTGAAACGCCATGCCTTGCGTGAAACCTTGCCAGTTCGCGCGAGGTCGGGGTCTGGCCGGTGAAGATGGTGACATAGGCGGGGATGCGGTGCATGCGGGTGGCGAGGTCTTCGCGGGTCTGCATGGAGATGTAGCCGGTCTGGGTGAGATAGACCGTGCGGGCGCGCACGTCCGCTTCTGCGCCGCTGATGCCGAAGCGGGTGAAGAGGCCCGTCAGCGCCTCCAGCCGCAGGCGGTCGGCCTCCTGCACCTCCCGCAGGATCTCGGGCGATTGCAGCGCCCAGCTGCGCAGCGCAAATTCCAGCCGTGAATCGAACAGCGCCGGGTCGAGCCAGCAGTCGATGACATTCAGCATCGCCTCGGCCAGCGTCTCTGCATAGGCGCCCGTCTGGCGGAGGATGGCGCCGGTGTTCTTCTCCCGCCAGCGCGCCACCAGCGCAGCCAGAAGCGCCTCCCGGTCCTTGAAGAACCAGTAGAAACTGGTGCGCGACAGATTGAGCTTCTTTGCCAGAGGCTGGATCTTCACCGCCTCCACGCCCGCGTCCAGCAGCGCCTCAAGCGCCGCATCCAGCCACAGGTCCGCAGAGCCGCGCCAGCCGGTTTCGCCCGTGATGTCAGTGTCCTGTTTCATCCCGCAAATCTAGCAGATGGCGCAGGCCCGTCAAAGAAAACGACACTCATGCACTGAAACTTGACACCAGTGAACATTTCCACTTTGCTGAAGAAAACCGCCCTTCCAGAGAGGCACAAGACCCATGTCCAGTGACCCGCTTCTTCAGCCGTTCCAGCTCAAGCATCTCACCTTGCGCAACCGGATCATCATCACCTCGCATGAGCCGGCCTATCCGGAAGACGGCATGCCCAAGACCCGTTACCGGGCCTATCACGTGGAGCGGGCGAAGGCCGGGGTGGCCCTGACGATGACCGCAGGTTCCGCCGCCGTATCGCGCGACAGCCCGCCGGTGTTCAACAACATCCTCGCCTGGAAGGACGAGGTGGTGAAATGGACAAGGGAGCTGACCGACGCGGTGCATGAGCAGGGCGCGGCCATCATGATCCAGCTCACCCACCTGGGCCGCCGCACCCGCTGGGACAAGGGCGACTGGCTGCCCGTCGTCTCCCCCTCCCATGCGCGGGAGGCCGCGCACCGGGCCTTCCCCAAGCAGCTGGAAGACTGGGACATCGAGCGGATCATCAAGGACTATGGCGATGCGGCCGAGCGCATGCAGGCCGGCGGCATGGATGGCATCGAGCTGGAAGCCTATGGCCATCTGATGGATCAGTTCTGGTCGCCGCTGACCAACACGCTGGACGGCCCCTATGGCGGCTCCCTCGACAACCGGCTGCGCTTTGCCTTCGACGTGCTGCGCGAAATCCGCAAGCGCACCGGGCCGGATTTCATCGTCGGCATCCGCTACACGGGCGATGAGCGGCTCGACGGCGGGCTGACACCGGAGGACGGGCTGGAAATCTCCCGCCGCCTGAAGGACAGCGGCCTTGTGGACTTCCTCAATGTGGTGCGCGGCCATATCGATACGGATGCGGGCCTGACGGACGTGATCCCCATTCAGGGCATGGCCAGTGCCCCGCATCTGGATTTTGCCGGCAGCATCCGGGCGGAAACAAAGCTGCCGACCTTCCATGCGGCGCGCATTCCCGATGTCGCCACCGCCCGCCATGCGGTGGCCAGCGGCAAGGTGGACCTCGTCGGCATGACCCGCGCCCACATGGCCGACCCGCATCTGGTGCGCAAGATCATCGCCGGGCAGGAAGAGCGCATCCGCCCCTGCACCGGCGCCAACTATTGCCTCGACCGGATCTATCAGGGCGGCCTTGCCTTCTGCATCCACAACGCCGCCACCGGGCGCGAGGAGACGATGCCGCATGACATCGCCCCCGCCGCCCGCCGCCGCAAGGTGGTGATCGTGGGCGCAGGCCCCGCCGGGCTGGAAGCCGCGCGGGTGGCCGGTGAGCGCGGCCATGAGGTGACCGTGTTCGAGGCCGCCGCCCGGCCCGGCGGCCAGATCCGCCTGACGGCGCAGAGCGAACGGCGGCGGGAGATGCTGTCGATCATCGATTGGCGCATGGCCGAATGCGAGCGGCTCGGCGTCTCCTTCCGCTTCAACACCTGGGCGGAGAGCGCCGATGTTCTGGCGGAGGCCGCCGATGTGGTGATCATCGCCACCGGCGGCCTGCCAGATACGGAGGTGCTGAGCACAGGCAATGATCTGGTGGTCTCCGCCTGGGACATTCTCTCCGGCGATGCGAAGCCCGGACGGCAGGTGCTGGTCTATGACGATGCAGGCGACCATACCGGATTGCAGGCGGCGGAACTCATCGCACGGAGCGGCGCCAGCGTCGAGATCATGACCCCGGACCGCAGCTTTGCGCCGGAGGTGATGGCCATGAACCTGGTGCCCTACATGCGCAGCCTGCAGACGCTCGGCACGCGCTTCACCGTCACCTGGCGGCTGCTGGCGGTGGAGCGGCAGGGCAACCTGCTCACCGCCCATCTGGGCAGCGATTACGGCGGGGCCAGCGAGACGCGGACGGTGGATCAGGTCGTCATCAACCACGGCACCCTGCCACTCGCCGATCTCTATTTCGAGCTGAAGCCGCTGTCGTCCAATCTTGGCGAGATGTCGCACGAGGCGCTGATCGCGGGTCAGCCGCAGGACATCACGCGAAATCCGCAAGGCACCTTCCAGCTCTTCCGCATCGGCGACGCCGTCGCCTCCCGCAACACCCACGCCGCCATCTATGACGCGCTCAGGCTGGTGAAGGACATGTGAGGGGTGGAGAACCTGAAATCTGATCATTCCGGCACGGTGTCTCAGCCCCCCTCCCCCTCGTGGGGAGGGGTGAGGGGTGGGGGGAAAGGCCTTACCGTCTGGCAAAGTGTTCAATGATTATGGGCGGCAGCGCCTCCTGATGTGTTTTCAGGTATCTGTCTGTCTCTCATATCGTTCTCGGCCCAGAGCCCCCCACCCCTTACCCCTCCCCACCAGGGGGAGGGGGGCGGAGAGGCTCTGCCACAGATCAGATGCTTCATTGTGGGCTGTGCAGGAAGCTGATGTGTGAACCCAATAACCCCACCAGGGGGATGGGGCTGAAAGGCGGTGCCGTGGACACAACGGCTGCCACTGCAGCCCTCAGGCCTCCCCGCTCCCGTCATTGAACTCCGACAGCCGTTCCAGCCGGTCGAGCAGGTCGGCGATCCAGGCGGCGCCGAAGCGGGCTTCGAGGCTGGCGTAGATCTGGCGGCTTTCCGGGGCCACTTCATCGATGATCCGCAGGCCCTCCTGCGTGAGGCTCAGCATCACGCGGCGGCCGTCGGCCTCGCCGCGCTCCCTGAGGATCAGGCCGCGCTCTTCCAGCGTGCGGATGATGCGCGTCAGCGACGGGGCCAGGATGAAGGCCCGGTCCGCCACTTCGGAGGCATCCAGCGTGCCGCGCTCGCCCAGAACGCGGATCACCCGCCATTGCTGCTCGGTCAGGTCATGCGCTGCCAGCATGGGCCGGAAATGCGCCATCAGCGCCTCGCGCGCCCGCAGCAGGGCGATGGGCAGCGAGCGGCGGGTGTCACGCGGCAGCAGCGCGTCCTGATCAGGGTCGGACGGGGCAGGATCAGCAGGCTTCATGCCCTCTCTATGCGGCAGAAAACCGCCTTTTGCAAACCGGCAGCCGAGTTGCACCGGCACAGCGTTGCAGCTCCCCTCCGCCTCGTGAGGCTATTGCATGCAGACATCGTGCCTGAGGCAGGAGACGGATTGGAGAAAGACTGCAATCTGTGTGGCTGGGCACAGCGTTTCAGCCCCCCTCCCCCTCGTGGGGAGGGGTTAGGGGTGGGGGGAAAGGCCTTTCCGTCTGGCAGGGTATTTATTGATTATGGGCAGCTGCTCCTCCTGATGCCTCATCAGAAAAGGTCAATTTTTCAAATCCTTGCAGACTCAGAGCCCCCCACCCCTTACCCCTCCCCACGAGGGGGAGGGGAGCGGAAGCGTTCTGCCACAGGTCAGATGCTTCATTGCGGGCGGCGTTCAAACCCGATGTGTGCATGCAGTAGCCTCAAGGGCGGAGAGGGGCGCTGCGGCAAGACGAGGGCCCAATCCTGCTCCCTGCACCCGCTGCAAACACTGCCCTGTTGACAGGCACGCAAAATCATTTAACGTGTTAAGTATCAAGCCGGCCGGGAGGAGACCATGCCGCATTTGTCTTTTGACTATTCGGCCAATCTGGAGGCCGGGGTGGATATGCCTGCCTTTGCGGGCTGCCTCTCCGGCGCGCTTCTGGAGACAGGGCTGTTCGAACTGGGGGCCGTGCGTGTGCGCGGGTTCCGCTGCGATGTGCATGTGGTGGCCGACCGGCTGGCTCAGAACGGCTTCATCGACATGTCCCTGCGCATGGGCGAGGGCCGCAGCCTTGAGGACCGGCAGCGCGCCGGAGAGGCCATCTTCGCTGCGGCCTGCGCCTTTCTGGCGCCGCAGTTCGCCAGCCCGCATTTCATGCTGTCGCTGGAAATCCGCGAGATCAGCGCACCCCTCAGCTGGAAGCGCAATGCCATCCACCCCCGCATCCGCCAGATGCAGACCGGAACCGGAGAGTGACAATGCCCTCACTGGAAGACAACATCGCCCGGGCCAGCGCCTTTCTGGCGCGCTTTGAAGCGGGCGTGAAGAACCGCATCGGCGGCGAGGATATGGATGCTTTGGACGGCACGCAGTTCGAGACCATCTCGCCGGTGGATCTCAAGGTGCTGGCCCGCGTCGCCCATGGCAAGGCGGCGGATATCGACCGGGCCGCGAAGGCCGCCAAGGCGGCGTTCCCGGCCTGGGCCGCCCTCTCGGGCGAGGCGCGGCGGGATATTCTCAATCGCATTGCCGCTGCCATCGAGGCGCGGGCGGAGGAAATCGCGCTGGTGGAATGCATGGACACCGGCCAGTCGCTGAAGTTCATGGCCAAGGCGGCGCTGCGCGGGGCGGAGAATTTCCGCTTCTTTGCCGCCCGCGCCCCGGAAGCGCGCGACGGCAAGGCCCTGCAGGCGCCCGGTCAGGTCAACATCACCACCCGCGTGCCGATTGGCCCGGTGGGGGTGATCACGCCCTGGAACACGCCCTTCATGCTCTCCACCTGGAAGATCGCCCCGGCGCTGGCGGCGGGCTGCACCGTGGTGCACAAGCCGGCCGAACTCTCGCCGCTGACCGCCCGGCTGCTGGTGGAAATCGCCGAGGAGGCGGGCCTTCCTGCCGGTGTGTGGAACCTCGTCAACGGCTTTGGCGAAGATGCCGGGCGGGCGCTGACCGAGCATCCGCTGATCAAGGCCATCGGCTTTGTCGGCGAAAGCCGCACCGGCTCGATGATCATGCAGCAGGGCGCGGCGACGCTGAAGCGGGTGCATTTCGAGCTGGGCGGCAAGAACCCGGTGATCGTCTTTGCCGATGCGGATCTGGAGCGGGCCGCCGATGCGGCGGTCTTCATGATCTATTCGCTCAACGGCGAGCGCTGCACCTCCTCCTCCCGCCTGCTGGTGGAAGCCTCGATCCACGACGCATTCACCGCCCGCCTTGCGGAAAAGGCGAAACGCATCAAGGTCGGCCATCCGCTGGACCCGGCCACCGTCATCGGCCCGCTGATCCATCCGGTGCACGAGAAAAAGGTGCTGGACTATATCGCCACCGGCAAGGCGGAGGGCGCAACCCTTGCCGCAGGGGGAGAGAAGGCGGAAGGCCCCGGCGGCGGCTGTTATGTGGCGCCGACGCTCTTCACCCATGCCGCCAATTCCATGCGTATTGCGCAGGAGGAAATCTTCGGCCCCGTGCTGACGGCCATTCCCTTCAAGGACGAGGCGGAGGCGCTGGCGCTGGCCAATGACGTCGCCTATGGCCTCACCGGCTATCTGTGGACCTCGGACGTGACCCGCGCCTTCCGGTTCACTGAGGCGCTGGAAGCGGGGATGATCTGGGTGAATTCGGAGAACATCCGCCACCTGCCCACCCCCTTCGGCGGGGTGAAAAGCTCCGGCATCGGACGCGACGGCGGCGATTGGTCCTTTGATTTCTACATGGAAACCAAGAACATCGCCTTTGCCACCGGCGCCCACGCCATCCCGAAGCTGGGCGGCTGAGCCGCCCGCCGCCGCCGTTTACGCCAGATATCCGCAAGACCGGGAGGAGACCCGTCATGCCCGTTCCCGCACCCAACCTTTATCCGCCGTTCAACATCGTGCGCCTCAGCCACGTGGAATTCGCCGTCACGGATCTTGCCCGCTCCCGCGCCTTTTACGTGGACACGCTGGGGCTTCAGGTCACCGATGAGGACGCGGGCTGCATCTACCTGCGCGCCATGGAAGAGCGCGGCCACCATTGCATCGTGCTGCGCCAGTCGGACGAAGCCTCGGCCCGGGATCTGGGTTTCAAGGTGTTTTCGGAGGAGGACCTTGACCGGGCGGCACAGTTCTTCAAGGGCAAGGGCCTGCCGGTGGAATGGGTGGAGCGGCCCTACCAGTCCCGCACCTTCCGCACGCGCGATCCCTTCGGCACGCCGCTGGAATTCTACGCCCGCATGGACCGGCTGCCGCCGATCCACCAGAAATATGCGCTCTACCGGGGCGTGAAGCCGCTGCGCATCGACCATTTCAACTGCTTCTCGCCCGATGTGGACGCCTCCGTCGCCTTTTACAACGAGCTGGGTTTCCGGGTGACGGAATATACCGAAGACGAGGAGACGGGCCGGCTCTGGGCCGCCTGGACGCACCGCAAGGGCGGCGTGCATGACATGGCCTTCACCAATGGCCGCGGCCCGCGCCTGCACCACACCGCCTTCTGGGTGCCGACGCCGCTCAACATCATCGATCTTCTCGACCTCATGTCCACCACCGGCTGGGTGTCCAACATCGAGCGCGGACCCGGCCGCCACGGCATTTCCAATGCCTTCTTCCTCTATATCCTCGACCCGGACGGGCACCGCATCGAGATCTACTGTTCCGACTATCAGACGGTTGATCCGGATCTGGAGCCGATCAAGTGGGACCTGAAGGACCCGCAGCGCCAGACCCTCTGGGGCGCCCCCGCCCCCCGCTCCTGGTTCGAACACGGCAGCCTCTTCTCCGGCACCACCCCGCAGGAACCGCTTCTGAAGGCCCAGCCGATCATCGCGCCGTGAAGGCACAGCGCCTCGGCCCCTCTCGTGGGGGCTACTGGATTCACACATCAGGTTCGGACACTGCCCGCAGTGACGCATCTGATCTGTGGCAGGGCCTCTCCGCCCCCCTCCCCCTCGTGGGGAGGGGTGAGGGGTGGGGGGGTGGGGGGTGGGGGGCTCTGAGCCGAAAACGATATGGAAGACAGTTAGATACCTGAAGAGGCATCGGAGGATGCAGCTGTATGAAATCAATGAATACTCTGCCAGCCGGAAAGTCCTTCCCCCCACCCCTAACCCCTCCCCACGAGGGGGAGGGGGGCGGAGGCGCCGTGCCAGAACGACCGGACTTCAGGCTCTCCCCTCAAATACGATCTGTTCATGCAGTAGCCACCAGGGAGAGGGGCAATACACTCGCCTTTTGCCGCAGCGCCCCTCTCCCCCCTTGAGCTACCGGATCACACATCGAGCTCGGACACCGCCCGCAGTGATGCATCTGGTTCAGAGCACAGCGTCTCAGCCCCCCTCCCCCTCGTGGGGAGGGGTGAGGGGTGGGGGGCTCTGAGCCCACAAACGGCTGAGAGATAAACAGTTTCCAGAAACGCCATCAGAACAAAGCGCCACTGGAAATCGGCCACTTCTCTGCCAAACCGGGAGGCCTCCCCCCACCCCTACCCCCTCCCCACCAGGGGGAGGGGGGCGGAGAGGCCTCAGTTCAGCAGCCAGCAACACCATGACCAGAACCACGAGGACAAACCAGCCATGACCCAGCCGCGTTTTCTGAGTTTCCGCACCGCAGGCAACCGTGAGGGCTTCGGTCTTGTAGCCGGAGATGGGGTGATTGATCTGTCCGCGCGGCTGAAGGGCCGGTTTTCCAGCCTGATGGACATCATCGCGCAGGGCAGCCTGACGGAGATTGCCGAAAGCTACGGCGGGTTCTCGCCGGACATGAGCCTTGCAGAGATCACCTTCACCATTCCGGTGACCCGGCCGGAGAAGATCATCTGCACCGGCGTCAATTTTCCCGACCGCAACGAGGAATACAAGGACGGCAAGGAGGCCGCCGCCTATCCCTCGCTGTTCGTGCGGTTCGCCGGGTCCTTCACCGGCCACGGCCAGCCGCTGGTGCGCCCGCCGGAGAGCCATCAGCTCGACTATGAGGGCGAGATCGCCGTGGTCATCGGCAAGGCGGGGCGGCGGATTGCGGAGGCGGACGCGCTGGCCCATGTGGCGGCGCTGACCCTGTGCAACGAGGGAACCTTGCGCGACTGGGTGCGCCATGCGCGTTTCAACGTCACGCAGGGCAAGAATTTCGATGCCTCCGGCTCCATGGGCCCCTGGCTGGTGCCCCTCACCTCCCCCGCCCAGATCGAGGACATCAGCCTGCAGACGCGGGTGAACGGGGAGTTGCGGCAGGAGGACAGGACGGGGCGGATGCTGTTCCCGGTGCCCCGGCTCATCAGCTACATTTCCACCTTCACCACGCTGGCGCCGGGCGATGTGATCGTGACCGGCACGCCGACGGGCGCAGGCGCGCGGGCCGAGCCGCCCGTGTGGCTGAAGCCGGGCGATATGGTGGAGGTGAGCGCAGACGGGCTTGGCACGCTGCGCAACACCATCGCGGATGAAATGCCGGATGCGGCAAGGGAGGCGTGAGATGCTGAGCGCAACACAGATTGAGGAGGCCGCCACAAAGCTGGACGAGGCCGAGCGCAGCCGCATCCAGACCGGGCTGCTGTCGCTCGCCCATCCGGGCATGACCATGGATGATGCCTATGCCATTCAGGCCGCCTGGGTGCGGCGCAAGCTGGCGGCGGGGCGGCGCGTCATTGGCTGGAAGATCGGCCTCACCTCCAAGGCCATGCAATATGCGCTCAACATCAACATCCCCGATTCCGGCGTGCTGCTGGATGACATGCTGTTCGAGGATGGGGCGCAGATCCCGCCAGAGCGCTTCATCCAGCCGCGCATCGAGGCGGAAATCGCCTTCATCATGAAGGCGCCGCTGAAGGGGCCGGGCGTCACCGTCTTCGATGTGCTCAACGCCACGGATTACGTCACCCCGGCCATCGAGATCCTCGACACCCGCATCCTGAGGATGGACCCGCAAACGAAACAGACGCGCAATGTCTGCGACACCATCGCCGACAATGCGGCGAATGCGGGGATCGTCACCGGCGGGCGGGCGCTGCGGCCGGACCAGACCGACATGCGCTGGATGGGCGCCATCGTCAGCCGCAACGGCGAGGTGGAGGAAACCGGCCTTGGCGCGGGCGTACTCAACCAGCCTGCGCGCGGCGTCGCCTGGCTCGCCAACCGGCTGGCGCAGTATGGCGAGGGCATCGAGGCCGGGCAGATCGTGCTCGCCGGCTCCTTCATCCGCCCGGTCGAGGCCCGGCCCGGCGACACGGTGAGCGCAGATTTCGGCCCGCATGGCAGCGTCAGCCTGCATTTTGCCAAGGGAGACGCCTGATGCCCGCGCCCGTCAACCCGTTCAAGAAGGCCCTCAGCGAAGGGCAGTTGCAGACCGGCCTGTGGCAGGCGATCGGCAGCGAGGCCGCCGTCGAGATCTGCGCCGGCACCGGCTATGACTGGCTGCTGCTGGATGCCGAACACGCGCCCAATGACGTGCCACGGCTCGCCGCACAGCTGCGCGCCATGCGCGGTTCGCCCTCCCATGCGGTCATCCGCCCGCCCATGGGAGAGGCCTGGATGATCAAGCAGATGCTCGACATCGGCGCGCAGACCCTGCTCATCCCCATGGTGCAGGATGCGGATCAGGCCGCTGCCCTCGTGCAGGCTGTGCGCTATCCGCCGGCCGGCATCCGGGGTGTGGGCGCGGCGCTGGCGCGGGCCTCGGATTACAACCGGGTCGAGGGCTATCTGGAAACCGCCAATGACGAGATCTGCCTGCTGGTGCAGGCCGAAAGCGTGATGGCGCTCAAAAATCTCGAAGCCATCTGCGCGGTCGAAGGGGTGGACGGCGTCTTCATCGGCCCGTCGGATCTGGCCGCAGACATGGGGCTTCTCGGCCGCCCCGGCGCGCCGCAGGTGCAGGCGGCGGTGTCCGATGCCATCGCCCGCATCGTCGCCTGCGGCAAGGCCGCCGGCGTGCTGAGCACCGACCTTGCCCTTGCCCGCACCTACCGGCAGATGGGCGCCAGTTTCATCGCCATCGGCCACGACGTCGGCCTGCTCGCCACCGGCGCCCGCCAGCTGCTTGAGCGGTTCAAGGAAGAGGCGGAGGGATAAGCCTCCCTCAAACGCAAGGCGCCCCGCTTGTGGCGGGGCGCTGCGTGGTGTGGCCTGATGGCTTGATCAGCCGCCGAAGCCGAAGCCCTCGGGCATGTCGGTCAGGGTGATGCCGAAGGGCTCAAGGCTCTTCAGGATCCAGGTCTGGTTGTTGCCGATGCGGCGGTTGTATTCGGCCCAGGCGGAGACGAAGCTCTTGAAGGTTTCGTCGGTGCCATAGTTCAGCGCGATCACGGAAGGGGTCGAGAGCACCGGCACCGGAACCTTCACGGTGCCGACAGCCGGGGCCTTCTTCGAAATCACCAGACCGTTCAGCATGGTGTTGACGAGGCCATCCGCCTTGCCGGTGGTGACTGCGATGATCGCCTCATCGCGCGTCTTGAAGCGCAGAATATTGGCATTGGGCAGATACTGCTGGGTAATCAGGTCCTGCGCCGATCCCATGTCCACCGCGAAGGTGTACTGGGGGTCGTTGAGATCCTGCCAGGTCTTGCCCGTCAGCTCGTCCTTGGCCGACACGATGATGAAGCTGTTGTAATAGGTCGGGTCCGAGAAGGACACGGACATGGCGCGGACCGGCGTTGCGGTGACGGCGAAAGCCATGTCCACCTTGCCGCTCTGCACGTCAAGGATGGCGTTGGACCAGCTCGATTCCACCACTTCCAGCTTCACGTCCAGCGTCTTGGCGATGTCGCTGGCCATGTCGATGACGAAGCCCTGCCATTCACCGGTGCGCGGGTCCTTGTTGAAATAGGGCACCTCATTGAGGATGGCCGGAATGCGCAGGACACCGCGGGCGCGAATATCGTCAATCGTACCGGCACTGGCTGCTGCGGTTCCCGCTGCCAGCGCCATGGCGGCGATGCCGCAGAGTTTTGCAAGAAAGTTCATGTTGTCGGGCCTCCGTTGTTCCCCTGGAATTGCTTTTGCCTGCTCCACATCTTCTAGTGGAACGGCAGCACTACTGGCCGGGTTTCAGCCTAGCCGGGGCGCGGAATTGAACAATGCTAAGGAAGAGGCCGCCCTTATCCTGTTTTTTATATGTGCAGCGCTGCCTGAGCCAGAGCCTCACCATATATTCAGCGCCGTCCCGGACGAAGCGGAGCGGAGATCCGGGAACCACTCGCTTGCAGAGCGGAAAGGTTGAAGCGCAGCGCGGATGCTTGCTCCGGGCCGGGAGCCTGCCGCCGCACTCAGGACAACGGAATCCCTCTGCAAACGAGTAGGCCCCGGCTCGCGCTGCGCTTGGCCGGGGTGACCCAGTGCCAGTTACCCGGTTGTGGGGCTTGCCGCCAAAGCCAGAGCTGCGTCAGTGACCAAGGCGAAGCCAGCGACAGAAACACTGTCCTCACCACCCCCTCGGCGTCGTCCCGGACGAAGCGGAGCGGAGATCCGGGAACCACTCGCTTGCAGAGCGATGAGGTTGAAACACAGCGCGGAGGCTTGCTCCGGGCCGGGAGCCTGCCGCCGCACTCAGGACAACGGCATCCCTCTGCAAACGAGTAGGCCCCGGCTCGCGCTGCGCTTGGCCGGGGTGACCCAGTGCCAGTTACCCGGTTGTGGGGCTTGCCGCCAAAGCCAGAGCTGCGTCAGTGACCAAGGCGAAGCCAGCGGCAGAAACACTGTCCTCACCACCCCCTCGGCGTCGTCCCGGACGAAGCGGAGCGGAGATCCGGGAACCACTCGCTTGCAGAGCGGAAAGGCTGAAGCGCAGCGCGGCGGCTTGCTCCGGGCGGGGAGCCTGTCGCCGCACTCAGGACAACGGCATCCCTCTGCAAATGAGTAGGCCCCGGCTCGCGCTGCGCTTGGCCGGGGTGACTCTGTGCCGTTTACCGGCCACAGTGCCCAACGGAGAGGCTGAAGCGCAGCGCGGAGGGGCGGCGCGGAGAGGTGGATCTGCCGCAGCGTGGCGCGGGCGCCCTGAATGCCGGTCCGTCCTACGGCACCGGATAGTTGAGCTCGCTGCCGCGCGGCGCCTCCAGGATCGGGCCGACCAGTTCCTTGCGGCAGTCATCAAACAGCTGCTGCACGGCCTGATGTTTCTGCAGGAAACCGGCCGTGCCGAAATAGACCCGCACCTCCGGCAGGTTGGTGAGGCGCAGGCTGGTGATGCCCTGGTCCTCGGGCAGCAGGCACCATTCGGGGATGATCGAAAAGCCCAGCCCCTCCTCCACGCAGCGCTTGACGCTGGAACTGCCGGAGGCGGTGATCGTGGGCTGGACGTTGGCCCCGTCGCGGCTGAGAAAATCCATCGTCAGATTGCGCAGGGTCTGGCCCGGCTCGAAGGTGATGAAGGGCTTGTCCCGCGCCCAGCGGGGAATGTCGCGCACCTCGGGCGGGGCGCCCCAGGACTGCGGATAGACCAGACTGAGCCGGTAGGTGCCGAGCTGCCGCTGCGGCACGACGGGATCGCCGAAGTAGCGTTCGGAGATGCAGATGTCGAGACTGCCGTTCTTCACCAGCTCGGCAAGCACCGTATCGCGCTCGTAGACGGCGAATTCCATGTCGGGGAACTGGGCGCGGAAGCGGCTCAGCACCTTCGGAAACAGGTAGAAGAAGATCGCCTGCGGCATGCCGACCCGCAGCGCGGTCCGCTGGTTCTCGATCAGCTTCGTCAACCGCTCCAGCATGATGTCGAGTTCCGGATAAAGCAGGTTGTAGAGCATCACCCCCCTTGGCGTGAGGATGATCCGCTTGGCGCCCTGCTCGGTCTCGATCAGCCGTCCGTTCAGCAGCTGCTCCAGCCGCCTCACATGATTGGCGGCGGACTGATAGCTCAGATTGAGCTCCCGCGCTGCGCCCGAAAACGAGCCATGGCGGGCGACTTCGTAGAATGTCTGAATGAGTGTCAGGCTGATCTTGGCCATGCTGGTCTACCTCTCTCTCTCCGCCATAATGGCCGGAAATGAGTTAGCCGATACAAAATTCAGGAACAGGGAATGCTGTGTTCTTGTATCGACGCTGCCCCGTCTGCCGCCTCACACTTGGGCGCAAGTCAGAACAAGGGGACCAGACGGTGGACACGCCGCTCGCGCAGACTTCTCCCATCATCATCGCCGGGGCCGGCATTGCCGGGAGTGCGGCTGCCTATTTTCTCGCCCGGCAGGGCCTGAACGTCGAAGTTCTCGACGCGGCAATGCCTGCGGCCGGAGCCTCGGGCGCGTCGGATGGTGCGGTCTCCGTCGCCAGCAAGCGGCCGGGCCCGCTGATGAGCGCGGCCCTCAAAGGCATCGCGCTCTACCGGTCACTGGCGCAGGAAGGGCTGCTGGCCGCCGAATTCCACGAGCGCTCCACCTTCATCGTGGCCTCCACCGCCGAAGAGGAAGCCGTGCTGGAGCGGCACGGGGCCGCCCTTGCCAGCGCCGGGATCAGGGTCACTGCCTTCTCCGGCCCCGCGATCGTCCGCCGGTTCCCCGCGCTTTCGCCCGCTGCCTGCCTTGTGCTGGAAGTGCATGGCGAGGGCCACGCCATCGGCTATCAGGTCGTCCACCGGCTGCTGAGCGCATCGCGGGCCACGGTTCACCGCAATTGCAAGGTGGAAGGCCTCCTGACCTGCGCCGATGGCAGCCGCATCACCGGCGTGCACACCAGCAAGGGCACCCTGGATGCCGGGGCGCTGCTGATCGCCACCGGCAACGGCACTTCCGCCCTGCTCGGCCTTTCCGGTGTGCTGACCCCGCGCAAGGGCCAGCTTCTGGTCACCGAGCGGGACCGGGCTTTGAGTGCCGGCATGCCGGGCTCGATCATGTCGGGCCGCTATCTCCTGTCGAAAGGCAGCCAGAAGGCGGCAGGCGCCAGGGATCAGCGCGGCTTCGGCCTTGTCATCGACCCGCTGCGGACAGGACAGTTTCTCATCGGCGGCACGCGTGAGGACCACGGCGACACCCGCCAGACGGACCTTGAGGCCGTGAGCACCATGCTGCGGCAGGCCGCAGATCTGGTGCCCGGCCTTGCGCACCTGCGGCTGCTGCGCAGCTTCGCTGGCGCACGCACCGCCGTTGCCGATGCCCTTCCACTTGCCGGGCGCCTGCCCGGCTGCACCAATGGCTACATTCTCACCGGCTTTGAGGGCGACGGCATCTGCCTTGGCCCGGTGGTGGCCAAGGCCATGGCAGCGCTCATCTGCGGCCGGGAGCCGGAGCTGGATCTGGCCCCCTTCGCGCCGGACCGCTTCGCCAGCCTGAGGTTTGCCGCATGAGTGGCCCGAGCTTTTTCTGGTGCGGCGAGACCGTCTCCTTCCGTCCGGGCGAAACCATTGCAGCGGCGCTGACAGCGGCCCGCATTCTGCACCTCGGCACAGACGCAAACGGCCAGCCCGCCCGCTATTTCTGCGGCATCGGTGCCTGTCAGGCCTGTGCCGTGCTGGTTGATGGCACCATCCGCGAGGCCTGCCTGACCCCCGCCCGCAGCGGCAGCGAGGTCCGGCCGGTGACGCCTGCCAGCGCAGGAGGCAATGATGCAGGCTGACGGCCAGTCCTTTCACGATGTCATCGTCATCGGCAGCGGCCCGGCGGGAATGGCCTGCGCCCTCACCGCAGCGCGCGGCGGCGCCAGCGTGCTGCTGGCGGACCAGCGGCCCGGCCCCGGCGGCGCCATCTTCCGCAACGCCATTCCCGGCGTGCGGCCCCTGTCCCTGGCCAGAGCGCAGAAGCGCCTGCGGGACCGGCTGTTTGCGGGTCTTGAAAACACACCCGCGATCCAGCGCCTGCCGGAACACCTCTATCTTGGCCTCGATGCGGACGGCCTCGTCATGCTGGAGGACCGGAAGGCCGGTCAGGTGAAGACCTTCCGCTGCCGCATCCTGTGCCTTGCCACCGGGGCCGTGGAGCGCGTGCTGCCGCGCCCCGGCTGGACGCTGCCCGGTGTGGTGACGGCCGGCGGGCTGCAGGTGATGATGAAGGAAACGGGCAGAGCCCCGGCCGGGCGCACCGTTCTGGCCGGATCCGGCCCGCTGCTGCTGGCCGTGGCCGCCCAGCTTGCCCGCCTTGGCACCCCGCCGCTGGCCGTCATCGAGGCGGGTGATCCCTTGCGGCAACTCAGCGCGGGGCTCGGCCTGCTGCGCTGGCCCGGCCTCTGTCTGGAGGCCGGCGGCTATGTGGCCTCCCTTCTCACCGCCCGTGTGCCCTGGCACCGGGGTGCAAGGCTGACCGGCATCGAAGCGGCGGCAGACGGCCTTGCGGCGCAGTGGCAGGACCGGCATGGCAGGGCGCACACGCTGGCCGCAGACCGCGTCGCGCTGCATGACGGCCTTGCCGAAAACAGCTTCGGCCTTGCTCCTTCAGGCAGTTCGCAAAATGCGCCCGGCCATCCGCTGGTGCTGCATGCCGGGGATTGCCGGGAGGCCCTCGGCGCCCCTGCCGCCGCGTGCAGCGGAGAGACCGCCGGAGAGATCTGCCTTCACGTGCTCGCGGGCCGGACAGAGCCTGCGGAGCGCCTGCAGCAGCGGCTGAAAACCGCGACAAGCCGATACGGGAAGATGCAGGACCTCATCGCCCGCGCCTTCTCGCCGCAAGGCGGAGCACAGCACTTCACCGCCCTGCCGGATGACACGGCGCTCTGCCGCTGCGAAGGCAGGACAATGGGCGATCTGCGCAAGCTTTTCACCGCAGACCCCGGCCTCTCCGGCCGTGAGCTGAAGCTGAACGGGCGCTTTGCCATGGGCGCCTGCCAGGGCCGGTTCTGCGCCGCCAACACCGCTGCCGCAGTGGCCGAACTGACCGGCAGCAGCCTGCCCGTTTCCACGATCACCGGCCACCGCTGGCCTGTCCGCCCCGTTCCCATTTCCAGCCTGATCCGGCTTGAGCCCGGCAAGGCTGACCACGCTGAAGAGGCCACACAATGACACTGCCGGTCCAGACCGCCCCAACCCTCTCTCCAACTCTCTCCTCTGCCAGCGCTGCTGCCATCGAGGTGCGCAACCCCTTTGATGGGGCACTCGCAGGAGAAGTTCCGGTCAGCACCGGGGCGGAGGTTCTCGCCGCCCTCGCCCGCGCCCGCAAGGCACAGGCCGACTTCCGGCACTCCACCCCGGCGCTGCGCCGCAAGCTGCTGGAGGCCCTGGCCGCGCAGATTGCCGCCCATGCGGAGGAACTCGCCCGCACCATCTGCAACGAGATGGGCAAGACGATCACGGAGGCCCGCAATGAAGTGCGCCGCGCCCAGAACACCCTGCGGCTCTCGGGCGATGCAGCCACCTTCCTTGACGGCGAGGCGCTGCATTGCGCCATCGTCGAGGGCGGCGCCGACCGGCTGGCCACCATCACCTATCAGCCGGTGGGCGTTGTCGGGGCCATCACGCCCTTCAACTATCCGCTCAACCTCTTGTGCCACAAGCTGGGGCCGGCCATTGCCGCGGGCAATGCGGTGATCGCCAAGCCCTCGCCCAAAGCCCCGCTGGCCGCTGCCATGCTCTGTGATCTCGCCGCAAAGGCGGGCTGGCCGGACGGGCTGTTCCAGGTGGTGCATGGCGGCGCTGAAACGGCCCTATCGCTGGCCCGCGCGCCCATCGACCTTCTGTCCTTCACCGGCGGCCCGGCGGCCGGGCTTGCGCTGAAGGCGGCCAGCGGACTGGTGCGGTGCCTGATGGAACTGGGCGGCAATGACCCCTTGTTCGTGCTGCCGGATGCGGATCTCGACCAGGCCGTGGCGACGGCCATCGGCCACCGCTTTGAAATCGCCGGTCAGAGCTGCGCTGCGGTGAAGAAGCTCTACCTGCATGAGGACATCGAAGAGGAATTCACCGCCCGGCTGCTGGGCGAAGTCGCACGCATACGCACAGGCGATCCCCGGCTGGCGGACACGGTGATGGGCCCGGTCATCGACGAGGCAGCTGCCGCTCTGGTGGAGAGCCGGATCAGCCAGACACTTGCAGGCGGCGCAAAGCTTCTGGCCGGTGGCACCCGTGAGGGCACGCTCGTGGCCCCAACGGTCCTGCGCAATGTGGCTGCCGATGCTCCGGTCATTGCCGAGGAAACCTTCGGGCCGGTCATCGCCATCCGCAGCTTCCGCGATCCGGCGGCCGCCATCTGCGAGGTGAATGCGGGCGACTATGGCCTGCAGGCCGGGGTCTTCACCAATGATCATGCGCTGGTGAAGCTGTTCTCCCGCGAGCTGGCGGTGGGCGGTGTCATGATCAACGAGGGACCGGACTTCCGCGCCGAACATGTGCCCTTCGGCGGCATCAAGCGCAGCGGGCTGGGCCGCGAGGGGGTGCGCATCACCTTGCGGGAGATGTCCGAAACCAAGGTGGTGATCGACTGACGCCAGCCCGCGCGAGGCATGAGCAATTTCAAGGCATGATGCGCCAGCATCGCCAGAGCTGGCAGGAGGAGCAGGAGCAATGCGGATCTCGATCTTCGGAGCATCCGGCCGTGTCGGCACACAGCTGGTGGAACTGGTGCTGGCCAGTCCGGGGCTGGAGCTGGTGGCCGCGCTTGTCTCGCCCACCTCACGCCATGTGGGGCAGCCGGTGGCGGGCGGCGCATTGGAATACCGGCCCGCAGAGGCGGCCATGAACACCCGCTGCGATGTGATCATCGACTTCTCGGCCCCTGCCGCCTCGCTCTGGCTGCAGGAGCAGATCGGCCGCAGCCCGCTGCCCTGCGTCATCGGCACGACGGGCTTTTCCAAGGCGCAGGAGGATCAGCTGACCGGCTGGTCCGCCCACCGGCCGATGGTGATCAGCGCCAATTTCGCCCTTGGCTTTGAGGCTTTCCGCCAGTGCGCGGCACGCTTTGCCAGCACCATGCCGGGCGCCGAGGCCACGGTGCGGGAGGTCTATCACGCCCGCAAGAAGGCCGAACCGTCCGGCACCTCCCGCTGGCTGGCGGAAACCGTGCGAAAGGCGCGGAGCAAGGCCATGGGCTTTGCAGCGAGCGAACCGGACATCACCGTCAACCGCGAGGGCGATGTCACCGGCATCAACGAGGTGCGCTTTGACCTGGGGTCCGCCGGGCTGACGCTCTCCTATCAGGTTCACACACTGGCAGCCTATGCCGAAGGCGCAATGGCTGCCGCCAGCTGGCTCCGCACGGCCAGACCAGACTGCGGGCGTTACACGCTCGCCGACACCCAGACCACATGACGTCCACGGGAGAGCCCCATGACACAGCTTTCTGACCGTTTCCGCGGTGTCTTCACCGCCCTCGTCACCCCGTTCCGCAACGGCGGCATCGACCATGATGCCTATGCCGCCCTGGTGGAACGCCAGCTTGCAGCCGGGGTCACGGGCCTTGTGCCCGTGGGCACCACCGGCGAAGCGGCAACCCTGTCCGATGCGGAAGCCGAAGACCTGATCCGCCGGACGGTGGAACTGGCCCGGGGCCGCGCCTTCATCCTCGCGGGCGCAGGCGCCAATGACACGGCAAAGGCCGTGGAAAAGGTGCGCCGGGCGGAAGCAGCCGGGGCCGATGGCGTGCTCGTCGTCACCCCCTATTACAACAAGCCGGGACAGGCCGGGCTCACCGCCCATTACAGCGCCGTGGCGAAGGCAACCTCCCTGCCGGTGGTGCTCTATTCGGTGCCCGGCCGCTGCGGCGTCGAGATTGCCCCGGAAACCTGCGCCGGGCTGATGGACATGCACGCCAACATCGTCGCGATCAAGGAAGCGGGCGGGTCACCGTCACGCGTCACGGAGCTGCGGCAGGCCTGCGGCAGCCGCCTCATCATTCATTCGGGCGACGATGGCCTGACGCTGCCATTCCTGTCGCTCGGCGCCTGCGGTGTCACCAGCGTCGTCTCCAACATCGCCCCGCGCGAGATGGTGGAACTGGTGAAGGCGTGGGAACAGGGCGACACGGCCCGTGCGCTGGCGGTGCATGAACTGGTCGCGGAGCTTGCCGGCAGCATGTTCATCGAGTCCAATCCCGGTCCGGTGAAGGCGGCGCTCGCCCTCGCCAATCTCGCCGGACCCGAGATGCGCCTGCCGATGGTGCCCGTCTCCGACCGGAGCCGCCAGACCATTGCCGCCGTTCTGAGCCGTTTCGGCTCGGCATCCGGCAGCTTTTCCGGCAGCACCTGCTGACCCGGCAAAGCGCCTGCCATGCCCGGCGGCGGAAAGACCGCCAGGCGGCCAAGAAACACAAGAACCGGAAGAACCAGAGGGACCAGAATGACTGACACATCACATGCGCCGGCCCCCGGCAGAACAGGAGGCGGATCGTGACCTACACCTGGGATTTTCACTCCGCCTGGCAATACAGGGATCTGTTCCTGTGGGGGCTCTGGATCAGCGTCCTCTACACGGCAGGCTCCATCCTGTTCGGGGTGCTGATCGGCTTTCTCACCTGCGCCATGCGCCTGTCCGGCTGGAAGGTGCTAGACCTCACCGCCCGCACCTATCAGGAAATCTTCCGCTGCACGCCGCTTCTGGTTCAGCTGCTGTGGTTCTACTACGCCTTCCCGCTGCTGGTGGGCGGAACCATCGACAACCGGGTGGCCGCCATGCTGACCCTGTCGCTCTATGTCGGGGCCTTTTATGCGGAGATCTTCCGGGGCGGCATCGTCTCGATCGACCGGGGCCAGCGCGAGGCGGCCGCCGCGATCGGCATGAGCCCCTGGCAGTCGATGCAGCGCATCATCCTGCCGCAGGCGCTGAAGCGGATGCTGCCGTCCTTCATCAACCAGTCCGTCATCCAGTTCAAGAACACCTCGCTGGTGTCGGTGATCTCGGTGGCCGACCTGGCCTACATGGCGGCCGTCGTCAACGGCCAGACCTACCGCCCGCTCGAATCCTACACGGTCATGGCCGTCCTCTACATCGCGGTGCTGCTGCCCGTGACGCAGATCGCCGACCGGGTGGAAAAGCGGCTGCGCGTGAGCGATTGAAGGAGAAGGGCATGACCAGCGAAATCAGCCGTGCCGCCGCAGGCCCGGTGATCGAAGCCTCCGGGCTGCAGAAGAGCTATGGCAATCACCACGTCCTCAAGGGCCTTGATCTCAGCCTCAGCCGCGGCGAAGTGGTGGCCCTGATCGGGCCGTCAGGCTCGGGCAAATCCACCTTCATCCGCTGCCTCAACCGCATGGAGCATCCGACCGGCGGCGAGATCCGTTTCCGTCAGCAGCCGGTGGGCGACAGTTTCCGCGACAGTGCCGGCAAGATCGGCATCGGCACCTTGCGCCGCCATGTCGGCATGGTGTTTCAGCACTTCAACCTGTTTCCGCACATGACCGTGCTGCAGAACGTGACCGAAGGGCCGGTCACCGTCTGCCGCAGGCCGCGCCGGGAAGCCGAAGAGCTGGCCATGGACCTGCTGGCGAAGGTCGGCCTTGCCGAAAAACACGCGGCCTACCCCAACCATCTCTCGGGCGGGCAGAAGCAGCGGGTGGCCATTGCCCGGGCCCTGGCCATGGAGCCGGAGGTTCTGCTGCTGGACGAGGTGACCAGCGCCCTTGATCCGGAACTCGTCAGCGAGGTTCTGGCCGTCATCCGCTCGCTCGCCGAACAGGGCATGACCATGGCCATCGTCACCCACGAAATGGCCTTCGCCGCCGAAGTTGCCGGACGGGTGCTGTTTCTCGACCAGGGCGTCATCGCCGAAAGCGGCACGCCGGACAGCGTCATCCTCAACCCGGAAAATCCCCGTCTCCAGGCGTTTGTGGCCCGTTTCCGGCCCTGACAGAAAGGCAAGAAAGCCATGTCCGGCTTCAAGATCTCTATCGTGGGTGCAGGGCGGGTGGGCACGGCCCTTGCCGCCCTGCTGGCACAGGATGCCGGCTTCCGGGTGCGGGTGCTTGACCGCTCCGAGGATGCGCTCGACGGCTTGCGCCACGCAACTGCGCCGCTGGAAACACGCCTCCTGTGCCATGGGGAGGAGCTGCACACGGTTCTGGCGGGCGAGGATCTCGTGGTGGCCGCCGTGCCGGACAGCGCCGTCGCCGCCGTGGCAGAGGCTGCCCGGCGCGCCCGCGTCCACTATCTCGATTTCATCGCCACGCCAGCAGCGGCCCGCCAGCCGCTGGAGGAGCTGGCGGCAACCCGCGCCGTGCTGCCCGGCTGCGGCGTGTCGCCCGGCCTTGCCGGAACCCTCGCCTGCGCCCTGCTGAAACGCTATGCGCCGGTGTCCGATCTCATCATCCGCGTCGGCGCCCTGCCCCGCTATCCCGCCAACCGGCTGGGCTATGGCCAGATCTGGCATGTGGACGGGCTGATCGACGAATACACCCGCCCCTGCACCGCCCTGCGCGAGGGCCGCAGCACGGAACTGTCGCCGCTGGAGGATTACGAGCGCCTCAACATCGATGGCGTCGCCTTCGAGGCCTTCACCACGTCGGGCGGGCTGGGGGATCTGGATGCGGTGGCCCGGTTCTCCCCGCGCAGCGTCACCTTCAAGACCCTGCGCTATCCCGGCCATCTGGACTACATGCGCTTTCTGCTGGATGACCTTGGCCTGCGCCAGCGCCGCGACATGCTGAAGTCGCTGCTCTGCAACGGGCTGCCGGTGGTGGAGGATGACGTGCTGCATGTGATGCTGACAGTGAAGGCCATGCGCGGCCGCCAGCCGGTGGAGCGGACCCAATGCCTGCGCTTCGGCCCCCCGCATGGCCCCCTGTTTGGCCCCGCAGGCTTCGGCACACGTGAAGGGACAGACAGCGGCACCCGCCCTGCAATGGTCAACGCCCTCACCGCCACGGCCACCGCCTATGCCGCCACGCTGATCAGCGGCCTTGCCAGCGGCAAACTGGCCGCAACGGGCATGCTCGACCCGGCCTCCCTCGACGTGGACACCATGCTCACCGGCCCCTACCTCGCCCCGCTGCTCAACGGCAGCGCTGCCGGGTCATATTAGCGGTCAAGCGTGACATGGGTGACGACGGCGCGCGCCCGTCCCGCTCCGTGATGCTGCCTGCCAGATGACGCTCGTAGAAAAGCTGCAAGGCTCAGCTCCTCACAAGGGCGGAAGCGGACTGGGGGAGGTTTGCAGCGGGCCTGCCAGCAGCGCGCCGATGCGCAGGCCGAGCGCTTCGGCGGCGGCCAGCGCGGGGCCGAGATGGCTGGTGCCCTTGCCCCGCTCCAGCTCGCTGATGAAACGGCGGTTGGTGCCGATCATGCCGGCAAGATCTGCCTGCGTATACGCCAGCGCCTTGCGCCGCGCCCGGATGGCTGCGCCAAACTCCCGTGCCAGCCGCTCTTCTGCCGGAGACAATGCCATCTGCACCTCACCAATCTGCTACACATCTGTAGCATCATGAGCTGAGCACCACAAGATGATACCTTTCTGTAGCATTGATGTGGGATATGCAAAAAAGATACAGAAAGGTATCTTTCTTCTGCTCTACATCTTCAACGATACCGTTCTGTACCATCACCCGCGCAAGCGGCCGGTTTGACAGCGGCGGGCAAAATTGGCAGCACTGTCGCCAGAGACGGGGAAAGCTTTCATGGCGAAACGTGGCGAAGGGCAGACGAGGCTGGATGATGCGGCAAGGGCCGGCTGGCTCTATTACGTCGCGGGCCGCACCCAGGACGAAATCGCCGCCGCCATGGGCATCTCGCGCCAGAGCGCGCAGCGGCTGGTGTCGCTGTCGGTGGCCGAACGGCTGATCAAGGTGCGCCTCGATCACCCGATCGCCGCCTGCCTGGAACTGGCCGAAGCGGTGAAGGCGCGCTGGGGCCTCAAGGATGTGGAGATCGTGCCCACCGATCCGGCCGCAGAATCGGCCACGGTCGGCGTTGCCGAGGCCGGTGCCGCCCAGCTGGAGCGCTGGCTGAAGCAGAGCGAACCGCTCGTCATTGCCATGGGCACGGGGCGGACACTGCGCGCCGTGATCGATCAGCTGCCGCCGCTGGACTGCCCGCAGCACAAGATCGTCTCGCTCACCGGCAACATCAGCCCGGACGGCTCGGCCGCCTATTTCAACGTCATCTTCTCCATGGCCGATGCGGTGAAGGCACCGCATTTCCCCATGCCGCTGCCGGTGATCGTTTCCTCTCCGGCAGAACGCAAGCTGCTGCACAGCCAGCCCCTCGTCGCCCCGACCATCGCCCTCGGGCACTGCAGCGATGTCACCTTCGTCGGCATCGGCGAAATGAACATGAGCGCACCGCTGCTGGTGGACGGTTTCCTGAAACCGCAGGAGATGGAAGACATCCTGCGCGCGGGCGCTGCGGGCGAGATCTGCGGCTGGATCTTCGGCGCGGATGGCAAGCTGCTGGATCACCCGGTCAACGAACGGGTCGCCAGCCTCGAAATCCCCTCGCGCCAGACCTCCACCGTCACCGGCATCGCCCGGGGCAAGCGCAAGCATGCGGCGATCCTCGCCGCCGTGCGGGGCGGGCATATCAACAGCCTCATCACCGATGAAGAGGCCGCCCGGCACCTTCTTTCCCGGACGTAAGATTTTTTTCCCAAGCCATATCAATTTCTTACCTGATCCTTGCGGCATCGCAGCATGGAATCCGGATTGACATTTTGCGCGCTCAAAGTGAGTAATTGCCCACGAGCAAGGCGAATGCTCATTTTCTTCTGGGAGGAAGACATGCACTTGAAGACGATTCTGCTGGGCGCGGGCTCGCTGCTGGCCCTTGCCGGCATGGCCTCGGCCGAAACCCTGACGATTGCGACGGTCAACAACGGCGACATGATCCGCATGCAGGGCCTCACCTCCGAATTCACGGCGCAGAATCCGGACATTCAGGTCCAGTGGGTGACGCTGGAGGAGAATGTCCTGCGCGAGCGTGTCACCACCGACATCGCCACCCGGGGCGGCCAGTATGACATCATGACCATCGGCACCTACGAGGTGCCGATCTGGACGAAGCAGGGCTGGCTGCTGCCGCTGGAAAACCTCGGCGCGGACTATGACGTGGACGACCTCTTGCCGGCCATCCGCTCGGGCCTGACCGGCGAGGACGGCAAGCTCTATGCCGCACCCTTCTATGGCGAGAGCTCTTTCGTCATGTACCGCAAGGACCTGATGGAAAAGGCCGGGCTGACCATGCCGGACGCCCCCACCTGGGACTTCATCGCCGATGCGGCGCGCAAGATGACCGACCGGGCCAATGGCATCAACGGCATCTGCCTGCGCGGCAAGGCGGGCTGGGGCGAGAACATGGCCTTCCTGACGGCCACGTCCAATGCCTTCGGCGCCCGCTGGTTTGACGAGAACTGGCAGCCGCAGTTCGATCAGCCGGAATGGAAGAACACCCTCGACTTCTATGTGAAGCTGATGAATGACGCCGGTCCGCAGGGCGCCTCCTCCAACGGCTTCAACGAGAACCTGGCGCTGTTCCAGCAGGGCAAGTGCGGCATGTGGATCGACGCCACCGTCGCCGCCTCCTTCGTGACGAACCCGCAGGACTCCACCGTTGCCGAACAGGTGGGCTTTGCCCTGGCGCCCGACACGGGCCTCGGCAAGCGCGGCAACTGGCTCTGGGCCTGGAACCTCGCCATCCCGGCCGGCACGCAGAAGGCGGAAGCGGCGGAAAAGTTCATCGCCTGGGCAACCGGCAAGGCCTATCTGGAGCTGGTCGCCTCGAAGGAAGGCTGGGCCAACGTTCCCCCCGGCACCCGCACCTCGCTTTATGAAAATGCCGAGTACCAGGCCGCAGCGCCCTTTGCGAAGATGACGCTGGACTCCATCAACGCCGCCGACCCGAAGAACCCCACCGTCAAGCCGGTGCCTTATGTGGGCGTGCAGTTCGTGGCCATTCCCGAGTTCCAGAGCCTCGGCACCTCGGTCGGCCAGCTCTTCTCGGCAGCCCTCGCCGGCCAGATGTCCGTCGATGACGCGCTCGCCCAGGCCCAGACCATGACCGTCCGCGAAATGACCCGCGGCGGCTACATCAAGTAAGCAGCGGGGGTTCTGCCACGTGACTGCAGTGAGGCCTCAGCTTTCCGGCACGGCCTTTCAGTCCCCCTCCCCCTTGAGGCCACCGGATTCACACATCAGGTCCGGACACCGCCCGCAACGATGCATCTGCTTTCCGGCAGAACCTCTCCGCCCCCCTCCCCCTCGTGGGGAGGGGTAAGGGGTGGGGGGCTGAGCCTGCAAGGGTTTGAAAAATGGAACTTTTCCTGAATAGGCACCGGAGGGGCAGCTGTATGAAATCAATGAATGCCCCGCCAGACGGAAAGGCCTTTCCCCCCACCCCTAACCCCTCCCCACGAGGGGGAGGGGAGCTGAAAGACCGTACCTGAGTGACCAGACTTCAGGCTTTCCCCAAGCTGTCTCCGGCTTCAAACACGATGTGTGCATGCGGTAGCCCCCTCAAGGGGGGAGAGGGGCACTGCAGTGAAAGGAGGGAGCTTGCCTCCTCCTTGCAGCCGTCAAGAAACACTGGCGGCAGAGCTTAACAAGACAGGCTCAGCCCCCATCGTCCACTCCCCCGTCCGGGCCTCTCATGAGGGGTCCGGGCGGGCTCCCCGGGTCCTTGCGGCCTCTGGCGCAGCGCTCATCAGGGCAAGATTTCATCATGGCTACTCAGAACACACGCACACTGGCACGTCTGATGATGGCACCCTCCGTCGGGCTGCTGCTGATCTGGATGATCGTGCCGCTCACGATGACGCTGTGGTTCTCGTTCCAGAACTACAATCTGCTGAACCCGGCCAATGTCAGCTTCGCCGGGCTGTTCAACTACCGCTATTTCTACACGGATCCGGCCTTCTTCCAGTCGGTCTGGAACACGCTGCTGATCGTCGGCGGCGCGCTGTTCATCACCATCGTGGGCGGCCTGCTGCTGGCGCTGCTGCTGGATCAGCCCATGTTCGGGCAGGGCATTGTCCGCATTCTGGTGATCTCGCCCTTCTTCGTCATGCCGCCGGTGGCGGCGCTGGTGTGGAAGAACATGATCATGCATCCGGGCTACGGCGTGCTGGCGGATATCAACCGGGCGCTGGGGCTCGATCCGGTGGACTGGTTCGCACAATATCCGCTGCTGTCGATCATCATCATCGTCGCCTGGCAGTGGCTGCCCTTCGCAACGCTGATCCTGCTCACCGCGCTGCAGTCGCTGGATGTGGAGCAGAAGGAAGCGGCGGAGATGGACGGGGCGAATGCCTTCAACCAGTTCCTCTATCTGACGCTGCCGCATCTGGCCCGCGCCATCACCGTGGTGATCCTGATCGAGACGATCTTCCTGCTCAGCGTCTATGCCGAGATCCTCGTCACCACCAATGGCGGGCCGGGCTATGCCTCGACCAACCTTGCCTTCCTGATCTACCGCACGGCGCTGCTTGGCTATGACGTGGGCGGCGCATCAGCAGGAGGCATCACCGCCGTCATCCTCGCCAATATCGTCGCCATCTTCCTGATGCGCGCCGCCGGCAAGAACCTGGACCGGTAAGGAGACACGCACATGGCCCGCGCCACCAGCACCCGCCGCAAGATCACGGTCACGCTCATCGCCTGGACGGTGGCACTCGTGATCTTCTTCCCCATCCTCTACACGCTGATCACCAGCCTGAAGACCGAGACCGAAGCCATCCGTGGCTTCAGCCTGATCCCCAGCTTCACGCTGGAGAACTATGTCACGGTGCAGACCCAGCGCGACTACATCAAGCCCTTCCTCAATTCGGTGGTCCTCGCCGTGGGCTCGACGGTGCTGGCGCTTCTCGTTGGCATTCCCGCCGCATGGGCCATGGCGTTTTCGCCGACGAAGCGCACCAAGGACATCCTGATGTGGATGCTCTCCACCAAGATGATGCCGGCCGTCGCCGTGCTGGTGCCGATCTACCTCATATTCCGCGACTTCGGCCTGCTCGACACGCGCACCGGCCTCACCGTGATGCTGACGCTGATCAACCTGCCGATCGTCATCTGGATGCTCTACACCTATTTCCGCGAGATCCCGGGCGAAATCCTGGAGGCGGCGCGCATGGACGGGGCCTCGCTCTTCAACGAGATCGTGCATGTGCTCACGCCCATGGCCCTGCCGGGCATCGCCTCGACGCTGCTGCTCAACATCATCCTGGCCTGGAACGAAGCCTTCTGGACGATCCGGCTGACCACGGCCAATGCGGCACCGCTCACGGCCTTCATCGCCTCCTTCTCCAGTCCGCAGGGCCTGTTCTGGGCAAAGCTTTCCGCCGCCTCGACCATGGCCATCGCGCCGATCGTGATCCTCGGCTGGTTCAGCCAGAAGCAGCTCGTGCGCGGTCTCACCTTTGGCGCCGTCAAGTAAGGAACCCCGCTGATGGGCAGCATCAAACTCGAACAGCTTTCCAAGTCCTTCGGCGAACATGCCGTCATTCCGGGGATCGACCTTGAGATCAACGATGGCGAGTTCGTGGTCTTCGTCGGCCCCTCCGGCTGCGGCAAGTCCACGCTGCTGCGGCTGATCGCAGGCCTTGAGGATGCCTCCGGCGGTCGCATCCTCATCGACGGCAAGGACCAGACCCGCACCCCGCCCGCGCAGCGCGGCCTGGCGATGGTGTTCCAGTCCTACGCGCTCTATCCGCACATGAGCGTGCGCTCCAACATCGGCTTTCCGCTGAAGATGGCGAAAGCCGATCCGGCGGAAATCAAGCGCAAGGTGGAGGAAGCCGCGCGCATCCTCAATCTCACCGACTATCTGGAGCGCCGTCCCGGCCAGCTGTCCGGCGGCCAGCGCCAGCGCGTCGCCATTGGCCGCGCCATCGTGCGCAATCCGCGCTGCTTCCTGTTTGACGAGCCGCTGTCGAACCTCGATGCGGCGCTGCGCGTCGCCATGCGGCTGGAAATCACCGAGCTGCACCAGAAGCTGAAGGCTACCTCGATCTATGTCACCCACGACCAGGTGGAAGCCATGACCATGGCCGACAAGATCGTGGTGCTGAACAAGGGCCGCATCGAACAGGTGGGCTCACCGCTGGAGCTGTACCGCACCCCCGCCAATCTCTTCGTCGCCGGCTTCATCGGCTCGCCGAAGATGAACCTGATCAGCGGCCCCACCGCCGCTGAGCACGGGGCCCATACCATCGGCATCCGGCCCGAGCATGTCACCCTCTCGCTCGACAGCGGGCTGTGGCAGGGCAAGGTCACCGTGGCCGAGCATCTGGGCTCCGACACTTTCCTGCATGTGGAGGTGGAGGGCGCGGGCACCATCACCACCCGCACCGGCGGCGAATTTCCCGTCCGCCACGGAGATACCGTGCATGTGACGCCGGATCTCACACGCCTGCACAGGTTCAACGGCGAGGGACAGGCCCAATGAGCGGCAGACTGGAGGGCAAGTCCGCCCTGATCACCGGATCGGCGCGGGGCATCGGCCGGGCCTTTGCCGAAACCTATGTGCGCGAGGGCGCAACCGTTGCCATTGCCGACATCGACTTCCTCCGCGCCACCGAAACCGCCGCGGAAATCGGCAGCGCCGCCTATCCGGTGAAGCTTGATGTGACCAGTCAGGCCTCGATCGACGCCGCGGTACGGACGGTCGAGGAGCGGCAGGGCGGGCTGGATATCCTCATCAACAACGCCGCCCTGTTCGATCTTGCCCCCATCACGGAGATCACGCGGGAAAGCTATGACCGGCTTTTCGCAATCAACGTGGCCGGCACGCTGTTCATGCTGCAGGCGGCGGCGAAGTCGATGATTGCACGCGGCAAAGGCGGCAGGATCATCAACATGGCCAGCCAGGCCGGGCGGCGCGGCGAGCCGCTGGTCGCCGTCTATTGCGCCACCAAGGCTGCGATCATCTCGCTCACCCAGTCCGCCGGACTCGACCTCATCAAGCATGGCATCAACGTCAATGCCATTGCCCCCGGTGTCGTCGATGGCGAGCACTGGGACGGGGTGGATGCCCTGTTTGCGAAATACGAGAACCGGCCGCTTGGCGAGAAGAAGAAGCTGGTGGGCGAGGCCGTGCCCTTCGGCCGTATGGGCCGGGCGGAAGACCTGACCGGCATGGCGGTGTTCCTCGCCTCGCCCGAGGCCGCCTACATCCTCGCCCAGACCTACAATGTGGACGGCGGCAACTGGATGAGCTGAGGGCCGCATGGCCCTCCCGCCCCTCCCCCGCCAGTCAAGGACTGCACTCATGACGACGAAGCTCTCGCTCGCAACGCTCGCCAGCCTCAAGGGCCGGGCCGCCCTGCCCGCCTACCGCCGCGAAGACCTCACGCCCGGTATCCTGCATTTCGGCACCGGCAACTTTCACCGCGCCCATATGGCGGTCTATCTGCATGAGCTGTTCAACACGGGCCGGGATCTGGGCCGGGATCTCGGCTGGGGCATCATCGGCGCCGGGGTCATGCCCTCCGACCGGCGCATGCACGAGGTGCTGAAGGGGCAGGATTTCCTCACCACCGTGGTCGAGCAGGATGCGGACCGTTCCGGCGCCACCGTCACCGGGCCGATGCTGGACATGATCACCGCACCGGACTTTGCCCGCATCATCGACACACTGGCCTCCCCGCAGATCCGCATCGTCTCCATGACGATCACCGAAGGGGGCTATTTCATCGACCCGGCCACGGGGACGTTCGATGCCGCCCATCCGGCCATCATCGCCGACGCAAAGGACCCGGAGCACCCGCAGACCGTGTTCGGGCTGATCATCGCCGGGCTGAAGGCGCGGCGGGCGGCGGGCATTCCCCCGTTCACCGTGATGTGCTGCGACAACATCCCCGGCAATGGCGAGGTGACGGAGGCCACCGTCTGCGGGCTGGCGCGCCTCTCCGACCCCGGTTTCGCGGACTGGATCCACGAAAACGTCGCCTTCCCCAATTCGATGGTGGACCGCATCACCCCGGCCACGGGCGAGCGGGAAATCCGCATGACGGCGCAGGCCTATGGCATCGAAGACGGCTGGCCGGTGTTCTGCGAGGGCTTCAAGCAATGGGTGCTGGAGGACCGGTTCCCGCTGGGCCGCCCGGCGCTGGAGCTGGCGGGCGTCACCTTCGTGCCCGATGTGGCGCCTTACGAGCTGATGAAACTCAGGATCCTCAACGGCGGCCACGCGGCGATTGCCTATCCGGCGGCGCTGATGGACATCCATTTCGTCCATGAGGCCATGGAAAACCCGTTGATCCGCAGCTTCCTTGCCAAGCTGGAGCATGAGGAAATCATCCCCGTGGTGCCGCCCGTGCCGGACACACGCCTTGAGGATTATTTTGCGCTGATCGAGAGCCGCTTCTCCAATCCCAAGATCGGCGACACCATCCCGCGCCTCGCGCAGGACGGATCGAACCGGCAGCCGAAATTCATCCTGCCCTCCACCGCCGACCGTCTGGCACAAGGGCTCGACGTGCAGGGCCTTGCCCTCGTCTCCGCCCTGTGGTGCCGCTATTTCGAGGGCACCAGCGATGGCGGCAAGCCGATTGCCTTCAATGATCCGGCCGCAGAGCGGCTGCATGCCGCAGCCCTTGCCTCGCGCACCGATCCGGACGCCTTCACCGGCCTGGCCGATATCTTCGGGCCCGTGGGTCTTGATCCGCGCTTCCGCCAGCGCTTCGGCGAGGCGCTGGCCAGCTTGCGGGCGCATGGCACGGCAGATACGTTGCGGCGCTATCTGAATGGAACCCTTGCGAGCTGACTATCCATGACCACGCAGCAGATCCGGCTGGTGATTTTCGATTGTGACGGCGTGCTTGTCGACAGCGAGGCCATTGCGCTCGACGTGCTGATCGGGGCCCTTGCGGAAAAGGGCATCCGCCTTGATGCGGATGGCGCCGCCCGCCGGTTTCTGGGCCGCAGCCTCGGCTCGCTGAGCGAAACGGTTGCGGCCGAATTCGGCGTGGAGATCGATCCGCCGTTTCTCAGCCGCATGCGCGAGGTGCTGTATGACCGCTTCCGGCAGGAGCTTCAGCCCATCGCAGGGGTGGCGGCGCTGATCGGCGCGCTGAAGGACAATGGCATCGCCTGCTGTGTCGCCTCGTCCAGCCAGCGCGAGCGCATCGAGTTCTCCCTCTCCCTCACCGGCCTCCTCGGCGGGCTCGCGCCGCATATCTTCAGCGCCACCATGGTTGAGAATGGCAAGCCCGCGCCGGATCTTTTCCTGCATGCGGCCGCCGCCATGGGCGTGGAGCCGCCGGCCTGCCTTGTCATCGAGGACAGCCCCGCCGGAATCATGGCTGCACAGGCCGCGGGCATGGGCGTGATTGCCTTCACCGGCGGCGCCCACACCCGCCACCCCTCCTACACCGCCGCGCTGAAGGACCTTGAGCCCGATGCACGGTTTGACGGCATGCCGGAATTGCTTCAGTTTGTGCTCCCAGCGAGGAGACCGGAAGACATAACGGATGCCTGACCACATCTTGGCCGTGGACGTTGGTACGGGGAGCGCGCGTGCCGGTGTGTTCGATCTTCGCGGCCAGCAACTCGCCCGCTGCGTTGTGCCGGTGTCGCTGCACACACCCCAGGCCCGGCACATGGAGCAGGACAGCGGAGAGATCTGGTCCGCCGTCTGCCGCGCGGTCCGCGCTGCCTTGAACGAAGCCGGTCTTGCGGGCGCAGATATTCTCGCCATCGGCTTTGACGCCACCTGCTCGCTGGTGGTGCGGGACACACAGGGCCAGCCGCTTTCCATCTCCACCACGGGCACGGCCACCCGCGACACCATTTTGTGGATGGACCACCGCGCCATCGCGGAGACGGACCAGTGCAACGCCATCGAAGATCCGCTTCTGGCCCGGTTCGGCGGCAGGCTTTCGGTGGAAATGCAGATCCCGAAGCTCCTCTGGCTGAAGCGGAACCTGCCGGAGATCTGGCGCCGGGCCGGTCTCATCTTCGATCTTGCCGATTACCTGACCTGGCGGGCCACAGGCGCCACCACCCGCAGCCATTCGCCCATGGCCTCCAAATGGGGCTACAGCCCGGAAGCGCCCGGCACGCCGCCGCAGGGCTTTCTGGTACAGGCGGGCCTTGAGGATCTGATGGAGCGCGCGGGCCTGCCGCCGCAGTCGCAGCCCATCCATCAACCGGTGGGCCATCTCTCAGTGGAAGCGGCGGAAGCCCTCGGCCTCACCACTGCCTGCCTCGTGGCGCCGGGGCTGATCGATGCCTATGCGGGCGCCCTCGGCCTTTTTGCCGCCGGGGAGCGCGAGCCAGCGCCGCTTGCGCAGGAAGCGGCCTTCATCGCGGGCACATCCAGCTGCATCATCCGGCTGACGCAGGCGCCCGTGTCCGGCCCCGGCTGCTGGGGCGGCTTCGAGGGCGCGGCCACTCCGGGGCTGTATCTGCTGGAATCGGGGCAATCGGCCTCCGGTGCCTTTCTCGACCATGTGCTGAAAACACACCCCGGCGGCGGCGAACCCTCGCAGGCGCGGCACCGGGCCATTCTGGATGCCATCGGCGCGCGGCTGCAAAGCCAAGGCCGGGATTTCGGCCTGCCCATCGCCGTGCTGCCGGATATCCACGGCACCCGCTCGCCCGTCTCCGATCCCCGCCTGACGGCCAGCCTCGCCGGGCTGGATCTGGACTCCTCGGAAGAGGGCCTGCTGCGGCTTTACTGGCGCAGCTGCGTCGCACTCGCCTGCGGCATCAGCCATATTCTCGACCATCAGCCCACTGACGCAGGCAGGCCGGAGCGGCTTCTGCTCGGCGGCGGCTTTGCCGGGCACGCGCTGCTGGCCCAGCTCCATGCCGATGCCACGGGCGCAAGCGTGCATGTTCCGGCGAACTGCGATGCGGTGCTGCTCGGCACCGCCCTGCATGCCGCCGTCGCCGCCGGGGCTTTCCCCTCTGTCCATGAGGCGGGAGAGGCGATGCGCTTTGCCATGCGGATCTTCACGCCGCAGCCGGAAGCCGCCGCCGCGCTCCACCGCGACAAGGCCCTCCACACCACCATGATGCGCCACCGCGCAGAACTCACCGCGATCATGGCCGGATGACAAAAAAGGCCGCAGGGGTGATGCCTGCGGCCTGTGTCTTTTTGCGCCGTTTTGCGGTTACTGGACCGAGGCGATGAAGGCGTCGACGTCTTCGAGCGGGATGTAGCGCTCTTCCTTCGTGCCTTCGGCGGTGAAGCCCCAGATGACCGCCGGGGCGGAGACGTCGCCGTTCTTGTCGAACTTCACGTTGCCGGTTGCGCCCTGGTAGAGCACGGTGCCGCCGCCTGCGAGGATCTTCTTCGCTTCCGCAAAGCCTGCGGCATCGGCCGTGACGGGCGTGCCGGCCGGGTCCGTGACCTTGGCCACCGCTGCGGCGATTTCGGGGCCCTTGGCGTCCTTGCCGGCCGCTTCCATTGCCAGCAGGGCGATCATCGCCGCGTCATAGCTGTTGGCAAGGCCGGGGCCGTTGGGCTGGCTGCCGAATTTCTCCTGATAGCGGGTGACGAAGGCAGCAGCCGACTCGGTGCGCGGCGAGGCGGTGTCCGTGCCCGACGCATTGGCGAGATATTCCAGCCCGACATTGTTGCGGAAGTCATCGGACTTCAACGAGTTGGCGAGGATCATGTTCTGCGTGCCGCCCAGCGACAGCCATTCGCGCACCACCGCCGTGCCTTCGGTGGGGTAGAGCGCCAGATAGACCGCTTCCGGCGCGCCGGAGAGCGCTTCGGTCACTTCGGCGCGGAAGGAGGGCTGAGCGTCGTTGATGGCAACGAGGCCCGTCACCTTGATGCCGAGCTTTTCGAGGTTGGCGGCAACGATGCGGCCGATGTCCTGGCCCCAGTCGTCATTCTTGTAGAGCACGGCAACGGACTTGTAGCCCTTGTCGCGGGCGACCATGGCGCCCACGGCGGCCTGAACGCCGGAGGTGGCGAAGGTGCGGAACCACAGGCCGTCCGTCTTGCCCTCTTCCGCCAGCTTGGTGAAGGCGGAGGAGGACGAGCAGCAGGACATCTGCATCACCTTGCCCGGCACGGTGACCGAGGTGAGGATGGGCATAGAAACGCCGCTCGACACGGAGCCCAGCAGCACCGGCACCTGATCGATATCCACCAGCGCCTTGGCCGCATCGACGCCGACCTTCGGGTCGGTCTGGTCATCGCGCAGCACCATGTCGATCTGGCAGCCCTGCACGCCGCCCGCTTCGTTCACCTGCTCGACCACGAATTTCGCCGTCTCGGCAATGGGGCGGCCCCAGTCCACGGAGATCGGCAGCACCGCGCCGATCTTGCGGGTGCAGGCCTGCGCTGCCGCATCGCCGGCAAATTGCGGGGCGGCCAGAGCGCCCATTCCGAGGGCCAGACCGAGGCCTGCCCGCTGCAAACTCCGCTTCATCGTCATTTCAATCCCCTCTGGTTATACCAAGGCTTTCGATGCTGACGCATCGCGCCTTGAACTTGCTCATGCGCCGCACCGGCTTGACCAGCACGCAAGGAGGCAAGCTCCTTGCGTGCTGGTTTCAGTGCCCGGGTTTTCCCGATTGCGATACGGTCAGCCGCTCCGCGAAGAGCCCCTGCGGGCGCCAGAGCAGCATGCCGACGATGACCAGCCCGATCAGGATGAACTGAATGGAGCCGGTATAGAGTTGCGCCTCGGCGGGCGCGAAACGGGACAGGGCCCAGCCGCTGGCCGTCCAGGCGGCCCAGATGAGGAAGGCCCCGGCGATGGCGCCCCGGTTGTTGCCCGCCCCGCCGACGATCAGCATGGCCCAGATCTGGAACGTCAGCGTCGGCAGCACATCCTGCGGGCTGACGAAGGCATAGAAGGTGCCGTAAAGCCCGCCCGCCAGCCCCATGATGGCCGAGCCGGTGACAAAGGCGGTGAGGCGCACCCGCGACGGCTGCTTGCCGAGCGAGCGGGCCGCCTCCTCATCCTCGCGGATGGCGCGCAGCAGCCGCCCGAAGGGCGAGGCCGTCAGCCGCTCCAGCATCAGATAGACCAGCACCAGCAGCGCCAGCACGAAGGCGAGATAGGCCAGGTTGTAGGTGAAGCCATCGCCCAGCAGGCCGCGCAGGGGCCGCTCGAAGCCGCGCACGCCCTTGGCCCCACCGGTCAGCCATTCCGCATTGCGCATGACGTTTTCAAAGGCGACCGCAATGCCGAAGGTGGCAATAGCCAGATAATCATGCCGCAGCTTCAGCGTCAGCACGCCCGCAATCCAGGCCAGAAGCGCCGCCGCGCCCACGCCGCCCGCCAGCGCCAGAAGATATGGCAGGGCAAAGCCGCCCAGATGATCGTCCTGCGGCAGGCCGCCGAGGATCAGCGTGGCATAGGCCCCTGCCCCGAAGAAGGCCGCCACCCCGCCGTTGAACAGCCCCGTGTTGCCCCATTGCAGATTGAGGCCCATCACCGCGATGGCGAGAATGGATGCCAGCGTCGTGAAGAAGACGAGATAGGAGATGACCCCGATCATGACCGCGCCTCGCCGAAAAGACCGTTGGGGCGGACCAGCAGCACCGCCAGAATGATGAGGAAGGGCATGGAGGGCGAGTAACCCGAGGGCACGATCAGCAGCGCAAGGCTGGAGGCAATGCCGACCAGAAAACCGCCGAGCGCCGCCCCGTGGATGCTGCCGATGCCCCCGGCAATCGCCGCTGCAAAGACCGGCAGCACCATGTCGCGGCCCATGACGGGCGAGAGGTGATTGGTCATGGCATAGAACACACCGGCGAGCGCCGCCAGACCGCCGCCGATGACCCAGATCAGCGTCACCATGCGCTTCAGCGAAATGCCGTTAACCTGTGCCAGCGACGGGTTTTCCGCCACCGCCCGCAGCGCAAAGCCGAAGGTGGTGCGCGTCAGCACCAGATGCAGCACCACCATCACCAGCAGCGTGGCGCAGAGGACGAAGACCTGATCCGGCTTGATCATCAGCAGCGGATCGCGGCTCAGCACCACGGCAAAGGCGATGCCCCTGGAGTAAAGCTCCGTATGCAGGCCGAAGCTGAGGCCTATGACGCTGCGCACGATCAGCGCCACGCCGAAGGAGGCGAAAACCATGGACAACTCGCCGCCCTTCTCCCGCACCCGGCGGAAGATCAGCCGGTCGATCAGCACCGCGCTTGCCGCCGTAACCGCCATCGCCAGCACCATGGCCAGCAGCAGGGAGAGCGTGAGCGACAGCGGCGCAAGCTTCTGCCCCAGAGAGCCATGGATCGCCTGAAACAGCCGGTCGAAGACCAGCGCCACATAGGCGCCGATGGTCAGCAGCTCCGCGTGGGCGAAGTTGGCAAAGCGCAGCATGTGCATCACCATGGTGAGGCCGATGGCGCCCAGCGACAGCACCGATCCGACGAGAATTCCGTCCACGAGCGCCTGGATCATGATGCCCTCAACCTCTTGCCGCCGAGATAGATTTCCCCCACCACCGGGTCCGCCCGCAGGGCCTCTGCCGCCCCGTCAAGCTGGTTGCGCCCGTCGGCGAGGATGTAGCAGTGATCGGCGATGCGCAGTGCCTGCTTCACGTTCTGCTCCACCAGCAGGATGGTGACACCCTGCTGCGTCAGGTCCCTTGCCAGCCCCAGCACCTCTTCCGCCGCCCTGGGCGACAGCCCGGCGGAAGGCTCGTCCATGAGAATGAGCGAGGGCTTCACCGCCAGCGCCATGGCGACGGCCAGAAACTGCCGCTGCCCGCCGGACAGGGCCCCGGCCCGCTCCTTCTGCTTGGCGGCAAGCGGGGGAAAGCGGGTGAACAGCTCGTCCAGCCGCGCCTTCGCCGCGCTGCCTGCATTGCGCAGCGCCAGTTCCAGGTTCTGGCGGATGGTCAGCGTGCGGAAGATGTTGTCCGTCTGCGGCACATAGGCGATGCCGTGGCCGGCCATCCGGTCGGGCCGCAGCCCCGTGATGTCCTGCCCCCGGTAACGCACGCTGCCACCGCTGACCGGCACCAGCCCGGCCACCGCCTTGATCAGCGTCGATTTGCCCGCGCCATTGGGGCCGATGATGACGGTGACCTTGCAGGCCTCCGCCGTCAACGCCACGTCCTTCAGGATCGGCAGATCGGGCACATAGCCGGCGAAAAGCCCGCGGATGACGAGTTCGCCGTCACGTCCGGCTTGATCTGGTTGGGTCACGTCAGGCATCGGCCATGCTCCCCAGATAGGCATCCAGAAGCACCGGATTGGCCTGCGCTTCCTGCGCCGTTCCCTCGAACACCACCTTGCCCTCGGCAAGCGCTATCACCGGATCGCAGTGGCGCATGATGAAATCCATGTCATGCTCGATGATGACGAAGGTCTTGCCCTGCCGGTTCAGCTCCTCGATCTTTTCGATGAGAACGCCGGTCAGCGTTGGGTTGACGCCCGCCGCCGGTTCGTCCAGCAGGATGATGGCGGGATCGCCCATCAGCACCCGCGCCAGTTCCAGCAGCTTCATCTGCCCGCCGGAGATCTTGCCCGCCGGATGATCGGCGAGCTTTGCCAGCGTCACGAATTCCAGCACCGCCATCGCCCGCTCCCGGTTGCGCCGTTCCTGCGCGGCGACACGGCCAGAGGCGAAGAGCGGGCCGAAGAGGCTTTCCCCCGTCTGGGCGGGCGGGGCCATCATCACGTTTTCCAGCACGCTCATGCGCGCAAAGGGGCGCGGGATCTGGAACGTGCGCCCCAGCCCCTTGCGGAACAGGGCATCGGGCGCAAGGCCGGTCACATCCCTGCCCGCCAGCGTCACCGTGCCGGAGGTGGGCTTCAGCGTGCCGGTGAGCAGGTTGAACAGGGTGGACTTGCCCGCCCCGTTCGGCCCGATGAGGCCGGTGATGGTTCCCGCCCGGATGTCCAGCGATACGCTGTCCACCGCGCGGAAGCCGTTGAAGTCGCGGGTCAGACCCTTGGTGGACAGCAGCACCTCAGCCATGGGCAGCCGCCGCCAGCACCTGATCATCAGGCTTGGTGTTGAGATTGTACTTCATGATGCGGCCATGGCGGCTGGTGCGGTCGCCCTCAAGGCCATAGACCGGCCCCTGCGGCCCGCCCGCCTGCGCCAGCACCGCGCCGATGGCTGCCCGGTCCGCCGCGTCCAGCTCGAAGCCGAAGACTTCCATCGTCTTGGGCAGATGCCGCGCATAGCGCGCCCCGACGATGCCCGCCGCCACCTGCGGCTGGTCCAGCACCCAGCGGGTGGCAACGCTGGAGAGGGACACACCATGCCGCTCGCCCACTGCCTTCAGGGTGGAGAGCAGCGTCTGGAACAGGTCCCAGGAGCCGAACTCGTCAATGATGAGCCGGTATTTGATCAGCGAGCGGTTCTCGAAGGCAAAGCCCGGATCGGCCTGGCCCAGCCAGTTTTCTGTCAGGAACCCGCCCGCCAGCGTGCCGTAGCACAAAAGCTGCACATCATGTTCACGCGCCCAGTCCGAGAAGGCCCCGGCGGGGCGCCGGTCCAGCACGGAATATTGCACCTGCGCCGAAACCACATCAAAGCCTGCATCCGTGAAGAGGCTCATCTGCGCCTCGTTCCAGTTGGTGGTGCCGAGGTTTGCTATCTTGCCCTTCTCCTGGCAGCGCTTGAGCACTTCCAGCGCGGACACCGCGTTGCCGATGGTCAGATCCCACCAGAAGAACTGCACCAGATGCAGCCGCTCGATCTGCAGCCGCTTGAGCGAGCGGTCGATGATGGCTTCCACCTCGTCCGGACGGATGTCGGCAAGGCGGGAGAGGTCCGGCACCAGCTTGGTGTGCACGATCACCCGGTCTGCCCCCTCCCCGCCCCGGCGGCGGCGCACATCCGCGATGAAGTTGCCGATCATCTCCTCCACGCCGGTGTAAATGTCGGCGCAGTCGAAGGTGGTGATGCCCGCATCGAGGAAGGCTTCCATATCCGCGATGGCGGCCTCGCGCTCCACCGGGCCATGGTCGCCGGCAAGCTGCCAGCCGCCCTTGATGACGCGGGAAATGCGGTGGCCGGAGCGCAGGTCTGCGGTTTCAGCGGCGGTCATTCGGCAGGGCCTCCCTCGGCCTTTTTCCAGTATGGGGTGTCGCGGGCCTCGGGCAGGCCGGTGGTTTCGCTGTGGCGGAAGTACCGCTTGCCAAGGCGGGTGACGCGGAACCGGCCGCCGCAATGGGGGTCGGGGCAGGCAATCTCCGCGTCGGTGGACATCCAGTCATTGGCATGGGTTTCGCGCTGCTTGGCCGGCAGCAGCGGCAGCAGCGCGGCCAGCGCATACATGGACACCCGCTGCCCGGCGCCGAACACCAGCGCCTCGCCTTCCACGGTGAAGGCCTCGCCCTCCACATGGCGGCAGACGGGGGTGCGCCCGCCCAGCACGGTCTCGACCTTCAGGTCGTAGAGCCAGAAGCCGTCTTCCCTCTTCGCTGTCTCATCCGCACTCATGTCCGGCTCACGCTCATCTGGAAGGCTCCTTTGAAGGAGGCTTGTTATCTGTGATATTTGATCATAGGTTTGGGATATTCCGATTGTCAATCAGCCTAAGGTGGTTAAACTTCAGGCAGGTTTAACATGCAGGCAGCACGCCGGGACAGAACCATGACCGCCCCACGCATTGCGCGGATCGACCAGTCGAAACTGCGGGAAAACGTCTATTTCGCCCTGCGCGATGCCTTCACCAGCGGCGGATTTGCGCCGGGCGACACCGTCAGCCTGCGCGACCTTGCCGAACAGCTGGGCACCTCGATGACGCCGGTGCGCGAAGCGGTGCGCCGCCTTGTGGCCGAGGGCGCGCTGGTCGATACCCCCAGCCGCACGCTGCAGGTGCCGCCCTTTGATGCCAACCGGATGCAGGATCTGAAGCGAGCGCGGCTGGCGCTGGAAACGCTGGTGCTGGACCTCGCCATGGACCGCATGACGGCGGAAACCGTTGCGGAGCTGGAAGCCGTGCTCAACGCCCCGCCCGCGCCGGACAGAACACTTCCGGACCTGAAGCAGAATTACGATTTCCACTTCACCCTCTACCGCGCCAGCCAGTCCGAAGTGCTGGTGCCGCTGGTGGAGGGGCTGTGGGTGCAATACGGCGCCTATCTGAACCTCATCATCAAGACCGAAGATGCCCTGCGCATGCCCGAGCACAAGCACCACGAGGAAATCATCGCTGCGCTGAAGGCCGGGGACCGGGAAGCGGCAAAGGCCGCCCTTGTCAACGACATCGAACGCAGCTTCCGCGTCATCATCCCCTCCGCATGACCCGGGATTCCTATTCCGCCAGCGACTGGATTGAGGCGCCGGGCGCGGAGACATTCAGGGCTTGTTCCTTCCTTTCGCCGCAGCGCCCCTCTCCCCCCTTGAGGGGGAGATGTCAGCGCAAGCTGACAGAGGGGGGTGGCAGCACCTCCGCACGGCATCACCTTTCGTATGAAAGGACAGTCCCTCACCCCCCTCTGCCCCCTGACGGGGGCATCTCCCCCTCAAGGGGGGAGAGGAATTGGTGCCTCACTGCCCAGTCAACCAGACTGCAGTCCTTCCCAAAACCCTGAACCTCGTCCAGCACGATCCGTGCATCCAGCAGCCGCGAAACCCGAGAGCCAGCCGATGACCGCACCCCTTTCCCGTCCCGACCGCTTCCGCCTGTCGCCCCGCCTTGAGATCAGCCGGGCGCTGACGGGGCTGTGGCAGGTGGCCGATATCGAACGCAAGAGCGGCGCCATCGACCCGGAGACCGGCGCGGACTGGCTGGACGCCTATGTGCAGCAGGGCTTCGACACCTTCGACATGGCCGACCATTACGGCACCTCGGAAATTCTGGCAGGCCGGATGCTGTCCCGCCACGCAGGCAAAAGCCCCCGTCCGCTTGCCTTCACCAAATGGTGCCCGGAGCCGGGGCCGATGACGGCGGAGATTGTCCGCGCCGGCGTGCAGGAGCGGCTGGACCGGCTGGGATTAGCCAGCGTCGATCTGCTGCAATTCCACTGGTGGAGCTTCGAGCATCCCGGCTGGCTGGACGCACTGCATGAACTGGCGAAGTTGCAGCAGGAAGGGCTGATCGGCGGCATCGGCGTCACCAATTTCGATGCGGCGCATCTGCATCTGGCGCTGGCCGACGGGGTGCCGCTGCTGACCAATCAGGTTTCCTTCTCGCTGGTGGACCGGCGCGCCGCCGGGCCGCTGGCGGAAGTCTGCGCCGCGCACGGGGTGCATCTCTTCGGCTATGGCACGCTCTGCGGCGGCTTCCTGTCGGACAGGTGGCTGGGCCAGCGCGAGCCGCTGGACATCGATGACTGGAGCAAGATGAAGTACAAGCGCTTCATCGACGTGACCGGCGGCTGGGATGCCTTCCAGACCCTGCTGTCCGCCGCCCGGCAGATCGCGGACCGGCACGGCGTGTCCATTTCCAATGTTGCCACCCGCTGGGTGCTGGAGCAGCGGCAAGTGGCGGGCGTGATCATCGGCGCAAGGCTGGGCGAGGCCATGCACACGGATGGCAACCTCAGGCTCTTCTCCTTTGCCCTCGATGCTGAGGATCATGGCAGGCTGGCGGAGGCTTTTGCACGGATGCAGGCCGTTCCGGGCGATTGCGGTGATGAATACCGCAAGCCGCCGTTCCTCACCGCCTCGGGCGATCTCAGCCATCATCTCGACCAGATGCCGCTGGCCAATACGACCGAGGCCGTGCCCCATCGCCCCGGCGCAACGCGGGTGCTGACCGGATCGGAGTGGGAGGATATCGCGGGCTATTGCCGGGCGCAGCGCATCGGCGACCGCATTCTGGTGTCCGGTACCACCGCCACCGCCGGCAGCAGCCGCCCGGTGGCACCGGGCGATGCCGCCGCGCAGACGACCTATATCCTCGACAAGATCCTCGCCGCGCTGACAGCCCTTGGCGCCAGCGCCGAGGACGTGGTGCGCACGCGCGTCTATCTCACCGACCCGGACGACGCCCTGCCCGTCTCCCGCGCCCATGGCCGCATCTTCGGCCCCATCAAACCCGCCAACACCCTGCTGGCGGTGGCAAAGCTCATCGGCGACTACAAGGTGGAAATCGAAGCCGAAGCCATCCTGCGCGGCTGAGCGGCGCCCCCTCGCCTGCACCCCCAGCTTCACTCCAGCCGCGCGCTGAAGGCCGGGCGGGGGACGGGGCCGGTGACGGCGGGCCAGAAGGCGCAGGTGAAGCAGGCCCAGCCGAGGACCCAGGCGAGCGCGGCCGCTTTCACCGCCCCGTCAAACGCGATGCCCGCAGCCAGAACCCGCAGCAGCGCCGAGATCTGCACCAGCATCAGGGCGGCGGTCATCAGCGGTGTCATGAGCAGGCGCCGGTCATGCCGCCGCATTGCCGGGCGCAGCATCACCGCCATCATCATGCCACCCATGGCGCCCATCGTCAGGGCATGGCGGGCAGAAGCCGGATCAATCAGCTCCGGCCACCAGATGGCCAAAGCCTGAAGCAGGAAGGCGGCCGGGAGCCAAGCATAGGCAATGTGCAGCCAGAAGAGCGCCGGATAGCGGAAGGTTCTAAAGGTCTTCCAGGACGGCAGGCGCACCAGCACGAGCCCCGCAGCGGCGAGCCACAGCGAGCCTGCCGCCACCCGCCAGCCGGACCATTCGAGCAGGCTGGCGGCGGCGATGACGGGCAGCAGGGGAACCGGGGCGAGGAGCTGAGGCGGGGCAGCGGCGGCGGATATCCGCGCCAGCCAGACGCCCGTGAAGGCAGGCACCGCCCTGCCGCCCACGTGGGCCAGCAACAGGGTGAAGGGCAGTATCAGGATGGCGGCAGGCCCGTGCCCGAAGCCGGAGAGGCCTGCACCTGCCGCAGCCGCCAGCATCAGCCCCGCCGCAATCCAGCCCCGGCCCGCCACTCCGGCGCGGGCCAGCGTTCCGGCACGGGCCAGCGGCACCGCCACAGCCATGGCCACGAACAGAAAGTAAAGCGCATTGGCAAGGCCCGCGATCCGGCCGCCTGCGGGTAGCACGGCCATCAGCTCCAGGCCCGCCGCCCCCCGCGCCAGACACCACAGGAGCACGGCGCCCGCTGTCACGCGGAGCGGGGCAAGCGGCCCCTGTGTCCAGGCGGGCAGGGATGTCAGCAGATAGCCGCCCGCCGCTGCCCCTGCCATGCCCAGAAGAAGCTCGCGCGCATGCCAGATCCCGCGCTCCGGCAGCCATCCGGCCGGAAGCAGCCAGACCAGCGGCACGAGCGCTGCCCAGAGACCGGCCAGCAGAAACAGCGGCTGGCACGGCAGCAGGGGTGCAGAAGCGGGCGTGAGTTCGGGAGAAGGCGGCGCAACGTCACGGGACATGCGCCGGACTTTAGCAGCGCCCGCGCCTCCCGAGTTTGTGCCCGCACAAAGAAGCAGCGCCCCGGCCCTGTCAGGATCTGCCTGATTCTGCAAGACAATGCCCGGAGGCCCGCATGACCGTTCCGCAGTTCGAGACCATCCCCGCCATCGATGTCTGCGGCCTGCCCTGCGTCATCCGCCGTGCGCTTGTGTGCGAGACCTTCGACGCCCTGCAGCCCGGCGGCTGCTTCGACCTCGTCAACGACCGCGACCCCTCGCCCCTCAAGGCGCAATTCGCCCAGCGGTCCGTCGCGGGCTTCACCTGGGACATTCTGGAAAGCGGCCCGCAGATCTGGCGGGTGCGGATCGGCAGGCCATGACCTATCAGATCATTCCCCCCGTCACAGGTAAGCCAATAGCTGCAAAGCCAATCCCAGCAAGGCCGCCCCGGCCGCAGGGCCTGCCCGCCGCAAATGGCACCCGCGTCATTCCGCAGGCGGTGAAGGGCAAGTTCCGCACGCTGAAATGGCGGCTGCTGGTTCTGTGCCTTGCGGTCTATTACGTGCTGCCCTTCCTGCGCTGGGGGCGCGGGGCCGGCCAGCCGGATCAGGCCATCCTGTTTGATCTCGCCAATCTGCGCTTCTACGTGTTCTTCATCGAGATCCGGGCGCAGGAGTTTTATTACCTCACCGGCCTTCTGGTGCTGGCAACCCTCGTTCTGGTGCTGATGAATGCGCTGGCCGGGCGCGTCTGGTGCGGCTTCTTCTGCCCGCAGACCATCTGGACGGATCTTTTCCTGCTGGTCGAACGCAAGTTCGAGGGCGACCGCCGCCAGCAGATGCAGGCGCTGAAGCAGCCGCTCACCCTTTCGAAGCTTTGGCGCAAGACGGCCAAGCACGTGGTCTGGCTGGGCATTGCGGCGGCCACGGGCGGTGCCTTCGTGCTCTATTTCGCCGATGCCCCCACCCTGCTGCGCAGTCTTGCTTCGGGCGACGCGCCGCTGCTCGCCTACAGCATGGTGCTGACGCTCACCTTCACCACCTATTGCCTCGCGGGCCTTGCGCGGGAAAAGGTCTGCACCTTCATGTGCCCCTGGCCGCGCCTGCAAGGGGCGATCTGGGATGCGCAGGCGCTGACGGTGAACTACCGCCCGCAGCGGGGCGAGCCGCGCATGTCGGCCAAGAAGGCCGTCACCGCCCGCGAGATGGGCCTTCCGGCGGGCGATTGCGTTGACTGCAATGCCTGCGTTGCCGTCTGCCCCATGGGCATCGACATCCGCCAGGGGCCAAGCATTGCCTGCATCAACTGCGGCCTGTGCGTCGATGCCTGCGACAGCACCATGTTCCGCCTCGACCGGCTGCGCGGGCTGATCGACTACGAGAGCTGGACCAACATCGAGCGGGAGATGCAGGGCAAGCCACGCCAGCCCGTGCGCCTGCTGCGGCCCAAGGTGCTGGCCATTGCGCTGGCCGCGCTGGCGCTGGCCGCCGGCATGGCCATCCACCTGTCGGGCCGTGCCACGCTGGCCCTTGCCGTGATCCACGAGCGCACCCCCGCCGCCGTGCAGCTCAGCGATGGCCAGATCCGCAATGCCTATGAGCTGCGCATCACCAACACCACGGGCGAGGCAGCACTCATCCGCCTGTCAGCCACGGGCACTGCCCCTCTCACCCTCGCCTCCCCCGGACTTGAGCCGGATGAAGACGGCAGCCTCGCCGTGGACCTTGCCGCCGATGGCAGCCGCAAGCTGCGGGTGACGCTGACCGCAGGGCCAGAGCTTGCCGGAAACATCCGCTTCACCCTGCAGAGCCTGACGAGCGGCGGGGAAGCGGCAACGCAGAGCCGGTTCTTCCTGCCATGAGCCGGGTTTGCAGTGGAGGCAGTGAGGCATTCGGCCTGTGGCAAGTCCTCTCCGTCCCCCTCCCCCTCGTGGGGCAGGGTTCACAACGGACTGCCAGTCAGGCTCCCCGGTTATGGTTTGAGGAAAGCCTGCGTTCTGGTCATTCTGGCACGGCGC
>NZ_JBVOUO010000014.1:0-60589 GCF_055685825.1 Pannonibacter sp. CBAS1226 | reverse complement strand
CTCGGATTTGAAATGTTTGGCGACACCATCAAACCCGCTTCAACGCGGCATGGCCACACCCCGGAGGGTGAGCCAACTGTCAGGTAATTACCGTCTCAGGACACTGCATGCATTCTTCCGAGCAGTACGACTGTTGTCACTATCCGACTCATGCCAACTCGGGTTGAGCTTGACGCATCGTGAGTTCTCCAAGATTTTGTGATGATTGAGTAATCTCCCGACTTGACTCCTCAGGACCGACTAGCTTGCATCACGCCCCGCAGGCGCTGAGGCCAAGTGTGGCGGAAAGCGTCTCACCGGGGGCGAGGGTGGTCATGCCAAGGACGGGCTGGCCATCTGCGCCCAGCTCCGGCCTGTTCAGAATGTCCGGCGCGTGGCTGACCGGCTCGATGCAGAAGACATCCCGGCCCTGCGGCACGAAAACATGCAGGTGCCGGAAGGCGCCGCCGCCTGTCAGGCGGATGCGGGTGCGGCTGGCGGGTTGCAGGATTTCCGCTTCCGCCGGGGTCCAGCCGGCAAAGAACTGGTCCAGCCCCTCGAAGGCAGACAGAAGGGCGGGCTGGCCCGCGCCCATGCCGGCGAGCGGCTGCAGCGGGGGAACAGGCAGGCCCCTGTCACCGGCTGCAAATGTGCCTGCGGCCGTGAAGCAGACGGCCGTGTCCGGCTTGCGCGGAAAATAGGGGTGCAACCCGAAACCGAAGGGCAGGGGGCCTTCCGCCTCGCTGGTGAGGGAGAGGCTGAGGGCGATGCCGTCTGCCGAAAGCCTTGCCGCCAGTTCTGCCCGGTAGCGCCAGGGATGCTGCGGCGAAGCCTCCCTGTGCTGCAGCGTGATGCTCGCCGCATCGCGGCTCATCACCTGCCAGGCCCGGTTGCGGGCAAAGCCATGAATGGCCACCCGCGCTTCCGGCCGGTTCATGGGCAGGGTGAGCACTTCGCCGCCCCACGGGAAACGCCCGTCCGCGATGCGGTTGGCGAAGGGCGCCATGATGAAGCAGCCCGTGCTGAAACCGGCAGCGGGATCCGCCAGCGGCGCCAGCAGCGGCACCTCGAACCCGTCCGGATGCTGCCAGCTGGCCGCCAGCAGCGTGGCGCCATGGGCGGGGGAAAGCCGCAGGTGATAGCCCTCTGCGTGAAGATCCAGGGTCATGACAGGCCTTTCGGGCGGGGCAGCAGAGATGCCGGTTGACGGTTGTCATACGATCTATATGATATTCATATTATAACTTCCAGGACTCAGCCCGCGATGTATCTCGGAACACAGCTTCCCGCCCGCCATGATGACGACTACCGTGTCATGGCGCAGCTTGGTGTCAAGAATGTCTCTGCCAACCCGGATGGCGGCTGGCGCACATGGAACCGGGAGGTGCTGGAGCGCTTCCGGGAGAAGGTCGAGGGTTTCGGCCTGACGCTCGACATGCTGCAGCTGCCGATGCACTCGGCGCCGGTGGACACCCAGTCCTGCAAGGACATCCTGCTGGCCGGGCCGGACCGGGAGGCGCAGCTTGACGGCATCTGCCGCCTGATCGAGAACTGCGGCGCGGCCGGCATCCCCTCCGTGCGCTACAATTTCAACTATATCGGCATTCCGCGCACGCCGATGGAGCCGGGCCGGGGCGGCTACATGGCCGAAGCCTTCCGCTGGGATCTGGTGGACCAGAACGAGCCGGGGCCGGCCGGTGTGCTGGACGAGGACACCATCTGGGAGCGGATCGACTATTTCCTCGCCCGCGTGGTGCCGGTGGCGGAAGCGGCCAATGTGCGCCTTGCCTGCCATCCGCATGATCCGGCAACGCCTCCCGGCTACAAGGGCGTGACGCGGGTTCTGGGCTCCGTCGAGGGCATGAAGCGCTTCGTGCAGACGCGCGAGAGCCCGGTGCATGGCCTCAACTTCTGCATCGGCACGCTGGGCGAGATGCTGGAGGATGTGAGCGAGGCGGCCGAGGTGACCCGCTGGTTCGGCGCGCGCGGCAAGCTGATGAACATCCACTTCCGCAACATCGTTGGCAAGCGCTACTCCTTCCGCGAAAGCTTCCCCGACGATGGCGACATGGACATGCCGGCCATCATCGATGTGCTGCGCGACACCGGCTACAAATACATGGTGATGCCCGACCACGCACCGACCCTTTCCGGTGAAAACCAGCAGCAGGTCGCCTTCGCCTTCTGTTACGGCTACATCGCGGCGCTGTTGCAGACGCGGAGCTGACAGCAGGCCGGGCGGTGCATCGGCATGGTGGCAGAAGCCAGTGTGATGCATCTGATTTGTGGCAGGGCCTCTCCGCCCCCCTCCCCCTGGTGGGGAGGGGTAAGGGGTGGGGGGCTCTGAGCCTGTAACGGCTTAAGAAGCCCAACTTTTCCTGAAGAACCTGGAGATGAGGGGCTGTCTGAAATCAATGGACACTGTGCCAGACGGAAAGGCCTTTCCCCCCACCCCTAACCCCTCCCCACGAGGGGGAGGGGAGCTGAAAGGCCGCGCCAGAGTAACCAGACTGCTGGCTGTCCCCACAAACTCTCCGGCTCCAAGCACCGATGTGTGCACGCAGTAGCCACGACGGGGAGGGGGCGGAAAGACTGTGCCTCAGAAACTCCACCAACCCACACAACCTGAAACGGAAAAAACCATGTCCTCACCCCGGCGCGTTCATGTCGAGGCCAAGCCCGGCGATCAGAGCCTGTTGCTTCAGTCCGTGATCGACGCAGACGCAGCGCCGCTGCATCTGGTGCTGGAGCCCGGCATTCACCGCTCCGGCGGGGTTCGGTTGCGCTCCAATGTCACGCTGGAGCTGGCGAAGGGCGCGGAGCTGCATTTCATCCCCGATTACGAGGCCTATGCCGGCAACAGCGTGTCGGTGGTGGCGGAGGAGAGCGACCGGGGCATGCTGGTGGCCAGCGGCGCCTGCAACATTGCCATAACCGGCGCCGGGCGGATCTTCGGCGATGGCGCGGGTGCCTTCATCGTGGGTGAGGATGCGGACATGGGCACGCTCCGGGCGCAGAAGCTCAGGCCGCGGGTCATCGTGCTGGAAGACTGCAGGGATGTGCGCATCGAGGGCATTTCGATTGAAGATGCGCCGCTGTGGACCATGCATCTGGTTGGCTGCGAGAACGTGCATGTGGAAGGGGTGTTCGTGGACAACAACCGCCGCATGCCCAACACCGACGGCATCGTCATCGACGGCTGCCGCAATGTGCTGATCGTCCGCTCCGAATTCCGCACCGCCGATGACGGCATCGTGCTGAAGACAACGCGCCGCCCGGATGGCAGCCTGAAGGGAGCTTGCGAGAACATCACCGCGCGAGACTGCCTGATCGAAAGCCATTCCTGCGCGCTGAAAATTGGCACGGAAAGCTTCGCCCCCTTCCGCAACATCAGCTTCGAGGACATCCGCATCGAGAAGTCCAACCGTGGCCTTGGCATTTTTTCCCGCGATGGCGGGCTGGTGGATGGGGTGCGCTTTGCCCGCATCACGCTGGACTGCCACGAGACTCCCGCAGGCTTCTGGGGTTCGGGCGAGGCGGTGACCATCAACACCATCGAGCGCCGCCCCGAGGAAGGCCCGGCTGGCCGGGTCACCAACATCACCATCGAGGATGTGACCGGTTCCATGGAAGGGGCCATCAATCTGGTGGCGGAAAACCCGGGCGAAATCAGCAGCGTGGTGCTGCGCCGCGTGGCCCTGCGCCAGCATCCGGGCCGTTTCGGCACCGGCCTTGCCTATGACATCCGCCCGACGCCCGCCGACCGGTTTGACCGCTTCGAGGAGGAAAACGCCACCGGCCGCGTCAACGCCTGGCGCTTCGGCCCCGATGGCCGGATCATCGGCCTCATCGACTATCCCGGCGGCATGCCGGCCGTCTTCGCCAAGGACATCGAGGGGCTGGTGATGGAGGACGTCACCATCGACCGGCCCGAAGCGCTGCCGCAAGGCTGGAACGCGCAGGCGGTGGTGCTGGTCTGATACCAGCTCTCGATGGGCTCGCCTCATCGAGCGTTGGTCAAGCTCGTGCGGCGTCCGAGCAATTTCAAGGCGTGATGCGTCAGCATCGAAAGCCTTGGGATGAGAGGGAAGGGCAGACTGCCCCGCATCCTGCTTCTGCCTTTCTGTCCATCCCCCGGGCGGGGGATGCCGGATGTCTTCCTGCTGAAATAATGATGTTTCCAAGTTGGAGGCTCAGCATGAAGACCGCATCACATCTTTTTATCCGCGCCCTGCAGAAGACATTGCTGGCAAGCGCCATATTGCTTGCTCCCGGCGCTGCGGCAGAAGCCGGAATCGTTGTTCACGACACCGCCTGGGGTAAGAGTTGCAACAACTCGAAGAGCTTTTCGGTGAGGATGCGCAACACCGGCAGCTCGCCGAAGGACTTCCGCCTTTGCCTGCAGAAGTCCCATGGCGGCTGGGGTTGCTTCACCAATTTCAACACCAGCCCGGGCGAAGTCTATCCCACAAGCTGGGGCTTCATGGTGTGTGACGGCACCGGCCGCTACAAGTTCTGGGAGCGCGACACCGGCAGCAAGACCCCCTTCGGCAACCCGTAAATCCAACCTCCGGACAGAACGAAGCCGTGGGCAGTGCCGGGCTAGCATGGCGCTCACGGCCTCAACGCCCCGGTGCGCAAGCATTTTAAGCGCATCGGGGCGGCTTTTCCTGCGGGACGGCAGCGCTTTGTACCAAGGCTCTGAGATGCTGACGCATCGCGCCTTGAAAAGGCTCAAGCGCCGCACGGGCTTAACCGGCACTCGATGAGTCAGGATCATCGAGCGCCGGTACTACCCCTTTTCCATGGCAGAACGGAACCGGTCACATGGCAGCAACACGATCCGGCAGGCAAACCACGCGCCGCTCTGCGGCCGGAAGGCCTGATACCGCAGCCTCTTCGCTTCACCGCAGGGCACGGCAGCTGGCGTTTGCAGTTGCCGCAGGCCTGTTCTGCAGTGGCTTTCCGGCGGAAACCGGACGCGCAACCGTTCTGCCGGAAGGAAACTGGAGCTTCGCGGAGGCAGCCGCCAGTCAGGGTGTCCCTGCGGCGCGCTACCGCGACAGTGAGCTGTTCAGTGCCTTGACCTTCGACAAGACCACAAGGCAATGGCGGCTTCTGCTCCTGTCAGGGCATGACTGGTCCCGCGTCACGCGCCTCCGCCTGTCTGCTGTCTATGACGAAGATCCGGCCCGCAACCGGCCCCACCGGGTGGAGACGCTGGAGCTGGAGCCCTCGACCGTCAGTACCGCCCAATCAGGCCTGAAGGAAATCCTGAGGGGAACCTATGCCAGTCAGGCCATCCAGCTCACATTGCCGCGCACTTTCATCGTGCACCTTCAGGGAGCCGACAGGCTGACGCTGGAGGCAGGCGCCTTCCAGCATGTCATCGCCATGAACGGATCTGCAAAAGCCATTGCGCAGATCTATGCCGCGTTGGGCGAAGCGAGGGGTGGCGAAGGCAAAACGATCACCGAGATTGTCAGTCAGCCGGCTCAGGCATCAGCTCCGGCGCCGCAAGTGACCAATGCAGCTTCCGGTGCACATGCAACGGCTGCAGTGAATGCGGTGGCGGAGATACATGCTGCCTTTGCCTTTTGCGGGCGCCTGCGAAGCGCGGTGAAGCTCGAAGCCCACGGGGAATGCATTGTGGCTTATGTTGCCGCCATGGAGCAGGGCTTTGAAAGCGAGCCGCAGCTTCTGAAGGTCGAGAAACAGAAAATTGCCGCCGGAATAGTTGAAGATGTTCCAGTTTTCCTGAGGGCGAAATACCCGCCTCTTTCCATCGCTTCTGCCTGCGTGAAGGGAACGGAATCCGGAAGCGCCAAATCTTACCATGCCTGCCTCGAAAGCGCGGAGAGCTTTTACTTCACTTCGGTACAGGCAAACTTCAGAAGGACATACGAAGCCATCTGGCCGGAGCTTCTGGCGCAGGATCTGGACGGTTCGATCATCGCCGTCTTTTACGATGCCGTCAGCGCACCTGTTCCCGGCCCCAATCCCAGTTCCGGCCTTGCAGCCCCTGACGCGGCTCCCCAGAAGCCGCAGCCGGTCCTGATCATGCCATTGGGGGAGGAATGAGATGCCCTCATCACGCGTGATGCTGTGTCTGCTGCTGCTGCTGCCCGGATGCAACAGGACAGGCGAGCTGTTCGGCGGTGCGCTTGCCCAGGCCAGTGCGAACATCAACGAGACAAATCATCATCTCAACGTCCGCTACGGCTCTTGCGCCGCGGGCTACATCATGACGTCCAGAGGCTGCGAATTCGCCAGCCTGCGCCACAACAGCAAGGGAGAGGCCTTTGTCCTGGGCCGGTCCGGACGCTGGCACAGAACTGCGGCCTACGACTGATGCCGAACCGCCCGGCCCCTTCCTCCCGGCAGCGCCACTTCCGGCCCTCACGGTTTCAGGGAAAGTCCTGCCACGAGCCGGATGATGTCCATCTGGCTGGACGTGCCGGTCTTGCTGAAAACCGACTTGAGCTGCGACCGCACGGTCTCCCGCGTCACCGCGGCCTGATCGGCGATTTCCGACAGGTTCAGCCCCTCGAGGATGCCTGCGCAGACCCTGGCTTCTCCCGGCGACAGGCGGTAGCGGGCAGCAAGGCGGTCAAGCCGCGCCTGATTGCTGTCCTCACCGATCAGAATGGCGGCCACGGGTCCTGCGAAGAATTCGGCCGCAGGGCTGCGCCCGATCCGGATGATCTGGACGCTGGCATCCCGGCTGCTGAAGACCTCCGTTTCCCCCGGCGCCTTCCGCCGGAGCAGGAGCGCGCGCAGCACCGCCTGTGTCCCGGGATCGGCAAGCCGGATGCGGCCGGAGGGATCGAGGCCGGCCACCCGTCCGGATGCAAGCGCCTGTTCTGCAGCCGGGGACGCCTTGATGACCTTGAGATCCTCGTTGACCAGAATGAAGGCCAGCCCCGTGGCCATTCCGATGCCTTTTCCGGCATCCAGCACATCCGCGTGGAACTCTTCGGACCGGTAGTAGCGGAACACCCGCTGCAAATGCGGGGCGATACGGGTCAGGACTTCTGCACGCTCGAGGTTCCGGTCAGTGTCCACATCGTCCGTCAGCATGCTGAGCAGGAAATAGAAGCTCTGGCTCTTGAACAGCGTGAGGCCGATGCCCGTTTCGAGGCCATTCTTGCGCACATAGTCGGAATAGTACTCGCTTCTGTTGAAGTCGTTCCGGGATATGATCTCCTCGCCGATGACGCCCCGTCCGAGCGGCGTCGCTGCAACGCGCCGCATCCATGGATTGATGTTGCTGTAATAGCGCTCATAGTCAGCAAGGGCATCCTGCCGCCCTTCGGCCCCGGCCACATAGGCGACACCACCCGTGCCGGCCGTGAAGTTGTGGAAGAAAAGCGTCGAAAGGCTGCCGGGCGTGCCGCCGGTCAGCTCGTCCAGAAAGCCCTGCCAGCTGCTCTCGCCAAGCAAGGCCGCGTAGATCGCAGCGGTCAGTTCGCTTGTCTTCTGCTCAATGGTCTGCACGGCCCAGCTTTCCGCATTCATGTTCTGCGGGGCGGAAAGAACATCTCCCCCGGCAGGAAAGCCCGGGGCACGCCATCAGGCCCCACCCCGTCAGCTCCTTACAAGCTGCAGGAAACTGCGGCCAGGTTCAAGAGGCGGCGGCCGGTCCGGCGTCTGCGCCAGGGCTGCGCCCGCGATCACCCGGCCTGTCCGTTCCACCCGAGCCCCTGCATCAGCGCCCGCCGCGCCGCTGATGGCCTTTTCTTCTGACCACAGCAGGAAACACCATGCCCCTTCGCCTCCTTCTGTCTCTTGTCCTGGTGCTCGGCAGTCTCGTGCAGCCGCTTGCAGCCCTGCACGCCATTCATGACGGTCAGAACCGCTTCGATCTGTTCGAGCGCAGCCTGAAGACTTCCAGCCCTTCGGAACGGGCAATGATCCGCGGATATCTTGCGCAAAGCCACGCGGACACGCCGGAGGGCCTGTTCTCTGCCGCCTGGATCGCGGGCAGGGATGGACGGGCGCGTGACGAAATCCGGCTCTACGAGGCTGCAATCGAAGCCGATCCCGAGCTGACCACCGCCTATATCAATCTCGCTCTGGCGCATGAACAGGCCGCACGTCCGGAGGCCGCGCGTGACCTCTATGACAAGGCGCTTGCCACCGCCCCCTTTGATCCGGATCTGGTGAGGAACGGCTTCTTTCTGCGAAAGGCGCATTTCGGCGGCAGGCCGGCAGCGATGGATTTTCTTGCGAAGTGGGAGGCAGAGGTTGGCAGCCTGGACTACGCCTTCGACTTCGTGCGGGCGCTCGATGCCGAAGCCGGGGGGCAGCATGAGGAGGCTGAAAAGCTGTACCAAAGCGCAATCGCCAAGGACGGCTCTTTTGAAGTCTATGAAAGGCTCGCCAGACTGCAGCTGAAGAAATACACGGCAGACACCACCCCGGCAGCCGAAAGGCTGGCCCATGTAACGCGTGTTCTGGCGCCGCTGCTGGAGCCCGATGGCAATGCCGCCGCTTACTATCTCATTGGCAGAATGATCCGCGATGATCTGGATTCCAGCCGCACGGCCATCACGTTTCTGAAGGCCGGCTTCGACCTTGATCCGTCAGCAGAGACCGCCGAGGAGATCTTTCTCGCAATGTCCCTGCATGATGCCGCTGCGGCGGTTGCCTTCCTGCAGGACGCAGAGCGCAAACTGCCGGAAAGTTACTCCCTGAAACTTTCGATGGCCTGGATGAACTCCAGCTTTCTGGCACATCCGGACGAGGCAACTGGCCTTGCTCATCAGGCCTATGCTCTGGCCCCGCATGATGACGGACGGCTTCAAGCCCTGCTCATGCTTGGCAACATTGCGCAGTCCTACGCCAACTTTGACGCTGCCTATGAGATTTTCCGCGAGAAACTGGCCCTTCCCTGGGCGCCTCAACGGCGGCGCCAGCTGCTGAGGGCGATGGTGGACAACAGGATTGGTGCGCAGAAGTTCAACCAGGCCAATGCGCATCTCGACGAGCTGAAGGCCTTGGGCGGCGAGGCGGAGAAATGGCTCTCTTGGAAGTCCTCGGTGACCGCCAATGCCCTGCGCCTGCAAAGGCAAATGCAGGAGCCGCGGATTGTTGAGCGGCCGCTGGCAATCGGCTCCCGCGAGAAGGTCAGTGTTGGATTTGCCTTTGGCTCCGATGGCCTGTCCCGCAAGGGCCTTGCGCAGTTGGATGAGGTTGCGGCGTTTCTGAAGTCAGCGCGCGGCGCCGGCCTCTCCCTCTCCATCGAGGGGCATACCGATGCGGCGGGAAGCGCGGCGGTCAACGACAGCCTGTCCCTTCGCCGCGCCCGGTCTGTCCTGACCTACCTGACGCTCACGCATGGCATCGAGGCCGGAAGGCTTCAGGTGTCAGGTTTCGGCTCCCGTTTTCCGGCCGCCAGCAACAGCAGCCGGAAGGGCCGCAGCGTCAACCGGCGCACGGAACTCCGCCCGGTGCCTGCGGACAGTCCATCGTCTGCGTCCCTTGCGCTTGCGGACAGGGGCAGTGCGTTTGATCCGGGAGCCTACCGGGCGGTGCTGGGGTCTGAGCCGCCGCAGATCCATGATCTGCGGACCATGGTGCCGCTGGTCCGTCTCTATCGCGGCCGGGATCACCGCTTTTCCCCCGATGGCCGCTATGTTGCATCCATTTCGAGCTATCGGGAGGAGAGCGGGCACGCCACTGAAGCGGCCTATGTCTACGATGCCTCGACGGGGCATGCCGTTGCGCAGTTGCATGAAGCGTTGGAGATTGTGGATCTCGTCTGGCGGCCGGATGGCGGGGCCATCGCCTATGCCACAGCTGACGGCTTCCTGAAACTCTACGACATCAAGGCCGCTGCATTCACGGCCGTGACCCGGATGGGGCCGACCCGCATCGGCGGTCCGCTGGCATGGTTTCCGGACGGGAGCGCGCTTGCGAGCGGTCAGCACCGCCTGCAGGAAATCACCATCTATGATCCCCGGACCCTTGCCGAACGCCGGCGGCTGCAGGGTGTGCAGTGGCCCCATGCACTGGGGGTCAGCCCGGATGGCCGGTTCCTCCTTGCCTTCGACAACCGCCTCGATATGAGTGTCTGGGAGACAGGCTCATGGGCAGGACCGCAGCAGGTCCGCGTTCCGATGATCCCGTACCGGCTTGTCTTTCACCCGGACCTGCCGCTTGTGGCCTTTAACGCCCGGTTCGAGGCAAACGGCACAGCGTTTACCGTCATGAATTTCGAACAGTTGCGGACAACCGCCACCTGGCCGGGCCGTGGCAGCCATGCGATCGGCCTTTCCGCTGCCGGTGACAGCGTGCTGGCTGCCAGCGGCACTGATCATCTCGTCTTCAGCCTTCCCTCTCTCAAGCTGCTTCGCGGCTTCCGCGCACAGGAGACCACAACCGATGCCCAAGACTGACAAGCCCTCATGGCTCCTCAGCCGCCGTGCCCTGCTTGCCGGTGGCCCTGCCGCCGCCCTGTCGCCCTTGCTGGGTGGTGCTGCATCAGCAGCGGTCAGATGCGACGTCCGCAAAGACGATGGGGACTGGAGCGTTGAACTGGATCCGCTGTTCGACGGCGATCCGGCTGGCGCTGACATTGCAAAGCTGGAGGTGGCGCATTCCTTCTTTTATGGGTCGCCTTACGGAGCTTCGGCAGGAACTCTTATCATGGAGCCAGAGCTCGGGTTCTCGATCAGCCTGTATGTTGCGGCAGGAAAGATCATCGAAGGCACCGTGCAGGTGTCTCCGCTCGCCTATGGCTCCAGGAGCTATGCCGGGTTCACCTCCGGGGAGCCCGCCATCCAGTACTGGCCGCGCCTTGATCAGCAGGATCACGGCATTCGTGCCCACGAGGAGCACAGGGCAGGAATGGGCGTCTATTTTCTTCTGACTGCGGCCAACGGGCAGGCGGTGCGGCTGGAAGGGAAAATCTCACGCGGAAGACGCAGCCCGATCCCGGGCATGAACAGCGGTCTTTCCGATTCAGAGGACCCTGTCGAAGTCAAGTTCACCCTCCAGGGTGAGACCGTTGCAAATCAGCTGGTTCATTTTTTGCGCAAGCAGATGCCGGTGACGGCCGAAACCGGGATTTTGTTCCCGGACGGCCGCCGGGCTGCCGTGTTCAGGCAGACGCTGGCTGGCGAGGGGCCTGACAGGATCTACAGGGAGGCACTGGCGGAGCTGAGCCACAAGCTGCAGGCCGTTTGGGATTGTGAAGCTGTCGACAATCCCTGCTTCCTGACGACGGCCTGCTGCCTCGCCTTTGGCCGTCCCGATGATTGCTTCGAACTGCAGACCCTGCGCCGTTTCCGGGATGGCTGGCTTCTGCGCCAGCCCTTCGGCCCGGACGTTGTCTCGCATTACTATGCGGTGTCGCCGCCGATCCTGTCCCGGCTGGCTGCAAGCCCGGAAGGGAAGCGGAAGCTGCGGGCCCTTTACTGGACACGGATACTCCCCTGTGTGGCACTGATCCGCATTGGCGCCTACAGGCGTGCCTATGCGCTTTACCGTGAGATGACGGGGCGGCTTGAGAGGGAGTTCCTGTCCGGGCGCTTTTGACTGTTTGCCCGCCCCCCAGCCTCACCCCCGCACCGGCTTCTCCACAAACGGCCCGCCCTGGTAGAGGGCGCTGGGGGAGGTGGGGGCTGGTTTGGGGACTTCGGCCATGATGCGGGCGCGGTGAGCGGCGGCGTTGTCCTTCGGACGCCAGCCGAGGAAGCTGGCGGCGCGGTTGTCCCACCAGCAGGCGTCATTGTCCGATACGCCCCAGACGACCGGGCAGCCGAGCCGCGGCACGGCGAAGACGTGATCGATCAGCGAGGCAAAGTCGTCATAGGAGAACCAGGTGGACAGCATGCGCTGATCACGCGGGGCCTCGAAGCACGAGCCGATGCGCACCACGGCGGTTTCCTGGCCGAACTTGTCGAAATACATCTGCGCCATCAGTTCCATGAAGCACTTGGACAGGCCGTAGAGCCCGTCGGGCCGCATGGGAGCGCGGGCATCGAGATACTCATCCTGCCGGTAAAACCCGACCGTATGCAGGGAGCTGGCCAGCATGATGCGCGGCATGCCATGGGCGCGGGCGGCCTCGAACAGGTTGAAGGTGCCGGTGATGTTGCCATGAACCACGGTGGCAAAGGGCTCCTCGCCCGACACGCCGCCGAGATGAACGATGCCGTCGCAACCTTCCACCAGCGCCATCACGCTGTCCCGGTCGCCCAGATCACAGGTCACCAGCTCCTCGTGACTGGCGGCCTCGCCCAGGCTGACGATATCGGACAGGCGCAGCTTGCCGGCGAGCGGGGCAAGCTTCTGCCGCATCACGCTGCCAATTCCGCCTGCGGCGCCGGTGATGAGAAGACGTTCCACGGAAATCTCCGGAAGATGAGGCGCGGCGCGCAGGGCCGGGCATGAGGGCGGCAAAGCCTGTCAAACCGGCCCGGACCTTGCGCCTGCGCGAAGGAAAGACGGCGGATCCCGGAGCGTGCTGCTGGCCATGATCCTGCTGAAGTCATACATGAAGCGCCATGAGGCGGCAACCTGTCATATGAGTTTGCCGGCCCGGCTTGAAGCGAAACGCCGGCTGTGAGATGGTTCCGGACGAAATACAGGGCTGATGCGGCACGGCTTGAGTCGTGGCGCGCTGCTCCTGCCGGGGCGCACTGCCACGGGCGGGGGCAGATCAAGGACAGGGTCTGGATGTGGCAATAGAGGCGAAACAGCCGCGTGCTGGGGCAAAAGGCAAGGGAACGCTGGTCACGCAGCTGGTCGAAAAGCTGCGGGATGCGATCCTGGCGGGCGATTTCAAGCCCGGCGAGCGGCTGCCCAGCGAAGCGCAGATGACGCAGGACTACAACGTCAGCCGCACGGTGATCCGCGAAGCTGTGGCGGCGCTGAAATCCGACGGGCTGGTGGAGCCCCGGCAGGGTGCGGGCGTGTTCGTGCTGGATGTGCCTGAGCCGGTTTCCCTGCCTTTCCAGAATGTTGACCGGGACCGGGTGTCCTCCGTCATCGAGCTGCTGGAGCTGCGCATTGCGGTGGAGGTGGAATCGGCCGGCCTTGCCGCCTTGCGCCGCTCGCCGCAGCAGGAAGAGGCGATCCTTGCCCGGCATGACGATTTCTACGAGCGCGTTCAGGCTGGTGAACCGGCTGTCGCTGCCGATTTCGCGCTGCATCTGGCCATTGCCGAGGCGACGAACAACCCGCGTTTCTCCGAGTTCCTGACCATGATTGGCCAGGCCATCATTCCACGTTCGGCGCTCAGCGAAGGCAAGGAGCCTGCCCCGCAGCATGATTACATGCTGCAGATCCACCGGGAACACGCGGATATTGTCGAGGCCATTTCCAATGGGGATGAAGCGGCCGCACGGGCAGCCATGAAGCTGCATCTGCGTGGCAGCCTGTCCCGGTACAGGGCTGCTTATCATACTGGTTTGCGAAATAGATAATATGACTTCTTGACAGCTTCCCCGGACCTGAATAACGTGGCTCGAAATCATGGAATTGGATGGAGAGCTGCATGCGTCCGCAGGAAATCAAGAGTGCTCTCGGGTCCGGGCTGCTGTCCTTCCCGGTCACCCATTTTGATGCATCGGGCGCCTTTGCCCGCGCCAGCTATCAGGCGCATGTGGAGTGGCTGTCCGGCTTCGATGCGCCGGTGCTGTTTGCCGCCGGTGGCACGGGTGAGTTCTTCTCGCTGAAGCCCGGTGAAGTGCCGGAAATCGTGCGGGCTGCCAAGGACGTTGCCGGGGATACGGCGATCGTGTCCGGCTGCGGCTATGGCACGGAGGTGGCGGTGGAGATTGCGCAGGGCGCGCAGGCCGCCGGTGCCGATGGCATCCTGCTGCTGCCGCATTATCTGATCGATGCGCCGCAGGAAGGGCTCCATGCCCATGTGAAGCGCGTGTGCCAGTCGGTCGATATCGGCGTCATGGTCTATAACCGCGACAATTCGGTGATCCTGCCGGATACGCTCGCTCGCCTGTGTGATGAGTGCCCCAACCTGATCGGCTTCAAGGATGGCACCGGCGACATAGGGCTGGTGCGCCAGGTGACGGCGAAGATGGGTGACCGGCTGATCTATCTGGGCGGCATGCCGACGGCAGAGCTTTTCGCCGAAGCCTATCTGGGGGCCGGCTTCACCACCTATTCCTCGGCGGTGTTCAACTTCGTGCCGGGGCTGGCGGTGGAGTTCTACCGCGCGCTGCGGGCTGGCGACCGGCAGGCCTGCGAGCGCATGCTCAACGAGTTCTTCTATCCCTTCATGGCCATCCGCAACCGCGGCAAGGGCTATGCGGTGGCCGCGATCAAGGCGGGCGTCCGGCTGCAGGGCTTTGCGGCCGGCAAGGTGCGCGCGCCGCTGTGTGACCTCAGCCGCGAAGAGGAAGAGATGCTGGACAAGCTGATCGCCCCGTACCGGCGCGAAAAGGCGGCCTGAAACCGGCGAGCTTGTCTCATTGAGAGCGGGGCAAGCCCGTAGGGGGGAGCCTGCAAGTTATGCCGGCCGGATTATTCCGGCAGGGGGAACTGGCCCATGGCCGGATGATTTTACAGGCGGAACCTGAGGGGGGTAGCCGCCAGGACTGGGAGGAGTGGAAAATGCGTTCTGGAATCATGGTGGCCCTGATGGGCAGCGTAGCATTCATGGCGGCAGCCTCCGGCGCTTCCGCCGAGGCGCTCAAGGTCTGGTCGCGCCAGACGGATGAGTCTGCCGTCATCCTGAAGAACCTCACCAAGGCTTTCTCCGAGAAGACCGGCATCGAGGTCGAAACCTACAACACCGGCATGGACTTCGAGCAGCGTCTTGCCCGCGCCGCCGCTGGCCGTGATCTGCCGGATGTGGTGATCAACGACGATTCTGCTCTGGGCCAGATGCTGAAGATGGGCATCATCCAGGAGATCGATCCGGAGAAGATCGAGGGCAGCAGCCAGATCGCCGAAAACGCCTGGAACAGCGCCAAGGGCGCCGATGGCAAATATTATTCCGTGCCCATCTCGGCGCAGGCCTTTGCCTATTTCATCCGCAAGGACTGGCGCGAAAAGGTCGGCCTGCCGCAGCCCACGACCTGGGAGGACCTGCACAAGCTGGCGGTTGCCTTCACCAAGGAAGATCCGGACGGCAACGGCAAGGATGACACCTTCGGCATGACCATCCCGGGCTCCACGACCCGCGGCTACACCAGCTGGTTCATGAGCAACTTCATCTGGGGCGCGGGCGGCGACTTCGTGAAGCAGGAGAACGGCGGCTTCAAACCGAACCTCAACAATGAGGCGGGGGCTGCGGCGCTCGGCTTCGTGCGCGGCCTGTTCTGCGAAGGCCTGGTGCAGCCGGGTGCGATCAACGCCACCACCGGCGATGCGCTGCCCACCTTCCGCTCCGGCCAGACGGGCATCTTCCTCTCCGGCCCTTACCACATTGCCCAGATCAGCGAACAGCCGGGCGCGGATGTGGTCGAGGTCATCGCGCCTCCGGCCGGCCCCGGCGGTGTCGCCGCGCTTGCCGAAGGCACCAGCGCCTACATCATGGCAGGCTCCAGGAACCGCGAGGCGGCCGAGAAGTTCATCGCCTTCGCCATCTCGCCCGAGGGCCAGGAAATCGGCATCGCACACAACACCGGCCACACGCCGCTGGTGCGCCTGCCGGTGAACCAGCAGGTGGATGTGAATGCGGTGCGCCAGGATCCCCGCTGGGCGACGTTGAAGGAGGTGTTCGACACCAGCGGCCACTATGTTCCGCCGGTTCCGAACTGGATCCCGATCCGCATGCTGACGGCCGAAGGCTTCAACAAGATCCTCTCCAACTGCAATGCCGATATTCCGGCAGAGCTGGCGAAGATCGATGAGGAAATTGCCACCGAACTGCGCAAGCAGAAGGCTCTGGCCGAGTAAGGTGTCACGGCCGGTTCCGGGTAGTGTACCCGGAACCGGCCTTCTCATTGCAAGTCCGGCACCGGTCCTGATCCTTGCGCAACAAAGAGGTTCTCATGACAGCAGCAAACGGGCTTGCCCTGGACCGGGGCAGCAAGCGCGCCAGACGCCGCCGTCCGGGCCTGCGCCGGGCTGTGGTGCCGTGGCTCTTCGTGCTGCCGGCACTGGTCATCTTCACCTGGTTCAAGTTCTACCCGATGCTCTCGGGGCTGAACATGTCCTTCTATGAGGTGCAGTTCTACGGCGACAGCGAGTGGGTTGGCTTCGACAACTTCATTGCCGCCTTCACCAATCCGGACCTGCGCTCGGCTGTCGTCAACACGCTGATCTATGTGGTGTCCGCCACGCTCTGCGCCTCCACGCTGGGTCTCTTCCTGGCGCTGGCGCTGGAGGGGCAGGCCCGGCACCTGCGCATCATCCGCACGGCCATCTTCCTGCCGGCCATCACCAGCGCCGCGATCATCGCCGAAATCTGGCGGCTGCTGTTCAATCCGGCTCACTATGGCCTTGCCAACGAGCTGATCGGCCTTGTCGGCATCGCGCCGCAGGGCTTTCTGAGCGATCCCAATCAGGCGCTTTGGGTGCTGATCCTGATGCAGATCTGGAAGAGCACGCCCTATGATATGCTGATTTTCGTCGCGGGCCTCGCCGGCATCAACCGCGAGCTTTACGACGCGGCCAATGTGGATGGCGCCAGCCGCCTGCGCGTGCTGTGGCATGTGACGCTGCCCGGCCTCATCCCGGCGATTTCCGTGGTCATCATGCTGTCCTTCATCCGTGGCATCCGCGTCTTTGCCGAGGTCTACGCGACCACGGGCGGCGGGCCGGCCGGATCGACGGAAACCATCATGACCCACATCTACAAGACCGGCTTCCAGAACCTTGAATATGGCTATGCCTCGGCGGTGTCGCTGCTGCTGCTGCTGTTCACGATCCTGCTGACGGTGCTGCACACGCTGATCAAGTCCAGGCTGGTCAAGTAAGGGAGGTTTTCCGATGCGTCCGTCCCTTCTCTCCCGCCTCGGCAGATTGCTGATGTATGTGGCTGTGATCGCCATTTTCGTCGGCCCGTTCTGGGGCATTGTCATCACCGCCTTCAGCGGCCTGATCCTCAAGCCCGGCCAGTTGCTGCTGCTGCCGGTGGAGCCGACGCTGGAGAATTTCCGCGCCGCCCTCATCAACATGGAAGTCTGGCGCTATCTGCTGAACTCGATGATCGTCGCGCTGACCGGCACGTTCCTTCAGGCCGGTGTCAGCGCGTTGGCCGCCTATGCGCTGGCCCGCAAGAAATTCCGGGGCGCGGCGGTGGTCAGCCTGCTGATCCTCAGCACCATGATGCTGCCGGAGGAGATCATCTCCATCCCGCTCTATCTGGTGGTGCAGGCCCGGCTGCCGCTCATTGATGCCTCGATCTACAACACCTATGCGGCCATGGTGCTGCCGGTGGTGGGCTGGGCCTTCTCGATCTTCATGCTGACCGAGTTCATGCGCGCCATCCCCAAGGAGCTTGAGGAAGCAGCCCGCATCGACGGGGCCAACGAGTGGCAGATCTTCAGCCGTGTCGTGCTGCCGCTGGTGCGCCCGGCGCTGGGGTCCGTGCTCATCTTCGGTTTCATCATGATCTGGGATCAGTATCTGCTGCCGCTGATCGTGGTGAATGACAAGCACCTGTTCACGGTACCGGTCATCCTGGGCGCGCTGCGGGTCGATGAAACCATCACGCCGAACATCTTCGTCGCTGCCACGCTGATTGCCATGGCGCCGCCGATCATCGTCTACCTGCTGCTGCAGAAGCAGTTCAACCGCGGCATCATGGCCGGCGCCGTCAAGGGCTGACGCCCCGGAAAACCGGAAACTGGACCGGAAACTGGAGAGGAATGAGATGGGAGCTGTATCGCTGAAAGGCGTCTCCAAGTCGTTCGGGGCGGTGAGCGTCATCAAGGACGTGTCGATCGATATCGAAGAGGGCGAGTTCTGCGTCCTCATCGGGCCGAGCGGATCCGGCAAGTCGACGCTGCTGCGCATCATTGCGGGGCTGGAAGAGGTGAGCGACGGAGAAATCCACATTGCCGGCCGGGATGTGACGGATCTGGAGGCCAAGAACCGCGACATCGCCATGGTGTTCCAGTCCTATGCGCTCTACCCGCAGATGAGCGTGCGCGAGAACATGAGCTTTGCCCTGCGCCTGCGCCGGGCCTCGAAGGAGGAAATCCGCACCAAGATCGATGCGGTGGCGAAGATGCTCGATCTGGAGCCGCTGCTCGACCGCCTGCCGAAGGAACTCTCCGGCGGCCAGCGCCAGCGTGTCGCCATGGGCCGGGCCATCGTGCGCGACCCTTCCGTCTTTCTCTTCGACGAGCCGCTGTCGAACCTTGATGCCAAGCTGCGCAATCAGGTGCGCGGCGAGATCCGCGAGCTGCACCAGCGCCTCGGCACCACCTCGATCTATGTCACCCATGATCAGGTGGAAGCCATGACCATGGGCCAGAAGATCGTCGTGCTGCGCGATGGCCGGGTGGAGCAGGTGGGCACGCCGCTGGCGCTTTATGACCAGCCGGACAGCGTCTTCGTGGCCGGTTTCATCGGCTCGCCCGCGATCAACATGCTGACGGCCAGCGTGGGGGATCAGGGCCGGCGCCTGAGCCTGTCCGGCTGCGCCGTAGACCTGCCGCTGGCAGGGGCGCATGCGGTGGAGGACGGGGCCGGGGTGCTGGCCGGCATCCGGCCCGAGCATCTGGAAATCACGGATACCGGTACCCCCGGCGTGCTGCCCGCAGTGGTGCGGACGGTGGAGACGACCGGCTCCGACACCACCGTGTTCTGCGACACGCAGGCGGGCAAGGTTCTTGTCTCCTCCAAGCAGCGCAGTGCGCTGGCCGCCGGAGAGACCATCGGCCTTCGCGCCGATCCGGCCCGCATTCTGCTGTTTGACAAGACCAGCCAGCGGCGGATTCCCCGTCAGTAGCGGGGTGTTTGGGTTGGATGGCAGGTGAGGGACCCGTTCCTTTCCCCTTTGAGGGGCTGCCGGGTACACATATCGTGTTTGGAGCTGGTGAGGCCTTGGGAAAAGCCTGCGTCTGGTTATTTCGGCACAGCTTCTCAGCCCCCCTCCCGAAAAACAAACGCCTCATTGCGGGCAGTTTCCGGACCTGATGTGTGAATCCACCAGCCACCAGAGGGAGGAAGCGGAGACGTTCTGCCTCTCGCGTTTCCACCGCCGCCACCAACCGGAAGGCTTGCCGTCATGACATTGCGCCGCGCACCGGCCCGTTTTCAGGCCGAAAGGATCGCCAGCCCCGGCTGTCACATTGCCGAAAGTCCCGTGTGGGATGTCCGCGGCGGGCGGGTTTACTGGGTGGATATTCCCAACCAGCGGCTTTTCTGCATGCAGCCGGACGGGCAGGGGCTGACGCAATGGGATCTGCCGGTCAAGGTCAGCGCGCTGGTGCTGGCCGCAGACGGCGGCTTCATGGCCGCAACCTCGCGCGGCTTTGCGCATCTGGCGTTGGAAGAGACCGGTCCCGTCTTCCGCTTCAGCATGGGCCCCGAGCTGCCGGAGGGCTGGCGCATGAATGACGGGGCCTGCGACCGGCAGGGGCGGTTCTGGGCCGGGTCTCTGTCACCGCGCCCGGCGGAGGAGGGCCAGTGGGGCGGGCTTTTCAGTCTGGACGGCGAAGGTAAGGTGAGCGCGCGCGGCGGGCGCTTCCGGGTGCAGAACGGCCTTGCCTGGAGCCCGGACGGGCGGCGCATGTATGTCTCGGACTCGCATGTTTCCAATGTCCACGTGACGCGCTTTGACTTTGACCCGGAGACGGGAGACCGCTCCAATCCGCAGCTTTTCGCCAGCCACGGCCTGCTGGGCGGCAGGCCGGACGGGGCGGCGATGGATGTGGACGGCTGCTACTGGATCGCCGCCAGCGACAGCGCCCGCATCCTGCGGTTGACGCCGGAGGGGCGGATCGACGCGGAAATCCATGCGGATGTGCCCAACCTGACGAACCTGTGCTTCACCGGCCCGGACCTGCGCACCGCCGTCATCACCTCCCTCAACAACGGCACCTCCGGCGGCGATATCTACGCCGTGCATCTGCCGTTTCAGGGGCTGGCAGAGCCTGTGTGGCGGGGCTGAAGCCTTTCACCCCTGTGCCGTCTGCCGCCGCAGGAGCCACAGGAAACAGGGGCCGCCGAGGAGGGCGGCGAGGAGGCCGGGGGAGAGGGGCCAGGGCCAGGCAAGCGTCTGGCTCGCCCATTCGGCCAGCGTCATCAGCAGCGCGCCGGTGAGGCCGCAGGCGATGCTGGCGCTGGCCGTGCCCCGGAAGCCGAGGCGCGTGACGAGATGCGGCACGAGAATGCCGATGAAGCTGACGGGGCCGGTGACGAGCGTTCCGGCGGCGGTGGCAAGGGCGGCGAGCGTCAGGCCCAGAATGCGGGTGCGGCGCACGGAGACGCCGAGGCTGATGGCGGCAGGCTCTCCCAGTGCCACCAGATCGACCCTGCGGCTGAGGAGAAGACTGCCTGCAAGGCAGGCGCAGCCGGTGAGGGCGGCAGCCACGGCCACCGGCAAGCTGGTGGAGGAGGTGATGCCGGAGAACCAGCCGAGCAGCGCCGCCCCCCGCTGGCCGCCGCCGGCCATCACCAGCACAAGCAGGGCATTGGCGGTGCTGGCGATGCCGGCACCAATCAGCAGCATGCGCGCCGGATCAAAGCGGCTGCGCAGGGCAAGCAGCGTCACCGCCAGCATGGCGAGCCCGGCGCCGGTCAGCGTCACGGCCAGCTTCGCCGGGGCGCTGGCGGCGGGCAGGATGACGAGCGCCAGCGCCAGCGCAAGGCCCGCGCCATGGCCGATGCCAAGCAGGTCCGGGCTTGCCAGCGGATTGCGCAGCAGGCGTTGCAGCAGCAGGCCCGCAAGGGCAAGGCAGAGGCCCGCGCTGGCCGAGCCGAGCAGCGGCGGCAGGCGCCATTGCCAGATGCGGGCGAGATCCCCGCCGTCCAGCGCAAGGGACCAGCCGCCGGGGACACGGCCCACGATGAGGGCGGCGGCAAAGGCCAGTGTCAGCGCAAGGCCCAGCAGCAGCAGGAGGCGCGCTCCGGCCTTGCGCTGCGGTGCCTGCAGCTGAAAATTCAGCGGCGCGCTGCCGGAAGCGCGGCGGGCGAGAAGGATGAGCAGGGGGCCAGCGAAGAGCCCGGCCGCCGCACCCACCGGCAGATCCCCGGCAAAGGGCGCCAGCAGCCGCATGCACTGGTCGGCGGTGAGCAGCAGCAGCGCACCGGTGAGGGCGGCGGTGGCAAGGCCGGGGCTTGCCCGCTGGCCGATGGCCCGGGCAAGGGCCGGGGCGGCCAGACCGATGAGGCCGATCTGGCCGAATTCCGCCGTCACGCAGGCGGCAAGGCAGGAAACGAGGCCCAGCATCAGCAGCTTGACCACGCGCACCGGCAGGCCAAGGCTTGTGGCCCCGGCATCGCCCAGAGCCAGCAGGCGCAGCGGCCGTTCCAGCAGCCACAGGGGGATGATGGCAAGGAGCGCCAGAACCGTGAGCCGCAGCGGCGCGGCCCAGCCGTTCTGTTGCAGCGATCCGGCCTGCCAGGTCAGCAGGTTGCTGAGAAAATCGTGGTTGAACAGCACCAGCAGCGAATAGGCCGCATTGCACAGCAGGTTCACCATCACCCCGGCGAGCACCAGCTTCTGCGAATTGAGATGCGGCCCCCAGGCGATGGCGAGCACGGCGGCAAGGGCAAGCCCTGCCCCGGCCAGCGCCACAATCTGATAGCCCTGCGACCACAGGACCGGCGCCAGCACCAGCGTTGCGGCCATGCACAGCGCCGCCCCGCCGGTGATGCCCAGCAGCGACGGCTCGGCCAGGGGATTGTTGAAGACGCGCTGGAACACGGCCCCGCCCAGCCCCAGCAGCGCCCCGGCCACCAGCGCTGCCAGAATGCGCGGCAGCAGGCTGTAGGTGAGGATCAGCGGATCGGAGGTGCCGGTGATGGCCAGTCCCGCCAGCGCCAGTGCAGGCACCGCCAGCAGGCCGGTGAGAAGGGCTGTGCGGATGCCTGCACGAAGGACTGCAGGGGGCGGCATTGCAGCGGGAAGACCGGCGGCGGGCATCAGGATTTTTTCTCCCGCGTCAGGTCCAGCACGGCTTTGGCAACGGAGCGGGCAAGATGCAGCTCCGACAGGCAGCCGCCGAAGGGATAAAACTGGCTGATCCGCGCCAGCCGCCCCTGCCGCACGGCGGGAAGCTGCTGCCAGATCTGGCTGTTGCCGAGCGCCCGCTCCGTCTGGGCCTCCAGCGAGGGGATGGTGATCTGGATGAGGATGGCATCTTCCAGCGGCATCAGCCGGTCCATCCCGGCCTGCGTAAAGCCGCTGGCATTGACCGGCCCGGTCCAGCCGTTGCTGAGCCCGAGGCGCGTCAGCACCGTGTCCGGCATGCTGCCCTTGCCGTAGATCGTGGCGCGCCCGCCGCTCTGGTCCGGCAGGAGGATGCAGACCGGCGGGGCCTCGGCAAGGCTCTGCGCAAGGCTGGCGCCAAGGGCGGCGGTTTCTTTGGTAATCCCGGCCAGCAGGGCGGTTGCGGCGGTGTCCGGCAGGCCGGTGGCTGCGGCGCATTGGAGCAGGATGGCGGCGGAGCGCCCGCCGCTGTCTCCTTCGGCCACCACTTCCACTGGCGCAATGTCCTTGAGAAGCGGCGTCATGAACAGGCTCGGCGCGCCCAGAAAAATCAGATCCGGGCGCAGCCGGTCGAGAAGTTCCAGATTGACGGCCCAGAAGGGGCCGATGTCCTGCGTTTGCGGCGGCAGGGCCTGCGGCATGCGCTGGTTGAAATAGCCGGTGTCGGCCACCGCCAGCGGCGGCAGGCCAAGGGCCATGAGGGATTCCGCTGCCGCCCAGTCAATGGCCGCAATCCGCCGCCTTCCGTCTGCGCGCAAGGGCGCTCCGCCAAGGGGCAGCATGGCAGCGGCGAGGGTGCCCTTCAGGGCGGCGGCAAGGAGCGTGCGTCTGTCCGTCATGCAACGAGCCCCCGCCGGAAGGTGATCCGGCAGGGGCGCCTTTCTCAGAAATCGACGGTCAGACGGCCCATCACCGTGCGCCGGTCGCCCTGATAGCAGGAGTAGCTGGCGTCGCAGGTGGTGTAGTACTTCTTGTCGAACAGGTTGGTGGCGTTGATCTGCAGCTTGGCGTGCTCGTTGACGCGGTAGCTGGCCCCGGCATCAAAGAGGGTGCGGCTCGGCACGCTGAAGGTGTTGGCATTGTTGCCGAACACGTCGCCCACGTGGCGGATGCCCGCGCCCAGCGATGCGCCTTCCAGCACACCGGAGGTGAAGGTGTAGTTCAGCCAGCCGGAGGCCTGATGCTCGGGCACCAGCATGGGCCGCTTGCCGACATTGCCCGAAGCGGCATCCTTGGTGATTTCCGCCTTGGTGTAGGTGTAGGAGGCGGTGAAATCCCAGTTGCGGGTGACGTTGAACCGCGCTTCCAGTTCGACGCCGCGCGACTGGATCTCGCCGGTGGCGACCGCCGTGCCATTGGAGAGATAGTTCAGCACGTTGTTCTTGGTGATGTCGAAATAGGCGGCGGTGAAGAGGCCGTCAAAGCCCTGCGGCTGGTACTTGATGCCCGCTTCCCACTGGTTGCCCTGCGAGGGGTCGAAGGTGTTGCCGCGCGCATCGACGCCGCCATTGGGCACGAAGGACTGCGAGAAGCTGACATAGGGCACCAGACCGAAGGCGGTGACATAGCTGATGCCCGCCCGGCCCGAGAACTGGCCCACATCCAGCTTCGTGGTGGTGCTGGTCAGCCGGTTGTGCGTGTCCATGCTCAGCCAGTCATAGCGCCCGCCAAGCGTGGCGATGAAGCCGTTGCCGAACTTGATCTGGTCCTGCACGTAAAGGCCGGTCTGGTGGTAGCGCTCGGAATAGTTGATGAAGGCCGCCGTGGGCACCGGCACATTCACGCCATAGACCGGGTTGAAGGGGTTGAGCGACGGGGCAAGCCCCTGATAGCGCTTCACATCCGCATCGGACCAGCTGTAATCGATGCCCATCAGCGCCTGATGGGAGGCAGGGCCGGTGTCGAACTTCGCCAGCACCTGATTGTCGGCAGTGAAGGCATCGAAGCTTTCGTCAAAGCGGCGGGCGATGCGGGTGACGCCCGAGGAATTCATGCCCGAGAGGAACAGGTTGTCGAGCAGGAAGTCCGTGTGGCCATAGCGCACGTTCTGCTTCACCGACCATGTGTCGTTGAAGCGATGCGCGAATTCGTAGCCGATGGTCTGCTGCTGCTGTTCGCTCTGGTTGAAGTTCGGGTCACCCAGCAGGATGTTCGTCGGCGTGAACAGCATGATGGTGCCGCCGCTCTCGTCCCGCAGCACCTGCCCGCTCAGGGTCAGGCTGGTGTCCGTGCTGGGCTTCCACGTGATCGCCGGGGCGATCATCAGCCGGTCATCGCCGATCTTCGAGCCGTCGGAATACTTGAACTGGGTGTTGGCATCGCGCGCCGTGCCGATGACGCGGTAAAGCACCGTCTTGTCTTCGTTGAGCGGGCCGCTCAAGTCGAACTGCGCCTGCTTGCGGTCATGGCTGCCATAGTCGAAGGCGATCTGGCGGATGACTTCTTCCGTCGGCTTCTTGCTGGTCTTGTTGACCACGCCGCCCGCATCGCTCTGGCCGAAGAGCGCGGAGGAGGGGCCGCGCAGCACTTCGACGGAGTCCAGCTGATAAGGATCGGTGCGGAAGAAGCTGTAGCTGCTGGAGACCTGCCGCAGCCCGTCCATGTAGGAGCTGGTGGCCTGCGCATTGAAGCCGCGCATCATGATCCAGTCATAGCCCTTGGGGTCCGGGCCGTAGGTTTCGATGGCGACGCCCGGCACATAGCGCAGAACTTCGGTGACGCTCTGGGCGTTCTGGGTTTCCATCTGCTTGCGGCCGACGACGGACACGGACTGCGGCACCTCGATGAGCGGGGCGTCCATCTTGGTGGCGCCGGTCACGTTGGTGGCAACGAAGGTGGTGGCGCCGTTGGTGTCGCCCTGCAGCTGGATCTTGTCCAGCGTGGTGCCGCTGGTGGCCGTGGCGCTGGTTCCCGCGTCTGCTGCGGCGGGATCATAGACCTGCACCGTGCCGGGGTTGCTGAAGCGGTAGGAAAGGCCGGTGCCCTGCAACAGGCGCGACAGGGCTTCGGCTGCTGTCATCGAGCCGCGCACCGGGTTGCCCGCGCGGGTGATGGCCTGGTTCTCGCGCACCACAACGGCAAGGCCGGTAATGCGGCCAATGTCATTGACGGCCTGCGGCACCGGCTTGGCAGCGATGTTGAAGCTGAACTGCTGGCTGGCCGCCTGAGCCCGCACTTCACCACTTCCCGCCGTCATGATGGCTGCGGGGGTCAGCAGCGTTGCCGCCAGAAGAAGTCCCGTCCGCCGCAGTCCGCCCGATTTGCCCAACCCGTTCAACGCCATGTTACCTGTCCTCTTTCGCAAGGCTTTTGCACGGCGGAAGCCCCCTTCCTGCCGTGTCTCTACCTGCTTCACGGATGAGAGCTGCGCTTCATGAACCGGTGGGATGCGGTTTTTTTGATTTTTTTTGAGGGGGTGTTGGGGCGGATCAGCGGCAGATGACAGGGCGCTGCCCCGCAGTGATGCATCGGATTTGTGGCGGTGCATCTCCGCCCCCCTCCCCCTCGTGGGGAGGGGTAAGGGGTAAGGGGTAAGGGGTAAGGGGTAAGGGGCTCTGCGCCTGCAAGGATTTGAAAAATAAACTTTTCCTGTTGAGGCCTCACGAGGAGCAGCTGCCCGCAATCAATGGATACTCTGCCAGACGGAAAGGCCTGTCCCCCCACCCCTAACCCCTCCCCACGAGGGGGAGGGGGGCTGAAACGCCGTGCCACACACTCCGCGTCGTCCCGGACGGAGCGAAGCGGAGATCCGGGAACCACTCGTTTCCAGAGCGGTGAAATGTGTTTGCGGCGGAGAGGTTTGCTCTCGCCGGTGGTTTGCCGTTTCGTCAATTCCACCCACCGCGCCGCCCCGGCCCTGCGCCGGGGCCTGTAAGGCTGGTGCGGCCTCTCTCCTCGAGCACTTGCAACGGCGGCGGGCCACACTGCGTCCCTGACAGGTCCCGGCACAAGGCCGGGACGGCGCGGAGGGTGTGGAGCTTCTGCAGCGGGTGGGCCTCTGCCGCAGCGCTCGGGCCAACGGCATTTCTCTGCATGCTAGTAGCCCCCGGCTCATGCTTGGCCGGTGTGACCCGGTGCCTGTTGGCTGCGCTGTGCCCGCGGTTCTGTTTTCAACGAAACCGTTCTACCGCGAGATCACTGTCAGCCGGCCCGCGACTGAAGTGATGCGGAAGCCGACGGAGGATTGCAGGGCGGCGAGGGCGGCGTCCGTATCGTCCAGCGAAAAACTGCCGCTGACCATTTCGCTGGCCAGCGCATCGGAGGTGACGAGAATGCGGCCCTTGCGGTAGCGGCCGATTTCCTGCAGCACCGAACCGAGGCTGGCGCGGTAGAAGACGAAACGGCCGTTGCGCCAGGCCAGCGTTTCGTCAAGGTCCACCGGCCGGGGGGCGGAGACGCCCTTGCCGCCGAAATCCACCTGTTCGCCCGGCTTCAGCACGGCCTCAGCGCCTTCGGCGGTGACGGAAACGCTGCCATGATCCAGCGTGACGGTGCCCCCACTTTCCTGCAGGCGCACGTCGAAACGGGTGCCCAGAACCGTGATGCTGCCGCCTGCCGCTGACACCGTGAAGGGGCGGGTCTCGTCCCGCACCACATCAAAAAAGGCCGTGCCGCGCAGCAGCCGCACGTGCCTTTCGCCGGGCGTGAAATCCTCGGCCAGCGCGCTGCCGGCATCCAGCAGCACGGCAGAGCCATCGGCAAGCGTGATGGTGGTGCGGCTGCCGCGCGGGCTGACGTAATCGGCGCGCATGTCCTCGAACAACTCCGGCCGCTCCAGCCAGATGGCCCCGCCCAGAACCGCCAGCAGGGCCAGCGTCAGCCCCGTCAGGCGCTGGGTTGTCCGGCGCCGCGCCTTGCGGGCATCCATCGCCTGCAGATAGCGCTCCAGCGCCTCGCCTTCGGCCTCTGCCAGCCGCCGCCCCGGCGCTTCGGCCGCTTCCCAGGCCAGTGCGATGGTGCGGAAGGCCTCGGCATGGGCGCTGTCGGCCTGCCGCCAGGCTTCAAACTCTGCGCGCTTGCGGGCAGTCGGCGTCTGCAGCAGATCGACGAACCAGGCGCGGGCCTCGGCCTCGATGTCCCGTGCCGTGCGATGGGCCGGGCCTTTGCCGGGCGGAGTGGAAGGGGCAGGGCTCATCGGCGTTCTTTCGCGTCCGCTCACTCGGCAGCAAGGCAGCTCTGGCAGGCGGCCATGGCGCGGGCCATGTGCTTTGCCACCATGCGCTCGGAAATCTCCATCACTGCGGCGATCTCGGCAAAGGTTCTGCCATGAATGCGGTTGAGCAGGAAGACGTGGCGCGTGCGCTCCGGCAGGGCGGCCAGCGCCGCATCAACGCCCGTCAGCCCCTGCCGGGCCTGCAAAATCTCCTGAGGCGTGGCGGGGGCGGCGGCATACTGGTCCGGCAGCAGGCCGTCCACGAAGCTGCGGCGGGTCTTTTCGGCGCGCAGGTGATCCACCGCCGCATTGCGGGCGCAGCGGCTGAGATAGGCCGGGTCGCCGCAGCAGCGCAGGGGCATGCGCTCCCACAGGCGCATGAAGATGTCCTGCACCAGATCGCATGCCGCCGCCGGGCAGCCAACCCTGCGGTTGATCTGCCGTTGCAGCCGGTCCCGCTCGGACAGGTACAGCGCGGCAAGTTGATCCTGATCTGACGGCATGCGCTTCAACAACCCCATGCCGCAGGCGCGGCGGGAAAATATGGACTGTGTCTGCAGATGTCCGGCAGAACCTGACGCACGGGTATAATACTTGTATTTAATAGTCAAGTTTATGAGGGCTGAAGGGCGGTGCCGGGATGGCTAAATTGTCACCTTGCCCGAAAGCCGCGGGTGGCTTCAAACATGATATGTGAATCCCGCAGGATCACGGCGTGAGGAATATCTGATGACTGAGGCGATCAAGTCAGGCGGGCACAAAGATGCCGGGCGCGGCAAGCCAGAGGCGGAAGCTCAGGCCCCGGAGCGTGCTCAAGCCTGGCTGCGGGAAAATGCCGCCGCGCTCGAAAGCTCGAACGCCTGGGTGGAAGAGAATGGGCTGCCGCTGGATCAGTACCGGCAATTCTGATGGGAAGGCCGCAGCGCCCCTCTCCCCCCTTGAGGGGGAGATGTCTGCGTCAGCAGACAGAGGGGGGTATCAGCGCCTCAGCACGGCGGGAACTCTCTCACAAGCGGACAGTCAGCTACCCCCCTCTGCCCCCTGACGGGGGCATCTCCCCCTCAAGGGGGGAGAGGAGTTGAAGCCTGACTGGCAGTCCGGAATAAACACCCCCCGCGGAAGAGGGCAGAAGCGCCTTGCTTTAGCCCCCACCTCAAAACTTCGCAGGTGCGAAGATGCGAAGTCCGGTGGAGAGGTGGGTGAGGGCGTTGCGGGCGAGGGCGAGCATGGCGGGTTGCGGCTGGTTGTCCCTGAGCCCGCGCACCTGGCGCACGTGGTTGATCGCAGTATCGAAATCCGGGAACCGCTCCGGCAGGGCGAGGTGCAGATAGAGCGCGATGACGGTGGCCGAGCGGCTGCGCCCGCCCCGGCAGTGCACCAGCACATGGCCGCGCCGGTGGGGCGGGTAATGCGGCTTGCCGGGGCTGTCCTGCGCCAGCATGCCATGCAGGGCCATGACGCCCGCCAGCAGGTGCTGCGGCGCGTTGCCCGGCCCGTCGATGAGGCCGATGTGGGTGCGGCGGATGGTGGTGCCATCGGAAAGGGTCAGCGGGGCCATTTCCACATTGACCGCAAGGTTCATGGTGGAAGTGACGCCTTCGTCCAGCAGCAGGGCGGGATCATCCGCCGCCACCTTGTTGCCGATGAAGAGGCTGGCGCCGTGGGGGCCGAGGCCGCTCGCCACTTCACACAGCACCGGCAGGCGGTCCTCTTCTTCTTCCGGCAGAAGGGCGCTGGCGGGGGGCATGCGGGTCATATCCATCTCCTGACCGGCTGCACCGGTCCCAATTGCAGGTCAAGTTCCGGCCCGAAGACAAGGCTGCGGCCAGTGTGCAGCCGCTTGCCGAGGGCGGCGGTGAGTTGCGGCATGGCTTCCGGCGCGGCAAAGGCAGGCACCACATGGCAGGCGCGGGTGTGGTCCGCAAGCCAGAGCGTGTCCTTGAGGCGGGGATGCACATTCCAGCCAAGCCATTCGGCCTGTCCTTGCGCCAGCAGATCGGCGGCCGGCGTGCCGGGGGGCACGTGGCTGGAAAAGACGAAACGGAAGCCCTCACCCGCCCGCGCCAGCAGGCTGGCGGCAAGGCCGGATTCCGCGTTGGCTTCCGTGGTGACGATCACATCCGTGGGCTGATACGCTCCGCTGCGCCCGGCACTTTCCAGAAGCGCTGCCAGCTCTTCCCGTGTGCCGGGATGGCAGATGCGCGAGGGTGTCCGGGCAAGGGCCATCATCTCCGCCAGAACCACCGGGCAGGCGCGGGGCTTCAACCCCTCACGGGCCAGTGCCAGCACCACTTCCGGGCCGCGCCCGGCGGAAGGCACGGGCAGCACCGCGCCGCCGCGCACTGCCTCTGCCATCAGGCCAATCTGGTCCGCAAGGCCGGTGTCCCGGTCGCCATAGGAAGCGTCGGTGACGAGGCAGGCGGCGCAGGGCGGCGGGTCGAAGGCGAGAAGGCCGGACTCCGGCGTCCAGTCGCCCATGTAGAGAAAGCCGCAGTCCGCCGCCACATGCAGCCAGATGCCGCCCGGCGCATGGCCGCTGCGGCCTGTGGTGAGGGTCAGCCCCGCCACTTCCGCAGTTCCGGCGAGCGGCAGCAGATGGCGCGCGGCCTGCGGCAGCACCGCCTCCGGGATCTGGGCGAAGGTTTCCGCCGTGGCATAGACTGGCGGGCGCCCCAGCTTTGCCCGCAGCTGCAGGGCGCCGGCGTGGTCCTGATGGGCATGGGAGAGGCACAGGGCATCTACAGGGCCAACACGGCTCACATCCGGCAGAACGCCGGGTTCGGGCCCTTCGCCAAGGTCAAAGAGAATGCGGCGGCCGCAGGTTTCCAGCAGAAAGGCTGCGGGCAGCTTGCCGCCCGCACCGCTGATGATTTTCAGTTCTGCCAAGGCAGGGCTCCCTTTGGCAGGCGGGAGGAGAACAGCGAGGCGGTGCCCATCAACAGCAGCACGGCCACCACCATGAGGCAGCCGACGGCGGCTGCCAGCGTTGAAGCGCCGCCTTCCTCGAGGAAGACGATCATCGGGCCGATGGTGCGGGCGCTGGAGGAGACGAGCAGGATGGAGACCTGGATCTCGTTCAGCGCCGTCATGAAGACGATGATGCCGCCGGCAATGGCGGAAGGGGCGAGCATGGGCAGGATGATGTCCTTCATCCGGGCGAGGAACCCGGCTCCTGCCACACGGCCCGCTTCTTCCAGCGACCGCTCGATCTGGGCGAAGCCACCCAGCACGGGGCGAAGGGCGAGGGCGAGGAAGTTGGAGAGATAGGCGGCGAGAATGATCCAGACCGTGCCATAGATGCTGACATTGATGAAGGGCAGGGGCTTCAGGAAGAAGAGGATCATGGCCACGCCCAGCACGATGCCCGGCAGCGCATAGGCAAGCTCCGCCGCCAGCTGCACCAGCCGCACGACAGGGCCTTTGTGCCAGCTGAGGAAATAGGCGAGGAACACCGCCATCACCACCAGAATGAGCGTTGCCGCCAGCGTCAGGCCGAAGCTGGTGAGGAAGGCTTGCCGGATCGAGGCATGATGCACCAGCGCGTTGGCGTAGTTCTTCAGCGTCAGGCTGGCGAATGTCAGCTCCTGCCCGAAGCCGCTGACCAGCGACGTGGTGACGAGGGCCGAGAGCGGCAGCAGCAGGGTGAGGACGAGGAAGATCCACGCCCCGGCTTCCGCCAGAATGCGGCCCCTGCCGAGGGAGAAGGTGACCGGCTGGCCGAGGCCATCGACCCGGAGATCACCGCGCCGGGCCATCCATCCGGCAAGGCCGAGGCCTGCCACGGTGAGGGCGGAAAGCAGCAGGGCGAGCGCGGCCATATCAGACAGGGCCGAGGGGCCGTAGCTGTTGAGTTGCTGATAGATGAGGGTGATCAGCGTCGGGAAGCGGGCCGGGATGCCCAGCATCGCCTGAATACCGAAATTGCCGATGGCCGAGACGAAGGCGAGCGCGGCCCCGGCCATGATGCCGGAGCGGGCGAGCGGCAGGAGGATGGTGAAGAGCATGCGCCGGTTTCCGGCCCCGGCAGCGCGGGCAGCCTCCGCCAGGTTCTGCGGAATGCGGCGCAACGTGGCGCGCACGGTCAGGAACACCAGCGGTGCATTGTAGAGCCCCAGCAGCAGGATGATGCCGGTGGCGGAAAACATCGGATGCCTGACGCCTGCAGGCAGGGCAAGGCCGAGCGCGCCCAGAAGCGGGCTCGATGGCGAGAAGGCCTGCACCCAGGCAAGGGCGGTCACCTGCGGCGGGATCATCAGCGGCAGCACGAAGCAGAAGATCCACGCCGTCTTGCCGCGCATGTTGGTGTGCACGGTGAGGATGGCCGCGAGCGTGCCGATGGCAACCGCGATCACCGAGGACAGAACCGCGACCTGCAGCGAATTGAGCGCTGCCGTGATCACCCGGCCCTTGAGATAGAGCGAGGACAGGCGGTCAAGATCGATCACCCCGTCCGGCGCAAGACCGGCCATGGCGAGGCGGGCGAGGGGGGCGAAGGAAAGCAGCCCGACGAGAATGGCCAGTCCGCCAAGGACCAGCCAGTCCGTGCGCAAGGGGAGCGCCAGACGGCGCCCCCCCGATGCGGACAGGGTGATGTCGGACATGCCTCAGCCGCCGAAGATCTCGGTGAACTTGGCGCGGGCGGCCGCGTCGGTTTCGACGGCCTTGTCCGCATCCACCGGCAGCAGCTTGATGGTGTCCAGCTTGGGGAAGCCGGCCGGCGGGGTGAGGCCAGCGTCGATCGGCAGGTTGCCCTGCGACACCACCAGTTCCTGGCCTTCCTTCGACAGCAGGAAGTCGATGAAGGCCTTGGCGGCATCCACATTCTTCGCCGTGGACATGATGGCGGCCGGTTCGGTGATGAAGGAGACGCCATCCTTCGGGAAGATGAAGTCCACCGGCGAGCCGCTGGCCTTGGCGCGCATCACGTCGGCATCGACGACGATGGCATATTTGGCCATGCCGCCGGCGACGGCCTTCAGCGCCGGGCCGTTGCCGCCTTCCGGGGCGATGCCGAGCTTGGCGAGGCCTTCATAGAACTCCCAGCCGATGCCCGGCACGTTGACGACGCTGTGCATGTGGTTGAGCGCAGCACCCGAATAGAGCGGGCTCGGCACGGCGATCTGGCCCTTGTTGTCTTCGCTCAGCAGCTCTGCCCAGGTTTCGACGGGCTTGGCATTCTGGGTGTTGTAGGCAATGCCGGTGGACATGATCTTCGTGCCGAAGAACATCTTGTCCTTGTCATAGGTGCTGGCGTCATAGCCGTCCACCTTGGCTTCCGGATAGGCCATCAGCAGGCCTTCGGCCTTGAGCTGGCCCAGGTTGATGGTGTCGGCCACCAGCAGAACGTCCGGCTTCACGTCGCCTGCGGTGATTTCGGCGCGCAGCACGTTCATCAGCTGGCTGGTGCCGTTGCGGGTCCATTCCACCTCGATGCCCGGGTTCTTCGCCTTGAAGGCGTCAACCGTCTGCTGGGCAATTTCCGGCGACTGGGAGGTGTAGAGCACCAGCGTTCCGGCGTGAGCCGTGCCGGCCATCAGCATGAGAGCAAGTGCAGAAAGAAGGCGCATGGTCAGATCCTGTCGTCTTTGAGGGTAGAAAGCCGGCGGGGCATGTCAGCCCGCATCCGGAATGATCCAGCCGTCTTCGGCCCGGACATGGATGACGCTGCCGGAGGGCAGCGCGAAGTCACCGGGAGCCTGCAGCGTCAGCTGAAGGTCCGGCATGGCGTGGGGGTGGAAATCCACCTGTGTGTGGGAGCCGCGGAAGATCACCTGGGTGATGGTGGCGGCAAAACCGCCTTCAGAACCGGCGGCAATCGCCAGCTCGCCCGGATGCACGCAGATGCTGACCGCTGCCTGCTGCTGCTGGCCGGAGCGGGCGCGCACCTCGTGCCGGTGGCCGAAAATATCCACCATGGCATGGCCTGCGCGGCCCGAAGGGGTGGCATCCGTGCCCGGCAGGATCAGGCCGCCGCCGATGAAACGGGCGACCATTTCGTTCTGCGGTTCGCGGTACAGCTCGCGCGGCTTGCCGAACTGCATCACCCGGCCCGCCTCCATCACCGCAATGCGGCTGGCAAGGGCCATGGCCTCGGACTGGTCATGGGTGATGTAGATCATGCTGGCGCCGGTGCGGCGGTGAAAGTCGAGGAACTCGCGCTCCATGGAGGCGCGCAGGTGCACATCGAGATTGGCCAGCGGCTCGTCCAGCAGCATCACGGACGGGTTGGCCGCAAGGCAGCGCGCCAGAGCAACGCGCTGGCGCTGGCCGCCTGAAAGATCAGACGGGGCGCGGGTGCCAAGAGCCTCCATGCCCACGGTCGCCAGCGCCTCGCGGCAGCGGCGCGCCCGCTCTGCAGAGCTGACACCGGCCACCTTCAGCGCATAGCCGACATTCTCTTCCACGCTCATGTGCGGCCACAGGGCGTAGTTCTGGAAGACGATGCCGATGTTGCGCTTTTCCGGCGGCAGGCTGGCGGCAGGGGAGGCCACCTCGCGCCCGCCCAGGCGGATGGAGCCGGCTTCCAGCGTCTCGAAGCCCGCGATCAGCCGCAGCATCGTCGTCTTGCCGCAGCCGGAGGGGCCGAGAATGGCGACGAATTCCCCGTCGTTGACCGTCAGGGACACCCCGTCCACCACCCGCTTGCCGCCATAGCTCCGGGCAATATCCGTCAGTTCGATTCCAGCCACGTGCCGATCCTGAAAATTGAGCAATCTCAGTGATTTGATGTGCCTGACCACAGATAAAACTTGATCTGCACACGTGTGCACATTACAGGTGTTATGCTTCGGTTTTATGACGGGGCCAGAGGTTGCAATCCGGCAGGGCTGCCAGTGCGCAAACAGCGGGGAGAGGTGAATGAGCAAGGCCGGTTTTGTGACCGCAGCCGATGTGGCGAAGCTTGCGGGCGTGTCGCGCTCGGCCGTTTCACGCACTTTCACGCCCGATGCCTATGTTTCCCCGGCGGTGCGTGAAAAGGTGCTGCGGGCGGCGGATGAGCTGGGCTACCGGGTGAACCGGCTGGCCAAGGACCTGCAAACCTCCCGCTCCAGCATGGTGGCGATTGTCGGCGCCCGCTTTTACGAGCCCTATGTGGCCGGGCTGCTGGATGACCTGAGCGCCGCGCTGATCGGCAAGGGCCTGCATGCGCTGCTGCTCAATGCCTCGTCGCAGGACATGACGGCGCTGCTCAATCTGGTGCTGGAATACAGGGTGCGGGCGGTGATCGTGCTCTCCGGCGCGCCCCCGCGTGAGCTGATCGACCAGTGCCTGCGCGCCCGTCAGCGCATGATCCTCATCAACCGCCACATGGAAGACGTCGAGGCAGGCTCCATTGAGACCGACGACCGCATGGGCGGGCGGCTGGCGGCAGAGCACCTGCTGGCGGCAGGGCGGCGGAAGCTCTGCGTGGTGCGCTCCGGGGCGGACACGCCCAGCCAGCGGCGGCGGGCGGCGGGCTTTCTGGAGCGGCTGGACGAAGAAGGGATCGCCTGCGAACGCTGGGTGGCCGGGCGCGGCAACTATGAAGCAGGCTGCGAGGCCGCCCGCAGCCTGCTGCGCGGTTCAGGTCCTGCTATTGATGGCGTCTTTGCCGCGACCGATCGCACGGCACTCGGCTTTCTCAACACGGCGCGGTTTGAAATGGGCATATCCGTGCCGCAGGATGTGGCCGTGATCGGCTTCGACGACATCCCGGAAGCGGCCTGGTCCTCCCACAACCTCACCACCATCCGCCAGTCCGCCCCGGACGTGGTGGCCGCCGTGCTGACGCTTCTGGCCGAAGACGACGAGGATACGGGCCCCCGGCGCGTGGCCATTCCGGTCAGTCTGGTGGAGCGGGGGACGGTGTAGCCGGTCATGACATTGTCCCGGCAGTCTGATAGGATATGCGACAGAGACGATCTGCGGAGAGCCCGGCACCATGACAGCGCCTGTCCGTTCGGAAAAACTGGAAATGCGGGTATCGCCCGAGGCCAAGCGGCTGCTGCGGGAAGCGGCGGAGCTGCGCCACAAGACCATGTCCGAATTCGTGCTCGACAGTGCCCTTGCTGCGGCTGAGGAAACCGTTCTGCAGCGCCGCATCCTGCGGCTTGGCGAGGCAGAGTGGCAGGCATTCGTCGAGGCTCTCGACGCCCCGCCCCTTCGGCACGCGCGCATGGAACAATTGCTGACGTCTCCCGGCGTATTCGACTGAAGCATGGGCGGCGGGCCGAAGCTCCGGATCGAAAAGCTCAGCGCACACCATGACCTGTCCGCCTTCGATTGCGGAACGCAGGCGCTGAATGCTTTCCTGCAAAGACACGCTCTGGCGAGCCAGAAATCCGGCAGTGCACAGACCTATCTTGCAATGGCAGGGGAGGCAGTCGCCGGATTCTACAGCCTGACCTTTGGCCAGGTCGAATATGCCGGGGCACCTGACCGGCTGCGCAAGGGTTTGCCCCGTCATCCGGTTCCGGTGATGCTGCTGGCGCGTCTTGTGGTGGACCGTGACTGGCAGGGACAGCGGTTGGGCTCCGGCCTGCTGAAAAATGCAATCCTGCGCACGCTTCAGGCGGCGGATATTGCCGGACTACGGGCGCTTGCGGTGCATGCCAAGGACGGTGAAGCCCGTGCCTTCTATGAGACATTCGGTTTCATTCCCTTTGAAGACCAGCCTCTGGTCCTCTACCGCCTCATCAAGGACATCCGGCGGATGCTTGAAGGGTGATGGGTGGCAAGCTTGCGCCGGGCGGGAGCGGTTTTACCGCGGGGTGAAGCCGGGCAGCTTGCGGGTCTCCGGTTTGCCAGTAGTCTGAAGTGACGTATAGCGCTTGCGCCTTTTCAAGGTTTGATGCGTCAGCATTGGGGGCCTTGCCGAAATGGTTGATCTTGCAGAGGGTGGTCGGATGCAGGTTGATGTTGGTACCGCTGAAACCTGCTTTCCGCAGCTTGTCGAGGCTGCGCTTTCCGGCGGGGATGTGGTGATCACACGGGAGGGAGTGCCCCTTGTGCGGCTTGTTCCTGTCCCTCACAAGACATTCAGGATCGGCTTGCTGAAGGATCGGGATCTCGGGGCCGGACCGGACTTTTTTGAACCCATCGACAGGGATGAACTGACGCTTTGGAAAGGATAACGGGGCCTTGAGTTTGGACGGGGCAGGCGAAGAGATTGCGGAGATTCTCCGCCGGATGCGGCTGAATGCGGCGGCGTTTATCGTCACGGTTTACGGCGACATCGCCGTGCCACGCGGCGGCGTGCTGTGGACGGGAACGCTGATCGAGCTTTGCGCAAGGGCAGGCATCAATGAATCGCTGGTGCGCACGGCTGTCTCGCGCCTTGTGGCGGCCGAGCGGCTGGCGGGTGAGCGCATCGGGCGGCGCAGCTACTACCGGCTGGCGGAGGCGGCAAGGGCGGAGTTCCAGCAGGCTGCGGATCTTCTCTACGGGCCGGACCAGCCGGGCCGGGGCTGGCAGGTGCTCCATGCGCCGGATTTGACGCCGGACGACGCCCGCCGTCTGCGGCTGGGGCATATGGGCGGACCGGTGTTCATCCGTCCGGACCGGGGCCAGACCCCGCCGCCGGGGGCGCTGGTGCTGCATGCGGGCGAGGTTGCGGACCCGGCAAGGCTCGCCGGTTTCTGGGATCTTTCGGCCCTGCAGGAGGGCTATGCGGAGTTCATCGCCAGTTTTTCGCCGCTGCTTGCGATGGCAGATGAGGGCGGCTGCCGCCTTGCCGATGGGGACGCGCTGACCGCCCGGCTGCTGCTGGTGCATGCCTACCGCCACGTTCTGCTGCGCGACCCGCGCCTGCCTCAGGCGGCTCTCCCAGTGGACTGGAACGGCGGCGAGGCGCGCGGCCTGTTCCGCCGGCTCTATCTCGCGCTGACCCCGGCCACCGAACGGCATGTGGCCGCCCACCTCGAAGGCACAGACGGCTTCCTGCCCGCACGCACACCGGAGAGCCTCAGCCGGATTCCGGTGGTTGTTTAGATGAAGGCAGGCTCGCCACACGCACCGCGCCGTCCCCGCCTTGTGCGGGGACCCGTCATGGGCGCAGGGCGGTTGTTTTCTGCGGCTATCATCGATCGAAAGCGCCCGATGCCGGGGCGCGGCGGCAACCTGACAGGCCCCGGCACAAGACCGGGGCGGCGCGGAGGGGGCTGAAAGGCCGCGACCAATCACCCAGACTGCAGGCTTTCGCCGCTCACCGCAGCGTCCCTCTCCCCCCTTGAGGGGAAGATGTCTGCGCCAGCAGACAGAGGGGAGATGTCTGCGCTTCAATACGGCAGGATCTCTCTTAAACGGATCGTCCGTTACCCCCTCTGCCCCCTGCCGGGGGCATCTCCCCCTCAAGGGGGGAGAGAAATTGGTGCCTGACTGGCAGTCCGTTGCAAACACGGCCCTTCAAGAGGGGAGGGAGAGGGGGTGGTGCCTCACCCGGTGGCCTCCGCAAACACTGCCATGGGAGAAGCCTCCGCTCTCTCTGAAACTCTATAACCACCTGAAATATAACAGAAAAATCCTTGCACCCAAAAGCATCACAAGAATCATGAAAAAGTGACTTTTCTTGTGACGGTTTTGGGCGTATAAATCGACCGATCGGTCAGCGATATGAGGAGTGAGCTGGCTGTCACGCGGCTGCAAGGCGCTGGATTGAAGCGCGGAGCAGGGCGTTTGATGAGGGAGGAGGCCGGATCATGTATGCGCAGCTTGTGACATCCGAAGGCGGCAAGGCCCGTGAGGCGATGACGCCGGAAGAGGCAGCCTTTCAGGACCGCATCGACCGGGGCGAGAAGATCGAGCCCAAGGAGTGGATGCCGGAGGGCTACCGCAAGACGCTGATCCGCCAGATCGGCCAGCACGCGCACAGCGAGATTGTCGGCCAGCTTCCCGAAGGCAACTGGATCACCCGTGCACCGACGCTGGAGCGCAAGCAGATCCTCTTGGCCAAGGTGCAGGACGAGGCGGGCCACGGGCTCTATCTTTATTCCGCCGCCGAGACGCTGGGTGTCTCCCGCGATGAACTCATAGACCTGCTGCATGCGGGCAAGATGAAATATTCCTCCATCTTCAACTATCCGACGCTGACCTGGGCCGATATGGGCGCTGTCGGCTGGCTGGTGGACGGGGCGGCGATCATGAATCAGGTGCCGCTGCAGCGCACCAGCTACGGACCTTATTCCCGCGCCATGATCCGCATCTGCAAGGAAGAGAGCTTCCACCAGCGGCAGGGCTACGACATCATGATGAAGATGGCCAAGGGCACGCCGGAGCAGAAGGCGATGGCGCAGGATGCGCTGAACCGCTTCTGGTTCCCCTCGCTGATGATGTTCGGCCCCTCGGACAAGGACTCGGTGCATTCCGCCCAGTCCATGGCCTGGAAGATCAAGATCAACACCAATGACGAGCTGCGCCAGAAGTTCGTCGACCAGACCGTGCCGCAGGCCGAATATCTCGGCCTCACCATTCCCGATCCCGAACTGAAGTGGAACGGGGAAAAGGGCGGCTATGATTTCAGCGAGCCGGACTGGAGCGAGTTCTTTGCCGTGATCGCCGGCAATGGCCCCTGCAACGAGGAGCGCCTCGGTGCCCGCGTCAAGGCCTGGGAAGATGGCGCCTGGGTGCGCGAGGGGCTGATGGCCCATGCGAAGAAGCAGGATGCGCGCCGTGCGGCAGCGCGGGTGGCGGCCGAATAGGCCAGGGCCGGTGGGGCGCATGAGCTTTCAGGCGCCCGGCAAAAGACAGTCTGATTTCAACGTGTTTGCGGGAGGACGCGGAACATGTCCAGCGAATGGCCCCTTTGGGAAATCTTCATCCGTGGCCAGCATGGCCTCAATCACCGCCATGTGGGCAGCCTGCATGCGCCCGACGCGGACATGGCCATCCGCCATGCGCGCGATGTCTATACGCGCCGCAATGAGGGCGTCTCCATCTGGGTGGTGAAGTCGGAAAACATCACCGCCTCCGTGCCTTCGGAGAAGGGGCCGCTGTTCGAGCCGTCGAACAGCAAGGTCTACCGCCACCCGAGCTTCTACGACATTCCCGAAGAAGTGGGGCACATGTGATGGCCAGCGCGACACATCAGGCGGCGCTGTTCGAGTGGCTGCTGCGCATGGGCGACAATGCGCTGATCCTGGGGCACCGGGTGTCCGAATGGTGCGGCCACGGCCCGGCGCTGGAAGAGGATATTGCGCTTGCCAATCAGGCGCTGGATCTCATCGGCCAGTGCCAGCTGTGGCTGGGGCTGGCGGGCGAGGTGGAGGGCAAGGGCCGCAGTGCCGATGCGCTCGCCTATCTGCGCGATGCCGGCGCCTTCCGCAATCTGCTGCTGGTGGAGCGCCCGAACGGCGATTTCGGCCACACGGTGATGCGTCAGTTCCTGTTCGATGCCTTCCATGTGGAGCTGCTGGAGGCGCTGAAGTCCTCCACTGAGCCGCGTGTGGCGGAGATTGCGGCGAAAGCGGCCAAGGAAGCGGCCTATCACCTCGACCGTTCCGCCGCGCTGGTGATCGCGCTTGGCGACGGCACGGAGGAAAGCCACGCCCGCATGGCCAGGGCGCTGAAGGCGCTGTGGACCTATACCGGCGAGATGTTCATGGATGACGAGACGGATGCAGCGCTGGCCGCTTCCGGCACTGTGCCGCTGCCCTCCAGCCTCAAGGCGGGCTGGGACGGGACGGTGGGCGCGGTTCTGGCGGAAGCCGGGCTTGCCCATCCGGGCGAGGCCTGGCAGCACAAGGGCGGCAAGCGCGGCACCCATACGGAGCATCTGGGCTATATCCTGGCCGAAATGCAGTTCCTGCAGCGCGCCTATCCCGGCGCAACGTGGTGAGTGCCATGGCCAGCGCGCGTCATCCCGATGTGGCGGAAGTCTGGTCCTGGCTCGCCGAAGTGCCGGACCCGGAAATTCCGGTGATCAGCCTCACCGATCTCGGCATCATCCGGGATGTGGCCTGGCAGGATGAAACGCTGGTGGTGACGGTGACGCCCACCTATTCCGGCTGCCCGGCAACCAGCATCATCAACCTCGACATCGAGGCGGCGCTCAGGGCAAAGGGCATTGCCGATCTGCGGCTGGAACGGCGCCTGTCGCCGCCCTGGACCACGGACTGGCTGACGCCGGAGGGGCGCGAAAAGCTGCGCCAGTATGGCATCGCCCCGCCCATCGACGGCACGGCGCCCGATGGCCGTGTTGCCGAGCAGATCGCAGGCCGCGTGGCGCGGCTCGTCTCCGGCAGCAACCTTGCGATCACCTGTCCGCGCTGCGGCTCGGCAGCCACGCAGAAGGTCAGCCAGTTCGGCTCGACCCCCTGCAAGGCCAGCTACCGCTGCACGGACTGTCTTGAACCCTTCGACTATTTCAAGTGCATCTGAGGACGCAAGCCATGGCCCGTTTTCATCCGCTGACCGTCACCGGTGTGCGCCGCGAAACCCGCGATGCGGTGGTCGTCACCCTTGCCCCGCGCGAGGAGGACCTTCCGCTCTTCGGCTTCACGCAAGGCCAGTATCTGACCTTCCGCCGCGATTTTGACGGCGAGGAGCTGCGCCGCAGCTATTCCATCTGCGCAGGCCTTGATGAGGGCGTGCTGAAGGTGGGCATCAAGCGGGTGGATGGCGGGGCCTTTTCCACCTGGGCCAATGAGGCGCTGCACCCCGGCGACGTGCTGGAGGCCATGCCGCCCATGGGCCGCTTCTTCACGCCCATCGACCCGGAGGCGGGCCGCCAGTATCTCGGCTTTGCCGGGGGCTCGGGCATCACGCCGGTGCTGTCGATCATCAAGACGGTGCTGGCCCGCGAGCCGCGCTCGAAGTTCACCCTCGTCTATGCCAACCGGCAGATCAGCTCCATCATGTTCCGCGAGGAGCTGGAGGACCTGAAGAACCTTTATCTCGGGCGCTTCTCAGTCATCCACGTGCTGGAGCAGGAGGGGCAGGAGATCGACCTCTTCACCGGGCGGATCGACGCGGAGAAGATGAAGGCGCTTTTCACCCACTGGATCGACGCCAGCGCGGTGGACACGGCCTTCATCTGCGGGCCGGAGCCGATGATGCTGACCATCGCCGCCAGCCTGCGCGAGCATGGGCTGGATGACAGCCAGATCCGCTTTGAGCTGTTCGCCTCCGGCCAGCCGGGCCGGGCCAAGGCGCCCGCCGTCTCCCGCACCGCCGTTGCGCCGGGCACGGGCACGCAGGCCTCGGTGACGCTCGATGGCCTGACCCGCAGCTTCGAGATGGGCCGCGATGGTGAGACCATTCTGGAGGCCGCGCTCGCCGCCAGCCTGGACGCGCCTTACTCCTGCCGGGCGGGCGTCTGTTCCACCTGCCGCTGCAAGGTGCTGGAAGGCGAGGTGGAAATGGCCGTCAACCACGCGCTGGAGGATTACGAAGTGCGCGCTGGTTACGCGCTCTCCTGCCAAGCACGCCCGCTGACGGACAAGGTGGTGGTGACCTACGACGAATGAGGCCACCCGGAGCCTTGGAGTAACGAGACTTTTGACAACCTGCGACCTCTCCGCCGTCATCCTCGGCCTTGTGCCGAGGATCTAACCAGATCAATGGCTTGCAGATGGCCGGGACAAGCCCGGCCATGACGAAAGAGAAGAGTTCCTGCTTTGTCATCACCCTTAACCCGCTTCTGGCGGGCAGGATTATTGAAAGAAGGAAATGCCCATGACTGCCGCCCCGCGCCGTCTTGAAAGCCATGTTTGCGGACGCTGGATTGCCGGAACCGGCGAGGGCCAGCTTCTGCGTGATGCGGCCACCGGAGCGCCGGTGGCGGAAGTGGATGCCACCGGCCTCGACTTTGCCGCCGCGCTCGACTACGGGCGGCGGACGGGCGGGGCGAAGCTGCGCGCCATGTCCTTCCACGACCGGGCGGCAATGCTGAAGGCGCTTGGCCTCCATCTGATGGAGCGGAAGGAAGAGCTCTATACGGAGAGCCTGCACACGGGCGCGACCCGCGCCGATGGCTGGATCGACATCGAGGGCGGCATCGGCACCATGCTGACCTTTGCCTCCAAGGGCCGGCGCGAGCTGCCCAACACCCGCGTGCTGACCGATGGCGATGTGGAGCCCCTGTCCCGCGACAACAGCTTCAGCGCCCAGCACATCCTGACGCCGCTGCGCGGTGTGGCCGTGCACATCAACGCCTTCAACTTCCCTGTCTGGGGCATGCTGGAAAAGATCGCGCCCACCCTGCTGGCGGGCGTGCCCTGCATCGTCAAGCCGGCAAGCCAGACCGCCTATCTGACCGAGCTGTGCGTGCGCCAGATCATCGCCTCGGGCATTCTGCCGGAAGGCGCGCTGCAACTGATCTGCGGCAGCGTCGGCGATCTTCTCGACCATGTGACCGGGCAGGACGCGGTGACCTTCACCGGCTCTGCCGCAACGGGCCGCAAGCTGAAGGCGCACCCGGCCGTGGTGGCCAATGCGGTGCGCTTCACCATGGAGGCCGACAGCCTCAATGCGGCGATCCTCGGCCCTGATGCCGCGCCGGGCACGCCGGAATTCGACCTCTTCGTCAAGGAAGTGGCCCGCGAGATGACCGCCAAGGCCGGGCAGAAATGCACCGCCATCCGCCGCGTCATGGCCCCGCGTGCCCATGTGGAGCCGCTGATTGACGCCCTGCGCGAGCGGCTTTCGAAAGTGCTGCCGGGCCTGCCGGGCGAGGAGGCAACGCGCATGGGCGCGCTGGCCAGCCTCGACCAGCGGCAGGAGGTGCGCGAGCGCATCGCCGGACTTCAGGCCGATGCGGAAATCGTTGCGGGCAACCCGGATGACGTGCGCCTTGCCTCGGGCGATGCGCAGGCCGGTGCCTTTCTCAATCCGGTGCTGATGTATTGCGCGAGGCCCTTCGAGGCGGGCGCCGTGCATGATGTGGAGGCCTTCGGGCCGGTGTCCACCGTCATGCCTTATGATGATCTGGAAGAAGCCGTGGAACTGGCCCAGATGGGCAAGGGCTCGCTGGTGTCTTCCGTCTTCACCGATGACCCGCATGTGGCCGAAGAGATGGTGCTGGGCCTTGCGCCCTTCCATGGCCGCGTGCTGATCGGCAACCGCACTTCCGCCAGGTCCTCCACCGGCCATGGCTCGCCGCTGGCACCGCTGGTGCATGGCGGGCCGGGCCGGGCAGGGGGCGGCGAGGAAATGGGCGGCATGCGCGGCGTGAAGCACTACATGCAGCGCACGGCCGTGCAAGGCGCTCCCCGGCTGCTCTCCGCCGTCACGGGCCGCTGGATCGAGGGGGCCGGGGCGCAGCAGGGCGTCCATCCCTTCCGCAAGTCCCTCGCGGAGCTTGCCATCGGCGACCAGATCGTCACCGCCGCCCGCGCGGTGACGCAGGAGGACGTGGAGCATTTCGCCCATTTCACCGGCGATACCTTCTATGCCCACATGGACAGCGAGGCGGCCAGGGCAAATCCCTTCTTCGACGACCGGGTCGCCCACGGCTACCTCATCGCCTCCTTCGCCGCCGGGCTGTTCGTCGATCCGGCACCGGGCCCGGTGCTGGCCAATTACGGCGTCGACAACCTGCGCTTCCTGACGCCGGTCTATTTCGGCGACACGCTGCAAGTCCGGCTGACCTGCAAGGAAATCAACCCCCGCGCCAATGCCGAACACGGCGAAGTGCGCTGGGACTGCCAGGTCACCAATCAGTCGGGAGAGGTCGTGGCGCAATATGACGTGCTCACCATGGTCGCCAAGACATGGCCGCCCGTGGCGGAGGTGGTGAAGGCTGCGGAGTAGCGGGGCAGGGTGTGGCAACGCCCTTGGCCTCCATCGGCGCCTCCCCACCCACCGCGCCGTCCCGGCACAGTTTGGGATTTGGGGCCGGGGCGGCGAGAGAGTGCGCTCAGCCCAGCATCAGGCACTGGGTCACCCCGGCCAAGCGCAGCGCGAGCCGGGGCCTACTCGCTCCCAGAGAGATGCCGAACACCACCGCAGATGACACGAAGTGTGTCTCATGTGCCTTCCGTGGCCTTTTCACCGCTCTGCAAGCGAGTGGTCCCCGGGTCTTCGCTTCGCTCCGCCCGGGGTGACGGCGGAGAGAGCTGCGCGCCCCTGACGGGTCCCGGCACAAGGCCGGGACGGCTTGAAAAGCGTAGCTCCTTTCGACGCCACTTCACCTCAGCCTGCCGCCGTTATGGATTGCAGTAAGCTCCCCACCCACCCACCGCGCCGTCCCGGCCTTGTGCCGGGACCCGTCAGGGGTGCAGCGCGGTTGTTTTCTGAGGCTATTAGCGAATGAAGTCGCTTCACGCGGTGAGGCACTGCCTGCCATACAGGCCCCGGCACAGTTTGGGGTTTGGGGCAGGGACGGCGCGGAGAGAAGAAGAGAAGGCGAAAGGCCTTGCGACCCATCCGGCGGTCGCCCCGGCCAATCGCCTTTCACCTGACGGGAGCCAACGTCTCTGACTTCACCGGAGCAGAGGCGCTCTTACCACATGTTCCGGCAAACGGTGTTTTGCACGGCGACAAGAGCTGCGACAGTGACCGGATACGCCGGATCGTGGAGGCACGCGGCTCACTGCCACACATTCCGCCGCGCAAAACACGAAAATGGTAAAACTGTTTCTTGCCATACCTATAAAGGCAGAAACGTCATCATGCGTATGTTCGAAAGGCGGAGAGAATTCCACAGGATCGCAACACGCTGTGACCGCAATACCAGGAATTTTTTGTCCTCCATCTGCCTCACCGCAACCGTATGCTACAGGTTATGAGTCTGAAGCCTAGGGCGAAGGGGCAAGGTCAGTAAGGCCACCGGCAGCGGACCAGTCGTTGACAGCTTGAAATTGCGCTGCGGAGTCATTGCGTCCTAAATGGCGAAGGTCTAATGCGGATGATCATGGGCGGCAAACGAAGTGCCGCTGAAGGCACTTCATATCGAGTGTGCTGATTTACAAAATAAATAATTTGTGGGGCCTAAATGAATGTAGAGCAAATGGTAAGTCAGGTGTCCCTGTTTGGTAGCCTATTTGCGGGATTCATTGCCTATACCGCATATAAAATAATCAGAGGAACTGGGCCAGACTCAAAAGATATCATCAATTCGAACGTTGGTTCGATAATGATGTATTGTATTTTTATAGCTATTATATCTTACTTTATCATATTTGGTGAGTTTGTGCTGGCTTTTATATGGGCGTTCTACTTGAGCTCATCGAGCGCGGAGTGGTATTTCTTGTTCTACCCGCTCTGGTACGCGGTTGGCGGCTGTCTTTTTGCGCATGTCTCTATGCTCCGTACTAAGGATGCAGGCAAGTCCAAGGGCTTCGCATTTATAGGAATAGTTCCGATTGCGAGCTTTTTCCTGTTTTTTGCGTCACCTGTCACGTCACCGGCGCGGCCTGCGTACGTGCCAAAGGACTGCTCGCTCCGGGTTGCAATAGGAGTTTTCGCTCTTTTAATGATATCTTCTTTGGAGTATCTCACGGATTTGGGTGTGGATTACCTTGAAAGAGAGGGGTCAACTATGCAAATAGTGAGGTCTATCGAGGTTCAAAACGCTGATCTTCCGCAAGAAATTGATGAAACGACGATAATTCAGTCCATTTCGGCTGATTCAAGTCGGAAGGACATTGTGCTCGTTTACAGGATTACTGATGCCTCTTTAACGTCCGAAGAAGTTCGATCTTTTTTAGAGAGTTCCCTCCGGCCTCAGTTTGTAAAAGACTCATGTGCTGATCCCGCAATCACAGATTACGGATGGAAGATGGTCGTTCGTTACGAAGACATGTCTGGAGGCATATTGGCAGAATCGACTATTTCACGAGGTGACTGCTGACATCCGGGATCTGCCTGGCTTCGTTGGCCGCCCGTATGGCCGGGGAACAGGCGTTCCAGCGCATATTGCTTGATGGTCTTCCCCTGCAAGGCGGCCAGAGCCTTCAGGCTTTGATGCTGTTTGTCCGTAAGGTCGATGGTCAGACGGCTCATGGCAAGGCTCCTCTGCGCTCCTCAAGTCCACATTAGCATGAACGTGGGTTTGTGGCTGCTGCCAGAGGCCCGGCTCACGAAGCTTGGAAGAGGTGCTGCACTGGAGTATGATCAGCCTTCATGAAAGAGGAGCCCAGCATGCCGCAGCGCCCCGGAGCGGAGCCTGTCACCATCCGCACCTCAAGGGTGGCGGAGATTGATGCCCTGGCGAATGCCACGGGCCGCTCCCGCAATGACATCGTCAATCAGGCGATTGAACACTATCTGGATGTCAACATGTGGCAGATGGAGCGGATCGAAGCCGGGATTGCCGCGATGCGTGAGGGCGGCGTTCTACCTGCCGGGGATGTCTTCGCCGCGATAGCCGACAAGCATGGCTGGGACCTCACCTGACCGCCTTGATCCCCTCCAGGATCAGTGTCGTGGCGACGCTGGCGTAGTCTTCGCGGCTGATGCGGCCGCCGTCGCGGAACCACATGTAGACCCAGTTCATCATGCCGAAGAGCGACATGGTGACGGGCATCAGCAGCGGGCGTTCGGGGCTGTTGAGGTCCGGGTTGATCAGCTCCAGCACGGTGGAAAAGCGCCGCACGATCCGGCGCTCCAGCGCGGTGATGCCGGCCTTCTGCTCGTCCGAGAGGGCGGAGGTGGCGTTGAGCTGGACCTTGTGCTGGTTGTCCGCACCCCGGTAGTTCTCCAGAACCGCGCCGACCAGCCGCCGCAGCCTGTCTCCCGGCGGCAGGGCCGGGTCATCGGCGGCCTCGATGGCCTCGTCCAGCGCTTCAAGATGTGTGACGATGATGGCGTAGATCAGCGCGTCCTTGCTCGGATAATAATGGTAGAGCAAGGCTTTGGACACCTGCGCAACGCTGGCGATCTGGGACATGGAGGCTTTTTCCATGCCCTGCTCGGCGAAGACCTGCGCAGCCTTGTCCAGAATGCTGCGCTGCTTCTCTTCAAAGTCTGCTGCCCGCGTGCGAGCCATCTTGCTGTTCCTGTTCATGACAAACGGGCGGATTGCGCGTTGTTTAGCCGATCCGGCCCCGCTTGTCAGGGGTTCGCCCTAGGGCTGTGATGCCGCAGGAGCCTAGTATGTGCCGTTAATCTTTCGGCCTGTTGTCCACTACCCGCTTGGCCTTGCCTTCCGAGCGGGCGACGCCGCCGGGGGCCGTGATGTTGATCCGGGTCGAGACGCCGACCACGGCCTTGATGTGATGGGCCAGCTCCCCGGCGGAGGCCTTGCGGGCATCATCGCCTGCCATGTCCGGCGTGCATTCCACATGTACGGTCATGGTGTCCATGCGCCCGTCGCGGCTCAGTTCGATCTGGAAATGCGGGGCAAGGCCCTTACACTTGAGGATCTGCTCCTCGATCTGCGTCGGGAACACGTTGACGCCGCGCAGGATGATCATGTCGTCGCTGCGGCCGGTGATCTTTTCGATGCGCCGCATGGACCGGGCGGTGCCGGGCAGAAGCCGCGTCAGGTCACGGGTGCGGTAGCGCACCATCGGCAGGCCTTCCTTGGTGAGGGTGGTGAACACCAGCTCGCCCATCTGACCATCGGGGAGCACCTCGCCCGTCACCGGATCGATGATTTCCGGGTAGAAATGGTCCTCCCACACATGCAGGCCGTCCTTGGTCTCCACGCATTCCTGCGCTACGCCCGGCCCCATGATTTCCGACAGGCCGTAGATATCGACCGCGTGCATGTCGAAGGCCTGCTCGATTTCCTCGCGCATGGCGTTGGTCCAGGGCTCGGCGCCGAAGATGCCGGTCTTCAGCGAGGACTGGCGCGGATCGAGCCCCTGACGGCGGAACTCGTCAAGAATGGCCAGCATGTAGGACGGGGTGACCATGATGATGTCCGGCTGAAAATCGCTGATCAGCGTTACCTGCCGCTCGGTCTGGCCGCCGGAAATCGGCACCACGGTGCAGCCCAGCCGCTCCGCGCCGAAATGGGCGCCAAGGCCGCCGGTGAACAGGCCATAGCCATAGGCATTGTGCAGCATGTCGCCCGGCCGCCCGCCAGCGGCGCGGATGGAGCGGGCCACCAGATTGGCCCAGACGTCAATGTCATTGGCGGTGTAGCCGACAACCGTGGGCTTGCCCGTGGTGCCGGAAGAGCCATGCACCCGCGTCAGCTTGTTGCGCGGCACGGCGAACATGCCGAAGGGGTAGGTGTCGCGCAGGTCCTGCTTGGTGGTGAAGGGGAAGCGGGCAATGTCCTTCAGGCTCTTCAGCTCTTCCGGGTGCACGTCATGCTCGATGAAGCGCTTGCGGTAGAAGGGCGAATTCTCATAGGCGTGCTTCAGCGACCGCTTCATGCGGTGAAACTGCAGCGCCTCGATCTCGTCACGGGACGCGGTCTCGATCGGGTCGAGCGACTTGCGGTCCGGCGTCAGGTCTTCCATGGTCTCCTCCCCAGGATATCCAGTCTCATGCTTGGTTTCGTGCGCTCACGGGGCGCATGTGAGTCTTGCTGTCAGTTCCCGTCCATTTCTGGCTCCGAGCCCCCCACCCCTCACCCCTCCCCACCAGGGGGAGGGGGGGCTGAGAGGCTGTGCCGTGAGCCGGTTCCAGCGAGGGGCAGCGGCTCAATCTGTTCCTGCTGGCACGGCCTTTCCGCTCCCCTCCCCCTCGTGGGGAGGGGGTAGGGGTGGGGGGCTGCCTCTCCGGCTGGCAGGGCAACAAAGGCTGGCGACCATCAGTTCCTTCCTCTGGTCCCTCCCAATGAATCTTCCATCCTTCAGTTCGTCTCAGGCTCCGCGCCCCCCACCCCTCACCCCTCCCCACCAGGGGGAGGGGGGCTGAGAGGCTGTGCCGTGAGCCCTCACCCCTCGGGAATATGCGTGCCCTTGATCGTGCGGCAGTGGCCGCGGAATTCGGCGAGGTGCTGGCCGTCCTGGTTGGTGATGCGCACGTCGTAGATGCCCGAGCGCCCCTGCCGCGACACTTCCACGGCCTGTGCCGTCAGCCGGTCGCCGATGCGGCCGGGCAGGAGGTAGGTGATGGAACAGTGCTGCGCGACGGCGTGCTGGTTGCGGCTGTTGCAGGCAAAGGCGAAGGCGCTGTCGGCCAGCGTGAACAGATAGCCGCCGTGGCAGGTGCCGTGCCCGTTGGACATGGCGGGCGTGATGGTCATGCTGATCGTCGCGGTGCCGGGGCCAACCTCTTCAAGGCGCATGCCAAGCTGCTGCGTGGCAGTGTCGCCTTCCCACAGGGAGCGGGCGGAGGCTTCGGCGATCTCCTGCGGGGTCATGGCGCTGAGCGGTTTCATTGGCCCTTGAACTCCGGCTTGCGCTTTTCAAGGAAGGCGGTGACGCCTTCGGCATAGTCGGCGCTGCGTCCGGCCTGGCGCTGCAGGTCGCGCTCCATGTCGAGCTGTTCGTCCAGCGAGTTGGTGGCGGCGGCCTGAATGAGCCGCTTGGTGAGGCCCAGACCCAGCGTGGGACCGGCGGCGAGCGAGGCGGCCAGCGCCCCGGCTTCGCCCATCAGCGCGTCATCTTCCACGGCCTTCCAGATCAGGCCCCAGCTGGCGGCGGTTTCGGCGGGCAGGGGCTCGGCGGTCAGCGCCAAAGCCTTGGCGCGGGGCTCGCCCAGAATGCGGGCAAGGCTCCAGCTGCCACCGGCATCCGGGATGAGGCCGATCTTGGCGAAGGCCTGAATGAAGCGGGCGGATTTTGCCGCCAGAACGATGTCGCAGGCCAGCGCGATATTGGCGCCAGCCCCTGCGGCCACGCCATTGACGGCGCAGACAATGGGCTTTTCAAGGCTGCGGATCAGGCGGAGCGTGGGGTTGTAGAAGGTTTCCAGCGTGTGGCCGAGGTCCGGCGCCGGGCCGCCCTTGCGCGGGTCGCGGTCGCCCAGATCCTGCCCGGCACAAAAGCCGCGGCCTGAACCCGTCAGCAGCACGGCGCGCACGGCGGCATCCTCATGGGCGCGGGTCAGGCCTGCGCGCAGGGCAAGGTGCATCTCTTCGTTGAACGAGTTGAGCTTTTCCGGCCGGTTCAGCGTCAGGCGCAGCACGCCGTTGTCCAGCGCCACCAGCACGGTGCTGGTTGCAGGTTGGGACCCAGTTTCTGGCCCAGATTCTGGCATGGTCTTTTCTCCTCCCGTCCGGGCCATGGGACCGGACATAAAAAGCTCTTGCATAAACCGACCGGCCGGTCAATGATAATCCTTGCCGGTCAGGGATGGGCCGGCGGGAGGACTTCGCAAGGACCTGTTGGACGGCTGCTCGCCGGGCACAGCCCGCAGGCAGCGCTGATCTGTGTCCCTGCCGTTATACCCCCGTTCGGGCTGGCCAGAGGAGTGGCCGTTCGGATGGGCCGCATCCCGAAGAGAGAGATAGACCGGTCCGGTTTCCGTGGGAGGAGAGCATGAAGACCTATTTGACGACAACTGCGCTGGCAGTGGCGGCCGGGCTTGGCCTTGCCACCAGCCTTGTCACTGGCGCGCTTGCCGAAATCCGCATTGGCGCATCCATTTCCGCAACCGGCCCGGCGGCCTTCCTGGGCGATCCGGAAGCCAAGACGCTGGAAATGCTGGTGGAGGAAATCAACGCCAAGGGCGGCGTCAACGGCGAGAAGATCACCCTCATTTCCTATGATGACGGCGGCGACCCCAACAAGGCCCGCACCTTCGCCACCCGCCTTGTGGAGGATGACGAGGTGGTGGCCATCATCGGCGGCACCACGACGGGCACCACCATGTCGATCCTGTCGGTGGCGGAAGATGCGGAAGTGCCGTTCATCTCGCTGGCCGGTGCCATCGACATCATCAGCCCGGTGAAGCCGCACACCTTCAAGACCCCGCACACCGACCGCATGGCCTGCCAGAAGATCTTCGAGGACATGAAGACGCGCGGCCTGACCAAGATCGGCATGATTTCCGGCACGGATGGCTTCGGCGCCTCCATGCAGGCGCAGTGCAAGTCGGTGGCCGGTGACTATGGCATCGAGATCCTGGCCGACGAGACTTATGATCCCAAGGACGCCGACATGACGGCGCAGCTGACCAAGATCAAGGCGACGGCCGGCGTGCAGGCGGTGCTGAACCCCGGCTTCGGCCAGGGCCCGTCCATCGTCACGCGCAACTACAAGCAGCTGGCCGTCGGCCTGCCGTTCTACCAGTCTCATGGTGTGGCCTCCGACGGCTTCATCAAGCTGGCGGGCGAGGATGCGGCCGAAGGCGTGCGCCTGCCGGGCACGGCGCTGCTGGTGGCGGACCTGCTGAAGGACGGCGACCCGCAGAAGCCTGCGGTGGAGGCCTACAAGGCCGCGTTCGAGGCCCGCACCGGCACGCCGGTCAGCACCTTCGGCGGCTATGCCAATGATGCCTTCCTCATCCTCGTGGATGCGCTGACGCGGGCAGGCTCCGCCGAGCCGAAGGCGATCCGCGATGCCATCGAGGCAACCTCTGGCCTTGCCGGCACCACGGGCATCTACACCATGTCGCCGGAAGACCACCTCGGCCTCGACCTCTCCGCCTTCCGCATGCTGGAAATCAAGGGCGGCAAGTGGACGGTTGTTGAATGAGGTGACGAGGGGGGCTGCAGCCTCACTGCCTGACGGAGAGGCTGTTCCCCCCCACCCCTCCGCCCCCCTCCCCCTGGTGGGGAGGGGTGAGGGGTGGGGGCTGTGAGCCTGCAAGGGATTGAAAGATGGAACTTTTTCCGAAGGGGCATCAGGGGGAGCAGCCGTCTGAATTCAATGGACACTGTGCCAGACGGAAAGGCCTTCCCCTCACCCCTCCCCACGAGGGGGAGGGGAGCGGAGGGGCCCAGCCGCAGGGAACGGGTAATCCCTTCTGAATCTTGAGGAAACGCCGAGGTCGATGACAAAGCGAGGGCTCTCCTCTTTCGTCATGGCCGGGCTTGTCCCGGCCATCTACAAGCCATTGATTTGGTTAGATCCTCGGCACAAGGCCGAGGATGACGATGGAGAGGCCCAAGGCTTGTCAGCAGTCTGAGCGTTTCAGCCCCTCAAGGGAGAGGGAAACAGATGCCCTCTGCACCTGCTGCAATGACCACTGCATATCCAGCCGGAGACTGACATGCCGGAACTGCTGCAATTTCTTTTTTCAGGGGTGACGGTCGGGGCGGTTTATGCGCTTGCGGCCCTTGGCTTCACCATCATCTACAACGCTTCGGATGTGGTGAATTTCGCGCAGGGCGAGTTCGTGATGCTGGGCGGGATGATCACCGTCTTCGCCCATCTCGCCGGGGCGCCGCTGCCGCTGGCGGCGCTGCTCGCCATCGTCATCACCGCGAGCCTCGGCGTCGCCATGAACAAGCTGGCGATTGAGCCTGCGCGCGGGGCGCCCGTGGTGTCGCTGGTCATCATCACCATCGGTGCGTCGATTTTCATCCGGGGCGCGGCGCAGCTGATTTTCGGCAAGCAGATCCACAGTTTCCCGGCCTTTTCCGGCGATGCGCCGTTCCATATCGGCGGGGCGACGATCCTGCCGCAGAGCCTGTGGGTGATTGGCGGGGCGGTGGCCGTGTTCATCGGCCTTTGGCTGTTCTTCACCCGCACCCTGCTGGGCCGCGCGGTGCTGGCCACCTCCAACAATCCGCTGGCGGCGCAGCTGGTGGGCATCAACACCGGCTTCGTCATGACGCTGTCCTTCGCCCTGTCGGCGGGCATCGGTGCGCTGGCGGGCGTGCTGGTAACGCCGATCACGCTCACGTCCTATGACGTGGGTCTCGGCCTTGCGCTGAAGGGCTTTGCGGCGGCGATGCTGGGCGGCATGGGCAACCCGAAAGGCGCGCTGGTGGGCGGCTTGACGCTGGGCCTGCTGGAGGCGCTGACGGCGGGCTACATCTCCTCGCAATACAAGGATGCCGCCGCCTTCCTCGTCATTCTCGCGGTTCTCTTCTTCCTGCCGCAGGGCCTGTTTGGCCGCAAGGCCACGGAGCGGGTGTAAGCGATGCGACTGTCTTCCAAAGCAACGGCACTTCTTATTCTGGCGCTGCTGGTGGTCCTGGCGCCGCTCCTGTTCCCTTCCGGCTTCTATTACCGGGTGGGCGCGCTCATCTTCGTCAACGGCCTCGCCGTGACGGGCATCGTCATCCTGACCGGCTGGGCCGGGCAGGTCAGTTTGGGCCATGCGGGCTTTGCCGGGATCGGTGCCTATGCCTGCGCGCTGGCGCCCGTCCACCTCGGCCTGCCGCCGGTGTTCGCCGTGGTGCTGGGGGCGGTGGTGTCCGGGCTGCTGGCCTATCTGGTCGGCCGGCCGATCCTGCGGCTCAAGGGCTATTACCTCGCCATCGCCACGCTCGGCATGGGCATCCTGATTTCCATGGTGCTGAACAACGAGCGGGCGCTGACACGCGGGCCGGACGGCATCGACGTGCCGGAATTCGGCCTGCGCGCCGTGCTGAAAGGCATCGGGCTGGACCTGACGAACGGCCAGTTCTGGTATTTTTTCTGCGGGCTTTGCCTCATCCTCGGGGCGTGGCTTGCGCTCAATCTCTACAACAGCCCCACGGGCCGGGCGCTGCGGGCGCTGCATGGCTCGGAAGTGGCGGCCGGAACGGTGGGCGTCGATGTGGCGGCGGCAAAGCTGCAGGCCTTCGTGATTTCCGCCGTCTATGCCTCCGTCTCCGGCTCGCTGCTGGCGCTGCAGAACAAGTTCATCACGCCGGATGTGGCGGGCTTCATGCATTCGGTCGAGATGGTGACCATGGCCGTGCTCGGCGGTGTCGGCTCGGTGATGGGCGGCATCTTTGGTGCTGCGGTGCTGACCCTGCTGCCGCAGGTGCTGACCGTCTTTGCCGAATATGAGCAGTTGGTTCTGGGTCTGGTGATGATCCTGGTGATGATCTTCCTGCGGCAGGGGGTGATCCCGTCCATTCTGCGCAAGATCAGGGGAGGCGAGGGATGAGCCTTTTGTCGATCGAGGGCCTCGGCATCAGCTTCGGCGGGCTGAAGGCAGTGCATGACGTGTCCTTTGCGCTGAAGCCCGGCGAGATCGTCTCCGTCATCGGGCCGAACGGGGCGGGCAAGACGACGCTGTTCAACATGATCTCCGGCATCTACCAGCCGGGTGCAGGCAAGGTGAAGCTGAACGGCGAGGATGTGACCGGCATGCCGCCGCATCTTCTGGCCCGGCGCGGCATGTCGCGCACCTTCCAGAACCTGCAGATCTTTCAGCAGATGAGCGTGCTGGAGAATGTCACCGCCGGGTTTCACCTGAAGGAGCGCGGCTCCGTGCTGGCCGACCTCTTTGCCCTTCCCGCCTCCCGCCGCCGCGGCAAGGCGGCAGAGGAGGGGGCGCGGGCGCTGCTGAAACGGGCCGGGCTGGAGCGGGCGGCCGAGCGCGAGGCGGCCAGCCTCTCCTATGGCTCACTGAAGCGGCTGGAAATCGCCCGGGCGCTGGCGCTGTCGCCGAAAGTGCTGCTGCTGGATGAGCCGGCGGCGGGCTGCAATGCGGTGGAGACGGAAGAGATCGACCACCTGATCGCCGAAATCGCCGCTGCAGGCACCGCCATCCTGCTGGTGGAGCATGACATGAAGATGGTCATGCGCATCTCGAACCACATCGTCGTGCTGGACCATGGCGAGAAGATCGCCGAAGGGGACCCGGCCGGCATCAGCCGCAACCCGGCTGTCATTGCCGCCTATCTGGGAGCTGATCATGCTGCTGGTTGAGGGCCTGCGTGCCCGTTATGGCCGGATCGAGGTGCTGCATGGCCTCGACCTTTCCGTCAATTCGGGCGAGACCGTTGCCGTGATCGGCGCCAATGGCGCGGGCAAGACGACGCTGCTGCGCTGCCTGTCCGGCGTCCATCCCCTTGCGGCGGGCTCCATCACCTTCCGCGGCGAGACGCTGACAAAGGTGCCCTCCCACCGGCGTCTGGCGCGCGGGCTCGCCCAGTCTCCCGAAGGGCGGCAGATCTTCACCAACCTGACGGTGGAGGAGAACCTGCGGCTCGGGGCCTATCTCTTTGATGATGACCGGGTGGGCAAGGACATGGACGATGCCTTCCAGATGTTCCCGGTGCTGCGCGAAAAGCGCAATCTGGCGGCGGGGGGGCTCTCGGGCGGGCAGCAGCAGATGCTGGCCATGGCCCGCGCCCTGATGGGCCGGCCCTCGTGCCTCCTGCTGGACGAGCCGTCGATGGGCCTGGCGCCGATCATCGTTGCCCAGATCTTCGACGTGGTGAAAAGCCTCAAGGCGCTGGATGTGACCGTGCTTCTGGTGGAGCAGAACGCCTTCGGCGCGCTGAAAATCGCCGACCGGGGCTATGTGATGGAAACCGGCAAGATCACCATGCAAGGCCCTGCCGCAGACCTCATCGCCGACCCCCGCATCCGCGAGGCCTATCTGGGGATCTGACTATTTTTCCGCCTCGATCACGCGTCTTGCGAGGGGCGGATAAAACGTCATCTCGGTTTCGCACCAGCGCTCGAATTCGTCGATGAGCGCGGGTGCGGGGCTGCGATCTGCCGTCAGTTTGCCGGAGGCCTGCAGCCGGTTCAGAACATTTCCGGCATGCGAGCGGGAAATCCGGAAGCGGCTGGCCAGCGCCTCATAGGTGAGAGACTGCCGCAGCTCTCCCCGGCTCGGGTCATAATGAGCCTGCATGACGGCGACGAGAATGAGATAGCCGCAATCCAGTGTGGCCATTTCCTGAACGGTTGGAAAGGCGGCAATGGTGGTTCCCCCTTGCAGGACCTGAACCGCAGCATGGAAGATCAGGGTGCCCAGCTGATCCGCCGATGCACAAATCCGCGGGGCAAGGCTTGTGCCCTGCACCCTGTCATAGGCCGCCAGAAAGGCGCCGGTCGAGCGCCCCACCTCCAGAACAAGGGACGGTTCGGGCCGCAGCAGCGTTTGCCTGCGGTCGGCTTCGGCTGCCTCTGCCGTCACGAGGCCGCCCGCCCTGAAGGCCGAGACGACCGCTGCTGTCTGCCTCGGACTCATGCCCGAGACAGCCTTGAGCCGCGCCAGCGAGGGAAGCGGCGCAACCCCGGCCTTCCAGCCGTAATAGTTCATGATCAGCATGTAGGCAGCGTAGTAGCGGGCAAACTCGTGGATCAGCTTGCGCGTGTTCCAGCCCGATGGCGGCAGCGCCGTCATGACCTCGCAATAACCTGCCAGGGCTTCACGGAATTTCGGACTGAGCCTCAGGGGCTGTGGGGTCTCTTGCATGCCGGGCAGCTGCCTCTCGTCTCGTTCAATCCATCAAGGCTGGCCATGCATGTGCGAGGCTGGACGGCAGTGGGACAACACTCCACCGCTGCTTTCCTGACGCATTCCTAGTCCAGCTGGCCCAATATCCTGCGGCAGCGTTTGCCAATCTCGTGCAAGGTGCGCTCCAGAATGCGGGAGGGATCGCCTGCCGCCTTCACGATGGCAGCGGCGGTGCCTTCGCTGCGGCTTGAGACCTGCTCCGCCAGATCCTTCACGCGCCGTATGGTGGTGGCGGGGCTGAGGCCGTTGTCCTCTGCCAGCGCCTTCCAGTCATCGGCCCTGAGGTCCGCTGCCTTGTAGCGGCCGCCGATGGCCTGCGGCAGGCTCTGGTCCACGTGGCGGTAGACGGCAGCGCACATCAGGTCATAAAGCGGGGCAAGCCTTGCCGACCCGCCCGCACCGATCAGCACGGAGTGGTTCTTGGCATGGGAATCCGAGTTGCAGATCAGCACATTGAAGATGACCGCATCAAGCAGCTTCAGCCGCTCGGCCGGGCTGACCAGCGTGTCGATCGCGGCAAACATCATCTTCAGCGTGACACCCTGGCCGCCGGTCATGCGCTCGTATTTCTGCGCCGGGAACTGGCCGGTGAGCTGGCACAGATCCTCCTGATGCAGCCGCCGCAATTCCCCTTGCCCGTCGGTGAAGCGGTCGTAGCGCTCCACCAGCAGATAGCGCCGCTTTCCGGCCGTGCCGATGGATGCGCGGGCGGCCTCCAGCCCGCAGGCGCGTGCCAGCGCCAGACAGAAGGCCTCATTCTCGACACTGCCCGCCAGATGGCGCGTGTCCGGCTTGAGGATGTGGGTCGAGGGCGTGCCATCCACGGGAATGGCCAGGGTGCCCTCCGGCGTCACGAAGACCGGCAGCTTCTCCTGCACGCCGGCCAGAGACATGGAAACGCCGCGCTCTCCGGCGAGAAAGGGCCGTGCCGGAAGCTCGTCCAGAATGCGCTCCAGCGCCACATCACCGGGAACCGGCATCAGGTGGATGCCGGGTTTGCGCGGCACGCCGATGGAAAGGGCGCCTGCCGTATCCCGGCCGATGTGGCTGAGCAGGCCGACGATATCCTGCGGCGAGACCTTCAGCTTCTGGCCGATTTCCGCCAGATGCGTTTCGGGCAGAAGGTTCGCCAGCCAGGGCAGCAGCCGTCCGGCCTCCACTGGGCCGGAGCGCAGCGGCATGGTCAGCGAAACGGGAAAGGCCGCCCGGCGGGCTGCCCAGCCCGGCTCGTAGTCAAGCCGCCATTCTCCATCGAAGCGCAGCTGCGCGACGGGAAGGCTCTCGTAGAAGATCGCGGTCATCGGCCTTCCCCGAAGTCGGGCAGGAAGGCCAGATCGCCGTCATCCGGGGGCGTTGCGGGGGCAGGGCGTGCTTGCCGCAGGTCGCCGATTTCGAGGCCGACGGTGCGGGCGACGGTCAGCGCCTTTTCCAGATGGCAGCCGGGCTTGCCGGACTCCAGCTCGACGATGAAGCGCTCGCCCGTGCCGGAGCGGGCGGCAAGCCCGGCCTGTGTCCAGCCAAGCGCCTTGCGCTGTTTCCGGATTGCGGCGCCAAAATCCCCTGCGGTTCTGAACAAGCGGCTTCTCCCTGTTTGTCTTACCGTACAGGAAGAAAGCCGGTGGCTCAATGTCAATCTTCCCGTTCGGGATGAAAACTGTTTCTCCGGCAGCAGGCTTCCCGTTCGGTAAATTTTCTGACGGCCCGGCTCTCTGGTCTCAGCCCTTGATCTCCACCTCGAACAGCGCGCCGCGTTCGGACGGAAGGCAGCGGGCGTGACCGCCGTGGGCGGCGGCGATGTCCGCAACGATGGCCAGACCCAGGCCGCAGCCGTTGTCCATGTCGAGGCTGCGCCGGAAGAAGCGGTCGAACACCCGCTCGCGCAGGTCCTCCGGCACGCCCGGCCCGTCGTCCTGCACGCTCAGCCGCACGGTTTCCGGCTGGAAGTCCAGCGTCACGGTCAGCTCACCACCGGGCTTCAGGGCATAGCGGACGGCATTGTCGAGAAGATTGGCCAGCATTTCCTCAACCATCACCGGATCGCAGGTGACGAGCCTTGCCTCGCCCTCCATGGCAAAGCTGACCGCAACATCGCGGCGCATCTGGATCTCGGCAAAGGCACGCACGCGCTCGGCCACGAGGGCGGCGAGATCGGCCTGTGTGAACAGCGAGCGCAGGCTGCGGCCGCGCACCCGTTCCATCGACAGAAGCTGGTTGGTCAGCCGCCCGGTTGCCCTTGCCGAAACGGCGATGGCGCTCACCCGCTTGCGCAGCGTTTCCTCATCCGGTGCGGACAGGGCGGCTTCCGCCTGGCTGACGATGGAGGCAATGGGATTGCGCACCTGATGGGCGGCGTCGGAGATGAAGGCGGCCCGGATCTCGAAGGCCTTGGCGAGCCGTGAGAAGAGCGAGTTTGTCGTCTCCACCAGAGGCCGCAGCTCCTTCGGCACCCAGCGCCGGATGGGGCGCAGGTCATCCGGCGTGCGCAGGCTGATGGCATTGCGCAGGTCCAGAAGCGGCTTGAGGCCCAGCTGGATGCCGAACCACAGGATCAGCGCGGCCGACAGGATGACCGTACCCAGCAGCAGCAGGGATTCCGTCAAGAGTTCCTGGCTCAGCGCGCTGCGCTGCGTGGTGGTCTGCCACACTTCAACGGTGACCCAGCCATTGAAGCGGGGATGGGCAATGAACTCCCGCAGCACGACCGAACGGACCTCGCTGCCGAGATAAATGCTGTCAAAGAAGCTGGGCTGGCCGCTCTGCAGGCTGATGTCCTCCGGAATCCGGGGGGAGTGGGAATAGCCGGTGACGAAACTGCCGCCCGGGCCGGTGATGCGGTAATAGACCGGGTCCCCCAGTGCGGTGGTCAGCTCTTCGAGGAGCGGCTCGGTCAGCATGTCGCCTTCGGAAATGATCACATCGCGGGAGATGGTCAGGGCGACCGCCAGCAGCGTCTTGTCATAAAGCTGGCGCGACAGGTTCTGCGCCGCTTCATAACGGGCATAGGCGCCGAAGGCGGCAATGATGACCAGCGGCACGATCAGCAGCAGGAACAGCCGCGCGCGCAGGGAGAGCCGGTTCATGCGGGGTCCGTGTCCAGCATGTAGCCGAGGCCGCGCGCGGTCCGGATCTGGACGCCGCTGCCCTCAAGCTTGCGGCGCAGGCGGGAAATCAGCAGTTCGACGGCATTGGCCTCGACTTCCGCCCCGGTGCCATAGAGCGATGCGGTGATATGCTCCTTGGCCAGAAGCCGGCCCCTCTGGTCGAGCAGCAGCTCGAACAGGGTCAGTTCGCGGCGGGGCAGGTCCAGCCTTTCGCCATCCCGGTAGACCGTCCGCTGCTGCCGGTCATAGGTCAGGCTGCCAGCCGTTTCGATCTGCGGCGCAACCTGCGGGCGGCGGCGGGACAGGGCGCGGAGGCGGGCGAAAAGCTCTGCCATTTCGAAGGGTTTGACCAGATAGTCATCGGCCCCCGCATCCAGTCCGTTGACCCGGTCGGAGGTCTTGCCCATGGCGGTCAGCATCAGCACGGGCGTTGCATCCCCGCGCTGGCGCAGGCGGCGGGTGAGCTCTATCCCCGTCAGGCCCGGCAGGTTGACGTCAATGATGATGACGTCGCAGGTCTCTGTTCTGAGAAATTCTTCCGCGGCCAGCCCGTCGTCGAGATGGTCGACTGCATGACCCTGATCTTTCAGCGCATTCTCGATGCCCTGTGCCAGGCTCATGTTATCTTCGACGAGGATTATTCGCACCTTCGTGCCTTCTGTTGTCAGACAGGTTATGGACAGCAAACTTTCGTAATGTGCGATCAAGCAGACTTGACGAGGAGAAATCAAGTCCGCTTCCATCAGAAGATAAGAATTGGCTGCATCCTGATGCTGTTCAGGGGCCGGGGGAGGAATGATCCATTGACTTTGTTTGCACTGACGCGCCAGGGCGCGAGGGATCCGGCTGCAACGCTGTTTACAGCGGGACTGCAGGCCCCGGCGGGATGTGACCTGGCCCCGGGCGCGGATGCGGCCCGGGCCTCCAGGGAAAACCGCCACTAGAGCCGGGATCCTGCTCTCCTGCCCGTCCGGTGCGGCGATGCGTGCTGTCACGCCTTGCCATGCGCCTTCCAGATCTCATCAAACATCTTGAGAACCTGCGGATCGCCGCGGTGTTCACGGAGTTATGACCGTGATTGACACGTTACTGTCTGCGCTTGGCACGCTTTTGTCTCTCCAGCATCTGTTCTACATGCTCATCGGCGTGTCGGTT
>NZ_JBVOUO010000013.1:0-91661 GCF_055685825.1 Pannonibacter sp. CBAS1226 | reverse complement strand
CCCCTCGTGGGGAGGGGTTAGGGGTGGGGGGAAAGGCCTTTCCGGCTGGCAGAGTCTTCATTGATTCCAGACAGTTACTCTTCTTGGGCCGTTTCAGGAAAAGTTTGGCTTTTCAATCCCTTGCAGGCTCAGAGCCCCCCCACCCCTTACCCCTCCCCACGAGGGGGAGGGGAGCGGAAGCACCCTGCTACCCAACAGATGCATCACTGCGGGTTGCTGTCCGCATATTCGGCTGTCCGCAGACGAGGAGTGAATCCGCCCTCCCTGGACAAGAAGCCACTCTCTCCCGGCACGGCCTTCAACAAAACAGCACCTCTGCCTTGAACCGCCCAAAGGAAATATCTTTCCCAAACGTCCGCATGCCAATTGGCAAGCTGGCAAAACCGGGCTAACAGGCGGTTGAAACAACGCGGAACGGCTGCCCATGACGCATGAGCCCGCCTTTGCCCTTGAGGTGGAGGACGTCCACAAGAGCTATGGCCCCAACGAAGTGCTGAAAGGCATTTCGATGACCGCCCGCAAGGGCGACGTGATCTCCCTCATCGGCTCATCGGGAGCGGGCAAGAGCACCTTCCTGCGTTGCCTCAATTTTCTGGAACAGCCCGACCGGGGCCGCTTCGTCGTCAATGGCGAGGAAGTGGCGCTGAAGCCGGACCGCCATGGCCGCCTGCATCCGGCCAACTGGCGCCAGATCGAGCGCCTGCGCACCGGGCTTTCCATGGTGTTCCAGAACTTCAATCTCTGGGCGCACATGACGGTTCTGGAAAATGTCATCGAAGCGCCGGTGCATGTGCTGGGCCAGAACCGGCGCGAGGCCGTGGAGCGGGCCGAGGGGCTGCTGGCCAAGGTCGGCCTTCATGACAAGCGCGATGCCTATCCGGCCTTTCTGTCGGGGGGCCAGCAGCAGCGCGCCGCCATCGCCCGCGCCCTGTGCATGGAGCCTTCGGTGATGCTCTTTGACGAGCCGACCTCAGCGCTCGATCCGGAGCTTGTCGGCGAGGTGCTGAAGGTCATCCGCGATCTGGCCGCCGAAGGGCGCACCATGGTGCTCGTCACCCATGAGATGAGCTTTGCGCGCGATGTCTCCAGCCACGTCATGTTCCTGCATCAGGGCCGCGTGGAAGAGGAAGGCACGCCGGAGAAGGTGTTCGGCGCCCCGGAAAGCGTCCGCTGCCGCGAATTCACCGCCTCATTGAGACACTGAAAACCAATCACCAGCATAAACGGGGAAACTCCATGAAGAAGCTCCTGTCCATTCTCCTCACCGGCGCCGCGCTTGCGGCAAGCTCCGTCTCTGCCTCCGCCGAACTGCGCTTCGGCGTGATGAACGAGCCCTATCCGCCCTTCTTCACCAAGGATGCCTCCGGCAAGTGGGTGGGCTGGGAAATCGACCTGATGGATGCCGTCTGCGAGGAAATGAAGGAGCAGTGCTCCATCGTCGACATCGCCTGGGACGGACTGATCCCCGGCCTGCAGGCCAAGAAGATCGACGTGATCTGGTCCTCCATGTCCATCACCGAAGAGCGCAAGAAGACCATTGCCTTCACGGACAAGTACTACAACACGCCCAGCAAGCTGATCGGCGCCAAGGACGGCATCATGGGCGCAGGCCCCGATGACGTCGCCGGCAAGATCATCGGCATTCAGGTCTCGACCATCCAGTCCGACTATTACGCCAAGTATTTCAAGGACAAGGCCTCGGAAAAGACCTACGCTACCCTGGATGAGGCCTTCCAGGACCTCGCCGCCGGGCGCATCGACTATGTGTTTGGTGATGCCATGCCGCTGGAAGAGTTCCTGAAGTCCAGCTACGGCGAAAGCTGCTGCGAGGACAAGGGCAACGTGGCCGATGACCCGGCCGTGCTGGGCTCCGGCATCGGCGGCGGCCTGCGTCAGGACGACACGGAACTTCAGGCCAAGCTGAATGCCGCCATCGCCGCCGTCCGCGCCAGCGGCAAATACAAGGAAATCTCGGACAAGTACTTCACGTTCGACCCTTACGGCGAGTGATCTGAACTAGGGTAAAGGAGCGATCTGGTTGCTCTGGCACAGCTTTTCAGCCCCCCTCCCCCTGGTGGGGAGGGGTTAGGGGTGGGGGGAGGCCCCTCCAATTGGCAGAGAAACGAATGATCCCGGATAACGGTCCATCCTGATGCTCCGCCCGGAAAACACCCGTCTTTCAGGCTTCAGGCTCAGAGCCCCCCACCCCTTACCCCTCCCCACGAGGAGGAGGGGGGCGGACAGGCCCCGAGCCACTCGGCGCCATCACTGCGGGCTCTCTCCTGCAGCCGTTTCGTGAACAAAGAAGCCCTGTTTGTTGCGAGCAGGATCAGGCGGATGGCCGCTGGCTCTTGATCAAGCAAACTCCAATCCCGGTCCGGGCGGTTTAAAACTGCCCCGTCCCGTACTCTTTCAGAGGCAGCATGGCGAACCTGACCTATCTTGAGCTTCTGGCACCCTCGCCTCCCGGCTGGGGCGGTGTGCTGCTGGCCGGGGCTGCGTCGACGATCGCCATTTCGCTCGGCGCTTACCTCACCGGCATGGTGCTGGGTCTGCTAGGGGCCTGGGGCAAGCTCAAGGGCGGGCACGTGACCTCGGCCCTGCTCGATGGCTACACCACCGCCATCCGCGCCATTCCCGAACTCATCCTGATCATCGGCCTGTATTATGCCGGCACCGACGGCCTGAACCGGCTGCTCACTGCCATCGGCCTGCCCACCATCGAGGTGAACGGCTTTGTGGCAGCCGTCGCCGTGCTCGGCATCGTGCAGGGCGCCTATATGACGGAGGTGTTCCGCGGTGCCATTGTTGCCGTGCCCATCGGCCAGATCGAGGCGGGGGCCGCCTTCGGCATGCGGCCTTCCTTGCGCTTCCGCCGCATCATCCTGCCGGCGATGATCCCCAATGCCATGCCGGGCCTTGCCAATCTGTGGATGTCCGTCACCAAGGACAGCGCCCTCATTGCCGTTGTCGGCTATCAGGAGCTGGCACTGGCGACGCGGATCGCGGCGGGCAACACCAAGCAATATTTCCTGTTCTTCGCGGCGGCGGCGGTGCTCTATCTGATCATCAGCCTTGTCTCCACCCGTGTGTTCAACCTGCTGGAGCGGCGCGCGCGCCGGGGCCAGCCGGCCCACGGCCGGGCATAGGAGGGGCAGATGGATTTCTCCTGGCTGGCCAAATACACTCCTCTGCTTCTGTCCGGCGCCTGGCAGACGGTTGCCCTGCTCGGCATTTCCGTCAGCATCGGCTTCGTCCTCGCCATTGGCCTGGCGCTGGCGCAGGTGTCCGGCCCCTTGTGGCTGCGGCTGCTGGCGCGCGGTTATTGCGGCTTCTTCCGGGGCACGCCGCTGCTGATCCAGCTGTGGCTGCTCTATTATGGCGTCGGCTCGCTGCTGCCGATGGTACCGGGCCTGCGCAGCAGTTTCCTCTGGCCCATCCTGCGCGAAGGCTTCTTCTTCGCCGCCGTCAGCTTCACGCTCAATCATGCCGCCTATCAGGCCGAGATCCTGCGCGGCGCGCTGCTGAGCGTGCCCAAGGGCGAGCTGGAAGCCGGACGCGCCTTCGGCATGACACCCTTCCTGCTGTTGCGGCGAATCTGGCTGCCGCGCGCCATCCGCACGGCCCTGCCCAGCATCACCGGCGAAATCGTGCTGCAGCTCAAGGCCACCCCGCTCGCCTTCACCGTCACGGTGATGGATCTCTACGCGGTTGCCTACAAGGTGCGGCAGGATACGCTGCTCGTCTATGAACCGCTGATCGTGGTCACGCTCTTCTATGTGGGCCTGACCATCATCCTCACCCGCATTTTCAAGCACGTGGAGGCGCAGGTGCCCGTGCGCCGCTGACGGTGCAGCCCTGCAGCCCCCGAACCCGCGAAGGAGCATTTCATGGCCAGCAACATCCGTATCCTCGACGGCGGCATGAGCCGCGAACTGGTGCGGCTCGGCGCCGAGCTGAAGCAGCCGGAATGGTCGGCCCTTGCCCTCATCGACACGCCCAACATCGTGCGGCAGGTGCATGAGGAGTTCATCGCTGCGGGCGCCGATGTCATCACCACCAACAGCTACGCGCTTGTGCCCTATCACATCGGCGAAGAACGTTTTGCCAGGGAAGGCCGTGCCCTGATCGCCCTTTCCGGCCGCCTTGCCCGGGAAGCAGCAGACGCGGAAACCACACGCAGCGTGATGGTCGCCGGCGGCCTGCCGCCCATCTTCGGCTCCTACGAGCCGCAGAATTTCGATCCCGCCCGCGTGCAGGACTATCTCTCCGTCCTCGTCGAGGAACTTGAGTCCTATGCAGATGTGTGGCTGGGCGAGACCCTGAGCCTCATTGCCGAGGGCGAAGCCGTGCGCATCGCCACCGGGGACACCAACCGCCCCTTCTGGGTGTCCTTCACGCTGGAAGATGCAGACACGGAAGCGGCCATCGCCAATCCGAAGCTGCGCGGCGGGGAAACAGTGACGGAAGCCGCCGAATGGGCCGCAGGCTCGGGCGCGGCAGCGCTTCTGTTCAACTGTGCCAAACCGGAAATCATGGCCAGCGCCATCAAGGCCGCCTCAGCCGTCTTCGCCGCAAAGGGCGTGAAGCTGGACCTCGGCGTCTATGCCAATGCCTTTGAAAGCAACACCGATGACGGCGCCGCCAACGAGGCCCTGCACGGCACCCGCGCCGACCTGACCGGCGACCGCTACACCGGCTTTGCCTGCGACTGGGTCGACGCCGGCGCCACACTCGTCGGCGGCTGCTGCGGCATCGGCGCCAGCCACATCCACAACCTTGCCGCCCGCCTGAAGGGAAGAGCGGCCTGAGGCAGGCAAGCAGGGCCCTCTCGGATAACGGAGCACCGGCAGATTTGCCGGTGCAGTTCTGTTCAAACCTGATAGAGTTTTTTTCATGATGCGATTCCGGGCAGCCGCCCGGCTCTCCCGCGTCAGCCCCCTAGCACGCCCTGTTTCTTTCCCACGGAACGCTGACATGAGCAGCCAGGAAACAGGGACCGGAAAGAAAACAAGCTGAGAACAGCAGAGAGGAACGGGACTACATGTTCGCCTATTTCAAGAGCGCCTTTACCACCGCCGCAGTGACGGCCAGCCTCATGGCGCCCGCCGCGGCGCAGGATATCAAGTTCTTCACCATCGGCACGGGCGGCACGGCCGCCACCTATTATCCGGTGGGCGGCGTCATCGCCAATGCCATCTCCAATCCTCCCGGCTCGCGTCCCTGCGAGGAAGGCGGCAGTTGCGGCGTGCCGGGCCTGATTGCTTCGGCCGTGTCCTCGCGCGGTTCGGTTGACAACCTGAACGCCATCTCCTCGGGCCTGCGCAATTCGGGCTTTGCCCAGTCGGACGTTGCCTACTGGGCCTACACCGGCACCGGCACCATGCAGGGCCAGCCCCCGGCTGAAAAGCTGCGGGCCATCGCCGCCCTCTTCCCCGAGCATATCCATCTGGTGGCTCTGGCTGACAGCGGCATCAATTCCGTCGCCGACCTCAAGGGCAAGCGCGTCTCGCTGGATGAGCCGGGCTCCGGCACCTATGTGGATGCCAACCTGATCCTCGAAGCGGCCGGCCTTGGCGTTGCGGACGTTACCGCCGAAGCCCTGAAGCCGGATGCTGCCAGCGACGCCCTGCGCAACGGCCAGATCGACGCCTTCTTCTTCGTCGGCGGCTACCCGACCGGCGCCATCGTGGAACTGGCTTCTGCCGCCAAGATCAAGCTCGTGCCGATCGACGGCGAGACGGCAGCCAGCCTGACCGGCGCACATGCCTTCTTCGCCAGCTCCGACGTGCCGGAAGGCGTCTATGAAGGCGTTCCGGCAACCACGACGGTGGCCGTTGGCGCCCAGTGGATCACCAGCTCGGACGAAAGCGAAGACCTGGTCTACGAGATCACCAAGGCGCTGTGGAACGACAACACCCGCAAGCTGCTGGACACCGGCCACGCCAAGGGCAAGTCGATCACCAAGGAATCCGCTCTCGACGGCATCGGCATCCCGCTGCATCCGGGCGCCGAGAAGTTCTACCGCGAAGCCGGCCTCCTGAAGTAAGCCTGACCCGGCACAGCACGGCCCGGAACACCCGTTTCCGGGCCGATTGCTATTGTCGCTGGGGTTCAGCCCTTACCACGTCACCTTGATATTCTTCATTTGCCGCAAGGGCTTGGGCAGATCGGAACGTGTCAGGCCCATTGCGCGCTGGTGTTACAGGACACACGATGACCACGTCCCCGGCTCCCGCGCTGACGGCCGAACAACTGGCCGAGATCGAGCGCAAATACGATCCCGAAACGGCCTTCCGCCCGACCGGGCCACGCATCGGCCACCTGATCACTGCCATCCTCGTGGCCATGTCGGTATATCATTTCTATGCTGCCGGCTTTGCCCTCATCCCGGAACTGATGCACCGGGCAATCCATATCTCCTTCGTCCTGTCGCTCGTCTTCCTGATGTTCTCCTGGCGGCGCAGCATGAACGACCAGCTGCCGCCAAAAGCCTGGTACCGGATCGAGGGCGTGGCGATCCTCGATATCGCTCTGGCGCTCCTGGGCGTGGCCGCCGCCATGTACCTACCGCTGCAATCGGCCCAGACGCTGGCGATGCGTGTCGGCAATCCGTCCACGCAGGACGTCTTCTTCGGCTCGGCACTGGTGCTGCTGACGCTGGAGGCGACACGCCGCTCTGTCGGCCCGACGCTGCCCATCATCGCGCTGCTGTTCATGGGCTTTGCCCTGTTCGGCCCCTGGATGCCCGGTGCGCTGAAACATGGCGGCACCTCCTGGCTGGGCCTCATCAACCACCTCTACATGACCAATCAGGGCATTTACGGCATCGCCATCGGCGTGATGGCGAAATACGTGTTCCTGTTCATCGTCTTCGGCGTGCTGGCCACCCGCATCGGCCTCGGCCAGCTCTTCATCGACGTCGCCATGGTGCTGGCCGGGCGCTATTCCGGCGGCCCGGCAAAGGTCGCCATCTTCTCCTCCGCCTTCATGGGCACCATTTCCGGCTCCTCCATCGCCAACACGGTGACCACCGGCGCCCTGACGATCCCGGCCATGAAACGTGTCGGCTATCCGGCCCGTTTTGCCGCCGCCGTGGAAGCCACCGCCTCCACCGGCGGGCAGATCACCCCGCCCATTCTGGGCGCTGCCGCCTTCATCATGGTGGAATATCTGCAGATCCCCCTGCGCGATGTGCTGGCCGCAGCCCTGTTCCCGGCATTGCTGCATTATTTCGGCATTCTCATCATGGTGCATCTGGAGGCCAAGCGCCTCGGCCTGCGCGGCCTCACCAGGGACGAACTGCCGAAGCTCGGCATCGTGCTGAAGCAGCACTGGCTGTCGGTCATCCCGCTGGTCATTCTGGTCTATCTGATCCTCTCCGGCCGCACGCCCGATTATGCCGCCGTCTATGGCATCATCGCCTGTGTCGTCGTCGGCGTGCTGAACCCCACCGACCGGCTGAACCTGAAGGATCTCTACAACGCACTGGCAGCCGGTGCCCGCAACACGCTTGCCGTGGGCGCAGCGGCAGCCACCGTAGGCATCGTCGTGGGTGTGGTGACGCTGACCGGCGTCGGTTTCCGCATCGGCTATGTCATCGTCCAGACCGCTGGCGACATTGGGGCAACCCTGGGTTCCCTGTGGCCGCTGTCGCTGTTCACCGCAGGCCAGTGGACCCTGTTTGTCTCACTGATCCTGATCGCCATCGCCTGCATCATCATGGGCGCCGGCATCCCGACCACCGCCACCTACATCATTCTGGTCGCTGTGGCCGCCCCTGCCCTTGCCGTGCAGCAGGTGGAACCGCTGGTCGCCCATTTCTTCGTGTTCTACTACGGGGTTCTGGCCGACATCACGCCGCCGGTAGCGCTTGCGGCCTACGCGGCGGCGGGCATAGCCGGGTCCAACCCGTTCCAGACGGGCAACACCGCCTTCCGCCTCGGCATCGCCAAGGCGCTGGTGCCGTTTGTCTTCGTCTATTCGCCGTCGCTGCTGCTGGTGAATGCGGACTTCACCTGGTCCGCCTTTGCCATCACGCTGACGGGCGCGGCCCTCGGCATCGCCTGCCTCGGCGTGGCCTTCTCCGGCTATTTCATCGCCCCGATGCGCAAGCTGGAGCGCTGGTGGACGGGTATCGTGTCGCTGCTGTTCATCTCGCCGGGCCTTGAGACGATGGCGGCGGGCATTGTCCTGCTGCTGCCGGTGGTGTTCCTGCAGATCAAGGCAAGGCAGAAACTGGCCGCATCCTGATACCAACACACAAGACAAAAAGCCGGGCTGCGGAGCACCGCAGCCCGGCTTTCTCATTGAAGGAAATCTTACTTCAGCAGCGCGGCCGAACGGTCCAGCGCGGCGGAGAAGCCCTTCAGCGAGACCTGCAGGTTCAGCGCATTGCCGGCAACGGCCTGAACGCCCAGCTTCAGGATGTTGCCCTTGCGGATGGCGGCAACCGTATCCTTGTTGAGGGTCAGCGGCACCACACAGCCGACCGGCATGCAGGTCTGGAAACGGGCGTCGGTGCCCTTTTCCTGGTCATCGACGGTCAGCTTGACGCCGCCATCAAGGTTGAGGCCGAAAGGCAGAACCAGCGTGCCGTTGACGGTGCCATCAGCGGCCGGAGCGAACTCGGCCAGCAGCACCATCTGGCGGGTCTGCTGATCCTGCTGCTGCTGCGAGATGGCGCAGCGCTTGCCGCCTTCACCTGACAGGCAGGTCACAGTCCAGTCGTCGAAGGTCTCCTTGACGGAGGAAGCGCCCGACGGCAGGCCGCCTGCTGTCTGGGCGGTGGCCAGACCGGCGGAAAAAATCATTGCAGCACCAGCGAGGGTGGATGCCAGCTTTAAATTCATGAATCTCATCCCGATGACCGGAAAGCGGCGCAGCCGCCACCTTCACACAACACCCGCCTACCTAACCGGGCTTGCCCCTGCCTTGCAAGCAATGCCTGCAGCTGCTGGCGGGCAGCATTATCCCTTGCTGCAGTGTCCTGAAGGCCAGAATTTACAGACCGGCGGCACCCGGACTCACAATACCAAGTCTTGCGAAGCTGACGCATCACGCCTTGAAAAGGCTCAAACGCCGGACGGGCTTGACCAGATCCCGACGCGTCAGAGTCATCAGGATTTGGCATAAGCTCTCTCTCAGATCATTCCTCGGACGAGGAAGCTTATCCATGCGCTTGAAGAATCACGCACAGAAATTTAGGGTCCGCCGCCCATTAGGATAAATCTTGAGGAAATCAATTCGTGAAACTTGTCAAATTTTTGCTCACTCTAACCATTGGCCTTGCCGTCATCGGCGGATACCTTGGCTTCCGCTGGCATCAGTATGTCACCAATACGGACAGCCTCTATGACGAAATCGGAATCACGCTGAACAGCTACATGCCCGCTCCGGTCAACCAGTGGGGCTGCAACCAGCTGAAAGTGAATTTCGGCAACCAGCTGCCGCCTTACGGTTGCCAGGCAACAACCGCCCAGCAGTGGAAGTGATACCAGCAGCAAGGCATGTTTCCCCGGAATGGCGCAGCCTTGCAGGATGACCGGATTTTCCGTCTCACGGCCGGCAGGCACAGGCCTGCCGGTTGTGCTTCAGCAGCCTTGATCAAACCTCCTTCGCCGGATCATAGGCCAGCAGCCTCAGCGCATTGAGCGTCACCAGCACTGTTGCTCCCGTATCCGCCATGATCGCCAGCCACAGGCCGGTGATGCCGAGAATGCTGGTGACGAGAAACACCGCCTTCAGGCCCAGCGCGATGGTGATGTTCTGGTGAATGTTGCCCATCGCCTTGCGGGCAAGGCGGATGAGGGCGGGCACATCGGTCACCCTGTCGCGCAGGACCGCAGCATGGGCCGTTTCCAGCGCCACATCCGTGCCCGAGCCCATGGCGACACCCACCGAAGCCTGCGCAAGGGCGGGCGCATCGTTGATGCCGTCGCCCACCATCATCACCCCGCCGGAAGCCGCCAGCGCACGCACTTCACGCACCTTGTCCTCCGGCATCAGCTCCGCGCGCTGCGTGAGGCCAAGGCCGGTGGCAATCGCCGCCGCCGTGCGGGCATTGTCCCCCGTCAGCATGACGGCACCAACCCCCAGCCGTTCCAGCTGGCCGATCGCCTCGCGGGCGTCCTCCCGCGGTTCATCGCGCAAGGCCACAAGTCCGGCGAGGTTTCCGGCCCGGATGACGCAGACAACCGTCTTGCCTTCGCCTTCCAGCCGTTCCGCCTGCGCCGCCGCCTCTTGCGGCAGCAGGCCGGTTTCGCTGGCATGGCGCGGAGAGATCACCTGCAGTAACTCTCCTGCGACCAGCGCCTCGACACCGCGCCCGGCCATGGCCCGCGCCCCGGATGAAGGGAGAACGGCCGCGCCGGTCTCCTGCGCGCGGGTGAGGATGGCTTTCGCCAGCGGATGCGACGACCCGGCCTCGACGGAGGCTGCGGCAGAGGTCACCTCCAGCACGTCAAACCCGCCAAAAGGAACCACGTCCACCACCTGCGGGCGGCCAGCCGTCAGCGTGCCGGTCTTGTCGAAGGTGACCGTCTTCACCTGCGCGATGGCTTCGATCACGGCACCGCCCTTCATGAGGAGGCCACGGCGGGCGCCCGCAGACAGGGACGAGGCAATGGAGGCCGGCACCGAAATGACCAGCGCACAGGGGCAACCGATCAGGAGCAGCGACAGGGCCCGGTAGATCCAGGTGTTCCACTCCCCGCCAAACCCGAGCGGCGGCACAACAGCGACCGTGGCCGCCAGCAGCACGATGAAAGGCATGTAGTAGCGGCTGAACCGGTCGATGAAGCGCTCGGTGGGGGCACGGGCGCTTTCCGCCTCCTCCACCAGCTTGATGATCCGGGCAATGGTGTTGTCCGCCGCCGCCCGGGTCACTTGAACGCTGAGGGCGGCTTCGGTGTTGATGGAACCGGCAAAGACCTCCGCCCCCGCGCCCTTGGTCACCGGCACGCTTTCCCCCGTCACCGGGCTTTCATCGATGCCGGAAATGCCCGAGCGGATGACGCCATCGGCAGGAATGCGATCTCCCGGCCGCACCAGCACCACCTGCCCCGGCGCAAGGCTTTCCGCCGCCACCTGCCGCGTTCCGCTGTCCGTTTCCAGAAGCGCGGTTTTCGGCACCAGCCGTGCCAGAGCCCGGATGCCATCGCGCGCCCGGTTGGCGGCAACGCCTTCCAGCACCTCGCCCACGGCAAAGAGAAACACCACCAGCGCCGCCTCTTCCGCCGCCCCGATCGCCAGCGCACCGGCGGCGGCGATGGTCATCAGCATCTCGATGGTGAAGGGCATTCCGGCCGCCAGCGCGGCAAAGGCACGCCGGGCGACGGGCGCAACGCCGATGACGCAGGCCACGGTGAAGACCCAGGCCCCAACCTGCGGCGGCAACACGAAATGCGCGGCCCAGGCCAGAGCCAGCAGCCCGCCGGTCAGGATGACCAGCCGCCCCTTGCCCGTCTGATGCCACGCCCGGCGGCTGCCATCGGCCAGCGGCTTCTCGTCTTCGTGACCGTGACTGTGGCTATGTGCATCTCCATGGGCATGATCGTGATGGTGTCCATGTCCATGGCCATCATCATGGTCATGGCCGTGATGCTCATGCCCGCAGCAGCCAGCGGCCTTGCCGGATTGGCCTTGCTCCTGTCCGGCGCGGGGGCTGATGCCGAAGCCAAGGGCACTGACGGCCTTCTCCACCGTCTGCCGCCTTGTCTGGCTTTCATCCAGTTGCAGGCGCAGCCGCTCGCTCATCAGCGCCACCTCGACGGCGCTCACCCCCGGCAGGCGCTCCACCGCGCCCTTGATCTTGCCCGCGCAGGACCCGCAGTCCATGCCCGTCACGGTCCACTCAAAGACAGAAGCCGCCTCATGCTTGCTCATGGTCATCTCCTTGCCCAACGAACGGGCATTTCAGGTCATGACTCATGGGCTAGCACCTCTAGCGGCTAGAGGTTCAAGAGTTTTTTTGGCACAGCGCCATGCCCGTTTTTCGAGGCGGAAAAGCCTCTGCCGGTGGTGGACTCATGCGTCTTATGCCAGCGGGCTTCGAAAAGAGCGGGGGGCCGCTGGGAAATGGATCTGGGCCGTTTCCACAGATTCGCGCCCGAGCCAAAACGCGATCATGGATGGACCGGAGCAGCGGATGCAGGTGTCGGCGCATATCGGGTTCTTGACGTGGCGGCCCGGTCCTTCGTATCTAAAACCATGGGGATTGCGAGCTCCCCACGAGGCGCCAGCCGAAGATCGCGTTCCAGTACAACCCCGGCGACGGAGGAACGCACATGCCTGCGCCCAATGCCATTTCGTTTGACAAACTCACCCGCCTCATCGGAACCCCTCGAGCACCGCTCTTGCTCGATGTGCGGTCCGAGGAGGATTTCGCTGCCGATCCGCGGCTGCTCCCCGGAGCCACCCGGATCAACGATCAGGCGCTGGCTGCACTCGCGCCGCGGCTCGGCGGGCAGCCATCCGTCGCCATATGTCAGGCCGGTCACCGGCGCAGCCAGGGGACGGCGGCATGGCTGCGCGCCGAAAAATGCTCCTCGGAATATCTTGAGGGCGGGTTCGATGCCTGGCGTTCTGCCGGGCTGCCGCTCGTCGACCCGGCGAAGCTGCCCGCACGTGATGCACAGGGCCGCACCGTCTGGGTCACGCGCTCGCGCCCCAAGATTGACCGCATCGCGTGTCCCTGGCTGATCCGGCGTTTTCTCGATCCCCATGCGATCATCCTGTTCGTGGCCCCCGCCGAGGTGCAGGGCGTAGCCGAGCACTACAACGCCGCCCCCTTCGACATCGAAGGTGTGTTCTGGAGCCACAGGGGAGACCTTTGCACCTTTGACGTGATTCTGGCCGAGTTCGGCCTGAGCATTCCCGCCCTCGACCACCTGGCAACCATCGTGCGCGGCGCGGATACCGCCCGCCTCGACCTTGCTCCTGAAGCCGCTGGCCTGCTGGCGGCCTCGCTCGGCCTGTCGCGGATGTATTCCGACGATCTGGAACAACTGGAAGCTGGAATGCTGCTCTATGACGCCTTTTACCGCTGGGCGCGGGACGCAACCGGCGAGACCCACAACTGGCCCACGAACAAGCCGAAGGCCGAATGATGCAGAACCGAACATATCCCACACTGGCTGCGGCCACCCTCATCTGGGCCCGCATCGGCCTCCTGAGCTTCGGCGGTCCCGCCGGACAGATCGCGCTCATGCACCAGATCCTCGTCGAAGAGCAGCGCTGGCTGGGCGAGAAGCGGTTCCTCCATGCGCTCAACTACTGCATGCTGCTGCCCGGCCCCGAGGCTATGCAGCTGGCCGTCTATATCGGCTGGCTCATGCACCGCACGCTGGGCGGCATCATCGCAGGTGTCCTGTTCGTTCTGCCCGGCGTGGTGGCGATCATGACACTCAGCTGGATCTATGCTCTTTATGGCAATGCCGGACCAGTCGAAGCGCTGTTCTTCGGGCTCAAGGCCGCAGTACTGGCCATCGTAGTGCAGGCGGTCATCCGCATCGGCTCGCGCGCCCTGAAAAACGGCGCAATGGCCGCCATTGCCGCGGCCTCCTTCCTGGCCATCTTCGGTTTCGCCGTGCCATTCCCGTTGATCATCCTGATCTCTGGTCTCGCCGGGTTCTTTGGGGCCCGTGCGGGGATTCCCGCGTTCCGGGACGGAGGCGGACACGGGAAGGTGGGCAAGGTGCAGGTTCCAGACGCCGAAACCCTGCTTGGCGAAGAGTCACCCGATCACACGCAGATCAACCGAGGCTGGGCGTTTCGCATCTCGGCAGTGTTCCTCGCGCTCTGGCTGGTGCCAGTCGCCCTGCTGTTCGCCGTGTTCGGTCCAGCCAACGTATTCTCACAGATCGCGGGTTTCTTCAGCGTCATGGCCGTGGTGACCTTCGGCGGCGCTTATGCGGTCCTTGCCTATGTCGCGCAGGAGGCAGTGCAGAACTACGGCTGGCTCGCCCCCGGTGAGATGCTGGACGGGCTCGGCATGGCAGAGACCACGCCAGGCCCGCTGATCATGGTCACGCAGTTCGTGGGTTTCATGGGAGCTTTCCGCGATATAAGCGGGTTGCCGCCGCTGATGGCGGGAACGCTGGGTGGCCTCCTGACAACCTGGGTGACGTTCACGCCCTGCTTCCTCTGGATCTTCCTCGGTGCCCCCTTCATCGAACGCTTGCGCGGCAACAAGGTGCTGACAGCGGCCCTGACCGCAATCACGGCCGCCGTCGTGGGTGTGATCTTGAATCTTGCTGTCTGGTTCGGTCTGCATGTTGTTTTCGACAAGGTCCGGGTAATCACATCCTTCGGTCTCAATATCGATGTGCCCGTCTGGTCCACGCTGAACCTGCCTGCCGCGGCGCTGGTGCTGGCCGCACTTGTTGCGGTGTTCCACTTCAGGCTCGGCCCGGTGACGGTTCTCGCCGGCTGCGCAGCGGCCGGCCTGATTCTCAGGATGGCAAACATCGCATAGCGCTCATCCGCTCCCGCGGCGGCGTCCGGGCAATTTCAAGCCGTGACACGTCAGCATCCAAAGACTGGGCATAAGCTGCCAGCACCATTGTTCGCGGGGGCACTTTCGCAAAGACCGGATTGCAGCCCTGCTAACCCCAACTGGATTCCTCCGGGGCCTTGAGTTTTGTTGGCGAGGCCGATTATGCAGGGCATAAGCACGGCAATAGCCTGCAATTTCAGCAGGGCGCTTACGAAGCTGGCATAATGATCCGGCTCACGAAAAACGGCAGGACAAAAAGAAAGTGACGTACAAAACGGCATGCCTCGATATTCATCTTGCAGGCACAGTTTTGAACGCCTTACCATCCGGTCAAAAAGCAGGGACAGCGACAGAAGGAACTCCAGATGAAGAGCAGATCCAGTTTTGACGTCAGCCGCCGCGGCCTTCTTCTTGGCGCAGGCGCAGCCTTTGCAGGCAGCGCATTGCTGCCCCGGATTGCCTTTGCGCAAACACCTCTCAAGGTTGCCGGGATCTACACGGTTCCCGTCGAGCAGCAGTGGGTGAGCCGCATTCATATCGCTGCGGAAGCAGCGAAGAAGGCAGGGCTCATCGAGTACACATTCTCGGAAAACACCAGCAACACCGACTATCCGCGCGTCATGCGCGAATATGCCGAGGGCGGCGTGCAGCTGATCGTCGGCGAGATCTTCGGCGTGGAGCAGGAAGCCCGTGAAGTGGCCGCCGACTATCCGGAAACCGCCTTCCTGATGGGCTCGTCCTTCAAGCCGGAAGAAAGCCTTGCCAACCTGTCCGTCTTCGACAACTACATCCAGGACGCGTCTTATCTCTCCGGCATCATCGCCGGTGCCATGACCAAGTCCGGCAAGATCGGCATGGTCGGCGGCTTCCCCATTCCGGAAGTCAACCGCCTGATGAATGCCTTCATGGCCGGCGTGAAGGAAACCCGCCCGGATGCCACCTTCCAGGTCAGCTTCATCGGCTCCTGGTTTGATCCCCCGAAGGCCAAGGAAACCGCCTTCGCCATGATCGACGGCGGCGCCGACCTGCTCTATGCGGAGCGTTTCGGCGTATCGGATGCGGCCAAGGAGCGCGGCGTGCTGGCTATCGGCAACGTCATCGACACCCAGTCCGATTATCCGGAAACCGTGGTGGCCTCAGCCCTGTGGCACTTCGAGCCGACGCTGAACAAGGCCATCGAGGCCGTTGCCGCAGGCAGCTTCAAGGCGGAGGACTACGGCGTCTATTCCTTCATGAAGGAAGGCGGCTGCTCGCTCGCCCCGCTCGGCACCTTCGAGGGCAAGGTTCCTGCCGCAGCGATGGATCTGGTCACGGCCCGGGAAGCTGCGATCAAGGACGGCAGCTTCACCGTCACCATCAATGACGACGAGCCCAAGTCCTCGTGAGTATCTCTGACAAGGAGGCGCAGGAGACCGTCCTGCGCCTCAACGGCATCACCAAGCGCTTTGGGGCCCTCACCGCCAATGACAGCATCAGTCTGACCCTGAACCGGGGCGAGATTGTCGCCCTGCTCGGGGAAAACGGTGCTGGCAAGACCACGCTGATGAACATCCTCTTCGGCCATTACACCGCCGATGAGGGAATAGTTGAAGTTTTCGGCAAGGAGCTGCCGCCGGGCCGCCCGCGCGCCGCGCTCGCTGCTGGCGTCGGCATGGTGCATCAGCACTTCACACTGGCCGAGCACCTGAGCGTTGCGGAAAACATCGTGCTGGGCACGGTGCCTTTGTTCCGCCTGTCGCTCGGCCTTGGTGCCGCCCGCCAGCGCATCCGCGCCCTTTCCGAGGACTTCGGCCTCAAGGTCGATCCGGATGCCCGCGTCTCAAGCCTGTCGGTGGGTGAAAAGCAGCGGGTGGAGATCCTGAAGGCGCTCTACCGCAATGCCCGCATTCTCATTCTCGATGAGCCCACCGCCGTCCTGACACCGCAGGAAACCGATGCCCTGTTTGCGACGCTGAAGCGCGCCGTGGCGATCGGCCTGTCCATCGTCTTCATCAGCCACAAGCTGCATGAGGTGATGGCGGTGGCGGACCGCTGCGTGGTGCTGCGCCATGGCAAGGTGGTGGCCGAACGCGGCACCTCCGCAACCTCCGCCCGTGAGCTGGCCGCGCTGATGGTCGGCGGCGATGTGCCGGAACTGGCGCCCTCCACCGCCAAGCCGGGCCGCACCATCTTCGCCCTGCGCAATGTGTCGACGCCCGACCGGGAGGGCGCGCCGGGCCTCAAGCGGGTGACGCTGGAGCTGAAGGCCGGCCAGATCACCGGGCTGGCCGGGGTATCCGGCAATGGCCAGGCTGCGCTCTCTGATCTCGTCGCCGGGCTCGCCAGTCCGGATCAGGGCCATATTCACGTGGAAGGCACCGTGCCTCTGCGCTGGACACCGGAAGCGGCCGTACGCGCCGGCATCGCCCGCATTCCGGAAGACCGGCACAAGACCGGCACCATCGCCGATTTCAGCCTGACCGAGAACGCCATTCTGGAAACCTACCACCAGCGCCCCTTCTCCCGCGCCGGATGGATGAACCGGGCGGCCGCCGAATATTTCACGCAGCACATCATCGACACCTATGACATCCGCTGCCCGGGGCCGGACACCCGCATCCGCCTGCTGTCCGGCGGCAACATGCAGAAGCTGATCCTCGGCCGCGTGCTGGAGCCGGGCCCGCATGTGATCCTCGCCAACCAGCCGGTGCGCGGGCTCGATATCGGCGCCATCACCTTCGTGCATTCGCGCTTGATCGCCGCCCGCGATGCAGGGGCAGCCGTGCTGCTGATCTCGGAAGATCTGGACGAGGTGCAGCGGCTTTCGGATGTCATTCACGTGGTCTACGAGGGCCGCCTTTCGCCGGGTTTTGCCCGCGGCAGCCTCACCACGGAACAGCTTGGTCTCTGGATGACCGGACAAGGATTTGATCATGCGGCTTGAGCCGGTCGCCAACCCCAGCCTGCTGCGCCGTGCGGGGCTTCCGGCCCTTGCGCTGGGGCTCACCGTGGTGGCGGGATCGCTGCTGGCGCTGATTGCCGGGGCAGACCCGTTCCAGACGCTGGGGCTCATCGTCAAGGGCGCCGCAGGCAGCAAGTTCGCTCTGCTGGAAACCCTCAACCGGGCAACGCCGCTCATCTTCACCGGCCTTGCCGTTGCCGTCGCCTTCCGGGCGCGGCTGTGGAACATTGGTGCCGAAGCCCAGCTTTATGCCGGGGCTATCGTTGCGGCGCTGATTGGCGCCCATGTCACCGGCCTGCCGCAACTGCCGCTGCTGGCGCTCATGGCCGGTGCTGCGATGCTGGCAGGTGCCGCCATGCTGCTGCCGCCGGTGCTGCTGAAAACCCGCTTCGGCGTCGATGAAGTGGTGACGACCTTGCTCGTCAACTTCATCATGCTGCTCTTCGTCTCCTACCTGCTGGAAGGCCCGATGAAGGATCCGGCGGGCATGGGCTGGCCGAAGTCGGCGGCGCTGGCCAAGGATGCCCGCCTGCCGCGCATCATCGACGGCCTGCGCCTGCACTGGGGCTTTGCGCTGGCGCTGATGTCCGCCGTTGCGGTCTGGGTCATCCAGACCCGCACCACCCTTGGCTACGAGATCCGCGCCACCGGCCTCAACCAGAAGGCCGCACGCTTTGCCGGCATTCCGGTCAACATGGTGCTGGTGAAGACCGCGCTGCTCTCCGGCGGGCTTGCCGCCATGGCCGGTTTCAGCGAGGTCTCCGGCCTCAAGGGCCACCTCAGCCTCGATCTGTCGGCCAACTTCGGCTACACGGGCATCGTCGTTGCCATGCTGGCCCTGCTGCACCCGCTCGCCGTCGTGCCTTCGGCCATCTTCGTGGCGGGCATATTCGTTGGCGCCAACAGCATGAGCCGCGCCGCCAGCGTGCCGTCCTACATCGCCGACATGCTGCTGGCCATCGCGCTGCTCTTCATGGTGCTGGCCATCCTTCTGACACGCTACCGGGTGAGGCGCGGATGAACGAGCTTCTGGACATCCTGCTCTCCGCCAGCCTCTGGGCTGCAGCCATCCGCATCGCCTCGCCCCTGATCTTCGCCACCATGGGCGAACTCATCTGCGAGCGGGCGGGCGTCCTCAACCTCGGCATCGAAGGCATCATGGTCATCGGCGCCTTCACCGGCTGGGTGGCCGTCTACATGGGCGCGCCGCTGTGGTGGGGCGTTGCGGCGGCCATGCTGGCCGGCATGGCCTTCGGCTTCATCCATGCGGTGCTGACCGTGCCCTTCGGCCTGTCGCAGCATGTGGTGGGCCTTGGCGTCACCATGCTGGCCACGTCCTCCAGCTATTTCGCCTACCGCCTGCTGCTGCCGGAAGTCACAAGTCCGCCAAAGATTACCCCTTTCCAGCCGCTGCCCATTCCGGGCCTGTCCAGCCTGCCGCTGGTGGGCGAGGCGCTGTTCAGCCAGACCGCCCTCACCTATGCCGCCTTCCTGACGGCGCTGATCATCGCACTCGTGCTCTACCGCACGCCGCTCGGCCTTGCGGTGCGCGCTGCGGGCGAGAACCCTGCTGCCGTGGAGGCTCAGGGGCTTTCGGTCACGGCCCTGCGCATGGGCGCAGTCATCTTCGGCTCGGGCCTGATGGCAGTCGGCGGCTCGTTCCTGACGCTCTCGGCCTTCTCGTCCTTCTTCTTCGAGATGATCAACGGGCGCGGCTGGATCTGCATCGCCCTCGTCGTCTTCGGCGCGTGGAAGCCGGGCAAGGCGGTGCTGGGCGCCATTCTCTTTGCCGCCTTCGATGCGCTGCAGGTGCGCCTGCAACAAACGGGCTTCGGCGCCATCGTGCCCTATCAGGTGTTCCTGATGCTGCCCTTCATCCTGTCCATTCTGGCGCTCATCCTCATGTCCCGGCGGGCCGAAGTGCCAGCCGCGCTGATGCAGCCCTTCAACAAGGGGGAACGCTGATGTTCGACCTCATCATCAAGGGCGGCACCCTGCCCGATGGCACCATTGCCGACATCGCCATCACGGGCGAGCGCATCGCCGAAGTGGGCCATCTCGATGACGCAGCTTTTGCCAATGCGGCCCGCGTGATCGACGCCACGGGCGATCTCGTCTCCCCGCCCTTCGTTGACCCGCATTTCCACATGGATGCAACGCTGTCCTACGGCCTGCCCCGGGTGAATGCTTCCGGCACGCTGCTGGAGGGCATCTCGCTGTGGGGCGAACTGCGCGAGATCGCCAGCGTCGAGGACATGGTCTCCCGCGCCCTCACCTATTGCGACTGGGCCGTTTCCATGGGCCTTCTTGCCATCCGCACCCATGTGGACACGACACCGGACCACCTGCGCGGCGTGGAAGCCATGCTGGAGGTCAAGCGCATCGTCTCGCCTTATCTCGACCTGCAGCTCGTTGCCTTCCCGCAGGACGGGCTCTACCGCACGAAGACGGGCCGCGAAAATGTGCTGCGGGCGCTGGACATGGGCGTCGATGTGGTCGGCGGCATCCCGCATTTCGAGCGCACCATGGAAGACGGTATGGCGTCGGTAAAGGATCTCGCCCGCATCGCCGCCGAACGCGGGCTGATGCTGGACCTGCACTGTGACGAAACCGACGATCCGATGAGCCGCCACGTGGAAACGCTGGCCGCCGAAGTGACGCGCCATGGCCTTGGCGGGCGGGCGGCCGGAAGCCATCTCACCTCCATGCATTCCATGGACAATTACTACGTCTCCAAACTGCTGCCGCTGATCGCGGAAAGCGGCATGGCGGCCATTCCCAACCCGCTGATCAACATCACCCTGCAGGGCCGCCACGACACCTACCCCAAGCGGCGCGGCCTGACGCGGGTGAAGGAGATGCAGGCCCACGGCATCACCGTAGGCTGGGGTCAGGATTGCGTGCTTGATCCGTGGTATTCTCTCGGCACGGCCGACATGCTGGACGTGGCCTTCATGGGCCTGCATGTGGCGCAGATGACCCACCCGGCAGAGATGGCCCGCTGCTTCCGCATGGTGACGGAAGACAACGCGAAGATCCTCAATCTGGAAGGCTATGGCCTTGCGCCCGGCTGCAAGGCGTCGCTGGTGGTGCTGGATGCAGGCAACCCGGTGGAAGCCCTGCGCCTGCGGCCGGACCGGCTGGCGGTCATCTCCAAAGGCAAGGTCGTGGCCGAGCGCCCCCGCAACACCACTCGCCTCACCCTCCCCGGCCGCCCGGCCACCATCCGCCGACGGCATGAGGGGTGATGAAGGGGGAACCTTTCCTCCTTCGTCATGCCATGGCTCGACCATGGCATCCACGCCGTGACCGCTCCAGACGGCGTGACGTAAGATTAACTCATTGTACTCACTTACACTTTCCCAGATCCGGCAGGTCAGGGAATGGATGCCATGGTCAAGCCATGGCATGACGGAGAAATGAGGATTTGAGGAAGACCGGCACGCTCTTCCCCGGCACCATCACCTGCTCCAGAAAGCCAAAATCCGCTGCATGAGGGATGAGAACCAAGCCTGAGAAAAGCACATCAGCCCCACCGTCTTCGTCATGCCATGGCTCGACCATGGCATCCACGCCACACCCTCTCCAAACCACACCATGTAACCTTAACTCATTGTATTCAATTACACTTTTACCGACCCAGCAAGTCAGGGAATGGATGCCATGGACAAGCCATGGCATGACGGAAAAAGGAGAGTTTGAGGAAGACCGGCACGCTCTGTCCCGGCACCATCACCTGCTCCAGAAAGCCAAAATCCGCTGCATGAGGGATGAGAACCAAGCCTGAGAAAAGCGCACCAGCCCCTCCTCCTTCGTCATGCCATGGCTCGACCATGGCATCCACGCCACACCCTCTCCAAACGGCACGGCGCAAGCTGAACTCACTGTACTTACTTGCACTTTCCCAGATCCGGCAAATCAGGGAATGGATGCCATGGTCAAGCCATGGCATGACGGAGAAATGAGAGTTTGAGGAAGATCGGCACGCTCTTCCCCGGCACCATCACCTGCTCCAGAAAGCCAAAATCCGCTGCATGAGGGATGAGAACCAAGCCTGAGAAAAGCGCATCAGCCCCACCGTTTTCGTCATGCCATGGCTCGACCATGGCATCCACGCCACGCCCTCTCCAAACGGCACGACGTAAGATTAACTCATTGTACTCACTTACACTTTTCCGACCCGGCAAGTCAGGGAATGGATGCCATGGTCAAGCCATGGCATGACGGAGAAATGAGAGTTTGAGGAAGACCGGCACGCTCTTCCCCGGCACCATCACCTGCTCCACAAAGCCAAAATCCGCTGCATGAGGGATGAGAACCAAGCCTGAGAAAAGCGCACCAGCCCCACCATCTTCGTCATGCCATGACTTGATCATGGCATCCACGCCGCACCCTCTCCAGACGGCGTGACGTAAGATTAACTAATTGTACTCACTTACACTTTTTCCAACCCGGCAGGTCAGGGGATGGATGCCATGGTCAAGCCATGGCATGACGAAAAACAATGGAAGGCGGGAAGAAGCCGCTCAAACAAAAGCCCCCGGCAATTGCTCGCCGGGGGCCAGGTGATTCAGGGAACCTCTTGCCGGATCAGCGCAGGTCTGCGGGCAACAGGGCTTCGGGGAGGTTCTGGTAGCTGACGGGGCGGAGCCAGCGGCGGATGGCCATGGTGCCGACCGAGGTGGCGCCGAAGTTGGTCGAGGCCGGATAGGGGCCACCGTGAACCATGGCATCGCAGACTTCCACACCTGTCGGAAAGCCGTTGGCCAGAATGCGGCCTGCCTTGCGCTCCAGCACCGGCATCAGGCTGGCGGCGAGTTCCACGTCGCCATCATCCATCTGCAGGGTCACGGTCAGCTGGCCCTCGAAGCTTTCCGCGATGCGGGCAAGCTCTTCCTTGTCCTTGACGCGCACGATGATGCCGAGCGGGCCAAAGACTTCATGCGTCAGTGCCGGATTGGCGAGAAGCTGCGCGCCGGTCGTCTCGAACAGGTGCGGTGCGGCCTGACGGGCCGGACAGGAACCGGTGAGACGCGCCTTGGCAGCGCCCGTGGCGGCGATCTTTTCAGCGCCAGCGGCAAAGGCCGACGCGATGCCGTCCGTCAGCATGGTCTGCGGTGCGACGTCCTTGAGGGCTGCTTCCGCCGTGGCGATGAAGGCATCCGCCCCTGCCCCGTCCATGACCAGCACAAGGCCGGGGTTGGTGCAGAACTGGCCGACGCCCATGGTCAGGCTTCCGGCCCAGCCCTTGGCGATCGCCTCGCCGCGTGCCGCATGGGCTGCGGGCAGAACGAAGACCGGGTTGACGCTGCCCAGCTCGCCGAAGAAGGGGATCGGCTCGGGGCGCGCGGCGCACAGGTCGAACAGCGCACGCCCGCCGCCCAGCGAACCGGTGAAGCCGACAGCCTTGATCAGCGGATGGCGCACCAGCGCCTCGCCCAGTTCCCGCGAGGGCCCCTGCACCAGCGAGAACACGCCGGCCGGCATGCCGCAGGCCTTGATCGCCGCATCAATCGCCTGCGCCACCAGCTCGCCCGTGCCGGGGTGAGCCGGATGGCCCTTGACCACCACCGGGCAGCCGGCGGCCAGCGCGCTGGCGGTGTCGCCACCGGCCGTGGAGAAGGCCAGCGGGAAGTTGGAGGCACCGAACACGGCCACCGGGCCGATGGGGCGCTGGATCAGGCGGATTTCCGGGCGCGGCAGCGGTGCGCGGTCCGGCAGGGCCGCGTCCTTGCGCACGTCCAGATATTCGCCCTTGCGGATATGGGCGGCAAACAGGCGCAGCTGGCCGGTGGTGCGGCCGCGCTCGCCCTCAAGGCGGGCGGTGGGCAGCGCGGTTTCGGCGGTCGCAACTTCGGTGATCTCCGCGCCGCGTGCCTCGATTTCCGTGGCGATGCGCTCCAGGAAGACGGCGCGCTCCTCACGCGAGGTTGCGGCATAGGCGGCAAAAGCTGCTTCGGCGGCCTTCACCGCTGCATCCACCTCCGCCGGGCCGCCAGCGGCGAACTGGCGGGGCTCGCCCGTGACGGGCGAGGAGGAAAAGACTTCAGAACCTGCAACCCAGGCTCCGGCGATCAGGTGCTTTCCGGTCAGCATGATCTCTCTCTTTGATTAGAAGTGGAACGGCTCGGTCACAAGCCGCCGTCCAAGGGTCATGGCATCGGACACATGGACCATGGGCGTCAAGTCCACATCCCGTCTTCCGCCACGCACCAAGTCTGCCATATGGGCATAGAGGCGCGGATATTCACGGTCCGGACCTTCAATCCGTTCACCGTCCGAGGTTTCCATCTCCGCCCCGCCCTTGCGCAGAACCAGCGATCCGGCGTCCGTCTCGACCTCGATATCCCAGGTCTGCGGGCCTTCCTGCCGCCAGTCGAAGTCCGCCGAGACATTGCCGGAAAACGTCAGATCCGCCGCAATCGGCGTCTGGCGGTTTTCCGGGAAGGTGAGTTCGGCACTGACGAGATGAACCGGCATGGGCAGAATGGCGGTCAGGATCGACAGGGCATTGATGCCCGGATCGAACACACCCATGCCACCCGGCTCGAACACCCAGTCCTGACCGGGATGCCACTTGCGCACATCCTCGCGCCAGGTGATGTGGGCGCGGGTGACCTTGCGGGTGGAGAGCCACTGGCGCGCCGGCTCCACGGCATTGGCCATGCGGCTGTGCCAGGTGGCAAACAGCGTCAGCCCCCGTTCGGCCGCCAGAGCTTCCAGCGCATGCACTTCGGCAAGCGTGGCTCCCGGCGGCTTTTCCAGCATCACGTGACGGCCGGCCTTCAGCGCCGCTTGCGCATAGGTGAAGCGCGGCACCGGCGGCAGGCACAGGGAAATCACGGAAATGTCGGGCCTCTCCGCCAGCATCTGCGCGAAATCGCGGTAGGACGGCACGCCGTCCACCTGCCCCTGACGGGAAACGGTTGCCTCAAGCCGCCAGTCGGAACTGGCGGCCAGGGCGGGCACATGCTGGTCAACGGCGATCTTGCCGATGCCCACCAGCGCAACGGGAAGGCTTGCGGACATCAGTGCGAGTCCCTGCCCACCGGGGCGCCGCGGCAGCCCTTGAGGAAGTCAAGGTCCGCCCCGGTGTCGGCGCCCGTGACATGCTTGTGGTGCAGCATGGCATAGCCGCTGTCCGGCGGCGTGATGCGCGGCGTCCAGGCGGCAAGGCGGCGGTCCAGCTCGTCCTGCGGAATGTCGAGATGAATGCGGCGGGCTTCCACGTCCAGCTCAATGAAGTCACCATCCTGCACCACGGCCAGAGGGCCGCCGACGGCAGCTTCCGGCGAGGTGTGCAGCAGCACGGTGCCGAAGGCGGTGCCGGACATGCGGGCGTCGGAGATGCGCACCATGTCGGTGATGCCCTTGCGCAGCACCTTCGGCGGCAGGCCCATGTTGCCCACCTCGGCCATGCCGGGATAGCCGCGCGGGCCGCAGTTCTTCAGCACCATCACGCAGGTCTCGTCAATGTCGAGCGCCTCGTCGTTGATCTTGGCCTTGTAGTCGTCGATGTCCTCGAAGACCACAGCCCGGCCACGGTGCTTCATCAGCGACGGGGTGGCGGCGGACGGCTTCAGCACCGCGCCCTTCGGCGCCAGATTGCCGCGCAGAACGACGATGCCGCCCGACTGGGTCAGCGCCTTGTCGGCGGGCAGGATCACGTCCTCGTTGTGGTTCACAACGTCCTTGACCTGATCCCACATGCTTTCGCCCGAAACGGTCAGCGCATCCTTGTGCAGCAGCCCCGCTTCGCCAAGGCGCTTGATCACCACCGGCAGGCCGCCTGCATAGAAGAATTCTTCCATCAGATACTTGCCGGAGGGCATCAGGTTGACGATCGTCGGGATGTCACGGCCACAGCGGTCCCAGTCGTCCAGCGACAGGTCGATGCCGACACGGCCGGCGATTGCCAGCAGGTGGATCACTGCATTGGTCGAGCCGCCGATGGCCGCATTGGTGCGGATGGCGTTCTCGAAAGCCTGCTTGGTCATCACGTCGGAAGGCTTCAGGTCGTCCTTCACCATCTGCACGATGCGGCGGCCGGTCATCTGCGCCATCACGCGGCGGCGGCTGTCCACTGCCGGAATGGCGGCATTGCCGGACAGGGCCATGCCGAGAGCTTCGGCCATGCTGGCCATGGTGGAGGCGGTGCCCATGGTGTTGCAAGAGCCGGGGCTGCGCGACATGGAGGCTTCAGCCTCGGCGAATTCGGCAGCGGTCATCTCGCCCGCCTTCACCGCTTCGGAGAACTTCCACAGATGCGTGCCGGAGCCGACGCGCTCATTGCGGTAATAACCGTTGAGCATCGGGCCGCCGGTGACGACGATCGACGGCAGGTTGGTGGAGGCAGCGGCCATCAGCAGGCTGGGCGTGGTCTTGTCGCAGCCCACCATCAGCACGCAGCCATCCATCGGCTGACCGCGCATCGCCTCTTCCACCGCCATGGCCGCAAGGTTGCGGAACATCATCGCGGTCGGGCGGAAGGCGCTTTCACTGGCGGAGAACACCGGCACTTCCACCGGGAAGCCGCCTGCCTCGTAGATGCCGTTCTTCACCCGCTGCGCCAGATCATTGAGATGGGCGTTGCAGGGGGTCAGTTCGGACCATGTGTTGAGGATGCCGATGACCGGACGGCCATCAAACAGATCATGCGGGAAACCCTGGTTCTTCATCCAGCCGCGATGATAGATGGCATCGCGCGACGTGCCGCCGAACCATTCCTGCGAACGGAGCTTGCGGGGCCAGGGAGCGGGTTTGAAGGTCATCTCGGTCTCACAGTGCTTTGACAGTCAGGGCGCCGGTTTCTTTGGGCGCGAAGACCAGGGGATTGGCGAGCGGCAGACCGAAGCCTTCTGCCTCGATCTCGAAAACATCACCTGCCTGCGTGCGCACACCATCGGCGAAGGACAGGGTCGCCGTGCCGAACATGTGCACATGCACATCGCCCGGCTGGCGGAACAGGCCGTACTTGAAGTGGTGGTGCTCCAGATTGGCGAGCGTATGGGACATGTTGGCTTCGCCCGACAGGAACGGCTTTTCCCACAGCACCTTGCCGTCACGGAGGATGCGGGACGTGCCGCGCACATCGGCGGGCATGTCACCCACCAGGATTTCCGGGCCGAAGGAGGCATGGCGCAGCTTGGAATGGGCAAGCCAAAGATAGTTCACCCGCTCGGTCACATGGTCGGAGAACTCATTGGCCACCGCCCAGCCAACGCGGCAGGGCGTACCATCGGGGGCGATCACATAGATGCCGGCAAGCTCCGGCTCCTCGCCGCCGTCCTCGGCAAAGCCGGGCGCTTCCAGCGGCTCACCGCTGGCAACGGCGGCAAAGCCGTTGCCCTTGTAGAACCACTCCGGCTGCGCGCCCACAGCGCCGCTTTCCGGGCGGCCGCCTTCAAGCCCCATGCGGAACATCTTCATGGAATCGGTCAGCGTCTCGGCGCCTTCGAGCTTGGCATGCATGGCATCGCGGGCCGAAGCCGAACCCAGATGGGTGAGGCCCGTGCCGGTCAGGTGCAGATGCGCCGGGTCCGGATGGGTGATCGGCAGCATCAGGCGGCCTTCGACGGCGGCCTGCGCCAGATCGACGTCCTCGCCAAGGCCGCGCTCTTCGATGACTGCCTTGAGGCCGCGTCCGCTGGAAGCGGCCGCCATGGCCAGTTCATAGGTGCTGGCCGTGCCGCGCAGGATTGCGGCCTTGTCTCCATCACGAACCACGACAGAGATGGAGCCATCCGGATTGCGGAGCTGGGAAATCAGCATGAAAGCCTCACTTGTTCTTGCTGTAGACGTCGAAGATGACGGCGGCGAGGAGGACGAGGCCGATGATCATCTGCTGATAGTCGATGCCGATGCTCATGATCGACATGCCCATGTTCATCACGCCCATGAAGAGCGCGCCGATGACCACGCCCATGATCTTGCCGGAGCCGCCCGTCATGGACGCCCCGCCGATGAAGACCGAGGCGATGGCCACCAGCTCGAAGCCCGTGCCTGCCTTGGGCGTTGCCGAGTTGAGGCGGGCGGTCACCATCATGCCGGCGAGCGCGGCCAGCACGCCCATGTTGACGAAGCAGAAGAACACCAGCCGCTCTGTCTTGATGCCGGAAAGCTTGGCGGCCTTCTCGTTGCCGCCCACCGCATAGATGCGCCGGCCGAGCGATGTGTTTTCCGTCAGGAAGGCGTAGAGCACGGTGAGCAGCGTCACCACCACCAGCACATTCGGCAGCCCCCGGAACGAGGAGAGCTGATAGCCGACGAAAGCCAGCGCCAGCGCGATCAGCACATTGCGGCCCACGAAGAAGGCCATCGGCTCCTGCACCACACTGAACTGCTTCTCGCGTGCCCGGCCCCGCAGGCCGAAGAGGAACACAGCCAGAATGGCAACGGCAATGATCAGCAGCGTCAGCCCATGCGGACGGCCGATGCCCAGGAGATCCGGGATGAAGCCATTGGACATGGCCTGGAATTCCCGCGGGAAGGGACCGATGTTCTGTCCGCCCAGCATCCACATGGTGGCACCGCGGAACACCATCATCCCGGCCAGCGTCACGATGAAGGAGGGAATGCGCCAGAAGGCGATCCAGTAGCCCTGCATGGCGCCGATGATGCCGCCGACGATCAGCGTCAGCGGAATGACCGCGTAATAGGGCAGCCCCTGCTGCACCGTCAGCCAGGCCGCGATGGCACCGGTGAAGGCTGCGACCGAGCCGACCGACAGGTCGATGTGTCCGGCAACGATGACCAGCAGCATGCCCAGCGCCAGAACGATGATATGCCCGTTCTGCAGGAACACGTTGGTGATGATCTGCGGCTGCAGGAAGTTGACCGGCTGATCCCGGAGCTGCAGCACGATGGTGAAGAAGGCAACGATGGCAACCAGCGCCATCAGCATGCCGTTTTCCCTGAGATGTCCGCCCAGAAGCGTGCTCAGATCCTTGCGTTCAGATGCCGTTTGCCCCGCCATCACGCCACCTTTTCCTTGTTCACTGTCTTGAGGATCATGGCCATGATCCGCTCCTGGCTGGCTTCCGCCTTGCCGAGCTCGCCGACGATCCGTCCCTCGTTCATCACATAAATGCGGTCGCACATGCCCAGAAGTTCCGGCATCTCCGACGAGATCATGACGACCCCGCGTCCTTGCGCGACCAGCTCGTTCATGATCGTGTAGATTTCGAACTTGGCGCCCACGTCGATGCCGCGCGTCGGCTCATCCAGGATGAGCACCTGCGGATCGGTGAAGAGCCACTTCGACAGCACCACCTTCTGCTGGTTTCCGCCCGAAAGATTCACCGCCTTCTGGTGTACGCCCGGGGTGCGGATGGACATGGCGCGGCGGTATTCTTCCGCGACCTTCTTCTCGCGGTGCTTGTCCAGAACGCCCTTGGTGGCAATGCCTGCCAGATTGGCGAGGCTGATGTTGCGCACGATCGGCTCGTCCAGGATCAGCCCAAGTTCCTTGCGGTCTTCCGTCACATAGGCGAGCCCCGCGTCCACGGCCTTCGACACGGTCGAGGTATCCACCTCCTTGCCGCGCATGCGGACAGAGCCGGAGATGTTGCGGCCATAGGCCTTGCCGAAGATGCTCATCGCCAGTTCCGTGCGGCCCGAGCCCATCAGACCGGCAATGCCGACGATCTCGCCCTGACGGACGGTGAAGGCGGCATCCGAAATGACCTGACGCTCGCGCACTTCCGGGTGCCAGACGTTCCAGCCCGACACTTCCATCAGCATCTCGCCGGGCTTGTGCTCCCGGTCCGGATAGCGGTGCGCCATGTCGCGGCCCACCATGTCGCGGATGATCCGCTCTTCCGAGATATCCGCCCGGTCGATCGTGGACACGGTCGTGCCGTCGCGCAGGATGGTGATGCGGTCGGCAACGCGGGAAATCTCGTTGAGCTTGTGCGAGATCAGGATGGAGGTCACCCCTTGCGCCTTCAACTCCAGCATCAGGTCGAGCAGCTTCTGGCTGTCGTTCTCCTGCAATGCCGCCGTCGGCTCATCCAGGATGAGCAGCCGCACGTCCTTGGCCAGTGCCTTGGCGATTTCGACGAGCTGCTGCTTGCCGACACCCAGCTTCTCCACCTTGGTGGCCGGAGATTCGCTGAGGCCCACCTTCTTCAGATATTCAGCCGTGCGCGAGAAGGTCTGCGGCCAGTTGATCACGCCGTTGGTGGCCACCTCGTTGCCGAGAAACAGGTTCTCGGCGATGGACAGGAGCGGCACCAGCGCCAGCTCCTGGTGAATGATAATGATGCCCTTGGCTTCGCTGTCCTTGATGGAGCGCATCTGCAGCGTTTCGCCGGCATAGATGATATCGCCCTCATAGGAGCCGTAGCCATAGACGCCGGACAGCACCTTCATCAAAGTGCTCTTGCCCGCGCCGTTTTCGCCGCATATGGCGTGAATTTCGCCCTCTTCCACGGTCAGATTCACCCGGTCAAGCGCCTTGACGCCGGGGAAGACCTTGGAGATGCCGCGCATTTCCAGAAGGGTTGCCATCGAACCTCTCAGAGGAGCCTTGCAGGGGGAACCTTGCAGGATGCAGGAGGCCCGCCCCGGTCTCAGCGGAGCGGGCCCTGCATGCGGATGTCAGATCACTTCAGCTGATCGGCGGTGTAGTAGCCGGAGCCGACGAGGATCTCTTCATAGTTGCTGGCATCGACCGAGACCGGCTCGAGCAGGTAGGACGGCACCACCTTGACGCCATTGTCATAGGTCGTGGTGTCGTTGATTTCCGGCTCGGAACCGCCCAGCAGGGCTTCGGCCATGCCAACGGTGACACGGGCCAGTTCGCGGGTGTCCTTGAACACCGTGGAATACTGCTCACCGGCAATCATCGACTTCACCGAGGGAACCTCAGCGTCCTGACCGGTAACGATCGGCATCTTCAGGTCGCCGGAACCGTAGCCCACGCCCTTGAGCGAGGACAGGATGCCGATGGACAGGCCGTCATAGGGGGACAGCACGCCGTTCACCTGGCGGCTGCCATAGTTGGCGGAGAGCAGGTTATCCATGCGGGCCTGAGCCACGGCACCATCCCAGCGCAGGGTACCGACAACATCCATGCCCATCTGGCCGGACGGAACGGCAACTTCACCGGAATCGATCAGCGGCTGCAGAACCGACATGGCGCCGTTGTAGAAGAAGTAGGCGTTGTTATCGTCCGGCGAGCCGCCGAACAGTTCCACGTTCCACGGCTTCGCATCCGGGAAACGCTCCTTCAGGCCCTTCACCAGGCTTTCCGCCTGCTGCACGCCGACCTTGAAGTTGTCGAAGGTGGCGTAATAGTCGACGTTGCCGCTGTCGCGGATCAGGCGGTCATAGGCGATCACCTTGATGCCGGCCGCATTGGCGTTTTCCAGCGCGTTCGACAGGGTGGTGCCGTCGATGGCGGCAATCACGAGCACATTCACACCCTTGGTGATCATGTTCTCGATCTGCGCCAGCTGGTTCGGGATGTCATCCTCGGCATACTGAAGATCGGTGCGGAAACCGGCCTTCTGGAACTGCTCAACCATCGAGTTGCCGTCGGAAATCCAGCGGGCGGACGATTTGGTCGGCATGGAAATACCAATGGACCCCTTGTCCTGTGCGAAGACGCTGGACGTCATCATGGCCGGAGCAGCAAGCAGGGTGCCAGCAAGGGTCAGCGCCATGAAGGCGCGTTTCGTCAGTTTCATATCAGTTTCCTCCCCCGCCCTAAGCGCATAGGGCGTCAAATGGTCTTTGGCCCCGCCGCTTCTCCGCAGCTTGGGGTCCATTCACCGCGGGAAGGCTTGCACCGGCCAAACATAACTGTCAAATTCGATTATATCCATCAAACATAGCAAATCAGATATGAATGACTCCTTCCGCACCAGCAGCCTGCACCAGCGCGGCCTGAAACTCTCACATCTTCGGCTGATGGCCACTTTGGGCGAGCGGCCGCAGGTCAGCGTCGCCGCAACACTTCTGGGGATGACGCAGCCCGCCGCCTCCCGGCTGCTTGCGGACGTGGAGCGCATCATCGGCCAGCCGGTGCACCAGCGCGAGGGGCGCGGCCTTTCGCTGACCAGCAGCGGACAGGCGCTGGCCCGCCGTGCCGCCCGCATCCTGCAGGAGTTGGATGATGCGGGGCGGGAGATCGAGGAACTGGCCGAAGGCAGCAAGGGCGAGGTGCGCATCGGCTCGGTGACGGCTCCGTCCATCGAGCACGTGCTGCCGGCCGTCCAGAGGGCGCGGGAGCTCAATCCAGGCCTGCTGATCGAAGTGATCGTCGATACGTCCGACAATCTGTGCAAGGCGCTGATGGCCGGCCGGATCGACTTTGCCGTGGGGCGCCTCGTCGGCATCAGCGATCCCACGCTGGTGGAGATGGAGGTGATGGAGCCGGAACCTGTCAGCCTGATGGTCCGCCATGACCATCCGCTTCTGCAGTCGGGCAATGCGGCCCTCGAAGACATCATCCGGCATGACTGGGTGATGCCAAGCCCCGACAGCGTGCTGGGCCGCGCCGTCATCCGCCGCCTGAGCAGCCTTGGGCTTCCCCCGCCGCGCCAGCAGCTCTCCACCGCCTCCTTCCTGCTGACGCTCGCCATCATCCGCGGCAGCGATTCCATCGCGCCTGTCGCCAAGGCCGTCGCCGACGCCTTTGCGCAGGACGAAGGCACCGTTTACGGCGTGCTGCCCGTGGAACTGGGCATCGAGGTGGAACCCTACGGCCTCATCCGCCGCAGCGGCAGCACGCTGACGCCCGCCGCCAGCAAGATCGCCGGTCTCATCCTCGAAGGCAGCCGGGCGAAGATCTGACCGCAGGATCTTGGGCGCAGAGGGGGTAATACGGCAGAATTTCCTGCTGTCCGGCAGCGGACGGCAGATCCCGCGTGCGGCGGGCGGGTCTAATGGCAGCGATCCTTCCCCCTCAGGAGCCTGTCATGAGCCTCATCAAAACCATCGACCACAACCCCACCTTCGAGCCCACCCACGCCCTGCCCGCCCCCGAGCGGCTGATTTCCGGCAGTCCGGAATTCTCCACCTGGGCCATGGACGAGTCGCGCGACGGCAAGATCAAGTCCGGCATCTGGCAGGCCACCCCCGGCCTCACCCATTCGATCAAGGGCGAGACCTTCGAATTCTGCCACATCCTGGAAGGCGTCGTCGAAATCACCGAAAACGGCAAGGAGCCCATCACCTACCGTGCCGGCGACAGCTTCGTCATGAAGCCCGGCTTCGTCGGCACCTGGCGCACCATCGAGACCGTGCGCAAGATCTACGTTGTTTGCTACTAAAGGATATCGCGGCTGACGGTTCGGAAACTGTCAGCCGCTTTCTAAGGGCTGGTTGCCCTGTGCACACATGGCACTCTGCGCATACACCACCCACCACGCTGTCCCGGCCTTGTGCCGTCCCCCATGGCCGTACCACCTCCCGATCGTCATCCCGGACGCAGCGAAGCGAAGATCCGGGACCGGTGAGTCAAGGTCCATCGGCTAACGCTCTTGCTGGCAACCAAATGACACCCCGGCTCTCCGGTCCCGGATCGCGCGGAGGCGCGTCCGGGATGACGATGGAGAGGCAGGGCTTCCAATGCCCCCTACCCCGCCAGTTCTGCCGCCAGCCGTTCCAGCATGGCCATGCAGGCGGCGAGTTCCTCGCGCAGGATATATTCATCGGGCCGGTGGGCGCGGGTGATGGAACCGGGGCCGCAGATGATTGACGGCACGCCTGCGGCCTGAAACAGCCCCGCTTCCGTGCCATAACTGACCGACTGGATCGCTGCGCCGCCCGACAGCCGCTCGATCAGCGTGATGAAGCCTGCATCCGGCGTGGGGGCCAGCGCAGGATAGCTCGCCAGTTCCTGCCAGCTTGCCGACAGCGCCCGCCCTTCCGCCTGTGCCTGCGCCAGCAGCGCATCAAGCTTTGCCAGCACCTTTGCACTCACATCCTGCGGCGCGGCACCGGGCACGGAACGCACCTCGAAGGCCAAACGGCACAGATCGGGAATGATGTTGACGGCGCTGCCGCCGGACACAATCCCCGCCACCACCGTTGAGGAGGGCGGCGAGAAGCGCGCATCAAACGGGCCTTCCACTTCCATCTTCGCCGAGAGATCGCGGATGAACAGCAGCAGTTCTGCCGCCGGATAAAGCGCATTCTCCCCCAGCGCCGGCTGGGAGCTGTGCGCCGCCTTGCCGGTGAAGGTGATTTCCACCGCCTGCTTGCCCTTGTGCGAAAGCACGGGCCGCATGTCCGAGGGCTCGCCGACGATGCAGCCCGCCGGCAGGGCGCAAAGCTCCGGCAGTTCCGCAATCATGTGCGGCACACCCCGGCAGCCGATTTCCTCATCATAGGAAAAGGCGATATGCACCGGCCGCTTCAGGCTGGCTGCCTTGAACAGGGGCACCGCCGCCAGCACGCAGGCAAGAAAGCCCTTCATGTCGGTCGCCCCGCGCCCCGTCAGGCGCCCGCCAAGGTCGGTCAGGCGGAAGGGATCGGCGGTCCAGACCTGCCCCTCCACCGGCACCACATCCATATGGCCGGAGAGCACATAGCCCGGCACATCCTTCGGCCCGATGGTGGCAAAGAGGTTCACCCGGTCGCCTTCCGGCCCCGGCAGCACGGCACAGTCCACGCCATGGCCCGCCAGATAGCTGCGCACATAATCAGCAATCGTGCCATTGGCCACCCCGGGCAGCACGTTGAAGCCAACCAGATCCGCCAGCAGTGCTTCCGCCGAATGCGCCATTCCCATTTTCTCCAGTCAGTCCACAAAGTCTCTGCCTGCCATCATCCGCGCTTTGCCGCGCAGTTCCTGCCGAAGACACGCTGCCCCGCAGGATATCCTGCGGCAGGCTGGCCTCCTGCTTGCGGATGGACTTTACCAGCCCCAAGCCCCCGCCGCACAGAATTGCGCCGAAGGGCTCCCGAACAGCGCAATCGGCCGCGCGCTGCAAACATATGGCGCATGGTTGTGCCGCCTGAAGCCTAGGATCGCTCCAGTTTTACCGGAGCCCTGCAGTGTCCCTGTCCTTTCACCCCACCTATGGCCTTGCAGCCGGGGGCCATACCCGCGATGTTTCGCGGGCGCTGAAAAGCCTCAGGCACATCGAGGCCGGCGCCACCCGGATCAACCGCTATGGCCGGTCGCGCGTTTCCATCCTGCTGGCGGGGGTCTCCAAGTCCTCCGGCACCCGCAAGGATCCGGGCCGCGACGCCTACAACGCCAACCGCCGCTCCAAGAGCGTGCTCATCGACCTGTGAGAGAACATGGCCCCCTATCGTATTGCAGTCATCCCCGGCGACGGCATCGGCATCCCGGTCACGGAAGCAGCGCTCGCCGTGGCAGCCAAGGCCCTGCCCGGCAAGCTGGAAACCGTCACCTTCCCCTGGTCCTGCGACTATTATCTGCAGACGGGCCGGATGATGCCGGAAGACGGCATCGAGACCCTGCGCGGCTTTGACGCCATCTACCTTGGTGCCGTCGGCTGGCCGCAGAAAGTGCCGGATTCGGTATCTCTGCATGGCCTGCTGCTGCCGATCCGCAAAGCCTTCGTGCAATATGCCAACATCCGCCCGCACCGCATTCTGGCCGGCGTCGAAGGCCCGCTGCGCAAGGGCGGCTTCGACATCCTGTGCATCCGCGAGAACACAGAGGGCGAATATTCGGGCGCCGGCGGGCGCGTGCATCAGGGCACGTCCGATGAAGTGGCCATTGAAACCGCCATCTTCACCCGTACGGGCGTCGAGCGCATCCTGCGCTTCGGCTTCGAACAGGCCCGCAAGCGCAGCAAGCGCCTTGCCTCGGTCACCAAGTCCAACGCGCAGAAACACACGATGGTGTTCTGGGACGAGGTGACGAAGGAACTGGCCGCCGAATACCCGGATGTTGCTGTCAGCCACTACCATATCGATGCCATCGCCGCCCGCATGGTGATGGCACCGGAAAGCCTCGACGTGGTGGTCGCCTCCAACCTCTTCGGCGACATCCTCACCGATCTGGGCGCGGCCATCCAGGGCGGTCTCGGCTTTGCCGCTTCGGCCAACATCAACCCGGACCGCAGCGCCCCTTCCATGTTCGAGCCGGTGCATGGCTCTGCGCCCGATATCGCGCATCTGGGCATTGCCAACCCGCTGGCCGCCATCTGGTCCGCCGCCATGATGCTGGAGCATCTGGGCGAAGCAGAAGCTGCCAACCGCATCATGACCGCCATGGAACAGGCCACCGCGCAAGGCATCGGCACCGTGCCGGGGCAGAACAAGACCGATGAAATCACCCGTGCCGTGATGGCAGCGCTGGATTGAGGATAAAGCTATGACAATTGCAATCTCTGACCTTCTGCCCGGTCTCAAGGATGCAGACCTGTTCCGCCAGCAGAGCGTGATCGGCGGCGTCTGGTGTGATGCCTCGACGGGCAAGACCATCGACGTCAGCAACCCGGCCACCGGCAAGGTCATCGGCACCGTGCCGGACATGTCGGCAGAGGACACCCGCCGCGCCATCGAGGCCGCAGACACAGCTTTCCGCGCCTGGCGCAAGGTGCCCAATGGCGAGCGCGCCGCCAGGCTGGAGCGCTGGTTCGACCTGATGGAGGAGCATGCGGATGACCTCGCGCTCATCCTGACGCTGGAGCAGGGCAAGCCGCTCAGCGAGGCCAGGGGCGAAATCACCTACGGCGCCTCCTTCGTGAAGTGGTTTGCCGAGGAAGCGCGGCGCATCGAGGGCGGCATCATCCCGGCCCCCACCAATGACCGCAAGATCCTGGCGCTGAAGGAGCCGGTGGGCGTTTCGGCCATCATCACGCCGTGGAACTTCCCCAACGCGATGATTACCCGCAAGGTCGGCCCGGCGCTCGCCGCCGGCTGCACCGTGGTGATCAAGCCGTCCGACTTCACCCCCTATTCGGCTCTGGCGCTGGCCGTTCTGGCCGAGCGGGCCGGCATTCCGGCGGGTGTCATCAACATCCTCACCGGCCAGCCGGCGGAGATCGGCGCGGAGCTGACCTCCAGTCCGGTGGTGCGCAAGCTGTCCTTCACCGGCTCCACCCGCGTTGGCTCCCTGCTGATGGCCCAGTGCGCCCCGACGGTGAAGCGGCTCAGCCTCGAGCTGGGCGGCAATGCGCCCTTCCTCGTCTTTGACGATGCGGATCTGGACGCCGCCGTGGAAGGCGCCATCGCCTCCAAGTTCCGCAACGGCGGCCAGACCTGCGTCTGCTCCAACCGCATCCTCGTCCAGTCCGGCATCTATGACGCCTTTGCTGCAAAGCTTTCCGAACGGGTGGCAGCGATGAAGGTCGGCGAGGGCCTTGAAGCGGGTGTTGCCATCGGCCCGATGATCAACCGCGCCGCCGTGGAAAAGATCGAGCGCCACGTGGCCGACGCCGTTGCCAAGGGCGCAAAGGTCGCCGCCAGGGCCGCAACGCCGGAAGGCAGCCAGTTCGCCGCCCCGGTGGTGCTGACCGGCTGCACCACGGACATGCAGCTGGCGAGCGAGGAAACCTTCGGCCCCGTCGCCCCGCTCTTCCGCTTCGAGACGGAAGAAGAGGCCGTGCGGATCGCCAACGACACCCCCTTCGGCCTTGCCGCCTATTTCTACACCCGTGACATGGCCCGCGCCTGGCGGGTGGGCGAAGCACTGGAATCGGGCATGGTCGGCCTCAACACCGGCGCCATCTCCATGGCCGTCTCCCCCTTCGGCGGCGTCAAGCAATCCGGCCTCGGCCGCGAAGGCGCCCGCGACGGCATCGAGGAATACCTCGAAACCAAATCCTTCCACATGTGCGGGCTTTGACAAGACCGGAGCGGGCCAACGGCCCGCTCCTTTGGTTTTCAGGGGCGACGAATGCAGCACTACCCTCCGCATTCGTCATGCCATGACTTGATCATGGCATCCATTCCCTGACGCTTCAGACCGGGAAAGGTGCAAGGAAATACAGCAACTACATCAAACGCCACACCGTCATGAAAGGCAACGGCGTGGATGCCATGGTCAAGCCATGGCATGACGGAGAGAGATGGGAGGGCGCTTGAGCAGCACCAATGCGCGCCACATGGGCATTGAAAACCCAGGTCTCAGCTGACCGTTCCGCCGCGATCCGGCCTGGCGAATTCGATCAGATCCCACCGGTTATCCCAAGGGTCGTTCCAGACGGCAATCCTGCCATAGGGTTCATCACGCGGCCCGGCTTCAAACTGCACGCCTTCGGCCAGCATTCGGGTGTAGTCGGCTTCAAAGTTCTCTGTTTCAAGAAACAGCCACACACGTCCGCCCCCTTGTTCTCCTATGGCAGCCGACTGCCTGTCACCCACGGCGCGGGCGAGCAGGATTTCCGTCTCGCCGCCGGAAGGAGCAATCCGGACCCAGCGTTTTCCATTACCCAGATCGGTATCTTCGCGGCATTCGAAGCCTATCCGGAGAAAGAAATTCAGAGCTTCGTCATAATCGGGAACGAGCAAGGAGAAGAGCGCAATACGTCTTGGCATGAAGACAGCCCGTCATTGAGTGATCAAATCTGTCTGCCGATGATTGTCCGAGTCGGCGATTGCCCAAAGACGTTTCTGACGCTGCCAGCACTTCCGTCATTCGCCCCTCTACTCTTTCGTCCTGCCATGACTTGATCACGGCATCCATTCCCTGACGTTTCAGACCGGAAAAGCGAAAGAAAATACAGATAGTTACAGAAAAATCACGCAGCCATGAAAGGCAATGGCATGGATGCCATGGTGAAGCCATGGCAAGACAGAGAGAGACGGTGGGGCACCCGCCCATTACACAGCCGTCACGCAGCCACCGCTGCCGCCATGCGGCGCAACTCTGGCAGCATGGCGGGTTCGTCGGGTTCGACGATTTCAGAGGTGATATCCGCCACGATGGACTTGATGAGGGTGGTCCGGTTCAGCGCAGTCTCTCTGGCAAGTTTATCCAGTTCATCTCGCATTCGGCTGCTGACCTTCATGGAGATGCGTTTCACCGGCTCGTCACGCCAGCTTTTCCAGATTTCCCGCTGCGTTTGCGCATATCCGCACAGCCGCGCCAGAACCTCTGCGTCACTGGCAGCCCGGCGCAGGAAGTAAGTGATCAGCGGCTTGCGCAGGGACACGCCAGCTGCTGGATCAATCCGGTAAGCAGCCAGATCCAGCGCGTCGAGGAACGGTGCGGGCACCATCACCTCCAGAGGCTCGGTGGCAAGGTCCCGCGCATCACGGATGGCAGGCGTGGACTGCGGCGGGATGGCCACGACGGTGCCGCAGCTGTCGCAGGTGGCCGCCATGATCTGCCGCGCCACACCGTGCCCGCTCTCAAAGGGCACGTCATGATAACCGAAGGTCGTTGTCACGATCTGCCGGCAGTGCTCGCACACTGCCTTGCCCTTGTCTCCCGCATGCCAGATCTTCATGTTGGTTACTCCGACAGATGCACGCTGATGAAAACCGTATCGGGGTCGACGAAATAGAACTTCACGTACCAGCCATCGCGCTTGAAGATATGGACCTCAAGTCCGCCGATCTCATGATGTACTGACCTGTGATGGTGCGCTCCGTTACATCTCTCGATGATCCGGATCAGTTGCTCCGGCGATATGCCACCGGTCAGCAGCGCATTCTTGTCCTCGATACGCCCACGGGCCGCGTGCAGATATGTCCCCTCGTGCAAGGCTTTGATAACGCGATGCTTGACCTCCCTGAACTCCATCGCAACCTCAATATACGAGAATTATCGTAAAAAATCAATCCGTATCATTCCCCCCCGGAGAAGATGGGGCACGTCCGTCTGCGAAGCCGGAGAAGACTATAAAAGCAATCAAAGCGTGTATTTCAATTAAATTACCATCCGGCCAAAACCTGACCTGAACGCTCTTCACCACCCCCCTCCGTATTCGTCATGCCATGACTTGATCCTTCAGACCGGAAAAGCGAATGAAAATACAGATAGTTACAGAAAAATCATGCGGCCATGAAAGGCAACGGCGTGGATGCCATGGTCAAGCCATGGCATGACGGAGAGAGATGGAGAGCCGCGAGCAAGCAGGCCTTGGCACAATAAAAAAAGGCAGGCTCGGCGCCTGCCCTTTTCAGTGTCCTGCTTCCCGCCTGCCCCTCACCCGATCATGTCCTTGAACTTGTAGTAAGCCCCGACGAGCGGCAGGAACCAGGGTTGGCCGAGGTGGCCGGGGATGGCGGGCCAGGGGAGGCTGGCCCAGGGGTTGGTGCGGGCGCGGCCGAGGATCTGGTCCGCGATGATCTCGCCCATGTGGGTGGCGATCTGCGCGCCGTGGCCGGAATAGCCCATGGCGAAATATACGCCATCCGCCTCGCCGGCGCGGGGGAAGCGGTCCTTGGTCATGTCGACGAGGCCGCCCCAGCAGTAATCCACCTCGACATCCCCCAGCTGCGGGAAGATGCCTTTGAGCGCGTCCTTGAGGATGCGGCCGCTCTTTTCGTCCGAGGTCTGGTTGGAGGTGGCGGAAAAGCGGGCGCGGCCACCGAAGATCAGGCGGTTGTCCGGTGCCAGGCGGAAGTAGTTGCCCACATTCAGCGAGGTGACGCAGGTGCGGTTGCCCGGCATCACCGACTGCACTTCCGTGTCCGTCAGCGGGCGGGTGGCCAGCAGGAAACTGCCGACGGGCACGATGCGGCGGCGGAAGAAGCCGAAGGTCTTGGGCGTATAGGCACCAGTCGCCAGCACCACCTTGGCTGCACGCACGGTGCCTTTCGGCGTTTCCAGCTCGTGGCCGGCAGCCGTCTGGCGGCGGCCGGTGACAGGCGTGTTCTCGTGGATCTCCGCCCCATGCCGGGCGGCGGCTTCCGCAAGGCCCACGGCAAAGCGGCCCATGTGCATCATGGCGCTCTTCTTCTGCAGCATGCCGCCGTGGAAGATGTCCGAGCCGATTTCCCCGGCAAGCTCGGCTTTGCTCAGCATCGCCGTTTCGGGATCAACCGTGCGGTTGATGGCTTCGAGGTTACGGGCCAGCACCTCGTAATGCTGCGGCTTGGAGGCGAGCTTCAGCTTGCCCGCGCGGCGGAAATTGCAGTTGATGCCCTCCTCCGCGATGATGCGTTCGATGGTCTCGATGCCATCGTCAAAGGCCTTGTACATGGCCTTGGCGGTCTCCACCCCATAGGTGGAAATGGCGCCGGTGAAGCTGTGAGCCACCCCGTTGTTGAGGTGGCCGCCATTGCGGCCCGAGGCTCCGAAGCCGACCGTTGCCGCCTCCAGCACGATGACCCGGCGGCCCTCCATGGCCAGACGGCGTGCCGCGCCGAGGCCGGTAAACCCGGCCCCGATCACCGCAACATCATAGAGGCCCGAAGGGGCGGCCGTGGCGCCGCCGGTGAAGGCGGGCGCCGTATCCTGCCAGTAGGATGCAAATTTCATGGGTCAGCTCCCGGAGCTTGCGCGGATCACAGCCGGATTTCAGATGCCGAACACGCCCGGCAGGTCATAAACACCCTTGATTTCGGTGTATTCGTAGAAGGGGTTGGCCGGCTCGTGCTGGCGGTTGACCCAGACCTTGGACTTGATGCCCAGATCATAGGCGGTCATCAGGTCATAGCGGAAGGAGGACGACACATGGGTGATGTCTTCCGGGCCGCAGCCGAGCACGTCGAACATATATTCGAAGCCGTTCATCTGCGGCTTGTAGCTGCCGGCTTGTTCTGCCGTGATCACCTTGTGGAAGGGCGCGCCGAGCTTCTCCACGTTGGACATGATCTGGCTGTTCATGGCGTTGGAGAGGATGACGAGCGGGATTTCCTTGGCCAGTTTGGCAAGGCCTTCCGGAACATCGGGATGCGGGCCCCAAGTCGGCACTTCATTATAGATGCGCAGTGCGTCTTCCTCGCGGAAGGTGACGCCATTGCGCTTGCAGGTGCGCTTGAGGGAGTTGTGCACCACATCCGCATAGGGCTTCCAGGCGCCCAGCACCTCATCCAGCCGGTAAGCGGAGAAGTCGCGGATGAAGACGTTCATCTTCGCTTCGTCGAGCATTTCGCCATAGATGCGGCGCGCGGCGCCTGCCATGTCGAAGTTGATCAATGTGCCGTAGCAGTCGAAGGTCACGAATTTCGGGCGGAAGGTCATTTGGGTCCCCGTGCTGAAAGTGCCGGAAGGAAGAAGGCTGAGGCAGGTCATCGCTTGCCTGCTGATCTATCCTAGACAGCCTGCAAAAAAGCCCTCGCCGCTTTCGCGCCGTCCCAAAGCACATTCCGCCGTATCACAAGGGCTCCACGGCACCTTATTGCGCAACGGCCATCTGGCGCCCCGGGCCGCCTCCCTCCTCTTCCCGCCTCCGTGGCAGATCATGCTTTTAAGCACCCGGCGAACAGCGGAAGATACCGCCAGCACAGAGGCCAAGGGCGGCAAGTTTGCCCGGATGGGACATAGGCTGAGAACATCACCAGTCTTCCAGCGCAGGTTCACATGCTGACCGATGACACACTGACCATCCAGCCGATGGAACCGGACCACCTCGCCGGGGCACTGCGCCTGTCGCAGGCCGAAAAGTGGCCTCACCGGGCTGAGGATTGGAGCCTCTTCCACAGCCTGTCGAAAGGCGCCGTCGCCATCGAGAATGGCGAGGTCGTCGCAACGGCCCTGACAACGCTCTTCGGCGATGCGGCAACCATCAACATGATCATCGTCGATGGGCGCATGCGCGGGCGCGGCCTTGGCCGCAAGATGATGACCAGCGTCATGAGCCTGATCCAGCCGAAGCAATGGCGGCTGGTGGCAACGAAGGACGGCCTGCCGCTTTATGAAAAGCTCGGCTTCCGTGCAGTGGGCGAAATCTTCCAGCATCAGGGCATCGCCCAGGCACCGGAAAATGCACCGGAAAATGCTCCGGCCCTTGCTGCAGAAGGCGCTGACGGGCTGCATCCCGCCGGTCCTGAAGATGCGTCTGTTCTGGCCCAGCTCGACAAGGCCGCAACCGGCATGGACCGGACCGCGCTGATCAGCGAGCTGTTCCGTCTCGGCCGGATCTTCGTCATCCGCGAGAACGGCCAGATCACCGCCTATGCCGCGCTGCGCCCGTTCGGGCGCGGCGAGGTGGCCGGTCCCGTCATCGCGCGCGATGCGGATCAGGCGCGGCTGCTGTTGTCCCATATCCTGAAGGAATGCGAAGGCCGCTTCCTTCGGGTGGACACGGGCGCCGAGACCGGCCTTGCCCCCTGGCTGGCAAAGCATGGCCTGGCCCATGCGGGCGGAGGGATCCCCATGCGCCTTGGGGCCACCAGCGAAGCTGCCGGCCCGGTTCACACATTTGCCCTCGCCGCACAGGCGCTCGGCTGAACGGACAGTCCGGTGGCCTAAGAGCCGGCCGGAGCAGAAAGGACATTCCCATGCTTGCCAACTCGCTGGTCGAACTCGACCGTGCCCATCTCATCCATCCGGTTGCCAGCTGGCGCGGCCACGAGGCCGCCGGTGTCCGCGTGCTGAAATCCGCCAAGGGCGCCACGGTGACCGACGCCAGCGGCCGCACCCTGCTGGATGGCTTTGCCGGCCTGTGGTGCGTCAATGCCGGTTACGGGCATGAAAGCATCATCGAGGCCGCCACGAAGCAGCTGCGCGAGCTGCCCTATGCCACCGGCTACTTCGGCCTCGGCTCGGAACCGGCAATCCGCCTTGCCTCCCGTCTTGCCGAACATGCGCCGGGCGATCTCAGCCATGTCTATTTCACGCTCGGCGGCTCGGATGCGGTGGACACCACGGTCCGCTTCGTACGCTACTACTGGCAGGCCAAGGGCCAGCCGCAGAAGGAGCATTTCATCTCCGTCGAGCAGGGCTATCACGGCTCCACCACCGTTGGCTCCGGCCTCACCGCCCTGCCCGCCTTCCATGCCGGTTTCGGCGTGCCCTACACCTGGCAGCACAAGATCCCCTCGCACTACAGTTACCGCAATCCGGAGGGTGACAGCCCTGAGGCGATCATCGCGGCCTCACTTGATGCCCTGAAGGCCAAGGTCGCGGAACTGGGCGGCGCAGAGAAGGTCGCGGCCTTCTATCTGGAGCCGATCCAGGGCTCGGGCGGCGTCATCGTGCCGCCAAAGGGCTGGGTCAAGGCCATGCGCGATGCATGCAAGGAGATGGGCATCCTGTTCATCGCCGACGAGGTGATCACCGGTTTCGGCCGCACCGGCCCCATCTTCGCCTGCCTCGAGGAAGGCATCGTGCCGGACATGATGACCACCGCCAAGGGCCTCACCTCCGGCTATGTGCCGATGGGCGCAGTGTTCCTGTCCGACCACATGTATCAGGTGATGGCGGATGCGGCAGGCGCTGCCGCCATCGGCCACGGCTTCACCTATTCCGCCCATCCGGTCAGCGCGGCGGTCGGCCTTGCGGTGCTGGATCTTTATGAAAACGGCCTGTTCGACAACGGTGTGAAGATGGGCAACCTGCTGCAGCAGGGCCTTGCCTCGCTGGCAGACCACCCTCTGGTGGGCGAGGTGCGTGGGCGCGGCATGCTGGCGGCCGTGGAACTCGTCACCGACAAGGCGAAGAAGACGCCGCTCCCCGCCGCCGCCAAGCCTGCCACCCGCATCTTTGACCGGGCGTGGGAGAACGGTCTCGTCATCCGCGCCTTTGCGCAGGGCGTGCTCGGCTACGCCCCGCCGCTGTGCTGCACGGAAGACGAGATTGCCCAGATCGTCGAGCGCACAAAGCTGACGCTGGACCAGACCCTGGCGGACCCGGACGTCCGCGCGGCGATGGCCTGACCCGGTGGCGGTCCTCTACACCTCAGAGGCAAAGCGCGGCGAGATATTCGCCGCGCATTTTGCCGCCGAACTGCCCGCCCTGCCCTTCCACCGCGACAAAGCCCCCGATCCGGCGGCGGTGGAATATCTCGTCGCCTGGACGGCGCCGCAGGATGTCGGCACCCTCTATCCCAATCTCAAGCTGCTGTTTTCGGTGGGCGCGGGCGTCGACCAGCTGAACCTTGCCGGCCTGCCGCCGCAGGTGGGCGTGGTGCGCATGCTGGAGCCCGGCCTTGCCGAGCAGATGAAGGAATATGTGACGCTCGCCGTCCTTGGCCTGCACCGGGACCTGCCGCGCTACATCAGCCAGAAATCCGCCGGCCTCTGGCAAGCGGGACGCAACGTCCCGGCACGAGAGCGGCGGGTGGGCGTCATGGGCCTTGGCCAGTTGGGCAAGGCAGTGCTGGAAGCCCTTGCCCCCTTCGGCTTTCCGCTGGCCGGGTGGAGCCGCAGCCCGCAGGATATTCCGGGCGTCGACACCTTCACGGACCTTCCCGCCTTTCTCGCCCGCACGGATATTCTCATCTGCCTGCTGCCGTTGACGGCCGAGACAACGGGTCTTCTGGATGCCCAGCTTTTCGCGCAGCTGCCGCGCGGTGCGGCGCTGGTTCATGCCGGACGCGGGCGCCAGCTGGATCACGATGCCCTGCTGGACGCACTCGCCAGCGGCCAGCTCTCCAATGCCTGGGTCGACGTGACGGACCCGGAACCGCTGCCCGCAGAGCATCCCTTCTGGCAGCACCAGCAGATTGTGCTGACACCGCATGTCGCCTGCCAGACGCGCGCGGATGATGGTGCAAGGCATGTGATCGCCGGAATCCGGGCGCATCGGGCGGGATTGCCGGTGCCGGGACTGATCGACCGCGCCAGAGGCTACTGAAGCTCCATGCACGGCAAAATGCCATAAAACAGCAGATTGTGCCGAAGCACGATTGGATTCGGAGCATATGCCGCGCAAAAGACCCGCAAACTGATCTGCAGAAATCAAGGCAAAGCATACAAAATGCGAGCCAAGCCCGCAAAACAGACCGGGCCAACAAATTGGCAGAAAATGCCGGAAACCAACCAGAGGACGCCGCAGCTTCTGCGGCAATACGGGACTCAGAATGACGGCACAGCCTCTCGCGTCGTTCCGCTATATGACATTTGATGTCGTCGGGACGCTCATCGACTTTGAAGGCGGCTTAATCTCCGCCCTTTCGCAGATTGCGGCAGATCAGGGCGTCAGCCTCGACGGAGAGGAGGCCCTCGCCCACTACCGCGCTGCCCGCTACATGCCGGAAGCGCAGCTCTTCCCGGATGATCTCGCCCGCGTCTACACGGTCATCGCGCCCAAGCTGGGCCTGGATCCGGACCCTTCGCATGGCGAACGCCTGCGGCAAGCAGTGGCGGACTGGCAGCCCTTTGCCGACAGCGTTGCAGCACTGGCGGAGCTCAAGAAGACCTATCGCCTGATCGCCATGACCAATGCGCAGCGGTGGGCCTTCGAGCATTTCAACGAAAAGCTCGGCTATCCCTTCCATGCGGCTTTCACCACCGATGACACGGGATCGGAAAAGCCGGACCCGGCCTTCTTCGAGCAGGTTTTCCGCTTTGTGGAGCAGGAAGGCGCGGACAAGAACGCGATCCTGCACGTGGCCCAGAGCCAGTATCACGATATCGGCGTCTCCCGCAGCCTTGGCATGACCAACTGCTGGATCGAGCGCAGGCACGCCCAGCCGGGATACGGCGGCACCATCGAGCCCGCGCAGTTCACGAAGCCCGATTACCACTTCACCTCCATGGCCGGGCTCGCCGCGGCCGCGGAGGCCGGACCCTCCTGACAGCCGGCAGGCAGGTTCGCGGCAATAAAAACAAAAAGCCGGGCATATCTACGACAAGGGGAACACTGATGAGCAAATCTGAAATCAACAACTGGACCCGCAACGACGATGCGATGGTCGAGGACGCAATCCGCCGCGGCGCCAGCCGCCGCGACATCATGCGCATGTTCCTTGCCGGCGGCATCGGCCTTGCGGCCGGCGGCTCGCTCTTTGCCCGCGCCACCTCGGCGCTCGCTGCAACCCCGGTCAAGGGCGGCCACTTCAAGGCTGCCGGCTGGTCCTCGTCCACCTCGGACACGCTGGACCCGGCCAAGGCCTCGCTCTCGACCGACTATGTGCGCTGCTGTTCGCTCTACAACCGCCTCACCTTCCTCAACGATGGCGGCACGCTGAGCATGGAACTGGCCGACAGCATCGAAAGCTCGGATGCCAAGGTCTGGATCGTCAAGCTGAAGTCCGGCGTCACCTTCCATGACGGCAAGTCCCTCACCTCGGCCGACGTGGTGTTCTCGCTGATGCGCCACCTCGACAAGGAGACCGGCTCCAAGGTCAATGCCATCGCCAAGCAGATTACGGGCGTCAAGGCCGTTGACCCGCTGACGGTCGAAATCACGCTGGAAGCTCCCAACGCCGATCTTCCGACCATCCTGGCCATGCATCACTTCATGATCGTGCAGGACGGCACCACCGACTTCAGCAAGGGCATCGGCACCGGCGCCTTCAAGCTGGAAAGCTTCGAGCCGGGCGTGCGCTCGCTGATGAGCCGCAACGAAAACTACTTCAAGCCGGGTGGTCCGAACGTCGACAGCTTCGAGTATTTCGCCATCCCCGACGAAATGGCCCGCGTCAGCGCCGTCATCTCCGGCGACATTCACCTCGGCGCTTCCATCAAGCCGCAGTCCATGCGCCTCCTCGAAAGCGCCAGCGGCGTTGATCTGGTGAAGTCCACCGCCGGTAACTACACCAACCTGAACTTCCGCATGGACATGGAGCCAGGCAGCAAGTTCGACCTGATCGAGGGCGTGAAGTACCTGTTCGACCGCGAACTGATCCAGATGGCAGTGATGCGGGGCCTCGCCGAAGTCGCCAACGATCAGCCGATTTCTGCGATGAATGCCTATCACAACGCTGACCTGAAGCCGCGTGCCTTCGACCCGGAAAAGGCCAAGCATCACTTCGAGAAGGCAGGTCTTCTGGGCCAGACGATCCCGGTCGTTGCCTCCGATGCCGCAACCGCCTCCGTCGAAATGGCCACGGTGCTGCAGCAGGCTGGCAGCAAGATCGGCATGAACTTCGACATTCAGCGCGTGCCCTCCGATGGCTACTGGTCCAACTACTGGCTCAAGGCCCCGGTCCACTTCGGCAACATCAACCCGCGCCCGACGCCGGACATCCTGTTCTCGCTGCTCTATGCTTCCAATGCCCCCTGGAACGAGAGCCAGTACAAGTCGGAGAAGTTCGACAGCATGCTGGCCGAAGCCCGCGGCGAACTGGACAACGAGAAGCGCAAGACGATCTACGGCGAAATGCAGGTGATGGTGGCCAACGAAGCAGGCACGGTCATCCCGGCTTACCTCTCCAACGTGGATGCGAAGCAGACCAAGCTGAAGGGCCTGGAGCCGAACCCGCTGGGCGGCCAGATGGGCTATGCCATGGCCGAATACGTCTGGCTCGAAGCCTGACAGTCTGCCAGCATCGAACCGGAGGCGCTTGCCGCCTCCGGTCTCATCTTTCCCTATCTGCAGAGGCTGCCTGAATGTCGGGGCAAATCGCTTTCCTGGTTCTTGGACGGCTCGGCGTGACTATGCTCACGCTGCTGATCGTGTCCTTCGTCGTCTTCGGCGCTACCCTCCTGCTGCCGGGCGATGTGGCGGAGATCCTGCTGGGTCAGGCCGCCACGCCCGAAGCCGTTGCCGGGCTGCGCGAGGCCATGCATCTCGATTCCCCGGCGCTCATCCGCTACGGCCAGTGGCTTCTGGGTATGGTTCAGGGCGATTTCGGCGTCTCCTATGCCAACAACATGCCGATTGGCGACATGATCGGCACCCGTCTTGCCAACACCCTGCGCCTGGCTGCCGTCACCACCACCATCGCCGTGCCGCTGGCCCTGTTTCTCGGCATCACCATGGCCGTCTACAAGGGCTCGCTCTATGACCGGGCCGTCACGACCACCGTGGTTTCCGTCATCTCCGTTCCCGAATTCATGATCGCCACCTTCGCCGTGCTGGTCTTTGCCGTTTGGCTGCGCTGGCTGCCCGCCCTGTCGCTGGCCAATGACGTGAGCAGCTTCAGCCAGCTCCTGAAGGTCTTTGCCATGCCGGTGATCACGCTGACCTGCGTCATCTCGGCCCAGATGATCCGCATGACCCGTGCCGCCGTGATCGACGCGCTGAAGATGCCCTATGTGGAAATGGCGCTTCTTAAAGGTGCATCTCGCAGCCGCATGGTGATGCGCCACGCCCTGCCCAATGCCATCGGCCCGATCGCCAATGCGGTTGCCCTGTCCCTGTCCTACCTGCTGGGCGGCGTGATCATCGTTGAGACGATCTTCAACTATCCGGGCATTGCCAAGCTGATGGTGGATGCAGTTTCCACCCGTGACCTGCCGCTCATCCAGAGCTGCGCCATGATCTTCTGCTTCGGCTTCCTGCTGCTGATCACCATCGCAGACATCATCGCCATTCTCTCCAACCCGAGGCTGCGCAAATGAGCCAGATGCCCGTTTCCTCGCCCCGCTTCGGTTTCCGGATCAACACCACCGGCATCGTTGCTGGACTGATCATCCTGTTCTGGGCGCTCGTGGCCATCGCCGGCCCCTCGGTTGCCCCTTACGCTCCCGGCGATATCGTCGATTTCGATTTCTACGGACCCATCTCGGAAAAGCTGTGGCTGGGCTCGGACTATCTCGGCCGGGACATTTTCTCCCGCATCCTGCTGGGCACGCGCTACACCGTCGGCATTTCTTTTGCCGCCGTCTGTATCGCCTGTTTCTCCGGCGTGGTTCTCGGCATGACGGCGGCCGTCACCGGCGGCTGGTTCGACACGGTGCTGAGCCGCGTGCTGGATGCACTCAACTCGATCCCGTCCAAGCTCTTCGGGCTCGTCATGGTCGCGGCCATCGGCTCGTCCATTCCGGTGCTGATCATCCTGCTGGCCGTCATCTATACCCCCGGCTCCTACCGCTTTGCCCGGGCCCTGGCGGTCAATTGCAACACGATGGATTACGTCACCGTGGCGCGGGCGCGCGGCGAGCGGACGCTGTATCTCATCTTCCAGGAGATCCTGCCCAACATCACCGGCCCGGTGCTGGCTGACCTTGGCCTGCGCTTTGTCTTCATCGTGCTGCTGCTGTCCGGCCTTTCCTTCCTGGGCCTCGGCGTGCAGCCGCCCAATGCGGACTGGGGCTCCCTCGTAAAGGAAAACCTCGGTGGCCTGCCCTTCGGCGCCCCCGCCGTGATTGCACCATGCCTTGCCATCGCCAGCCTGACGATCAGCGTCAACCTTCTGATCGACAACCTGCCAGTCAAGATCCGGGACCGCGCCTGATGACCAAACCTCTTGCCGAAATCCAGGACCTGCACGTCGAAGCCCGCACCGACTCGGGCCGCCGGGTGGAGATCATCAAGGGCGTCAGCCTGACCATCAATCCGGGCGAGATCGTCGCGCTCATCGGCGAAAGCGGGTCGGGCAAGACCACCATCGCCCTCACCCTGATGGGCTACACCCGTGCCGGCTGCAAGATCAGCGGCGGCAAGGTCCTGCTCGGCGGCCAGGATCTGGTGACGATGAGCGAAGCCTCGCGCCAGAAGCTGCGCGGCACGGATGTGGCCTATGTGCCGCAAAGTGCAGCCGCCGCCTTCAATCCGTCCCACCGGCTGATCGATCAGGTCGTCGAGGTAGCCAGCATCCACAAGCTGATGAGCCGGACGGAAGCCCGCGCCAAGGCCGTGGAACTGTTCCGCGCCCTCGCCCTGCCCGATCCGGAAACCATCGGCGAGCGCTATCCGCATCAGGTCTCCGGCGGCCAGCTGCAGCGCCTTGCCGCTGCCATGGCTCTCATCGGCGGCCCGCAACTCGTCATCTTCGACGAGCCCACCACCGCGCTGGACGTCACCACCCAGATCGAGGTGCTGCGCGCCTTCAAGTCCGTCATGCGCAAAGGCGGCATGGCCGGGGTCTATGTCTCCCACGACCTTGCCGTCGTCGCGCAGATTGCGGACCGGATCATCGTGCTCAAGGGCGGTGAGATCCAGGAGGAAGGCTCGACACAGCAGATCCTGCATGCGGCCACCCACCCTTATACGAAAGAGCTTCTGGCCGCGTTCCAGCCGGTGCCCTTCGCCGCTCCTGCGGAGGCTGAGGTGGACATGCCCGTCAAGCGGCCCATCCTCGAAGTCAGCGGCGTTTACGCAGGCTATGGCCCGATCGAACCGACCGGCCTGCCCTTCAAGACCGTGCTGAAGAACGTCAGCTGCAAGCTGGAGCGCGGGCATAATCTCGGCGTCATCGGCGAAAGCGGCTCGGGCAAATCCACCCTCGCCCGCGTCATCGCCGGTTTGCTGCCGCCGGTTCGCGGCCATGTGCAGCTGGATGGCCACGAGGTCGATCCGCGCGCAAGACAGCGCAGCAAGGAAGAACTGCGGCGCATGCAGATCGTCTTCCAGCTTGCCGACACGGCGTTGAACCCGTCCCGCTCCGTCTCCGACATCCTTGGCCGTCCGCTTGCCTTCTACCATGGGCAGAAAGGCGCTGCGCAGGAGGCCCGTGTCAACGAGCTTCTGGACATGGTGCAACTGCCCCGCGCCCTGCGCCACCGCATGCCGGGCGAACTTTCCGGCGGCCAGAAGCAGCGCGTCAACTTCGCCAGAGCCCTTGCCGCCAAACCGGACATCATCCTGTGCGACGAGATCACCTCTGCCCTCGACACGGTCGTCGCGGCAGCCGTGATCGAGCTTCTGAAGGAGCTGCAGCGGGAGCTGGGCCTCTCCTACGTCTTCATCAGCCACGACCTCTCCACCGTCCAGTCGATCTGTGATCAGGTGATGGTGATGCAGCACGGCGAGATGGTGGAGCTTCTGGCCAATGACCAGCTGCCGGGCGGCGCCACGCACCCCTATTCCAAACTGCTTTTTTCCTCCGTGCCGAAACTCGACACCGGCTGGCTCGACAGCCTGCCCGAGAATTTCGCCAGCACGGCGGCCTGAGAGGCTGGGCTTTGGGGAGTACAAGTTCTCGCCGGAACAACTCCGGCGGGAGCGTCCGCACGCTCCTTTCCATCGTCACCCCGGATCGCGCAAGTGCGTCCGGGATGAGTGCGGAGAAGCACAACCAGCGATCTGATCGCCCCTCACATCGGGAAAATCGTCTTCAGCGGCAGGTGGGATTTCACGAAAGGCGACTTCATCACCACGAAGCTGAAATACTTGTCGATACCGACATCCATGTCGATCATCCGCTCCATGATCGCCTGATAATCGCCGATGCTGCCGGTGACGAATTTCAGCAGGTAGTCATAGCCGCCGGAGATCAGGTGGCATTCGATGATCTCCTCCACCTTTTCCGCCGCCTGCTGGAAGCGGTCGAAGTCCATCTTGCGGTGGTTCTTCAAGGTGATTTCGGTGAAAACCGTCAGCGTCGGGCCGAGTTTGGCAAGATCGATCTGCGCCGCATAGCCGGTGATATAGCCCGCCTGTTGCAGCTTTTTCACCCGCATCAGACAGGGGCTGGGCGACAGGTGCACAAGCTCGGCCAGCTCCACATTGGTGATGCGGCCATTTTTCTGCAGCTCGTGCAGAATGCGGATGTCGATCCGGTCCAGCTTCATCATGCCCTCTCGCAATCAGCCGAGAGTAAGCAGAAAATGCCGGATAGGCAATCAGCCAAATTTCCCTGAATACAAAAAGATTTCTCCACGGGACGAACACCTCCCGCCGCCCACGCATCCAGTTTCAGCAGAAAATGCCGCATCATGGCATCACTGCAGTAGCCATGCCTGACAGGCCGCCGCTAGGCTGCAAGTCAAAGGAGCCTTCCATGCGCGTACCTCTACTAACAATCGAAACCGCCGATGACATGCCAGCCGAAGCCGATGTCGTGATCATCGGCGCCGGCATTGTGGGCACCTGCGCAGCCTATTACCTCGCAAAGCGCGGGGTGAAGGTGGTGCTGGTGGAAAAGGGCCGCGCTGGCGCCGAGCAATCCAGCCGCAACTGGGGCTGGTGCCGCCAGCAGAACCGCGATGAACGCGAACTCCCGATGGCGACCCGCAGCCTCGCACTGTGGGATGAGCTTGCCGCCGAAATCGGCCCCGGCATTGGCTTCCGCCGCTCCGGCCTGCTGTATTTGTCCAACAACGAGGCCGAGATCGAGGGCTGGGCGCGCTGGCGCGATTTCGCCCGTACGCAGAATGTCATCACCCACATGCTCACCGCCGAAGAGGCCGCCGAGCGCGGGCGGGCAACGGGCAAGAGCTGGAAGGGCGGCGTCTTCTCCCCGACCGATGGCATTGCCGATCCGGCCAGCGCCGTGCCGCTGATTGCGAAGGCCGCCGAGACCCATGGCGGCCGCGTGCTGCAGAACTGCGCCGTGCGCGGGCTGGAACTCTCCGGCGGCCGTGTCAGCGGCGTCGTGACCGAGCGCGGCACCATCCGCACAAAGACTGCCGTCATGGCGGGCGGTGCCTGGGCCTCCAGCTTCTGCCGCCAGCTCGGCATCCGTTTTCCGCAGGCCTCCGTCCGCGCCTCGATCCTCGCCGTCAGCGAGGCAGCAGGCATTCCGGATGCACTGCACACGGCACGCGTGTCTCTGACCGCACGCAAGGGCGGGCACACGCTCGCCATTTCCGGCCGCGCCCGTGTTGACCCGACCGCGCAGATGCTGCGCTTCGGCACCACCTTCGTTCCGATGTTCCTGAAGCGGCACAAGTCCCTCGCCGTCGGCGGACTTGAGGGCCTGCGCAGCGGCCACGAGAGCCTGTCGCGCTGGCGGCTCGACCGGGAAACGCCGATGGAGCATATGCGCATCCTCGATCCGAAGCCTGATCCGTCGCAGATCCGCGACACGCTGGCCCGTGCCCGCGAGTTGATCCCGGCCCTCAAGGAAAGCCAGGTCACCGCTGCCTGGGCCGGCTATATCGACAGCACGCCGGACGGCGTTCCGGCCATTGGCGAAACGCAGGTCCCCGGCTTCGTGCTTGCCGCCGGCTTCAGCGGCCACGGCTTCGGCATCGGCACAGGCGCGGGCGACATGATCGCCGATATCGTTATGGGCAAGGAGCCGGCGCTCGACGCCAAGCCCTATCATCCCTCCCGCTTCAGCGAGAGTTCCTGGGGCAAGGTTGCCGATTTCTAAGACAGGGCCTGCCTGCCAGAATGGACAGAGCCCGGCGCACAGGCCTGGCCAGTCCGCATCTCTCAGTCTGCGTCATCCCAAGGCGTGATTGACAAGACCGAAGGTGGTGACCGGGCCGCATTCAGGCACGTTGCCCAGGGTCATGGTCGTCACCGTATCGAAAACGCCAAGTCCGGCTTCCTGCAGGAAACGGCGCAGCGGACCGTCTTCAGCTCTCGTGTCCATGCGCAGGAACACACCCTGATGAGCTGCCACATGCGGACGGATGAGGGCAATCGCATCCTCTTCGGTCTCTGCCACGACAGGCCCGATCACACGCCCGCGGCCAAACTCCCGGCTCAGCGCAAAACCGGCCACTTTGCCTTCGCGCAGGATGACCGTGCCCTCGGAGAGCTCGAAGAGCCGCTCGAACACCTGACTGCGGTCTGCGCCATAAGCACTGGCATCAAGAGCAACGATCTCCGAAGCATGCTCGGGGAGCATCGGCACCGCGGTTTCAGGCCCATCAGGCACTTTTACCGCCATGCCCTGATGCTGATAGACGGTCGCCCGGGGAATGAAGCCCAGCGACAGATACAGCCGGTAGGCTGCCTTGGTGGCATTGAGCACCTTGCCACGGTCGGCCGTATCGGCCAGCACGTGCTGCATCAGCCAGGCCCCTGCCCCATGCTCCTGCAGGCGCGGTGACGTGATGACCATGCCGATGGTCGCAAGCTCAGCACCAATGGGAAACCACATGGCAGAGCCCAGCACGCGGCCGATCTCGTCGCGGGCGACATAGCCATGGCCGAGACCGATGGCGAGTTCCCAGTCCTTGGGACGGTGCGGCCAGTTGACGCCAATCGACAGCTCATGCAACCGGGGAATGTCATCCGGCAGCATGTCCGTGCGGGTCACCTCGTAGGTGTCGAGCGTCTTGGTCAGACCGGCCTGCACGCGCTTGCTCCCTCAAGTTGCGGTCAGGACGAGTCTAACAGCTGACGGCGGAATTTCGTGCTATTTCCGGGTGTTATGAAGCAGATTCTGCCACAGCCCGTTCCCTGCCCCAGTCCGGCAACAGCGGACGCGTGGTGTTGCCCTCGATAATGCGCAATCCGATCTCCTGACCCGGACCGGGTGCACTCCTGCGGCAAAGCTGGAGGAGGCAGCAGGCCGCATCGCGCCCAAGCTGCAGGCGCGGCAGATCCAGCGTGGTCAGCCGCGTGCGGATGGAAAAGGCATGCGCGGTGCCGTTGAAGCCGATGACCGACACCTGCCCCGGCACATCGATCCCCGCCTCGAAGAGATAGCGCAGGCCGCCTGCCGCCATCGCATCATTGAGGAAGTGGATCCCTTCCACATCCGGCACGCTTCCCAGCAGCTGCTGGACCAGCAGGTTGCCGCTTTCCACCTGCCGCGGCAAAGTGCCGCCATCCAGAACGGTCAGGCGTGCACCGGCGGCCGACACCTCCGCCGCAAATCCCTTGAAGCGCTCGCGGGCGCATAGATCGGCCTCCAGCTGCGAGCCGACATAGGCAAGGCGCCGGAGGCCCGCATCCAGCAGCCGCCGTGCCGCCATGCGCCCAGCCCCGGCGTGATCAACCCCCACCGCCGCATCAAGACCGGCATTGCGCTGATCCCACATCTGCACCGCCGGCACCTGCCGCCGCTCCAGCAGCACCCCCGCCTTTTCCGTGCGCTGGATCCCGCCCGACACCAGCAATCCTGCGGGCTTCAGCGACAGCATGGTCCGCAGCAGGCTCTCTTCCAGCTCGGGGTCGAAGAAGGTCTCGCCAATGAAGGTCTGCAGCCCCTCCGGCCGCAGCACCCCGTGAATGCCGCCCAGAACCTCCGCATAGACATGATCGCTGATCGAGGGGATGAGAACCGCCACAAGCTTGCTGGTGCGTGAACTGAGCGCACCGGCAAGCGAGTTGGGCACATAGCCCAGTTCGTCGGCCAGCTGCTTGATTCGCGCCCGTGTCCCGGCACTCAGCCGCCCGGTATCCCTGAGCGCCTTCGACACGGTCATCGGGCTGACCCCTGCCCGCACCGCCAGATCGGAAATGGTCACGGGACGCTCTTCCGGAAGAGCTTGACGCTCAAATTTGTTATCGATATCATCCATGGTGGGTTAACGATAACCCAAACGCACAGCCCGTGCAATTTGAAGCATTCCAACTTCTGGGAGGAGGACGGATGCACAGCATAATCCGCCTCATCTGGCGCTCGATCGATCTCATCATGGCGGCGCTTCTGACCGCAATGATTGCCATCGTCTTTGCCAATGTCGTCCTGCGCTATGGTTTCTCCTCCGGCATCCGCGTTTCGGTGGAACTCTCGCGCCTGTGGTTCGTCTGGGTGGTCATGCTCGGTGCTGCGGTCACCCTGCGCCGGGGCGAGCATCTGGCATTGGCTGAATTCGCCGAAGCTGCCTTCCCGAAATACATCGGCCTCCTGCGCCGCGCCTGCTGGCTGGTGATCCTCGTCACCGTGCTGATGCTGTTCTGGGGCTGCATGAAGCAGGCCATGATGAACATGGCCAACATCTCGCCGCTGACAGGCCTACCCTCAGGCCTCTTCTATCTGGCGGGCGTCGTGTCCTCGGTGCTCATGACGGCCATTGCGGTGGTCCGCATCATCAATCCTGACAGCGTGAAGCAAGTCCTTGCGGAGGATGGCGCGGAATGACCCTCATTCTCTTTCTGACCGTTCTGATCGGCGCAATCCTGCTTGGCCTGCCGGTTGCCTTTGCCCTGCTGCTCGCCTCCATGGCCTTGATGCTGCAGATGGATATGCTCAGCACCGACATTCTGGCGCAGAACCTCATCAACGGCGTCGACAACTTCCCGCTGCTGGCCATCCCCTTCTTCCTGGTTGCCGGTGAAGTCATGTCGCGCGGCGGATTGTCCACGCGCATCGTGCGTCTCGCCTCCTCGCTCGTCGGCCACCGCAAGGGCGGGCTTGGCTATGTGGCGATCATGACCTCCATCGTGCTCGCGGGCCTGTCCGGCTCGGCCGTGGCCGATGCAGCCGCGCTCGTCTCGATCCTTTATCCGATGATGCGCGACGGCAATTATCCCGAAGGGCGCAGCCTTGGCCTGCTGGCCGCCGGCGGCATCATCGCGCCGATCATCCCGCCCTCGTTGCCGCTGATCCTGCTGGGCGTTGCGGGCAATATCTCCATCGCCAAGCTGTTCCTCGCCGGTATCGCTCCCGGTCTGATGATGGGCCTGACGCTGGTGCTGGTCTGGAGCTTCATGATCCGCAAGGAAAACCTGGAAGTCCTGCCCAAGGCCTCGGGAGCGGAGCGCTGGAAGGCCTTGAAGGAAGGCATCTGGGCGCTGCTTTTGCCTGTCATCATCATCGGCGGCATCCGCACCGGTGCCTTCACGGCGACGGAAGCGGCAGTGGTTGCGGCGGTCTATGCGATCCTCGTCTCCACGCTTGTCTACCGCGAGCTGACATTCCGCGACTTCCTGCAGGTTCTGATCAGCGCGGGCCGCTCCACGGCCATGGTGATGTTCCTGGTTGGCGCTGCAATGGTCGCCGCCTGGCTCATCACGGTTGCCCAGCTGCCGCAGCAGCTCGCGGCCCTGCTGCAGCCACTGATCGACAGCCCGCGCCTGCTGATGCTGGTCATCATGCTGATCGTGCTGGCAGTAGGCATGGTCATGGATCTTTCACCAACAGTTCTGATTCTCGTGCCGCTGTTCATGCCCGTTATCAAAATGGCAGGGATCGATCCCGTGTACTTCGGGCTCATGTTCATCATGAACTGCTCCATCGGCCTCATCACTCCGCCGGTCGGAACTGTTCTGAACGTCATCTGCGGCGTGGGCCGCGTCCCGATGAGCCGTGCCGTCAAAGGCGTCTGGCCTTTCGTGATCGCCTACGCCCTTCTGCTCGGCCTGTTCATCCTGGTGCCCGAGCTGATCACCGTTCCGGCCCGTTTCATGGGCGGATAACCGTTACCCTGGCTCAACGCCATCATTCTGGGAGGAGTACAGCATGAAGAAAGTCCTGAAAGCCCTTGGCCTTGCCACGGCCCTGACCCTTGCCGCCGTCAGCGCACAGGCACAGACCACGCTGAAGCTGGCGCATGCCGCGCCGGAAACCGATCTGCAGCAGAACCTTTCCGTGTTCTTCAAGGAACAGGTCGAGGCCCGCACCAACGGTTCGGTCAAGGTCAACATTTTCCCGCAAGGCCAGCTTGGCAATGATGCGGCCATGATCGACGGCACCCGTTCGGGCATCATCGACATCGCCATGTCGGGCCTCAACAACTTCACCGGCCTCGTCAAGGAAGCCGGCGTGGTCGAGCTGCCCTTCATGTTCCCGAACCGCGAAATCGCCTACAAGGTTCTGGATGGTGAAATCGGCCAGGGCATCGCCGCCAAGTTCGAGCCGCTGGGCATGAAGGTGCTCGGCTTCCCGGAAAACGGCTACCGCAACATGACCAACAGCCGCGGCCCGATCAAGACCCCGGCTGACCTTGCGGGCCTGCGCATGCGCGTCAACAACTCCAAGGCTCTGAACGACATGTTCACCCTGCTGAGCGCAAACCCGCAGCAGCTGCCGGTGGCCGAACTCTACACCGCGCTGGAAACCGGCGTTGTGGACGCCCAGGACCATCCGATCGGCATCGTTCTGTCCTTCAAGTTCTATGAAGTGCAGAAGTACCTGTCGATCACCCAGCACGCCTACTCCAACCTGGCCCTCGTCATGAACAATGACAAGTTCAACAGCCTCACCGCTGACGAGCAGAAGGTCATCACCGAAGTGGCTGCCGAAGCCGTCGCCATGCAGCGCAAGCTGGCCCAGGAAAAGGAAGCGGCAATGATCGCCGAACTGACCTCTGCCGGCATGACCGTCAACAGCGACATTGACGCCGCCGCCTTCCAGGAAATCGTCCGCCCGGTGTGGGACAATTTCATTGCCGAGAACGGCGACACCCTCGTCAACGCCATCGTCGCCCTGCAGAAGTAATCCGCAGCGCATGAGTGTTCAGAAGGGCGGTCCGGCAACGGACCGCCCTTTTGTATTCGGTGGGAGCCCTGAACTCATCTGTTTTCGTCCTGCCATGGCTCGACCATGGCATCCATGCCGCTCCCCATCCGCACGGCACAGCCTCGAAGGCCAGCACCTTCACGGAGCCCCAATCACACGCACACACTGCTGAGGCGACAGGGAATGGATGCCATGATCAGGTCATGGCATGACGGAGGATGGGGCGAACGCAACAGGAAAAGCAGAAAACCCATTAAAATCAAACCCTTTTGTCATGCCATGGCTCGACCATGGCATCCACGCCGTTCCCCATCCGCACGGCACAGCCTCGAAACCCCGCACCGTCATACAGCCCAATCTCATGCACAACGCGCTGAGACGAAAGGGAAGGGATGCCATGATCAAGTCATGGCATGACGGAGGATGGGGCGGGCGCAGGAGCACAAAAGAAGAAAACCCATTAAAATCAGAATCTTTCGTCATGCCATGGCTCGACCATGGCAGGACGGAGTGTGGGGGCGCCCCAATGCCTTAAACGCTGCTGCCGCGGATCTGCAGGACGGGGGCGATGGCGATGGTCTGACGGGAGATGGTCTTGCCGCCGAGGGCCTCGATGATGATGCCTGCCGCCCGCTCGCCGATCTGGCGCGGATGCGGGTTGATCGTGGTCAACGAGGGCACGGAAATGCCGGCAATTTCATAGTCACCGAAGCCAGCGATGGAAATGCGCTCCGGCACCGGCACGCCCCGGCGCTGGCATTCGGTCAGCGCACCGAAGGCCGACAGGTCCGACACGCAGATGACCGCTTCCGTATCAGGCATTTCTTCCAGCAGGCGGCCCATGGCATTGGCCCCTTCCCGCATGGAAATGGGCGGCACACCGGCGGCAATCAGCCGGCCTGTGTCCAGCCCATAGGCCTTCATGGCCAAGATGAACCCGTTGCGGCGGTCGGTGCCGCGGGTGTCGCGGTCCGCATCCCCGCCGATGAAGGCGATCTTGCTGAGGCCGCGCGCCACGAAATGCTCCACCATGGCCCGCACGGCAGCCTCGTTGGAAAAGCCCACCACATGGCCGATGGGCGCGCGTGGCAGATCCCAGGTTTCGACAACCGGGATCGCGGCGTTTTCCAGCAGCTTGCGGGCACGCGGCGTGTGCCTGCCGCCGGTGACGACGATCGCCTCGGGGCGCCGTTGCAGCAGCTGCTCGATCAGCTGTTCCTCGGCGTGAATGTCGTAATTGGTGTAGCCCAAAAGGATCTGGAGGCCATGATCCTTCAACGTGTCGGAGAGGCCGCCGACCGTTTCGGCAAAGTTGGCGTTATTCAGCGAGGGAATGCTGACGGCGACGAAGCCCGTGCGCTGCGAGCGCAGGTTGGAGGCCGTGCTGTCGAAGACATATCCCAGCTCCTCGGCCGCCTGATGGATCGCCGTGCGCGTTGCCTCCGAGACCGAACTGCCGTCCTTGAAGGCCCGGCTGACGGTCATGGGTGAGACGCCCGCGACGCGGGCGACATCAGCCATCGTGGGCGGTTTGCGGGTCTGGCGCATCGGGGGCCGTGGAGCTGGGGTTACAGTTACCTTCCGGAGTATCCGAAGGGCAGTCCGGCTGGCAAGTCAGCCAGCCAGAACGTGGTCATGTGCCGTGGTGATGTGGTGATGGATGCGGCCCGTGAAGAAGCGTTCCAGCACGGACTCGGTCGCAGCACGCGCCTCGGCCCGGATCGGGCTGGCAAGAGCGGCTTCAACCGTGGCGGGGTCCGGATAGCTGATGGCGAGGATCATCGGATATTCCGGTGCGCCCTCGTCGCGGCTTTCCGCAAAGGTGACACGCACGGCCAGCGCGCCGGGGAAGCCCTTCCACTTCGGCAGGATTTCCGACAGCACGGCCTCACGGAAAGCTGCGTCCTGGCCTTCATGAACCTTGCCCTCGAACAGGGCGTAACGGGTGATCATTCAAAGTTCTCCTGGTTGGGCCCCTTGAAAAACTCCATCAAGGCGGCCTGATCTTCGCCGCCAAGGCCCGCTGCGGTCAGCATGCGGTGCACCTCGGCGCAAATGGCGGTCAGCGGCATGGCGGTGTGGGTCAGGCGGGCGAGATCCTGCGCGCCGTTGAGGTCCTTCACCATGTTGTCGATGCGCCCCGTGCGGCGGTAGTCGCGCGCGGCAAAGCGGGGCATGTATTCCTGCAGGATTGCGCTGTCGGCGCGCCCGCCCTTGAGCGCCTGCGGAATGCGGGTCACCTCCACACCGGCAGCTTCCGCCAGCGCGGTTGCCTCGGCCACGGCCAGGAAGCCAAGGCCGCAGAGCACCTGATTGATCAGCTTGGTGGTCTGGCCTGCGCCCGCCGGGCCCATGTGGGTCTGGTTGCTGGCAACGCTGGAAAGCACCTGCTGCGCTTCCTTCACGTCGGCCTCTGCCCCGCCCTGCATCAGGGTGAGCTGGCCGATGGCCGCCTTCGGAATGCCGCCGGACAGCGGGCTGTCCACCCAGCGCAGGCCCTTTTCAGCCGCATCCGCCGCAAGCTGGCGCGTCGCTTCCGGATCGATCGACGACATGTCGATGATCAGCGTGCCAGATGCCGCCCCTTCCGCCACGCCGCCTGCGCCGAACACAGCGGCCCGGACGATGCGCGGAGCATTGAGGCTGAGGATGACGGCCTTCGCACCAGATGCAGCTTCCGCGGCACTGGCAGAGGCCACAGCGCCCTTGGCCACGAGCACATCCACCTTGGCGGTGTCCAGATCGAACACCTTCAGCGGCGTGCCGGTTTCAACGAGGCGGGCGCCGATGGCACCGCCCATGGCGCCTGCGCCAATCAGCGCAACATGTCCAGTCATGCCTTGATCTCCTCCAGATTCAGCCCCTTGACGATGCCATCCACCAGCGCATCGAGCGGCTGGCTGATGTCGGCGGTCAGCGCGCCCTCGTCCGGCTGCGGCAGTTCCAGCGCCGCAAACTGGCTGTCCAGCAGCGACAGGGGCATGTAGTGCCCCGTACGCTGCGCCATGCGCCCGGCGATGAGATCGCGCGAGCCGGCCAGATGCACGAAGGTCACCGGCCCGCCTGCCAGCGCCCGGATGCGGTCGCGGTAGACCCGCTTCAGCGCCGAGCAGCCGATGATGAGCGGTGCCTTGCCCGCAAGCTCCCGGCCCACCTGATCAAGCCAGGGCCAGCGGTCCTCGTCGGTCAGGGGAATGCCAGCGCGCATCTTCTCGACGTTCGCCGCCGGATGCAGATCATCACCGTCCCGGTAGGCAATGCCGGTGCGGGCGCTGATGGCCTCACCCACGCTCGACTTGCCGCAACCGGCAACGCCCATGAGAATGATGCGGGTGCTCATCACAGCGAGGCCGTGATGCCGCCGTCAACGAACAGCACGTGGCCGTTGACGAAAGAGGCTGCTTCCGAAGACAGGAACACGCAGGCGCCAACCAGCTCCTCGACCTTGCCCCAGCGGCCCGCAGGCGTGCGCTTTTCCAGCCATGCGGAGAAGGCCGGATCGGCCACCAGCGCGGCGTTGAGCGGCGTGTCGAAATAGCCCGGCGCGATGGCGTTGCAGTTGATGCCATACTTGGCCCAGTCGGTCGCCATGCCCTTGGTCAGGTTGCCGACAGCGCCCTTGGTGGCGGTGTAGGGGGCGATGGACGGGCGGGCGAGCGCGGTCTGAACGCTGGCGATGTTGATGATCTTGCCCTTGCCGCGCTTGATCATGTGGCGGGCAACGGCCTGACCCACATGGAAGACGCTGGCAATGTTGGTCTGCAGCAGGCGCTCGAAGGCATCCGCCGGAAAGTCTTCCAGCGGGGCGCGGTGCTGCATGCCGGCGTTGTTCACAAGAATGTCGATGGCGCCATTCTTCGCCTCGAAAGCATCGACGGCAGCGCGCACGCCTTCGTGATCCGTCACGTCAAAGGCGAGGGTTTCCGCACCCGGAATCTGGGCCGCAGCTTCGGCAAGACGCGCCGCATCCCGGCCATTCAGGACCACCTGCGCACCCGCTGCTGCAAGCCCCTTGGCAAGCGCAAGACCGATACCCTGCGAGGAACCGGTTACCAGTGCACGGCGTCCGGTCAGGTCAAATAGCTGAAGGCTCACTCTCTTCCCCTTTGTCAGAAAACCACTCGACAAGTTCGTCTGACCCCGTTTATGTTATCGATAACATTTGATGTCAAGCACGAAGCTTACGGAGACAAGAATGAGCAAGCCCCACCTCCTCCAGGTTGGACCCTACCCGGAGTGGGACCAGATCCCCCTTGATGAAGCCTTCACCGTGCACCGCTATTTCGAGGCGGCGGACAAGGCGGCTTTCCTTGCTGAAGTGGGTCCGCAAATCCGCGGCATCGCCACGCGCGGCGAGCTGGGCGCCAATGCGGAGATGATCGCTGCCTGCCCGAATCTCGAAGTCATCAGCGTCTATGGCGTCGGCTATGATGCGGTGGATCTGAACGCTGCCAAGGCCCGCGGCATCCGCGTGACCAACACCCCGGACGTGCTGACCAATGACGTGGCCGACCTTGGCGTTGCCATGATGCTGGTGCAGTCGCGCGGCATGATCGGCGCGGAAACCTGGGTCAAGGACGGCTCCTGGGCCGCCAAGGGACTTTATCCGTTGAAGCGCCGCGTCTGGGGCCGCAAGGCCGGCGTGCTGGGCCTTGGCCGCATCGGCTACGAAGTGGCCAAGCGCCTTGCCGGCTTCGACATGGAAATCGCCTATTCGGACGTGTCCGCCAAGGACTACGCCTCGCAGTGGGAGTTCATTCAGGACCCGGTCGCCCTGGCTGCCCGTTCCGATTTCCTGTTCGTCACTCTCGCCGCATCGGCTGCCACGCGGCACATCGTCGGCCCGAAGGTGATCGAGGCCCTGGGGCCGGAAGGCATGCTGATCAACATCAGCCGCGCCTCCAACATTGACGAAGAGGCGCTTCTCAACGCACTGGAGAGCGGCAAGCTCGGTTCGGCCGCGCTTGACGTGTTCGAAGGCGAGCCGAAGCTCAACCCGCGCTTCCTCAAGCTCGACAACGTGCTGCTGCAGCCGCACCATGCCTCGGGCACCATCGAAACCCGCAAGGCCATGGGTCAGCTGCTGCGCGACAACCTGACCGCCCATTTCGCCGGCAAGCCCCTGCCGACACCGGTTCTGTAAGGATCACACCCATGCGTGCCATCGTCATTCACGCCGCCAAGGATCTGCGCGTCGAAGAGCGCCCCGAGGAAACCCCTGGCGAGGGCCAGCTGCGCCTGCGCCTTGCCACCGGCGGCGTCTGCGGCTCGGACCTGCATTACTACAACCACGGCGGCTTCGGCACCGTGCGCCTGCGCGAGCCGATGATTCTCGGTCACGAAGTCTCCGCCTATGTGGAGAGCGTCGGACCCGGCGTCACCGGATACACCGAAGGCCAGCTTGTGGCCGTGTCCCCGTCCCGCCCCTGCCGCGCTTGTAAGTACTGCCTGGAAGGCCTGCCGAACCAGTGCCTCAACATGCGCTTCTACGGCTCGGCCATGCCCTTCCCGCACATTCAGGGCGCCTTCCGCGAAGTGCTGGTGGCTGACCAGTTCCAGTGCGTCGACGCAACCGGCCTGACGCCGGGCGAAGCTGCCATGGCTGAGCCGCTGGCCGTGACCCTGCACGCCACCCGCCGCGCGGGCGACATGCTGGGCAAGCGCGTGCTGGTGACCGGCTGCGGCCCCATCGGCATCCTGTCGATCCTTGCCGCCCGCCGCTCGGGCGCGCAGGAAATCGTGGCGACGGACCTCTCCGGCTTCACGCTGGCGCTGGCCCGCAAGGTGGGTGCCGACCGCACCATCAACATGGCGAGCGAACCGGATGCGCTAGCCGCCTACAACGCCGACAAGGGCTATTTCGACGTGCTCTACGAGTGCTCGGGTGCGGCCCCGGCGCTGGCTGGCGGCATCGCGGCCCTGCGCCCGCGCGGCATCATCCTGCAGCTTGGCCTTGGCGGTGACATGAGCGTGCCGATGATGGCCATCACGGCCAAGGAACTGGATCTGCGCGGCTCGTTCCGCTTCCATCCGGAATTCGCCGTGGGCGTCAGCCTGATGCAGAAGGGCCTCATCGACGTGAAGCCGCTGATCACCCACACGGTCGGCCTCGACAAGGCAGAGGAGGCCTTCCTGCTGGCCTCCGACCGCAGCCAGGCCATGAAGGCACAGATCGCCTTTTCCTGACGGGTTCTCCATCCAGCTGCCGCGCCCGGCACCCCACTGGCCCGCAAGGGCCGCCGGGCGCGGTCTCATCTCAACTCAGAACCGCCTCGTCGCGTAAACGCCTTTCTCGCCCACGCCTCAGGTGGTAACGCTACCTGCAATCAGGCCGGACCAACGGCCCGCAGGGACAGGGAGGTTTCATGTCGTTTTTCGAGGTCATTGACCCGGTTTTCCAGACCTACGTCCTCGGCAATGCGCCGGTGAAGCGGATCGCCGCCGGCTTTGACTGGGTGGAAGGCCCGGTCTGGTTCGGCGATGCCGGGCACCTGCTCTTCTCCGACATTCCCAACAACCGCATCATGCGCTGGACGCCGGACGGGGTGACCACCTACCGCGCGCCCTCCAACTATGCCAATGGCCACACCCGTGACCGGCAGGGGCGGCTGATCTCCTGCGAACACGGCACGCGCCGCGTCACCCGCACCGAATGGGACGGCTCGATTACCGTGATCGCCGGCCAGTTCGAGGGCAAGCGCCTGAATTCTCCCAATGATGTCATCGTCTCGCGCGATGGCGCCATCTGGTTCTCCGATCCCCATTACGGGATCATGACCGATTACGAAGGCTTCAAGTCCGAGCAGGAACTGCCCTGCGCGGTCTACCGGGTTGACCCCGACGGCACCATTGACAAAGTGATCGATGATATGGCCTGTCCCAACGGACTGGCATTCAGCCCGGATGAGAGCCTGCTCTATGTTGCCGATACCGGCCGCATGTTCGGTAGCGATCCCCAGCACATCCGGGCCTATGTCATGAAAAACGGCAGACCCAGCGAGGGGCGTGTGTTCCACACGATCCAGCCAGGCTGTGCCGATGGATTCCGGGTGGACGAGGACGGCAATCTGTGGTCCTCGGCTGCCGATGGCGTCCACTGCATCGCCCCGGAGGGCCACCTCATGGGCAAGATCCTTGTGCCGGAACTGGTGTCCAACCTCTGTTTCGGCGGCAGGGCGAAACATCAGCTCTTCATCACGGCGACGACCAGCGTCTACTCCGTGATCCTGAACCGGAAAGGACTACAATGGCCATGACTTCGGCAGAGATCGGGCTCATCGGACTTGGCACGATGGGTGCCGCACTGGCGCTGAACATCGCCGAAAAAGGCTTTCGCATTGCCGTGTGGAACCGCACCACGGATGTGACCCGCCGCTTCCATGCGGAAGCCGGCGATCTGGCCGCAAACGTGGTTCCCACCGAAAGCCTGAAGGATCTGGTGGCGGCCATCAAGCCGCCGCGCGCCATCATCCTCATGGTCCCGGCCGGCAAGGCCGTGGATGACCAGATCGAGGCTCTGGCTCCGCTGCTCGGCAAGGACGATCTGATCATCGACGCGGGCAACGCCAACTTCCACGACACCAACCGCCGCGCCGCCGCAGACCTTGGCGTCCGCTTCATGGGCATCGGCGTGTCCGGCGGCGAGGAAGGGGCGCGTCACGGCCCCTCGATCATGGCTGGCGGCAACCCGGCCGATTTCGAGCGGGTGAAGCCAGTTCTCACCGCCATTGCCGCCCGTCACGGCGACACGCCCTGCGCCACCTGGATGGGCGAAGCAGGCGCGGGCCACTTCGTCAAGGCCGTGCACAACGGCATCGAATATGCCGACATGCAGATGATCGCCGAAGTCTACGGCATCATGCGCGACGGCATGGGCCTTGGCGCCGCCGATGCAGCCGCCATCTTCCAGAAGTGGAACGAAGGCACCCTGCGCTCCTATCTGGTGGAAATCTCCGGCGCCGTCGCCGCCGCCACCGATCCTCTGACCGGCCAGCCGATGCTGGACGTCATTCTGGATGCTGCCGGGCAGAAGGGCACGGGCCGCTGGACCGTCATCGAAGCCCAGCATCTGGGCGCTCCGGTGCCGGTGATCGAGGCCGCCGTGATGGCGCGCAACGTCTCGTCCCGCGTGGACGAGCGCAAGGCCGGTGAAGCGCTCTATGGCGCGGCCCCGCAGAAGCTCGCCGACGCGCCTTCCGCTGACGAGCTGGAGCAGGCGCTCATCGCAGGCAAGATCCTGTGCTATGCGCAGGGCTTCACCATGATGACCGCAGCCTCAGCCACCTTCGGCTGGAACCTGCCGCTGCCGAACATCGCCCGCGTGTGGCGAGCCGGCTGCATCATCCGCTCGGACATGCTGAACGACATGGCCAGTGCCCTGACGGAAGACGCAACGCGCAACCTGATCATGGCGCCGGACTTTGCCCGCCGCATCGAGGCAGCGCTCCCGGCCCTGCGCAAGATCGTCGCCCTCGGCGCGCTCAACGGCCTGCCGGTTCCGGCTCTGGCCTCGGGCCTTGCCTGGTTCGACCTGATGCGCACCGCACGCGGCACCGCCAACATGATCCAGGCCCAGCGCGACTTCTTCGGCGCCCACGGCTTCGACCGCCTCGACGGCAAGGACGCCCACCACGGCCCCTGGGGCCTCTCGGCGTCCTGACAACAAAACTGAACACTGCCCCTCCTTCAGGGGATGGGGCAGTGTTTGACGCCCTTTACAGCTTGGGAGCGCCGCCATTTCGCCATCAAGGCACGGCGGTGCAGCCCCCCTCCCCCTGGTGGCTACTGCATGCACACATCGTGCTTTGAGCCGGAGAGGGTGTGGAGACAGCCAGCAGTCAGGTTGCTCTGGCACAACGTTTCAGCCCCCCTCCCCCTCGTGGGGAGGGGTGAGGGGTGGGGGGAAAGGCCTTTCAGTCCGGCAGAGTATCCATTGCTTCCAGACAGCCGTTCTTCTTGATGTCTCTCCAGGCATCTATCTGTCTTTCATATAGTTTTCAGCTCAGAGCCCCCCACCCCTACCCCCTCCCCACCAGGGGGAGGGGGGCGGCAGGCGTCCTCCCGAAAAGCAAACGCCTCATTGCGGGCAGTTTCCGAACCGGATGTGTGAATCCGGTAGCCCCCACGAGGCGGGAGGAAGCGGATAGCCTCTGCTAAAGACCAGCAGATCCACCCTAACAAGAAGCACGCCCCCCTACGCCGTCTCCCCCGGAACCAGCCGCGTCGGGACAACGGTGATGTCCTGCCCCGGTTCGCCGCGCAGGCGGGCGACGAGGGCTTCGGCGGCGGATTTGCCGATGGCGGTGGCGGGAACAACCGTGGTCGTCAGGCGGCGCGGCAGGACGGAAGCCGCTTCCATGCCGCCCCAGCCGGCAATGCCCAGATCCTCCGGCACGCGGATGCCCCGCGCCTCGCAATAGGCAAGGCCGCCGATGGCCATTTCGTCATTGTGAAAATAGACCGCATCAAGGTCCGGTTCACGCGCGAGCAGGGTTTCGAGCCCGTAGAAGCCCCGGTAGAAGCCGGGGTTGTCGATGAGAATTTCCTTTGCCGCCAGCGGATGGCCGCCTGCCGACAGTGCCGCCTCGAAGCCATCGAGCCGGGCCGAGCTGATCACATCCGAAAGCCCCAGCGCCCCGACATAACCAACCTTGCGCCGCCCCCGCCGCAGCAGGAACTGGCCCATTTCCATGCCGCAATCGAAATGGGAAAAGCCGACCGCCATGTCGACGGGGCTTGTCGTCAGCTCCCACACCTCCACCACCGGCATGGCCGACTGGCGCAGCATCTCGACGGTGCCAGGTGTGTGCAGGCTGCCGGAGAGGATGACGCCGGCCGGCCGCCAGCTCACCACCTGCCGCACCCAGTCCTCTTCCTGCTCCACCGCGTGATTGCTGGCCCCGATCATCAGCTGATAGCCGAGCCGCGACAGGGCGCGGTCCACCCCGTCGAGCACCTGACCAAAGAGGCTTGAACTCAGGCGCGGCACGCACATACCGACCAGTGTCGACGCCTGATCCGAGCCGAAAGCAGCGGCCAGACGGTTGGGCACATAGCCAAGCGTCTCCGCCGCCGCGAGAACCTTCCCGCGCGTTTCCTCGGAAAATCCGCTGCCACCGCGCAGGACGCGGCTCACCGTCATCTTCGACACCCCCGCCACGCGGGCGATGTCATCCATATTGGCCTTGTTCCGCCGGTCCATCATGCTTCCAGACTGCCGCATATGCAGAATATGTTATCGATAACTTTGCGCTTGACAACCCATCTGAGCCGATACACGCTACATAACGTTACCGGTAACTCAGCCGCAAGAGCCGAGACGGAGACATGGGAGGAGACACCGGTATGCAACCGGCACATGATGGTCTGTTTTTTGACCGTATCGTCAAGTCATTTGGCGGCACGCAGGCTCTGCGCGGGGTTTCGCTGAAGGTCGAGCGGGGAGAAATCCTCGCACTTCTGGGCGAAAACGGCGCGGGCAAGTCAACCCTGATCAAGGTTCTGTCCGGCACCCACAAGGCCGACACCGGGACGGTGTCGATCGATGGCGTGCCCTATCATCACGAAGCGGGCAAGGGCGGCCATCAGAAGGTCGCCTTCATCCACCAGGACCTCGGCCTCATCGAATGGATGAGCGTGGCCGAGAACATCGCCCTGGCGCTCGGCTATGTGCGCAAGCGCGGCCGGATCGACTGGAGCGCGACGGAGGTCATGGCCACCGAAGCGCTGAAGCTGGTGGACGCGGATTTTCCGGCCACCGCCCGCGTTGCCAATCTGACGCGCACGCAGAAGTCCCTCGTCGCCATTGCCCGCGCGCTGGCTGCCGATTGCGACTTTCTGGTGCTGGACGAGCCCACCGCCAGCCTTCCGGCTGACGAGGTGGAGCGCCTGTTCAACGCGCTGCGCCCGCTGAAATCCCGTGGCGTCGGCATGATCTATGTCAGCCACCGGCTGGACGAGATCTTCCGCATTGCCGACCGTGTGGCCGTGCTGCGCGACGGACAGATGGCAGGCGTGCGCGCCATCGGTCACACGACGCCAGAAGAGCTGGTGAGCCTGATCGTCGGCCGCAAGACCCGTGAGATCAGCCGTCCGGATGTGCAGGAAGGCCCGGCCATTCTCTCCGTCCGCTCCCTGCTCACCCGGCAGGTGGGGCCTGTCGATTTCGAACTCAGGCGCGGCGAACTGCTGGGCCTTGCAGGCCTGCGCGGTGCCGGTCATGAGGATATCGGCCGTGCGCTCTTCGGCGTCATGCTGCATTCCGGCACCGTGGTGCTGGACGGGCGCACGCCGGATCTGACCTCGCCGATCACCGCCATGGCTTCGGGCATCGGCCTTGTCGCCCGCGACCGGGTGGCGGAGAGCGTCGCCACGGGCCTGACCATCCGCGAGAACGCCTATGTCAATCCGGCGGCGACCGGACGGGGCATGCTGTCGCTGATGAGCCCGCGCAAGGAAGAGGACATGGCGGCGGAAATCGGCCGCCGGGTCGGTCTTTCACCCAATGACCCGGCGCTGCCCATCGAGGCGCTGTCGGGCGGCAACCAGCAGAAGGTCGTCGTCGGCCGGTGGCTGGACAGCGGCCGGCGGCTGCTGATCACCGAAGATCCGACCGCCGGCGTCGATGTCGGCGCCAAGGCCGAGATCTATCATCTGCTCTACGAAGCTCTCGCCAGCGGCATGGGCGTGCTCGTGGTCTCCACCGACTTCGAGGAAATCGCCAACATCTGCCACCGCGCCATCGTTTTCTCACGCGGCCAGGCGGTCGCTGAGCTGAGCGGCGTCGAACTCTCCACTGAATCCCTCATCCAGGCCGCATCGGCCGGTGAAGCTGCCTGAGGCCCCTCATGCCCTCCATCGAATCCAACGCCATCGAACCGACCAAGGATGAACTGCAGGGCATGTCCCTGATGGGCCGGGCCCTGCGCCTTGCGCCCACCTATGGCCTCGTCATCCTCATGTTCGGCCTCATCATCCTGTTCTCGATCCTCTTGCCGAACACTTTCCCGACCATGCTGAACCTGCGGGCGATCCTGTCGGACAAGGCGATCATCGCGCTTCTCTCTCTTGCTGCCATGATCCCCATGGTGGCCGGGCGCATCGATCTGACGGTCGGCTACGGCATCGTGCTGTGGCATATCCTCGCCATCTCGCTGCAGACGGTCTACGGCCTGCCCTGGCCGGTGGCGATCGGCATCGTGCTGGTGCTGGGCATTGCCACGGGCATTCTCAACGGCATCCTCGTCGAGGTCGCCCGCATCGACAGCTTCATTGCAACCCTCGGCACGGGCACCATCCTCTATGCTCTCGCCCTGTGGCACACGGGCGGGCGGCAGATGGTCGGCCAGCTGCCGGATGCCTTCTATGCCATCAACGGCACCTTCATCTTCGGCCTGCCGATCACGGCCTTCTATGTGCTGGCGATCACGCTGGTGATGTGGGTGGTGCTCGAATACACGCCCGTCGGCCGCTACCTCTATGCCATCGGCGCCAACCAGCGCTCGGCCGAACTCAACGGCATTCCGACGCGCAAGTTCGTGATCGGCGCCTTCCTCACCTCCGGTCTGATGACGGCTCTGGCGGGCGTCCTGCTCGCCTCCAAGCTGCGCATCGGCCAGGCCTCGGTGGGTCTTGAATTCCTGCTGCCCGCCCTCGTCGGCGCCTTCCTGGGCTCCACGACGATCAAGCCGGGCCGCGTCAATGTCTGGGGCACCATTGTCGGCGTGATGATCCTCGCCGCAGGCATCTCCGGCATCCAGCAGTTTGGCGGAAGCTTCTGGGTCGAGCCGCTGTTCAACGGCACCACCCTGCTCATCGCCATTGGCATCGCGGGCTATGCCCAGCGCAAGAAAGGCGCAAAGTCCCGCTGACCCTTGATGACACTCAGCAACCGGGAGGAAAACGACATGCTGAAACGTCTCTTGACTGTAACCATCCTGCTGGCCGGCACCACGCTGGCAGCCCATGCAGACGCCGTCTCCGACGCCATGGCGGACGTGCAGAAATATGCCGGCCAGAAGACCACCTGGGACGGCCCCACCTCCGGCCCGAAGGCCGCAGAGGGCAAGACCATTGTGGTTCTGGCCGCAGACATGAAGAACGGCGGCGTCCTCGGCGTCACCAAGGGCATCCAGGAAGCCGTGTTCATGATCGGCTGGAACGTGAACGTGCTGGACGGCGCAGGTTCCATCCAGAGCCGCGCCGCCGCCTTCGGCCAGGCCCTTGCCCTCAAGCCGGATGGCATCATCATCAACGGCTTTGATGCGGTGGAACAGCAGGCAGCCCTCGATCAGGCCAAGGCCGCAGGCATTCCGATGGTCAGCTGGCACGCCAGCCCGGTCATCGGCCCGGATCCGGAAAACGGCATCTTCGCCAATGTCTCCACCGACGCCATGGAAGTGTCGGCGGCTGCGGCCAAGTGGGCCTATGCAGATGCAGGCGGCAAGCCGGGTGTGGTGATCTTCACCGACTCCACCTATGCCATCGCCATCGCCAAGGCCGACAAGATCAAGGAAACGATCGAAGAGCTCGGCGGCACCGTGCTGGAATATGTCGACACGCCGATTGCCGACACCTCCAGCCGCATGCCGACGCTGACCACCGCCCTGCTGCAGAAATACGGTGCAAGCTGGACCCACGCGCTGGCGATCAATGACATCTACTTCGACTTCATGGGCCCGAGCCTTGCCGCAGCCGGCATCCCCGGCGACGGCGCCCCGAAGGCCGTTGCGGCCGGTGACGGGTCGGAAAGCGCCTACCAGCGCATCCGCTCCAGCCAGTATCAGGCCGTCACCGTGGCCGAGCCGCTGAACCTGCAGGGCTGGCAGCTGGTGGACGAACTGAACCGCGCCATGAACGGCGCCGAATGGTCCGGCTACACCTCGCCGCTGCATGTGGTGACGAAGGACAACATCTCCTTCGACGGCGGTGACCGGAACATCTTTGATCCGGGCAATGGCTACCGCGAGGAATACGGCAAGATCTGGGGCAAGCAGTAAGCCTCTGAAGACGTAGGTTGATGGCAAAGTAAGTTCTTATCTCTTTCGTCATGGTCGGGCTTGTCCCGGCCATCTGCCAGTCAACAATTTATGCAGATCCTCGGCACAAGGCCGAGGATGACGATGGAGAGGTTGCTGCCCTGTCAGCAGTTTGAGCCTCTGAAGCCAAGTCGCTTCTGACATAACTAGCGCCGGTGGGGTCCGCTCCACCGGCGCCGTTGTTTTTGCTGCGCACAATTTTTCAGGGCTGACGCCTTGCGCCCCCAAATCGTTATGTTATGTCGTAACGCAACTCAAACCCAAGTGAGGTCTGCGATGCGTTACCGTTCCAACCTGAAAACCTTCGCCCTGGCGATGGCTCTTTCCAGCACCCTGCTTTCAGGCACCGCCTTTGCCGCCGATGACAGCATCGACGTGGCAGGCCCCTTCGAGATCAAGGGCGCAGACCCCTCACTTTCCGGCAACATCTTCCTGGCCATGGACGTGGCCGAAACCCTGGTGAACACGGATCAGGACGGCCACCTGACGCCGGGCCTTGCCGCCAGCTGGGCCGTGGAAAACGATGGCCTCGTCTGGCGTTTCAAGATGCAGGACGGCGCAACGTTCCATGACGGCACCCCGGCGGATGCGGCTGCGGCGGCCAATGCGCTCAACATCGCCCGCGCCAAGCCGGGCCTCTTGCAGCGCGCGCCCATTGACGCCATCGAGGCGGACGGTGCGGACCTCGTGGTGAAGCTGGCAGAGCCCTTCGCCGCCCTGCCCGCATTCCTCGCCGAATACCGTTCGCAGATCCTTGCCCCGGCCTCCTATGGCGCCGATGGCATGGCAACCTCCGTCATTGGCTCGGGCGCCTACAAGATCACCCTGCTGCAGGCACCGGGCAAGATGGAAGCAGACCGCTTCGATCAGTACTGGGGCGGCCCGGCCAAGATCGGCAAAGCGACCTATAACTCCGTCAGCCGCGCCGAAACCCGCGCACTGATGGCCGAAAGCGGCGATGCCGACTATGTGCTGAACCTTGATCCGGCCTCCGTCGCCCGGCTGAAGGACAAGGACGGGCTGGACGTGCGCTCCGTGCCGATCCCACGCTCGCTGCTGGTCAAGGTCAACGCGGCCAACCCGAAGCTCAACACCGTGGAAGCCCGCAAGGCGCTGAGCCTTGCCATCGACCGGGAAGGCCTCGCCATCGCCGTGCTGCGCTATCAGGCCGGCGCCACCCAGCTGTTCCCGCCGTCCGTGGGCGACTGGCACAACCCAGCCCTTGCCCCGCTCGCCTATGACCCGGAAGCCGCTGCCGCACTGCTGGCAGAGCTGGGCTGGAAGGCCGGCTCCGATGGCATTCTCGAAAAGGACGGTGAGCGCTTCACGCTGGAACTGCTGACCTATCCGGACCGGCCGGAGCTGCCGCTGGTGGCTGCCGTGCTGCAGCAGCAGCTGCAGGAAGTGGGCATCGAGCTGACGATCAACTCCACCAACTCCTCGGAAGTCCCGGCCCGTCACAATGACGGCTCGCTGGAGCTGGCACTGCTGGCCCGCAACTTCGCCCTCGTGCCGAACCCGATCGGCACCCTGTTGCAGGATTATGCCCCCAATGGCGACTGGGGCGCGATGAACTGGCAGAACGCCGAAATCGCGGACCTGCTGAAGTCCATCGGCCGCAACGGCGGCAGCGCAGAGCAGTTCGCCACCGCAACCACCATCCTGCAGGAAGAGCTGCCGGTGCTGCCCATCGCCTGGTACCAGCAGAATGCCGCCATCTCCGGCAAGCTGCAGGGCGCGATCCTTGACCCTTACGAGCGCAAGCTCGGCCTGAAGGATGCGAGCTGGAAGAACTGATGTCCTCTCCTTCCCTTGCAACGCGTGCGGGCCGCCTTTCCGGCGGCCTTGCCATGCGGGCTGCACAAGCGGTGCTGGTGGCACTGCTTGTCGGCATTCTCACCTTCCTGATGATGCAGAGCCTTCCCGGCGACATGGCTTACCGGATCGCTGCCGGACGCTACGGCTATGACATGGTGAGCGCCGCCGCCGCCGATGCCGTGCGGCAGGAGCTGGGGCTGGATCGTGGCCCCGTCACCGCCTTCCTCATCTGGATGCGGGATCTGGCCACCTTCGACCTCGGCAAGTCGCTGATCTCCGGCGAGCCGGTGTGGCACGAAATCCGCCACCAGCTGGGCGCCAGCGTGCAGCTGGCCGGCGCGGCCATCGTGCTTTCCCTGTTCATGGGCCCGCCGCTTGGCATTCTCGCCGGGTTGAAGCCGGGCGGGATGCTGGACCGGGTGCTGCTGACGGTTTCGGCCGGCATCCGCGCCCTGCCGCAGTTCCTGCTGGCGCTGGTCTTGATCCTGCTCTTTGCCGTGCAGCTCGGCTGGCTGCCCGCCGCCGGGCACGGCAAGCCGGCGCATTTCGTGCTGCCCGCGGTCACCCTCGCCCTCGGCCTTGCCGCCTTTTCCGCCCGCGTGACGCGGGACGTGATGGCAGGCGTTGCCAAGGCCCCCTTCTACCAGTTCGCCAGAACCAAGGGTCTCAGTGATGGCCAGATCCTGCTGCGCCACGGCCTGCGCAACATCGGCGCGCCGGTGCTTGCCTTCCTCGGCATGCAGTTCGTGACGCTGGTGGAAGGCGTCGTCATCGTGGAAAGCATCTTCGGCTGGCCCGGCATCGGCCATGCGCTGGTTCATGCCATCTTCGGACGTGATATCCCGATGGTGCAGGGCACCGCGCTGGTGCTGGGTCTCGGCTTCGTGCTGCTCAACACGCTGCTGGATCTCGTCATCCAGCGCATCGATCCGCGGAGGGCCGCCTGATGGACATCTCCGCAGTGCCGCAGCAGGGGCGCGGTTTCCGCCCCCTGCCCTTCTGGGCCGGGATCGTGCTCGTGGGCCTGCCCGTGCTTCTGGCCATCATCGCACCGATGATCTCGCCGCTGAGCCCGGTGCGCCAGAGCCTGAGGCTGGCGCTCGCCGCCCCCGACCTGGCCGCCCCCTTCGGCTATGACCATCTGGGCCGCTCGCTGATGGCCCGCCTTGGCGAAGCCCTGCGCCTGTCGCTGACCGTGGCAGCGGTCAGTGCTCTCAGCGCGGCAGCCATCGGCCTTGCCCTTGGCGCCACCGCCAGCCGCAAGGGCGGCATGACCGACCGGCTGCTGACGCTGCTGGCCGATTCCGTCATGGCCATTCCCGGCCTGCTGATCGTGCTGATGGTGGGCGTCATCGTGCCGAACAAGCCGCTTGCCTTCTGGCTCGGCCTGACGCTGGTTCTGTGGGTCGAGTTCTTCCGCCTCGCCCGCGCCGCCTCACGGCCGATCTTTGCCTCTCCGGCGGTTCAGGCCTCCGGCCTCCTCGGCTTCGGCAAGGCCTATGTCTTCCGCCGCCACGTCTGGCCGGAACTGGCGCCGGTGATGCTGACCTCCACCGCCTTCGGCATGGCCACCTGCATCATGACCATTGCCGCACTCGGCTTCGTCAGCGCCGGCGTGCGCCCGCCCACCCCGGAACTCGGCCAGATGATGGTGGAACTGATGCCCTATTGGCGCGAAGCGCCCTGGGCGCTGCTGCAGCCGGTCGCCGCCATCTTCAGCCTCATCCTTGGCCTCAACCTGATCGCAGGCTCGCGCGCATGACACATTCCGTTTCCATCCGAAATCTGAGTGTCCTGGCGGGCAAGGACGTGCTCGTGCAGCCCGTGTCGCTGGAGCTGCAGCCCGGACGGCCGCTGACGATCCTTGGCGAAACCGGCTCGGGCAAGAGCCTGCTGTTGCAGGCCGTGCTCGGCACCCTGCCGGAGGGCCTCACCGCCACGGGCGAAGTCGTGTTCGAGGGACAGCGCTTTGCCGCAGGCGATGCGGATGCCATCCGCCCCCTGTGGGGCCGGCTTCTCGCCATCCTGCCGCAGGAGCCCTGGCTTGCGCTCGACCCGCTGATGCGCGGGGCGGAGCAGATCCGCGAGACCCATGCTCTTGTGGGCGGTGCCGCCGAGGCGCGCGCCATGACGGCAGAAGATCTTTCAAGCCTAGGTCTCGCCGGTTCCGGTGCCAAGCGCCCCTATGAGCTGTCCGGCGGCATGGCACAGCGGCTGGCCTTTGCCGTGGCGCGTGCCGGCGGCGGACGGCTGATCTTTGCCGACGAGCCGACCAAGGGGCTGGATGCCGCCCGGCGTGATGACGTGGCGCGCATGCTGCTGCAAGGCCTTGGCACGGATGGCGCGCTGCTGACCATCACCCATGATCTGGAGCTTGCCCGCCAGCTGGGTGGCGATTTCATGATCATGAAGGAAGGGCAGATCACCGATCAGGGCCGGACGGAAGACCTGCTCTCGCCCGAAAGACCGGCCTATACGCGGAAACTGGCGCAGAGCGACCCGCTGCACTGGCCAAAGCGCGCCTCTACCCGCAAGGACGGAACACCTGTCCTGACCGCAGAAGGCGTGGCCGCCTCGCGCGGCGGGCGGCGGCTGTTCTCCGGCGTCAGCCTCACCGTTCACCCGGGCGAGATCACCGGCATCACCGGCCCCTCCGGCTGCGGCAAGTCCACGCTGGGGGATATTCTCATCGGCCTGATGAAGCCGGACGAAGGCCGGATCGAGCGCAAGACAGCATCAGGACGCCCGCTGTTCCAGAAGCTCTATCAGGACCCGCCCGCCAGCTTCCCGCGCCATTCCACCATGCAACAGCTCGTCACGGACCTCATCCGCCTGCACAAGCTGGACCGCCGCCGCGTTGCCCCCCTCATGAAGCAGCTGGGCCTCGCAGACCGTTTGCTAACCCGGCGGGCTGACGAGATTTCCGGCGGCGAGCTGCAGCGCTTTTCCATGCTGCGGGCACTGCTGCTGGACCCTGTCCTGCTCTTTGCCGACGAGCCCACGTCCCGGCTCGACCCGATCACCCAGAAGGACACCATCACCCTGCTGACGGACATCGTGGCCGGACAAGGCCTGGCGCTGATCCTCGTCAGCCATGATGCAAATCTGGTGGGAGCCATCGCGGACAAGACGGTACGGCTGGCGGCAGCAGAGTAAAGGCAAAGCCTGCGAAGAAACGAGAGGGACGCTCATCCGGGCGTCCCTTTTTTACTGTAAGAACTACGGAAGATAGAGGTGTTTGCTCCGCTTTGCGCGCAAATAGCGCAAAATAGCGTCACTCCGCAGCGAAGTGCGGAATCCTTAAGTAGCAACACTCACTTTAAAATAGTGGGGATGAATAACGGCCAATTCAAGGCCGGTGGTCAGGAGGAAACCATGGAGTACATTCAGTCATTCTTCGGCTTGATTGACAATTTGACGTGGGGATGGGCGCTCATTCCGATCCTCGTCGTGTTCGGTGTGTTCATCACCATCATGTCGGGCTTCGTGCAGTTCGAGTTTTTCGGGCGCATGTTCCGTGTGCTCGGTTCCAATGCCAACAACTCCGATCCCAACACCATCTCCGCACGTGAGGCCCTGCTTGTCTCCGTCGGCGGACGCGTGGGCGGCGGCAACATTGCCGGCGTGGCCGTGGCCATTACCCTCGGCGGACCGGGCGCCGTGTTCTGGATGTGGGCGATCGCCCTCTGCGGCATGGCCACCAGCCTGATCGAGTGCACCCTTGCCCAGCTCTACAAGAACAAGGAAACCGACGGCAGCTTCCGCGGTGGCCCGGCCGACTACATCCGCCGCGGTCTTGGCCAGCGCTACAACTGGCTCGCCATCGTTTATGGCATCTGCCTGCTGGCCTCCTTTGGTTTCGGCTTCAATGCCTTCCAGGGCAACACCATGGTCGGTGCCGTGCAGGACTCCCTCGGCATCGACCGCATGTATTCCGCCTTTGCCATCGCAGCCGTCACCGGCCTCGTGATCTTCGGCGGCATCAAGCGCATTGCCAAGGCGGCCGATGTTGTCGTGCCGGTCATGGCAGTCGGCTACATCACGCTGGCTCTGGTCATCATCCTGCTGAACATCACCGAAGTGCCCTCGATGCTGCTGCACATCGTCCGCTCCGCCTTCGGCTTTGAAGAAGCGGTGGCTGGCGGCATGGGTGCGGCCATTGCCCAGGGCCTGCGCCGCGGCCTGTTCTCCAACGAAGCCGGCCTCGGCTCGGCTCCGAACGTTGCGGCCACCGCGCTTGTCCGCCATCCGGTCAGCCAGGGCATCACCCAGTCGCTGTCGGTGTTCATCGACACCATCCTGATCTGCACCTGCACGGCGCTGATCATCCTGCTGGGTGACGTCTACGTGCCGGGCGCGCAGGGCATCGACGGTGTGGTTCTGACGCAGCAGTCGCTGGTCAGCCATGTGGGGGAATGGTCCAAGTATGCGCTGACGCTGGCAATCCTGCTCTTCGCCTTCTCGTCGATCATCTACAACTACTACCTCGGCGAAAACGCACTGGCCGTCGTCACCCGCTCCAAGCCGGCCGTCTTCGTGCTGCGCCTGCTGATCCTCGGCGTGGTGTTCCTCGGCGCCGTCGCTCCGCAGGCAACCTCGGTGTTCTTCTTCTCCGATCCGATGATGGGCCTGCTGGCGCTGGTCAACCTGATCGCCATCATCATGCTGTTCCCGATCGCCATGCGCGTTGTCGATGACTACCGGGCACAGCTGAAGGCAGGCGTTGCCCGCCCGATCCTCGATCCGGCCAAGTTCAACGACCTCGACCTCGACCGCAAGGCCTGGGACCCGAGCATCTGGAAGTAATCCGGATAGAAGCCTCATGGGCCGCCAACTGGCGGCCCATTTCACATCCCCTCCATTGTTGTGAGAAAGACCGATGCAACAGCAGATGCGCATCGAAGAGGACAGTCTTGGCCGCATATCCCTGCCGGCAGACTGTGTGTGGGGCATTCACACCGCCCGCGCCATCGAGAACTTCCCGATTTCCGGCATTCCGCTCAGCGCCTTCCCGGAGTTTGTCCGGGCGCTGGCCTGGGTGAAGAAGGCGGCCGCTGCCGCCAACCTTGCCCTCGGCGTGCTGCCGCAGGCAAAGCATGACGTGATCGCCTCCGTCTGCGACGAGGTCATCGCAGGCCACCATCACGAGCATTTCCGGGTGGACATGATCCAGGGCGGGGCCGGCACCTCGACCAACATGAACACCAACGAGGTGATCGCCAACCTTGGCCTCATCCGCATGGGCTACCGGCCGGGCGACTATGCCCAGCTGCACCCCAATGACGATGTGAACAGGTCGCAGTCCACCAACGACGTCTACCCGACGGCCCTGCGCCTTGCCATCGTCAGCCAGTGCGAGGCCTTCCGTCAGGCGCAGACGCGCCTTGCCGGCGCCTTTGCCGGGCGCGCCGAAGCCTTTGCCAATGTGCGCAAGATCGGCCGTACCCAGCTGCAGGATGCGGTGCCAATGACCCTCGGCATGGAGTTCGCCGGTTTTGCCGCGACCATCCGCGAGGACATCGACATCATCGGCCGCCTGTCGGAGCTGCTGCTGGAGGTGAACCTTGGCGGCACCGCCATCGGCACCCGCGTCAACACACCGGACGACTATGCCGAACGGGCCGTGGAGGAACTGTCAGCCGTCTGCGGCATGAAGGTGAAGCTTGCAACCGACCTTGTGGAAGCCTCATCCGATGCCGGTGCCTATGTCACTTTCTCCGGCGTGCTGAAGCGCATTGCAGTGAAGCTGTCGAAAATCTGCAACGACCTGCGGCTTCTGTCCTCCGGTCCGCGCTCCGGCTTCAACGAGATCCGCCTGCCGCCGATGCAGGCCGGCAGTTCGATCATGCCGGGCAAGATCAATCCAGTGATCCCGGAAGTGGTCAATCAGGTGGCCTTCCAGGTGATCGGCAACGACCTGACCGTCACCATGGCCGCCGAGGCCGGGCAGCTGCAGCTCAACGCCTTCGAGCCGGTGATCATCCTCAACGTGCTCCAGTCCATGCGCATCCTCATGCGCGCCATGGACACGCTGAACGAGCGCTGCGTCAGCGGCATCGAGGCCAATGTGGCCCAGTGCGAAGGCATGCTGGAGAACTCGCTGGTGTTGGCCACCATGCTGGTGCCGCACATCGGCTACGCCAAGGCCGCCAAGGTGGCCAAGATCGCACTCTCCGAGAACGCCAGCGTCACCGAAGCCGCCGTCAAGCTTGGCTTTGGCACGGCGGAGGAAATCACTGCCATGCTGCAGTGATACGGCAAGGGGCGGTCCAAGCCCACCCAGCGCCGCCCCTTGCCACCTTCGGGAGACACACAAAACCCGCCGCCGCTTATGGAGCGGCTGGTGTTTTGTGTTTCCCCGCTTTGGCGCTAAGATGGAGAAAGGCAGTTCTCAGGACGAGGATCGCATGGCGAGCATAGACCGGGACACCCAAAAGGCAGTCCGCAGTTTTCTGGCGCGGATTTCCGGCCATTATGATCTGGCTGGCGCCATCATTTACGGCAGCCGAGCAAGAAGCACGCACCGTCCGGACAGTGATGCTGACGTTGCAGTCCTTCTACGGGGCAGCCAAGGGCGCTTTCTGCCAGTCAAGCTGGACATGGCCGACGCCGCCTTTGATGTGATGCTCGAAACAGGGATACTCATCTCCCCTCTGCCAATTGCACTGGAAGAATGGGAGCATCCGGAGACACATTCTAATCCTGCCCTGCTGCGCAACATCGGCCGGGAAGGTGTCCGCCTGTGAAAAGCAAACGGTTGACGCCTGAGATACTGATGGCGAAAGCGCAAACAGCATGTACCTCCGCACAAGCGCTGCTGGCGCTTGGCGACACCGACGGCGCAGCCAATCGCGCCTATTACGCGATGTTTGACGCAGCTCGGGCCGCACTTCTGTCCTCAGGCGCACAAGTGGACCCGGAAATCGGGCGCACCCACAGCGGCTTGATCGGCGCTTTTGGCTCTCACCTCGTCAAAACAGGCCTTGTCCCCAGAGATCTTGGGCGGCAATTAAACCGTGCACACGAGATACGGCTGGTCGCCGACTATACAGATGGCTCAGTTGAGCTTTCAGATGTTCGTGAACTGGTCCGTCAGGCCGCTCAATTTGTTGCAGCAATGCAGATTGCGTTCCTGCCGGGCGCGACCCCAACTGACTGACCGAAACCGGCCCGGCTTTTAACCAGACAGATTTCAGTCCCGGATCACTCCCCTCAATTCAGCCACAGCCGCACCAGCGCGGCTTCCGGCGTTTCGAGGCCGCCGTTTTCGACACCGCAGGACCACAGGCCGGCTCCCGCGGCATAGCCGCCGGGGATGAGGCCGCCCTGCTCGCACTGGCTGACGGCGCGGATGCGCTTGCCGGAGGCCACGGCATCGCGCAGGGTTCCAAGAACCTCCTCGCAGGACATGGCCGTACCCGAGCCGAAGACGCGCAGCACCGCCCCGTCCAGTTCGGCAAGCGCCGCCCGCAGCATCGCGGCGGGCAGGCCCGGTGACAGGGAGAGGACAGCGATGCGCCGGTCCTCGAAGCGGCGGCGGGCGGGCAGGCCCGGCTTCAGCTGCGGCGTGGCGCGGAAGGCATCGGCATCCTGGCTCTCGTGTTTCACCAGCCCTTCGGCGGGCATCAGCTTGCCGTTGAAAGCCAGCCACACGCCTTCACCCGGCTGAAAGGCTGCGCCGATGGCAAGATCGAGATTGCCTTCCGCGTCACCGCCGTGATGCAGCGGCACCATGGAGCCGCACAGCACCACATGCCGGCCAAGCCCCGCCAGCGCCTGCGACAGGGCCGCGCCCGTGAAGGCCATGGTATCGGTACCGTGGGTGATGATCACCGGCGCACCGGGATGGGCCTCGATGGCATCCAGCATCTCGTTCCAGTGAGACGGGCCGACGTTTGAACTGTCCAGCAGCGGGGTAAAGACGTGGGTTGCCAGCACCGCACCTTCCGGCAGGCGGGCTTCCAGCGCCTCTTCCACGATCCCTGCCATGGGCGCAAGACCGTGCTCGGTGTCACCCATGCCGATGGTGCCACCCGTATGAATCAGCAGAAGTTCCATCACGCTGCTGCCCGGTGATGCTCAAGCGCAAGGCCGGCCAGCGCGGCAGCCACCGCATCCGTCACGTCGATCAGCGTCTTGCCCTGAACGGGACGGGCGATCAGCGGCAGTTCGGTACAGGCCAGCAGCACCGTCTGCGCCTCCATGGAAAGAACGATTTCCTCCAGCCGGGGGGCAAGCGAGGCATCCGTGCTGCCAAGGCGCTTCACGTCGTGAATAAGGCTCTGCAGTGCCTGCGGCTCGGCCGGGGTCTCCAGATCAAACACCGGGGTCAGCGTCGCATAGGCGGAATACTCGTCCAGTGCGACAACGGGCGCTGCGCCCAGAAGCCCGACACGGCCGGAGCCGGAGCGCCGGATTTCGGAAGCCACCACGGACTGGAACGACACCAGCCTTGCGGAAACACCCATCTTGGCCAGCAGCACCTCGATCTTGGGCGCAAACCAGTTCAGCGTGTTGCAGGCAATGGCGAAAGCATCGACCTGCGGCGCGATCTGCCGCACGGCGCGCTCCATCGCGGCCCAGACGGCATCCTCGTTTTCGCGCAGGTCCATCGACAGGCCGAGTTCCGGCTCGGACACGGCGACAAGACGCGGCGCATCAAGGTCGCCGCGGAAACTGCAGCCCATCATGTCCTGGGTATGGCGCAGGATCTTGGCCCACATGTCGAGACCGGCCTCAGGGCCTGATCCGGTGATGATGCCAAGGGTGTAAGCTCTCTGGTTCATGGTGTTCCCCCTTTTCCCAGATGGTGCAACCCCGCAGTTTCCTTGACAATTCGGCACTCATCCACTAAGTGGTGCACTCTTGTGCATTTTTAGCATCAAAGAGCGCAAATGGACGAAATCGCCGAGAACCTTCGCCTGCTCTGCTCCTACCGCCCTTCCATTTCCCATGTCGGGCGGGATCTCGGTATCAACCGCAGCCAGCTGAACCGCTATCTGGCGGGCACGTCGACGCCGCGCACGGCCTTGATGCGCAAGATCTGCGATTACTTCGGCGTCGAACCCTACGAGATGATGCTGCCGCACAAGGAATTTGCGGAGATCGTCCGCATTCGCGGCCTCGGCAATGACACGGTGACGCGGCGCCTGCGCCAGCATTTCGACCAAGTGATGACGCTGAGCGATGCCCGCGTACAGAACCTGACCGGCATGTTCTATGAGTATTACTACTCCATGTCGCAGAAGGGCAAGATCATACGGGGGCTCATCGTTTTCACGATGGAAGACGGGCACATGTTCTACCGGCGGCTGGAGCGCATGGGCCAGCATGACCGCCCCTGCCTGCGCCACTACCGCTATCAGGGCGCTGCGCTCCTCACAGGCGACCGGGTGTTCATGTCCGATTATGAATACAGCGCCGGCATCGAGCTGACACAGACCATCCTCTATCCGGATTACTCCCTGCGCTGGACGCGCCTGCACGGGGTGAAGCTCGGCGTCTCCGCCGACCAGATCCACATGCCCTGCTGCGTCCGCGTCTATCTGGAGCGCACGCCCGCACGGCTCAATGTCACCGGCGCCCTGCGCAACTGCGGCCTGTTCCAGCCCGAGGACCCTGAGATCCCCCGCCATGTGCTGGAGATGGTCGACAACACCCAGTCCGGCCCCTTCACCTTCGACGCCTACAGCAGGCGGTGAGCCTTACCAGACCTCGGTTTGCCTCACAGTTCCCGCCAGCCAAGCCCCTCTTCCACGGAACCACCGCGCGGGCGGTATTCGGCGCCGATGGGGGTGGACCAGCCGAGGGCATCGATGCGGGGAAGGAGCCAGCGGTAGTCCAGTTCACCCCGGTCAGGCTCGCCCCGGTCGGGCACGGCGGCAATCTGGATATGGCCGACATGGGGGAGTGCTGCCTCAAGCCGGCGCAGCACATCGCCCTGCTGGATCTGGATGTGGTAGCAGTCAAACATCAGCTTGAGGTTCGGCGCGCCCACGGCAGCGATGATGGCCAGTGCCTGATCGGCATTGCTGAGGAAGTAGCCCGATGCATCGTGACGGTTCAGCGGCTCGATCAGGATGGTGAGCCCGTGCGGTGCGGCAAGTTCTGCGGCATAGGCGAGATTGGCGCGGAAGGTGGCTTCGGAAGCCTCCGTCACCGGGGCCTTGCCCGCCATTACATGCACGGCGCCGCAACCAATTGCGGCGGCATAGGTGATGGCCTCGCTGATGGCGGCGCGTGCCTCCGCCTCACGGCCCGGAAGGGCGGCAAGGCCGCTGTCACCGGCGGCAACATCCCCCCGGCGGGTGTTGAGGCCCAGCATCTTCAGGCCGGTCTCGTGCAGCGCGGCCTTCACCTCTTCGGCAGGCGTTTCATAGGGCCAGTGGCATTCCACCGCGTCGAAGCCGGCGGCCTTTGCGGCGCGGATCGCCTGCGGCAGCGGCAGGGCGGACCACAGAAAGCCGAGATTGGCGGAATAACGCGGCATCAGTCCCACTCCACATTGAATCTCGTCACCAGACCGCGGATCTGCGCGTCCGTGAGCCGCTTCGGATTGAGCCCGCGCGTCAGCAGCGCCAGCTTTGCCGTCTCTTCCAGCTCCTCGATGGCATAGACGGCGGATTCCAGATCCTTGCCCGCCACCACGGGGCCGTGATGGGCCAGCATGACGGCGGAGCGCTTGCCCGCAAGGCCACGGATGGCATCGCCCATGGCCGGATCGCCGGGCATGAAATACGGCAGCATCACCACCTTGCCCAGCTTCATCACGCCATAGGCCGTCAGCGGCGGCAGCATGTTGTCCGGGTCCGTATCCGGCAGCAGCGACAGAGCCACCGAATGGCAGGAATGGAGATGCACCACCGCCCCCGCCGTGCTGCGGGTTTCATAAAAGGCAGAATGCAGCGGCATTTCCTTGGTGGGCTCATCCCCGCCGATAAGGCGCCCGCTGGCATCAAACCGGCTGAGGCGGGCAGGATCAAGACTGCCCATGGAGCTGCCGGTGGGTGTCACCAGCAAGCCGCCATCTTCCGTGCGCACGGATATGTTGCCCGAAGACCCGCCGGTGAGGCCGCGTTCGAAGATGGAGCGGGCCATGGCGCAGATCAGTTCCCTCAGGCGAGCCTCGCTGCTCATGCCTGCCCCTCCAGCCGCCTTGCAGCCTTGGCGAAAAAGTCTTCCGCACCGAAGTTGCCGGATTTGAGCGCAATGACAAGCCCGGGGCCCGCCCGCATGGCGGGAACACCCGGATCAATCTCCGGCCCGATTTCCAGCGTGCCGAGCTTCAGCCCCTCCACCACGGCGCCGGAGGTTTCCCCGCCCGCGCTGATCAGCCGGGTGACGCCGCCTGCCACGAGGCAGCGCGCCAGGTCCGCGAAGAAGCCTTCCAGCGCGGCGGCGGCCTTGTCCTTGCCGTGCCGCTCCTGCACGGCGCGCACACGGACGGGATCTGCGGAGGAATAGGCAAGCGGCAGCCCCTCCTGCGCGAGGCACCAGTCCGCCACCGCCTGCGCGGTCAGTGCCCCGGCGATCACCTTGTCCGCGTCGATCTCGAAAGCCGGGTTTGCCGTCTTGTGGGCGGCAACCTGCTTCTGCGTCATCACCGAGCAGGAGCCGCAGACGGCTGCCGTCCGGCCCTCACCCTGCCCCCGCCAGCCGGACGAAGCCCCGCTGATGAGGCCCGCCTTGCGGAAGTTGGCCGGAAGCCCCATGGCGATGCCGGAGCCGCCGGTCACCAGCTTGCGGCTGGCCGCTGCCTCGCCGATGGTCATCAGATCTCCATCGGACAGGGCATCGACCACGATCAGCCCGCGCCCTGCTCCGCTCTCGCGCTGGAGCGCAGCCGCGACAGCAGCCGCACCTTTGGCCACCTCCGCGTAGGACACGTGACCGACGCTGCCCTTCACCTGACGCGCAAGCACGCGGCGGATGTCCGGGTCGGTCATGGGCGTGAGCGGATGGTGCTGCATGCCGCTTTCGCTGAGCAGCCGGTCGCCGACGAAGAGATGCCCATGCACCAGCGTGCGGCCCGTGGCCGGGAACACCGGGCAGAAGATCACCGCATCCTCCCCCAGCGCCGCTGCCAGCGCCTCGGCCACCGGGCCGATGTTGCCCTCATCCGTGCTGTCGAAGGTGGAGCAATATTTGAACAGGAACTGGCGGCAGCCCTGCGCCTTCAGCCAGTCCAGCGCCTTCAGCGACAGGGCCACAGCCTCGGCGGCAGGGATGGAGCGGGACTTGAGCGCCACAACGCCGGCTTCCACATCCGGCGCGGCGGGGGCATCCGGAACGCCGGTATATTGCACCGTGCGCATGCCCTGCTTGGCCAGCGTGTTGGCCAGATCACTGGAGCCGGTGAAATCGTCGCCAATACAGCCCAGCAGCATCATGCGCCTCCCGGCAGGATGAGCCCGGCGTTGCGGGCATAGACCTTGGCCACCGCCGCATCATCCTCGCCACCAAGGCCCGAGCCTGCGGCGGCCATGAACTGCTGCAGAGCAGCAGCCGTCAGCGGCGCGCCAAACCGCGCTTCTGCGGCAATGCCCAGCACGATACCGAGATCCTTCGGCCAGATATTGATGGCCGAGCGGGGAGTATAGTCGCCATCGACCACATGCGGCGCGCGGTTCTCGAACATCCAGGAGGTGCCGGCGCATCTGGAGATGACCTCGACAATGCGGCCCGGCTCCAGCCCCTGCGTCATGCCGAAAGTCAGCGCCTCGCCCATGGCAGCGATATGCACCCCGGCGAGAAGCTGGTTCACCGCCTTCATGGCCGAGCCTGCGCCCGGCTCGCTGCCGAGGTCAAAGACGGTTTCGGCCATGGCATCGAGCGCAGGCCTTGCGCCTGCGAAGGCTTCCTGCGAGCCCGAGGCCATGATCGACAGCTTGCCCGCCGCCGCCTTGGCCGCACCGCCGGAAATCGGCGCATCGAGATAATGCAGCCCGAGGCCCGCACAGCGCGCTGCCATGTCCCTGGCAAAGGACGGGGCCACGGTGGCGCAGGAGATGATGGTAGCACCCTTGCGCATGCGGGCCACCCAGCCATCGGCGCCAAGGAGCACCGTTTCCGTCTGCGCGGCATTCAGCACCACGACGACCAGCACATCGGCCAGCGGAGCCGTGTCAGCGGCGCTCGCCGCCTGCCCGCCCTCCGCCACCAGCCGGGAGACGGCGGCGGCATTTACATCCGCCCCATGTACCTTGTGACCGGCCCGCAGCAGCGACTGCGCCATGCCGTAGCCCATCGAGCCAAGCCCCACGACCGCAACATTCAGAACCATGATCAGGACCCCATGAAGATTTCGACCGGCCACAGCGTGATCGCCGGAATGTAGGTGATCAGCATCAGGCAGCAGAACACCACCAGCACGAACCAGATGAGCTGCGGAATGATCTTTTCCAGCGGGATCTTCGCCACGGCGCAGGCCGCGAAGAGATTGACCCCGAGCGGCGGCGTGATCATGCCGAGCGCCAGATTGACGACGACCACCAGGCCGAAATGCACCGGGTTGATGCCGAAGCTGACCGCCACCGGCGTCAGGATCGGCGCCAGCACCAGAATGGCGGCGGACGTCTCGATAAACATGCCGACAATCAGCAGCAGCACGTTGACCGCCAGCAGGAAGGACCAGGGTTCGGAGAACACGGTCTTGATCCAGTTCGCCACCTCGCCCGGCAGGCCGGAGCGGGCGATGAGGAAGGAGAACAGCGCCGCCGCGGAGATGATCAGCATGATGGTGGTGGTGGAGATCACCGTCTGGCGCAGGATGCCCGGCAGCGCCTTCAGCGGCAGTTCCCGGTAACAGATCATGCCGACAACAATTGCACAGGCCACGGCGGCAACGGAGGCCTCCGTCGGCGTGAACACGCCCGCATAGATGCCGCCGATGATGACGAAGGGCACCAGCAGCGCCGGCACCGCATTGACAAAGGCGGGCCACAGCGCCTGCCGGTCGTCGCCATCATGGGTGCCGATGCCGCGCAGGCGGCAGATCACCAGCACCGTCACCATCAGCGCGCTGGCCACCAGCAGGCCGGGGCCGAAGCCTGCGATGAAGAGCTGGCCCACCGAGGTTTCCGTGGACACGCCATAGAGGATGAGCGGAATGGACGGCGGGATCAGAACGCCGAGTTCGGCAGAGCTGGCCTGAATGGAGGCAGCCAGCGGCTTGCCATAGCCATGCTTCACCATCGCCGGGATGAGGATGGAGCCGATGGCAAAGGTGGTGGCGACGGAAGAGCCGGAGACGGAGGCGAACATCATGCAGGTGAGCACGCAGGAGCAGGCCAGCCCGCCTTGAATGCCGCCGACCAGCGCCTTGGCCAGTTCCACCAGCCGCCGCGAAATACCGCCTGCGGACATGAGATTGCCCGCAAGGATGAAGAGCGGGATGGCCATCAGCGGGAAACTGTCCAGCCCGACAAACATGCGCTGCGCCACCAGCAGCAGCGGCAGATTGCTGCCAAACTGAATGCCGGCAATGGAGGCAAGGCCGATGGCAATGGCAATCGGCACGCCCATGAAAAAGAAGATCAGCAGCGAGACGGCAATGACGGCATTCATCCCTGCGCTCCTTCCACAGGCGCTTCACCCGGCAGGCCATCCCGTGCGGCGCGCAGCATGGCGCCGAGGATGGCAATGCAGGCAAACACGGCCCCGACCGGCAGCGCCGCATAGACCCAGGCGATGGAAATCTCGAGGGCCGCGAGCGTCTGGCGCATCACGCGCCCGGTCATGTTCCAGCCCTGCCAGAACAGGATGACGAAGAAGACGAAGGAGAGCAGCATCGCCAGTTGATAGAGCGCAAGGCCAAGGCGGCGCGGCAGCGACCGCTGGACAATCTCCATCGAGATCATCGAGCCGCTGCGGATGGCCCCGGCTGCACCCAGGAAGACGCACCAGATGATCGCGGAACGGGCGGCAACTTCCGACCAGGTGGAGGGCGTGCCGAAGACGAAGCGGGTCGTCACCTGATACAGCGCCATGACCGTGGCGATGACCAGAAACGCCATCGCCAGCCGCAAGGCCGTTTCCGACAGGATTTCATCGATTTTGAGGAAGAAGGACATGATGACGCCTCACCCGGACGGAAGGGAACGGGCTGCCGGCGCATAACGGCCGGCAGCCCGCCGGGGTGTCTTGAGAGCAGCCTGGGCTCACCCGGACCGCTGGAAAAGCCTTACTGCACGGCGCGGATGCGCTCGATCATCTCCGGGCCATACTGGCTGGTGTAGATCTCGTAGGAGGGCTCGGCGATCTTGGCGAAGGCTTCCTTGTCGACGGTCATGGTCACTTCCATGCCGTTGTCCTTCATCAGCTGCACGCCCTCGGCCTCCTGCTTGTCCACTTCGGCACGGGTGGCCGCGACAGAGGCCTTGGCCGCTTCCATGAACCAGCCGCGCTCTTCCTCGCTCAGGGCATCCATGCGGATGGGCGAAGCCAGCACGATGGCCGGGGAATAGACGTGGCCGGTGAGCGAGATGTGTTTCTGCACTTCCCAGAACTTGGAGGCGGTGATTACCGGAATCGGGTTTTCCTGCCCGTCCACCACGCCCTGCTGCAGGGCGGCGAAGACTTCCGGGAAGGCCATCGGCGTCGGCGCGGCACCCATGTCGGTGAAGGCCTTCATGTGCACCTTGTTTTCCATGGTGCGCACCTTCAGGCCCTTCAGGTCATCGGGACCGGCGATGGCATTCTTGGAATTGGTGATGTGGCGGAAGCCGTTTTCCGACCAGGCGAGGCCAACGAGATTGTTCTCGCCGATCTTGGCCAGCAGCTCCTGCCCGACTTCGCCGTCCAGCGTCTTGCGGGCATGATCATAGTCGCGGAAGAGGAACGGCAGGTCGAGGGCATAGACCTCCGGCACGAAGTTGCCGAGCGGGCCGCTGGACGTGATCACCACGTCGATGGAGCCGATCTGCAGGCCCTCGATCATGTCACGCTCGCCGCCGAGCGTGCCGGCCGGCGCTTCCTTGCCGGTGTATTTGCCGCCGGACAGCTCTTCCAGCTTGGCGATGAAGGCGCGGGCACCCGCGCCATAATGCGACTGGGCGGAAATGGCATGGGCGACGGTGATGACTTCCTGCGCCTGGGCAGCACCTGCGGTGAGCGCCAGCGCGCTGGCAGCGATCATCAGATTCCTGAAATGAAACACGGCGGTTTTCCTCCCTGATTGCCTGCCCGGACCACCGGACAGACGCGCCCCGCCTTTCCGGCCGGGCAGACCTGATCTGACAAGCCCGGATGACATCACGGGCCTGCGCGCCGGACCTCCCAGACCGGCATGGATGAAACGGTAGTTCAGGAATGACAGCGCTGTCAATCCATCAAAGCCGATCAAATGCACACCATGCTTTCAGCGGATAACCGCCAGTTTCCGCAAATTCTCCGCATGACAGCGCTAATCATTTCTGCCACTCTCCGCCCATCAGCCAATCCAGTGCGGATGATGCAGCATGAAGCGTGTGAAGCTCAGTCAGGTGGCGGAACTGGCCGGTGTCAGCGAGATCACCGCCTCGCGAGCGCTGCGCAATGGCGCCAATGTCGCCCCGCAGACGCAGAAGAAGGTGGCGGAAGCGGCCCAGCAGCTCGGCTATCTGCCCAACCGGATTGCCGGATCGCTGGCGGGAGCTGCCTCCAACCAGATCGGCGTCATCGTCCCGTCCCTCACCAACAACGTGTTTCCGCAGGTTCTGCAGGGCCTCGAAAGCCGTCTGACCGCCGCCGGATACCATACGATTCTCGGCGTCTCCGACTATCTGCCGGAGCGGGAGGAGGTGATGATCCGCACCATCCTTGCCTGGCGCCCGGCTGCGCTCGTCATCGGCACGGCGGGCCTGACGGACACCAGCCGCAAGATGCTGGAGCAGGCGGACGTGCCCATTGTCGAGATCATGGATTGCGACATCGAGCCCATCGACATGGCTGCCGGCATCTCGCAGGTGCAGGCTGGCAAGGCGCTTGGCTATTATCTGACGGGCCGGGGCTATGAGCGTCTCGCCTATATCGGCCACGACCTTGAGGCCGACCGGCGCGCCGGCAAACGGCGCGAGGGCTTCCTTGCCGCCGCAAGAGAGACCGGCGCCACCATCACCGCGGAACTCACCGCCCCCGCCCCTTCCTCCGTGGCGCTCGGCCGGGACCTGACCGCCCGGCTGCTGGCAGAGGCCCCGGAACGGCCGCAGGCGATATGCTATTCCAACGACGACATGGCCGTCGGCGGCATCTTCCACTGCATGGCGGCAGGCCTTGATGTGCCCGGCGATCTTGCCATCTGCGGCTTCAACGGCCTCGACATTGGCCAGCAGCTGCCCTGCCCGCTCACCACCATCGAATCCGGCCGCACCGGCATCGGCGAACAGGCCGCCGCCATGATCCTCTCCCGCTTCCAAGGCACCCCCACCCCCACCCGCCTCGACACAGGCTTCCGGTTGTTGAGAGGGGCTTCAGCGTGAGGGGGATGG
>NZ_JBVOUO010000012.1:0-93047 GCF_055685825.1 Pannonibacter sp. CBAS1226 | reverse complement strand
AAAGGCGAATACCATCTCTGTACACAAAGGCGAAGCGCGTTCATCAGAAAGTTACGTTAAATGAATGATTTCGTGTAGTGGCATGACGGGAAGGTTGCTCGGTAAATCTATATCGTTTGAAACTATGAGTAGTTCCGATCCTAAGCGCTTAGTTTGCGCCGAGTATTGTATAGAGAACTCAAATTGCCGTCGGCCTTTATATATTTTCGAAATTTCTGCGCAATTGTCATATGTTGTGATCCATGACTTTTTAATTTTCAACATCGCTTTCGCCAAGGTGGAATGATCTTCCGGGGTGTAGAATCTTGTGTAAAGATGAGCCCCTTTTCCGTAATATGGTGGATCCGCGCATATTAAAGATCGCGTAGGAAGATTTTTTTCCATTATTGGCAAAAAATCTAGTGCATCCAATTGCGTAAAGTGTATTCTATTTTTATATTTATCTATTCTTTTGACTCTTTTTATCAAATCCTCTTTATTGAATCTACAATCAAGAGGGTAGTTGCCTGTTTGCTGAAGCCCTCCAATAACGCCTGCCCCTTTAATAATTCCAGAGCGATTAGTTCTGTTGAGAAATAGAGTTGAGAATCCGAGAGCGATATCGTTGCTGCCATTCTGCAATTCAGCATAGGCGGATTTTTGCTTGTGCCACTCTTCAATGGTGACAGGAGTTGATTCAATTAATTCGCAAAACTCGTCGCTGTGCCCGAGAATCGAGCGCCAAAAAGCAGCAATAGCTGGATCAATATCGTTGAGATAAATCTCGCGAACAACGCCTTCAAATAAAAGCGAGAGCGCCAGCCCGCCTCCGCCAGCGAAAGGCTCCGCGTAATGACCGCCTTCTAGATCGTTAGCGTAAATTATGCCGCTTACCAATTTGTGAAGGGACGATTTTCCGCCAGGGTATCTGAGTGGTGAAGCTGTGCGTGTCATTTTATTTGTATAATTTCTTTGAACTTCAGTGAATAGTCGATATTCTTTTTCATTCTTCCGCTCCATTCTGAATGCTTCTGAGAACTGCAATCATGAAGGGTGTTAGCACATCGAAGTCATTTGCCAATTGCTTACCATCAAAGCTAGCTGCGATTGAGCTATGTTTTGTCGAGTTTCCTTTCTCGGTTAGCCGCTTTAGCGCAGCAGAGAAATTCTTGCGCTGTTCTTTATTCGTGAATCCGAAGTCCGTCTCCATTCGGCTCTGCCCAAAATAGCCGTCGAATGTACTGCCATCTCCGCCATGCAATGCGGCCAAGCTCTCCATTAGTGACCAGAACCCAACCGTTACAATTGGACAATGATTTCGAAGAGATAAGGTTGTGCAAGAGATGTAGAGAGATTGGAGTTTTTGGCTTCCTGATTTGGCGAAGGCCGTCTCCAATTCGGGGGTGCCGCCGATGGTTAGCCGAGGTTTGATGTCAAAATGCTCTTCTTCACTTCTATCTTTTACATCGTCTTTTTTATTAGACTCCGCATGGTCTCGCGCTCGGCCACTCTCGGGCGTATCGTCTTCGGGTGCTTTTTGATCTCCAGCACTATTCTCCTTGGTGGAATTCGCAATTTCGTCGAAGGCTGACTTGAGAGAAATGGGGGCAACACGATCATTGCTCACCCCCGTCCTCTCTAGTAATTGGTCCGAGTAACGGATAACCGCTGCCGCGTCTGATCTTGAGGAAAGACGCCCTTGGCGCATGTCATCGAAAAACACTTTTGAGAGCACGGCAAATTCGTTTATCTCTCGATTAACCCAGTAATCTCCCAAGCTGTCTCGCACGATACCAAAAGCGACCCGCATGGTAGGGTTGCCAATGTACCTTTGGACTGTTGTCAGCTTGGAAACCCGGTCCTCTTCTGTGATCAACCCTTCTGCCAAAGCGGCATCCAGCAATGCAGCTGCGTCCCTATTTCGTCCGCCGCCCATTGCACGCTCTTGCTGGTCGGCGCTCCATTGCCTTCGGGACCTGCCATCTCGCAAATGCATGCGATCTACCCAAGGCTTTGCAGACTTCTTGCTTTTGAAAAGCACAACATTGATTTTCGGTGAAATGTGAGCTGGGCGTGCTGCCGCTTCTAGGCGCTGAATCATTTTGACACGCCCAACTACCCCTGTCGGAATTTTTTCGGGATCATGAAGAAGCATAAGAGCGCAAACTCGCCTATTACCTTCTGCTGCAATGTAGCTATCTGTCTTTCCAGTTCCAGAGCGTTTAACCACGCCGAGAAGGTCCATCGGATTCGTACCTTCTTTGGCGATATCTTCGGCCAATTCAATTACACGCTCTTTGATGACCAGATACTCAATTGCCTGCGATGGGCGTTGAAATGGCTTATGCCTCGGGTTTGAAAGATCAAGCTCTAGTTGATCCACGTCAATACTAATGATTTGTCCCTGATCCGCCATGTTACCCCCATCGCCATTTTATTATAACTATAATGGGTATGCGGTTGAATGATCTACTCCTTTTCGATTGCTGGCCACAAAACGTTGTGAGTTTGCGCGGTTCAGGAGGCCATGAGGCTTGAGACTGGCTATTTTTGCTAATGCAATCATGGGGCGATGTGCGTTGCCGAGGGGGCTCGGCTCTTTGGCGAGTGAACTGCTGTTAGCGCATCGGATAAAAAAGGGATGAGGGCGAGGGGGCTAGCTGTGAGTTCTGGGGAGGTTGTTCCTCCTGATTGAAAGTCTGAAGGTGTTCGCGGCCCAATATTCACCGGAAGGTTTCAACGATGAACAACCCGTATGAGAATGCCCGAACGGCGCCGCTTGGTCGAGCGGAGTGATCCGCCGTATCGTTGACAGGCTCGAGAACAGGCCTTCCCGGATGCACTCGGTCACCAACAAGGCTATGGCGCATCATCTGCTCAGGATTGAGCGTTTGCGCCGCAAATGCCGCCTGACAGTAGCGGAGATCGGGGAGAAGCTGGGTCTGCCCGCTCGACAGTCGCCGGCTGGCTGGCTCGCATTGGTCTTGGCCGTCTGGCCAGCATTGCCCCCAAACCGCCCGTGCAGCGCTATCAGCGCCACCCCCCCGCACACTGCTGCATCTGGATATCAAGAAACTCGGCCAGTTCGAGCGGACAGGGCGCCGGGCCAGCGTTTGCCGTTGTTTTCGATGCCTTCGGCAAACTGCTTCGAGATGGCAGACAGAATATATTCGTCCGCCTCGGCAAAGCCGGCCAGCGTTCCGGTACGGGGGCTGACATGGCCGATTTTCAGCACCGGCGCGGCGGCATAGGCACGTGTGCGGGTCAGGATCGCGGGAGCTGCCAGCAACGCTGCTGTTCCGGCAAGGAAACTCCGCCTGTCTGTCATGATCGTTTTCATGCTGTCTCCTCCCAAAGACACATTCACATCAGGGGCTCTGAAATGCGCGTCAGGCACGGACCTCAGAACGTGGCATCGCCCGTGACCTGCCGGTAGAGCACCGGCAGCAGATCGGCGAGGTAGCCCATTTCTTCGATGGCGTGCTTGTGCAAGCCCCGGCAGAACTCGTCTGTCAGGGCAGCCTGCCGGATTCCTGCTTTCGCCGGTTCGGGCAGTTCCTCGCCTTCGGTCTGGCTGTGCACATCGCCGAACCAGAAGCGCGTGCGCATTTCGCAGCCATAGTCGGTGTTGCGCACGAAATGGCACATGTGACCCAGATTGACGGGATTTTCGAGAGAGCCGGGCCTTGCACAGACCGCAGTGCCATCGACGGCATCATAGCCTGCCGGATCAAACACCTCGTGCGGATCACGGAAATGGATCCTGAGCTTGTGCACCGGCCCGGAGCCGCCAAGGGATTCATGCACGAGATGCTTGGCGCCATAGTAATTGCCGCCGTTACCCCGGTCTTCCCAATCGGAGAAATAATGATCCGTGGGATGCCAGAGCTTGTACTGGTCCGTGCCGCCCAGCCAGCCGAACCACCAGTGGACCATTTTCGCCCGGCAATGCGGCATGCGCGTCAGGGCAGCGATGGTGACATAACCATCGCCGTAACGCTGGATGCCGCTTTCAAAACCGAGATAGCCGGGTTTCAGAAGGTCATTTCTCTCTTCATAGCGCATCTTGTCTCACTCCCTCAGAGCGGCTGCAGGGGTTGGGTCACCGGGATCGGCAAATCCGTCGGATTGGCCGCAATCTCGATGCCATAGCTCTGCCCGTCCCGGTGCCATTGCCCGCCCATCACACCGGCCCTTGCGACATTGGCAATCGGGCTTGCCGCCCAGTTGGCGGTGCCAAGCGTCGTCTGGGTATTGGTTGCCCGGATTGCGGCGATGACTGCCTCAGGGTCTCCGGCATCTTCCGCCCGCTTGAGCACATCAACGGCCAGATCGAGAAGCGCATGCTTCAGCCCCACCGTCTGCACCCATGGCCGCCCTGTTGCCGCCGTCCATGCGGAGGCGATTTCGGCTGCCGTCTGGCCGGTTGTGGCGGATGTGAACGGATAGGCCGGGTGCCAGGCCAGTTCCGTCGACAGCCTGTCCCCACTCGTGCCAAGCGCATCAAGCGTTGCGGGCAGCAGCAGGCATTTGCCGATGGTCGCAATTTTCGGCTTCAATCCCTTCTGTGCGGCCTGAGCCCAGAATGTCAGGAACTCCGGCGGCACCATCGTGCCCATGACGATATCAACGCCTGCGGACTGGAATGCGGAAATCTGCGCCGAGAAGTCTTCAGCCATCGGCGTATACCGGCCCGGATCCACGGCCTCATAGCCCGCAGCCTTCAACGCCGGAGGAAAACCGAATGCAGCATCCCCCCAGGCGTTGCCATCCGCGTCGTTGGGCAAAAGCAGGCCCACCTTCCTGTTGGTCTCAAGGCCGGACCAGAGCTTCAGATAGGCCGCGATCAGGTCCTCGAGGCCAAAGCCAAAGAGGAAGGTACTTTCGAAGCCTTTTTCCGGCGTGGATCCACGGCCCAGCATGAAGGGCTGCCACGGGCATGCGGTGGAAATCGACGGAATGCCGTTCACTTCAGCCTGATCAGCCACCGGATTGACGGTGTCCGGACCGCCAGCAGACAGGATCAGCGAGACTTCGTCGCGCAGGATCAACTCGGACGCAACATCTGCCGCACGGGCTGCACTCGACTGGCTGTCCTTGACGATGAGCTCGATAGGCCGCCCTCCAGCACCGGCAGCGAAAACACTCTGGAACTGGCTGATGACAAAGTCATCCGGTTCTCCGAAGAAAGCCAGCGGTCCGGTCTTTGGGCTGACGAGCCCGATGCGAATGGGGCTGGCCGCTCTGGCGCTGCGGATGCGCAGAAAGGCGGGTGCGGCCAGAGTGGCCGATGCAACCTGCAGAAATTGACGTCTGTCTGGTCTCGATATGCTCATCACATCCCCTCCTCCAAGAGTGTGTGAAGCCGGGCAGCAAGCCCTCCTCAAGCAAAGTTTGCAGTCCCCCAGTTTCTTTCATTTCAGGCCCGGCAGGAGACGTCTCCTCAAACGTCCAGCCGCCAGGCCGCTGTGCAATGGGTACCGGTCAGCCCGCCGTGTAACCACCGTCGGCATAAAGAATATGCCCGGTGTAGAAATCGGATGCGCGGGAAACGAGGAACAGCAGGGGCCCCGCCAGATCCTCCGGCTCACCCAGACGCCCCTTGGGCACGCGGGTCAGGAAGCCCTGCCGCACGGTCTTTGCGTTCTCGGTGTCCTCAAACATCCAGGCGGTCAGCGGCGAGCGGAACACCGTCGGTGCGATGGCATTGACTGTAATGCCGGTCGGCCCAAGCTCGCAGCCAAGCGCCTTGGTGATGCCGTCAACGGCAGCCTTGGAGGCGCAGTAGGCCGTGTAGCCGGCCGGATGGCCCAGCAGGCCGCGTGCAGAACTGACCAGCACGATCTTGCCGCCCTTGCCGCCCGCCTTCATGTGCCGTGTCGCCGCCCGTGCCATCAGCCAGCTTTGCGTCACGTTCGCATCCATGACGGAAGTGAAGTCGGCAGGCGTCATGTCCTCGATCTTGGCAACCTTGTTCATGCCCGAGGCGACGACCAGAATATCCAGCCCGCCGAAGATTTCGGCCGCCTTGTCAGCCAGTGCCGCGCAGGCTTCCTCGCTGTCGGGCCGCATGTTGACTTCGGCCACTTCCGCGCCGCTGCTGCGGCATTCGGCGGCGATTTCGGCCAGCGCTCCGGCATTGCCGGCCGCAAGCACGAGGCGGCAGCCGGCCCCGGCCAGCGCACGGGCAGCCACCATGCCAAAGGCGCCGGAGGCTCCCGTGATCAGGGCAACCTTGCCTTTCACGTCAAACATGGAAAGCGGATCGCTCAGGGACATCACTTGGCCTCCTTCGGATAGGGAATGACCACCATCATCACGCAGACATGGTTCGAGCGGTTCTCGATCTTGCGGACTTCATGGGGGGCAATCGTGCAACTGTCGAACTTGCGCAGCACCGTTTCCGCGCCGTCAACGATGACGGTCATCTCGCCGTCCAGAACGACATAGACCTTTTCAACCGGCGTCGAATCCGGCCCTGCCCCGCCGCCCGGCAGGAATTGGCTCAGCCCCACCCACTGGTTCGCAGGGCCACCTTCTTCGAATCCTTGCAGCCGCAAGCCCACGACACCCCAATGATTGGGCGCTTCATAGGGCTTGGCCTCGGCAAACCGTTTTACATGCATGGGGCAGGCCTCCCTTCCTGCTTCATCCTGCGGAACAGGCTCCGCAAGGGGGCCGGGGGAGTGCAGCCCCCGGCGCAGCATTCAGCATCGCATCAGAACGGCGTGCCGCTCTCGATCCGGTAGCCGCCGGACTTGTCGACCATCGCCACAAGGCGGATGATGCAGCCGTCGCCACGGTCCCAGTTCCACGGGAAGAAGGCGAAGGTCACGCGCTTGCCGGTCACGGCGTCGAGATCGCCGCCGACATTCTCGATGCCGAGGATGCCTGCCTTGAACAGCTTGCGGTGCACCGGTTCCCACTCGGGGAAATCATCCTTCCAGTCGCGCCCGCCGGACCATTCCTTGTACTCGGCCTGAAGATCGACGTGGGTGATGATCGGGCCGATGCCATGCGGGCCGATTGCGGTGGCCAGCGGATGGTCATTGGCCTGGGTGTCGTGCCCGACGACCTTGACCTTCTTCTCGATGAACCAGTCGGCAGCCGAAGGCACGAAGCCCGGCGCACGCAGAAAGTAGTCTTCGCTGTCCTCGTAGATGTGGTGATAGCCGGTGTTGACGATGATCACGTCGCCCGGACGCACGGCCTTGCCGGCGGCCTTTTCCAGATCATCATAGGTGATCTGTTCCCACTGCTTCTTGGGGATCGACACCACAAGGCCCGAGCCGAAGAAATGCGGCAGCGGCACTTCGTCGATGAAAGGCGTGCCTTCCACCACGTGGGCCGGTGCGTCGATGTGAGTGGTGTTGTGCATCGAGGTGGTGATGCGCTGCGACAGCACACCGGATTTTGCCATGTAGTGGATGCGCTCGATCTTCACATCCTCGAAATACGGCCAGTTCGGCGACTGGAAACCGAACCGGTGGCTGAGGTTGTAGAACTCCAGCCCCATGCTGTTGTCGAGGTTCCCCTCGAACTCGATCCCACGGATCTTCACCATGATAGTCCTCCCATGCGCGGGAGCCCTGGCAGACCCCCGGCGGCAATCCAATGATTTCCTATGTATGACCCCCTCATACCGCATCATGATGCATACGCACCGCATTATGGTCAAATAAAATCTGCAATGCGGTTTATATGCACCGCATCATGGTACATTTTATGCCGCAAGCGTCCTGGATGCCGGTAGAGAGAAAATGGTTATAGGGGGAAGACATACGGCCATTCATCCAACGGCCAATGGGCCCCCTGCCTGGAGGCAGCGGACTTCACGGTGGTTGTTCATGGCAAGGCTTGTCAGTTCCCCCATGCGGGCAGGGGAGCGGAAAAACTCTGCAACGGGCAAGCCAGCCGCAGCGTGCCACCGCTGCGGCTGGTGCCGGATCATACCAACACTCGATGAGCTTGACTCATCGAGTGTTGGTTAAGCCTGTGCGGCGCTTGAGCAATTTCAAGGCGTGATGCGTCAGCATCGAAAGCCTTGGTATCAGATGCTCTTGAGGTAAGCCGCGATGATGTCGCGGGCCGCTTCCAGATCCTTGCGGGCGATCATTTCGGTGACCGTGTGGATGTATCGGGTGCCGACGACGATGCCAACGGCGCGGGCCCCGGCGGCGGCCTGCTGTGCGGCTGCGCCATCCTGACCGCCCGAACGCAACATGGTGCGCTGGTAGGGGATCTTCTCCTTGATGGCCAGCTCCTCGATCTCGCTGACCAGCGCGCGGTCGGCAATGAAGGAACCGTCCTTCACATGCAGGCCGAAACCGCCGCCCATGACCGTGGTGCGGTCCTGCTCCGGCACGCCCGGCGTGTCGCAGGCCAGCGTCACGTCGATGCCAAGGCCGATGTCCGGCTTGATGGCATAGGAGGCCGTGCGGGCGCCGCGTAGGCCCACTTCCTCCTGCGCCGTGAAGGCCACGTGGATCTCGCATTCATGCTTGGCCTTGCCCAGAGCACGGATGGCCTCGATGCCGAGCCAGCAGGCGATGCGGTTGTCCAGCGCCTTGGAGACGATACTGTCGCCCATTTCAAGGAAGGGCTCGTCCATGGTCACCATGTCGCCGATGCGCACGATGTCCTTCGTCTTCTCGCCAAGCCCCATGTCGATGACGAATTCATCCGGCTCGGGCACCTTCTTGCGTTCTTCCGGCGAAGAGATATGCACCGGCTTGCCGCCGGGGTTCATCACGCCCTTGAAGTCGCCCTTGTCGGTGGACACCAGCACGCGGCGGGAGAAGAGGTTGCGCGGATCAAAGCCGCCGACCGGATGCACATGGACGAAGCCCTTGTCCGTCACATGCGAGACGAGGAAGCCGATCTCGTCCATGTGGCAGAGCAGCATCACCTTGAGCGGCGACTTGGACTTCTTGCGCGGATCGCGCCGGCACAGCAGCGAGCCCATGGCATCGGTGCGCACCTCGTCGAAGAGATCCTTGATCTCGGCTTCGATGAGGGCGCGGACCCGGTGCTCATGGCTGGGCACGCCCGGAGTTTCGCAAAGGCGGCGGAGCAGGTCGATATTCATGGAAAGAGGTTCCCGAAGGTGATTTGACGCCTTCAGATTAGGTCATGCCGAAGAGAGACGGAAGTCCCTGCCTTTGGACGGCAGGCCTGGCGGCCGGCGCGTCTTTTCACTGCCCGGTTCAAAGCAAAACCCCGGCACCGGCGCAGGCCGGAACCGGGGTTGAAACATGCAGCGGAGTTCCGCCTGCCTTATTCGGCAGCGTTCGCCGGCTCTGCCTGCAGCAGGCCGTAACGCTCGATGCCGATGCGCTCGATCAGTTCCAGCTGGGTTTCGAGGAAGTCGATGTGGCTCTCTTCGTCGCCCATCAGCTGCTCGAACAGGGCCATGGTCACATAGTCACCGGCCTCGTGGCAGACTTCGCGGGCTTCCTTGTAGAGGGCGCGGGCGGAATATTCACCGGCCAGATCGCACTCGACGCATTCCTTCAGGGACTGGCCGATGCGCAGCGGGTCCAGCGTCTGCAGGTTCGGGTGGCCTTCGAGGAAGAGGATGCGCTCGATCAGCTTGTCGGCGTGCTGCATCTCCTCGATGGATTCCTCGCGCTCCTTCTTGGCGAGCTTGGTGAAGCCCCAGTCTTCCAGCAGGCGGCCATGCAGCCAGTACTGGTTGACGGCCGTCAGCTCGTGGCGCAGGGCCTTGTTCAGATATTCGATGACCTTGGTATCGCCCTTCATGGCAGCCTCTCTCTCAATGGTGCTTGTCAGTTTTAGCGGTCTTCTGGTTCGCCTTCCAGTGGCGTTGCCGCTTTTGTTACAGCCTTATCGGCATTCTGGTGAATGATATCAATGACATTCGGGAAACATCCGCCGCAGCGCGGCCGGCAGCCGAGCTTGCGGAACACGGCGCCGGGCGTGGGCAGCCGGGCGTCCGGATCTGCGCGCATCTCCTCGGCCGCCTGACGCAGCTGCTTGTCGGACAACACATTGCAGGAACAGATGATCATGAACCGGACTTGTCTGGGTTACGGCACAGCTTGCCATGGGCCTCTCATGGACCATCTGGCTATCACGCGACCGGCGGGATAAACTAAAGTTTCCACGCCAAGTCAACTTTATCTAGTGCATCTTTCCGTCAAAGGCCAATCATGAGTGAAGCTGTCACATCTGCCGCCGCGGCCCGCCGTGTTCTCGTGCTCACGGGGGCAAGCCGTGGCATTGGCCATGCCACGGTGAAGCGCTTTTCTGCCGATGGCTGGCGGGTGATCACCTGCTCGCGCCACCCCTTTTCGGACAAATGCCCGTGGCCGTCCGGGCCCGAGGATCACATCGAGGTGGATCTTGCAGATCCTCTGAGCCTTGCCGGTGCCATCGAGGAAATCCGCAGCCGGCTGAAGGCCGATGGCTCGCGTCTCGACGCACTGGTCAACAATGCTGGCATCAGCCCCAAGGAACAGGGCGGTCAGCGGCTGGATTCCTTCTCCACGCCGCTTGATGTGTGGCATCAGGTGTTCCAGGTGAACTTCTTCGCGCCCATCACGCTGGCGCGAGGCCTTTTTCCGGAATTGAAGGCCGCGCAGGGCTCCATCGTCAATGTCACATCGATTGCAGGCGTCAGGGTGCATCCCTTTGCCGGCACCGCCTATGCCACTTCAAAGGCTGCGCTGGCCTCGCTGACACGCGAAATGGCGGCGGACTTCGGACCTCATGGCATCCGCGTCAACGCCATTGCGCCGGGTGAGATCGATACCTCGATCCTGTCGCCGGGAACGGAAAAGCTGGTGGACGGCCTGCCCCTGCGCCGTCTTGGCCAGCCGGCTGAAGTTGCTGATACAATTCACTTTCTCTGCAGCAGTCCTTCCTCCTATGTCACGGGTGCAGAGATCCACATCAATGGCGGGCAGCATGTCTGAAGATGAGGCCGGATCGTATTCGGCATGATGAAACTCCGGAATCGTTTGCGTAATAACACGCAAGGCCCCGGATTATTCCTCATTTGTGGATTCAGTTCTGCGTGTGTGCGATTTTGAAACAGACGTTATCGATTTTTACGCGGTGTTAAATGGAATAAAGGATAGTGGCCTTAGTATTACTCCCTATAGGCCTTTTCCGATGAAGAACCCCTTCTCCCGTTTGCGTATCTCGGCAGCCCTTGCCGTCACCAGCTGCCTCATGGTCGCCGCCTCGCTCGTTGTCGTCGGAACGATCGTTTACTCGGTGATGGTCAGTGGTGCGGCGGATGACGCTGTGGCGCAGCAGAACACCAGTCTGCGCATCGCCGCCACCATTCTGGAGCGGGATGTGCCCGGCGTGAAAGTGACATGGGCCGCGGATGGCAATGTCAGCCGCATCCAGGCCGATGCCATTCCTGAATTCGCAGACCATGCGATGATCGACACGATCGGCCGGATGACGGGGGAGACGGCGACAGTCTTCGTCTGGGATGCGCAGCAGCGGGACTTCATCCGCAAGACGACAAACATCATCAAGGCGGATGGCAACCGGGCGGTCGGCACCCCGCTGGGCCAGAACGGCGCGGTCTATCCGGTGGTGATGGAGGGGCAGACCTATCGCGGTGAGGCGGTTATCCTCGGCAAGCCCTATTTCACCATCTATGCGCCGGTCATCGGTTCCGGCGGCGCGCCGGTGGGCGTCCTTTATGCGGGCGTTGAGCGCACGAAGATCATGGCCGGTGTCGACACGATGATGTCCCGCCTGGCCATGGCCGTGCTGCCGGTTCTGCTGGTGGCCATTGGTGTGGCCGTGTTCGCATCGCGGCATCTGCTGGCCCCGGTCACGAAACTGGCGGAAGTGACGCGCGAGATCGCCGCGGAAGACCTTGAGGCGGATGTGCCCTTTACGGAGCGGACCGACCAGATCGGCACGATGGCAAAGGCTGTCGCAACCCTGCGCCAGTGTGCGCTCGAGCGGCGCCGCCTTGCCGAAGCTGAAGCAAGCGCCGGTCAGGAGCGTCAGGAACGCCAGCAGCGGATGGAGGATCTGATCGGCAGCTTCCGCCAGCAGATCCAGTCCATGCTGAATGCAGCGGGTGAAACGGCACAGGAACTGACGGGAACGGCCAGCAAGCTGGCTGACCTTGCCCGCGCCGGTGCAGCGCGAGCCAGCGACACCGAAATTGCCACCCACGAAACCAGCGGCAATGTCCAGACGGTGGCCAGCGCCGCAGAAGAGCTGTCCGCCTCCATCGGCGAGATCCGCCGTCAGGTGGGCCAGACCACAGGCGTGGTCGGCAAGGCGACCGAGGGCACCCGGGTGACCAACCAGAAGGTTGAAAGCCTTGCCGCTTCCGCAGCCAAAATCGGTGAAGTGGTGACACTCATTCAGGCCATTGCCGAGCAGACGAACCTGCTGGCACTGAATGCCACGATCGAGGCCGCCCGCGCCGGCGAAGCCGGCAAGGGCTTTGCGGTCGTGGCGGCTGAAGTGAAGGGGCTGGCCAACCAGACCTCCAAGGCAACGGAAGAGATCGCCGCGCAGATTGCCGCCATTCAGTCGGCCACCGAAGAGGCGGTTGATGCCATTGGCGCCATCACCCGCACCATGGAAGAGGTCAACAGCTACACCTCCGCCATTGCCGCTGCCGTCGAGCAGCAGGGGTCTGCGACCTCGGAAATCTCCCGCAATGTGCAGAGGGCTTCCGCAGGCACCCAGTCGGTTGCGGGCAACATGAACGAACTGGCCCGGACGGTCGATCACACGGCCGAATCCGCCGATCACGTGCTCGGCGCTTCTGCCGATCTGGCGGGGCATACCGACCTGCTCCGCAGGGAAATCGAAGGCTTCCTGACGAAGGTCGCCGCTGCCTGATCCCGAACCGCCGCCTTCCCGGACATGCATGGCAGCTGTCCGGGAAGGCGGCATTTCTCATTCGGCTTCCGCCTGCACCTTGCGTCCAGCCAGACGCATGATGACGACGAAGAACACGGGCACGAAGAGGACCGCCAGGACGGTGCCCGATATCATGCCGCCGAAAAGGCCGGTGCCCAGTGCGTTCTGGGTTTCGGAGCTTGGCCCCTTGGCGATCACCAGAGGCAGGATGCCCAGGGTGAAGGCAAGCGAGGTCATGACGATGGGCCGCAGCCGCAGGCGTGCCGCCTCGACAGCTGCTTCATGCAGGCTTGCCCCTTCGCCGCGCAGCTTGCGGGCGAACTCCACGATCAGCACGGCATTCTTGGCGGAGAGGCCGATCAGTGTGATCAGGCCGACCTTGAAGAACACATCGTTATCGAACCCCCGCAAATGCACCGCAATCACGGCACCCAGCACGCCGAGCGGCACGACCAGCATCACCGAGAGTGGAATGGTCCAGCTTTCGTAAAGGGCTGCCAGAACCAGGAACACGACAAGGAAGGAGAGGGCGACAAGCAGCGGTGCCTGTGCGCCTGACTGGCGCTCCTGAAAGGACTGGCCGGTCCACTCCACCGAAAAGCCGGACGGGAGCTGTGCCGCAAGGCGCTCGATCTCCTGCATCGCCGCACCGCTCGATACGCCGCTAGCGGCCTCTGCGGAGATGCTGAGCGAGGGATAGCCGTTGAACCGGTTGAGCTGGAGCGGGCTGACCGACCATTCCGGCGTCACCATTTCGGAGAGCGGCACCATGCCGCCCCGGTCGTTGCGGACATGGAGCTTCAGAATGTCTTCGACCTGCATGCGGTCCCGGGCCTGTGCCTGCAGGACGACTTGCTGCAGATATCCGGCGCGCGGGAAGTCGTTGACATAGGTCGAGCTCATGGTCGCGGCGAGCAGGTCGCTGATGGCGGAAAAGGGAACGCCGAGGGCGCCGGCCTTTTGCCGGTCGATGCGCAGGTTCACGCTGGGCCCGCTTGGCAGGCCGTCGACGCGGGCATTCCTCAGGAGCTTGCTCTGGTCAGAGAGCCCGATGAGCTGATCTGCCGCCGCCTGCAGCGCGGCAGCGCCGCGTCCGCCCCGGTCGGCGAGGCGCAGGGTGACGCCCGAGGTTGTGCCCAGTTCCTCGATGGCAGGCGGTTTCATGATGAGAACCTCGCCTTCCACCGCCTCCTGCATTGCCTGTTCGGCTGCGGCCATTTCGGCGGCGGTGCTGCCGCTTCGCGTGTCCCAGTCGCGCAGCGTGGTGAAGGCCATCGCCGCGTTCGCACCCGAGCCGGAAAAGCCGAAGCCCATGACCGACAGGTTATTGGCAATATCAGGACGTGTTGCCGCGTGTGCATCGAAGAGCTGGACGAGCTCCCGCGTCCGCTCGGACGTTGCATCCGCCGGCAGCGTGAAGGAGGTCATGAATGTTCCCTGATCCTCTTCCGGAACAAAGGCGGTCGGCAATGTGCTGTATCCGAGGGCCAGAGCGCCGGTGAGGGCGCCATAGATCAGCATGACGCGGGCCGTGCGGTTCACAAGCCAGCCCGTCCAGACCGTGTAGCGCGCCGTCAGCCGGTCGAGGCCCCGGTTGAACCCTGCAAAGAAGCCCTTGCGCTCGTGATGCGGGGTGACCGGCTTCAGGATCGTTGCGCAGAGGGCAGGCGTCAGGCTGAGTGCAAGGAAGGCCGAAAACAGGATCGAAACCGCCAGCGACACCGTGAACTGCCGGTAGATCGCCCCGACAGAGCCGCTGGCAAGGCCCATGGGCAGAAACACGGCCGTCAGCACCAGGGTGATGCCGATGACCGCGCCGGTGATCTCCCGCATGGCGCGCCGGGTTGCCTCGCGCGGGCTGAGCCCTTCGCTGGCCATGAGCCGCTCGACATTTTCGACGACGACGATGGCGTCATCGACGATGATACCGATCGCCAGCACCATGCCGAACATGGTCAGCACGTTGATCGAATAGCCAATCGCCCACATCACGGCAAAGGTGCCCAAAAGCGCGATGGGCGCGACGATGGCCGGGATCAGCGTGTAACGGATGTTCTGAAGAAACAGCAGCATGATGAGGAACACCAGCCCCATCGCTTCGGCCAGCGTCTGCACGACCTTGGTGATCGAGAGCTTCACGAAAGGCGCCGTGTCGTAGGAGACAGCGTAGGCAACGCCTTCCGGCATCGAGGGCGCAAGCGCGGCAAGCCGCGCCCGCACGCCTTCCGAAGTGCTGATGGCGTTGGCACCGGGAGCAAGCTGGATGGCGGCGGCCGTCGCCGGCTTTCCCCCGTCGAAGATCGAGAACCCCATGGTCTGCGCACCGATTTCGATCCTTGCGATATCGCCAAGGGTCAGTTTCGAGCCATCGGGATTGGAGCGCAGCACGATGGCAGTGAACTCCTCCGGTGTTTTCAGCTGCCCGTCGAGGCTGAGCGGAACGCTGACCGCCTGACCGGGAAGAGCGGGCGCCTCGCCCAGCCGTCCGGGAGAAACCTGGACATTCTGCGTCTGGATGGCCTGCGTGATCTCGGCCATGGAGACCGAGTAGGCAGCAAGCAGGGAGGGATCAAGCCAAACGCGCATGGCGGCTTGCGAGCCGAAGGACTGCACGCGGCCAACGCCGGGCACCTGCTTCAGTTCCAACGCCAGCTGGCGCACGAGATAGTCATCCAGCGCCAGCGGATCTGTTTTTTCCCCTTCAGAGCGCAGGGACACAATCATCAGGAAGCCGGATGTGGCAGCCTCCACGGACAGACCCGCCCGGCGGACAGGTTCCGGCAGGCGCGGCTCGATGGCCTTCAGGCGGTTCTGGACATCGATCTGCGCCAGTTCCGGGTCCGTCCCCGGCTTGAAGGTGACGTTGATGGTGGCCGTACCGGAGGAGTCCGACGAGGAATCGAAGTAAAGCAGGTTCTTCACCGCCGTCAGCTCACGCTCGATGGGGGCCGTGATGCTGTCGTTGATGGTCCGGGGACTTGCGCCCGTGTAGGTGGCGGTGATGCTGATGCTCGGCGGTGCGATGACCGGAAAGCGGGAAACCGGCAGCTGCGGGATCGCAGCGATACCGGCAAGCACGATGAAGATGGCGATGACCCAGGCAAAGACCGGGCGCTCGATGAAAAACTGCGGCATGAACGGTCTTCTCAGATGTGGGGTTCGGGGGCCGATGGCTGGTAGGGGACGGGGTCCAGCGGCGCGCCGGACTCAACCCGGTCCTGTCCCCGCACCACGACCGTCTCGCCCGCCTTCAGGCCCGACAGGATCACGTAGCGGCTTCCGGTCAGCGCCCCCAGTTCGACAGGGCGGCTGCTGGCTGTGTTGCCGGCTTCCAGCACGATGAGACGCGCCTCTCCCGATGGATCCCGTAGAACGGCCTCCTGCGGCACGGTCAGAGCCTGCGGATAGATGGCGCTGGGCACCCGGGCACGAAGATACATGCCCGGCAGCAGCTGGCGGTCCGGGTTGGGCACTTCCAGGCGCATGGCAATGTTGCCTGTCCCCTGATCCACCGTGCTGTCAGAAAACAGCAGCCTGCCCTTGAAGCCATAGGGCTTGCCCGTCAGGGTCAGAATGTCGACGGGAAGGCTGTCCGCTGTTTCGCCCCTCCTGTTTTCGTCCATCTCTTCCAGCTGTTCCCGGCGCATGGAGGGCTGGCGGACATCCAGATAGACGCTGTCGATCTGCTGGACTGTCGCCAGCGCTGTTGCCGTGCCGCTGGACGCAAGGCCGCCTTCGGTGATCAGGGCCTGACCTATCCGCCCTGCGATGGGGCTGCGGATGGTCGCATTGGCCAGTTCGAGTTTGCGGCGCCTCAGGTTGGCTTTGGCCTCAGCCGCATTGGCCCGCGCCCGCGCCAATTCAGTTGTTGCATCCCCCAGCGCTGCGGTGCTGGCCGTGTGTGTCGCCGCCAGTGCGGTTATCCGGTCATACTTGGAAAGCGCATTGACGAGGTCAGCTTCCGCGCGGTCCAGCACGGCCAAGGCGGCTTCCACATCGGCTGCGAACGGTGCAGGGTCGATCTGAAACAGCGGCTGACCGGCCACAACATCGGAGCCTTGGGTGAAGAGCACCTTCTGCACGATGCCGGTCACTTGAGGCCGGATTTCAGCCGTGCGCACCGCCGACACCCGGCCGGGAAGCTCGTCGTAAACCACCACGCGGGCGGGCTGCACCGTCTGTACGGCAATGCGGACGGCGGCGGCAGCGGCTCCGGCGGGTGTCTGCGCTGCGGCGCTGCCCGCTTTCTGGCCATCGGTATCGTCCGAGCAAGCGGCAAGGCAGAGTGCTGTTGCGGCGATGAATGCGTAGGTCAGCTTGTGGCGAAGGCGCATGGTCGCGGTCATCCTCTATACGGCTGCCTGTTTCAGGCGGCGTGGCCGCTTCTATCGGTCCGCGGGGTTGGCGCTGTGTGGAGATTATGTTGCGGTTTCATGGAGAGGGGCGCTGCGCGCTCGACGCCAGCGATGCCTGATGGCATCAATGGCGGAAGGAGAATGCCATGACAGCCCTTGTTCTGATTGCCGAAGACGACGAAGAGATTTCCGCAATTCTGGATGCCTATCTCGTGCGCGAGGGCTTCCGCACCGTTCAGGCGCGCGATGGCCGGACGGCGCTTGATCTGCATCTGGCGCTGAAGCCCGATCTCGTGCTTCTCGACGTCACCATGCCCCGGCTAGACGGATGGGAGGTGCTGGCGGAGCTGCGGCGCAGGGGCAATACGCCTGCCATCATGATCACCGCGCTCGACAAGGATATCGACCGGCTGCAGGGCCTGCGCATCGGGGCGGACGATTATGTCGTCAAGCCCTTCAACCCGATTGAGGTCGTTGCCCGCGCCAAGGCTGTTCTTCGCCGCTCGGGCGTGGCCTCGGCTGCGGGTGTTCTGCGTGCCGGCAATCTCGCCATCGATCTTGATGCCTACGAGGTGAGCTTTGATGATGGCGCCGGGCCTGTGCGGCTGTCTCTGACACTGACGGAGTTCCGCATCCTCGCGCATATGGCCCGCAGTCCCGCCCGCGTCTTCACCAGAAGCGAACTGGTGGACGCCTGCCTGCCCGGGTCCGACGCGCTGGACCGCACGGTGGACAGCCACCTCAGCAAGCTGCGCAAGAAGCTGGAACAGGCTGGCGCCACCGGCCTGCTGCCCGGCGTGCGCGGCATCGGCTACCGCTTGTCGGCGTGATGCCATGAGACCGCGAACCGGATTGAGCCGCCAGATCCTCATCGCCATGTCGGCCATCACGGTGATGGCCGGCTTGCTGGTGTTCTTCGGATCCTATCTCACCTACAGCGTCATCATTGCCCTGTATCCGGCACCTGAGGATCTGGACAGCTGGCTCACGGTCACCGATCTGGTCATCCTCGGGTGTGTTATTCTTCCCGCGCTTGCGATTGCAGCCTTTGTTTCCCTGCGCCTGTCGCGCCGGATTCTCGCCCCCCTTGAATCGCTGGCCCGCAGCGCGCGCGAGATTACGGCCGGTGACCTCTCCTCACGCGCTTCAGCCGGAGACAAGGCACTCGGAGAAACGGCCGCGCTGATTGGTGACTTCAACACGATGGCACAGCGCCTTCAGGACATGGCGGCCGAAATGGCCCTGTGGAACGCCACCATCGCCCATGAGCTGCGCACGCCGCTGACCATCCTGAAGGGCCGCCTGCAGGGCATGATTGATGGCGTTTTCGAGCCGGATGAACGTTCGCTGCAGGGGCTGATCCAGCAGGTGGACGGGCTTGCCCGTCTGGTGGAAGACCTGCGGACGGTGACATTGGCCGGCAGCGGTCATCTGGATCTGCAGATCGAGCCGGTTCACCTCGCGCGGGAAATCGCCGGCGTGGCCAATCTTGTCGCGCATGACTTCCGGGCAGCCGGTTTCCGGCTGGAACTCGCTCTGGAGGACCTGGTGGTTGCCGTTGATGCAACGCGGATCCGGCAGGCGCTGCTGGCGCTGCTCACCAATGCGCGGCGCTATGCTGTGCGCGGCCGCATCACCGTCAGTCTCGCCAGGGTGGAGGACCGGATCGTTTTGTCCGTCGCCGACGAGGGACCGGGACTGCCGCCTGATATTGTCTCCCGTGGCTTCGTGCCTTTCGTCCGGGGCGATCCGGTCCGCTCGCGCGAGCTTGGCGGCAGCGGCCTCGGGCTATCCGTGGTGCGGGCCATTGTGGAGGCCCACGGCGGCCGTCTCAGCTACCGGACGACACCCGCAGGCGGGGCGCTGTTCGAGATGGTTCTTGTGAGGATGGAGCCTTCGGCGGCGACAGACGGTCTGTGAGGCCGCAAAGTTGTGGATGCCGTCGCGGAGAGGCAGCGGTCCCGTCCGCGTTGCAGTGCAGTATCTGGCGGCCTATGCCTTGAAAATGATGCCCTGTCATTTTTATCAATTAAGTTGATGCCAGACCGGTTCCGTCCCTGACGCAGGTGCAGTCTGGCTTCGCTGTTTCAAACCGCAGCGTATTTTATTGGGGCTTTGGTGCGGAGTTTCTGTATTGATCTGAATAGTTTGCAGAGAGTTGAGTCTAATTCTGAGTGTGTCCTTGAATTTTAAGTTTTATATACGTATTTTCAAATGAAAATACGTATTTCACGATTTGAATGTCATATAAATTTCATGATATTCGGACCCGGGATTAAGATCCGGTTCATTCAATGATGTGATCCAGTGCGCCGGGAGATGAAATTCTTCGGAGCAAACGGATATCATGGGCAGACTATCCCTTTCCTTCACCAACCTCTCGTTCCTGTACAAGGTCTGGGGCGGGTTTGGTGCGATTCTGGTTCTGACTGCGCTTGTCGGCGGCCTCGGCATTGTCACGCTGACGGGGCTTTCGCAGCGCAGCGAGATCGCTGATGAGGCACTGGCCACGATCACCGAGCTGAAGGCGCTCTCGGCCGCACGCGAGGCTTTCCTGCGGCAGCCGGATGCAGATGGTGCGGTTCAGGTGACGGCGGCGCTGAGGTCTCTGGATGCGACGCTCGAGGGCCTTGCCAGATCGCTCGTCAGCAATCCGCAGCCTCTGCAGAATGTTGCCTCTGCCCGTGGCATGGTTTCCGGATTTGGTGCGACATTCTCATCTGTCGAGCGGGACACCCAGTCGCTGAAGGACAAGCTGGAAGTGATTGAGCGCGCAACGGCGCAGCTCGACAGCCTGACCCGCACGATTGCCAACGAATTGCAGCGCCAGCAGCGCGATGCGGCGGACGCGGCCACCTTGAGCACCTCTTCTCAGGAAGATCTGCGCCAGCTCGGCCATCTTGCCCGCGACATGCAGGATCGCGTGGCCTTCCTGCAGCCGATGTTCGGCATGGGTGCTGATTTCAAGCTGAGCGAAGTCACGCCGGAACTGCGGGCCCAGATTGGCGAAACGCTCGATACGATCAAGAGCCAGGCTGAAAAGCTTGAAGGCTCCCGGTTCAAGGTCGTGCAGACGGGGCTGCTTGAGCAAGCCACCGCCCTGCACGCAGTTCTGCCGGTGATGCTGGACGAAACCAACCTCTTCAACCGTATGGGCCAGAAGAAGGAAGTGGCGGACCGGATCGGCGTCCTGACCACTCAGATCATGGAAGCCCGCTTTGCCATCTATGGTGCGCTGGACCGGGCACTGGATGATGCCAACGGCCTGCAGCAGAAACTGGCCGCCCTGACCCGGATCGGTCAGCAGGCGCTCGAAATCTCCGGCTCGATCTCCAGCGTCAAGACGGACACCACCAGCTTCGTTGCGGATATGGGCGATACGGACCCCAACGCGGTGGAAGCGGAAATCGACATGCTGAGCATGTATGCCATGCAGCTGGACGGGGCCTCGGCCTATGTGCCTGCCGCTTCCACGGCCATCTCTGCCATGCCGCAGGCACTTGAAGATTATGCCAGCGCTTTCACGGCCATCCGGGAGGCGAGATCCAGTCTCGAGGCCAACCGGGCGGAACTGGACCGGTTGAGCGTCTTGCTGCAGACCACCGCGACCGACCTCGCCCGGGCCCAGTCTGCGGCCAACCGCGCCGCAGGGCAGCGCGCGGTCACCACCATTGCGGTGGCGGTCATTGCGGCCATCGCGCTTGGCCTCGCCCTTGCGACCGGCCTCAACCGCCTGATCACCCGCCCTATCCGTGCCATGACGGACTTCATGCGCCGTCTGGCCAATGGTGACACATCTGCGGACGTGCCCGGCCTCGGCCGTGGCGACGAGATCGGCGGCATGGCCCAGGCGGTGCAGGTGTTCAAGGACAACGCGCTGGAGCGGCTGCGCCTCGAGCAGGAGCAGGCCGCCAGCCAGGCTGTCAGCATGGCCCGCCAGCAGAAGGTGGATGCGCTGATTTCCGGCTTCCGCGCAACCGCACAAAACCTGATCGCATCTGTCGGCAGCACGGCCGGCAATCTGGACAGGACGGCACAGCGCCTTGCCGTCATCGCCCGCGAAAGCTCGGAACGCGCCAGCCAGACGGCCGATGCCTCGGAAGCGGCGCTGGCAGGTATGGACAGCGCGGCTGCGGCAGCGGAAGAGCTGTCCATGTCCGTGCAGGAAATCGGCAATCAGGTCTCCCGCACCACCCAGGTGGTCAGCCGTGCAACGCATGCCACGCAGGAAACCAGTGCCAAGGTGGACGGGCTTGCGGCAGCGGCGGCCAAGATCGGTGAGGTGATCACCCTCATTCAGGCCATTGCCGCCCAGACCAACCTGCTCGCCCTCAACGCCACCATCGAAGCGGCGCGGGCAGGGGAAGCCGGCAAGGGCTTTGCCGTTGTGGCTTCCGAGGTGAAGGAACTCGCCAACCAGACCTCAAAGGCAACCGAAGAAATTGCAGCACAGGTCAATGCCATCCAGCATGCCACCAGCGACTCGGTGGCTGCCATCACCGGCATCAGTGAAACCATGGGTGAGGTGGACAGCTACACCGGTGCCATCGCATCGGCCATGACCCAGCAGAACTCGGCCACCTCGCACATCTCCCGCAGCGTGCGCCAGGTGGCGGACAGCTCGTCGGCGGTGGCCGGCAACATCCAGGAACTGTCCAATGCTGTTGCGGAAACCAGCAGCTCTGCCGATGTGCTGCTCGACGCCTCCGACGAGCTGAACAGCAAGACGCGCATGCTCAAGGAAGAAGTCGACCGCTTCCTCGCCGAAGTGGCGGCGGCGTGAAAGAGGGGGAGGGGCACCTTCGCCTCCTCACTCTCCGAGGTCGCCCCGGCCAAGCGGAGCGCGAGCCGGGGTCCACTCGCTTGCAGAGCGGTGAAATCTAAGTCGAACGGCGCGGCAAAGCTTCAGGGCAATCCGCCCATCAGGCAGGCAGTCTCAGCAGATCCGGGCAACGCTCTGGAAATGAGTAGGCCCCGGGTCCTCACTGCGTGCGGCCCGGGGTGACGCCTCGTGTGCCTTGCTGTCCGTTTCTCTTCCGTACGAATGTGAAGCGGGGCGGTGGCCCCGCCTCGATCGTCCCTCAGGCCGCCGCGACAGCGCGTTTGGCCATGACGGTGACGAGGTTTGCGCGGTATTCGGCAGAGCCGTGGATGTCGGAGAGCATGTCATCCGCCTCAAGGGCAATGCCTGCCACCGCATCTGCCGACCACTTGGCCGCAAGCGCCGCTTCCATGGCCTCGGCCCGGAACACGCCGCCCTGACTGGCGCCGGTGACGGCAACGCGCACGGAGCCATCCTTGTGGCGGGCGACGAAAACACCGGCCATGGCGTAGCGGGAGGCCGGGTTCGGATACTTGGCGTAGGCCGACTTTTCCGGGATCTTGAAGCTGATGGCGGTGATGATCTCGCCGTCCTCCAGCGCCGTCTCAAACATGCCCATGAAGAAGTCTGCGGCGGCAATGTCCCGCTTGTCCGTGTGGACGGTGGCATCCAGCGCCAGCACGGCGGAGGGATAGTCCGCTGCCGGGTCGTTGTTGGCAACAGAGCCGCCAATCGTGCCCATGTGGCGCACATGCGGATCGCCAATGCCGCCCGCAAGGCTGGCAAGGCCGGGGATCAGGCGGCGGACGAGATCAGAACCGGCCACATCCGCATGTCTGGTGGCCGCGCCGATGCGCAGCGTGCCGCCGCTTTCGGTGATGCCGTGCAACTCCGCAATCTGGCCGATGTCAACGAGGTCACTCGGCGCGGCAAGGCGCTGCTTCATGGTGGGGATCAGGGTCTGGCCACCGGCCAGCAGCTTGCCGTCATCCGCCTTGGCGATCAGGCTGGCTGCATCTGCGACCGAAGCGGCCCGGTGATAGCTTGTCTCATACATCGTGTTCGTTCTCCTCAAAGGAAAGCGTCAGCAGAGGGCAGGGCCGGGTGCAGCCATGGGGCGCGCCCGGTCCCGCTTATGTCAGGTCACTCGGCCGCCATAGGCTGGCTGGCGTTGCGGATCGCCTCCCACACCCGCTGGGGCGTGGCGGGCATGGTAAGGTCGCGGATGCCGAGCGCATCCGTGATGGCGTTGATGACGGCCGGGGGCGAACCGATGGCACCGGCCTCGCCGCAGCCCTTCATGCCGAGCGGGTTGCCCGGGCAGATGGTCTCGGCTGTCAGCAGCGTGTAGGACGGCACGTCATCGGCGCGCGGCATGGCATAGTCCATGAAAGAGCCGGTCAGAAGCTGGCCGCCCTCGTCATAGGCCGCATTTTCCAGCAGTGCCTGGCCGATGCCCTGCGTCAACCCGCCATGCACCTGGCCTTCCACGATCATCGGATTGATGATCTTGCCGAAATCATCGGCGGCTACGAAGTTGATGATGGCGGTCTTGCCGGTTTCCGGATCGATTTCCACCTCGCAGACATAGGTGCCGGCCGGGAAGGTGAAGTTGGTCGGATCGTAGAAGGCCCCTTCCTTCAGCCCCGGTTCCATGCCGGCCGGCAGATTGTGGGCGGTATAGGCCGCCAGCGCCACCTGGAAGAACGGCAGGGACTTGTCCGTGCCCGCCACCTTCAGCTCGCCGCCTTCAAACACCACGTCGCCTTCTGCCGCTTCCATCAGATGGGCGGCGATCTTCTTGGCCTTGGCCTCCACCTTGTCCAGCGCCTTGACGATGGCCGACATGCCGACCGCGCCGGAGCGCGAGCCATAGGTGCCCATGCCGAACTGCACCTTGTCTGTGTCGCCATGGACGATGGACACGGTGTCCGTATCAACGCCGAAGCGCTCTGCGACGAGCTGGGCAAAGGTGGTTTCGTGGCCCTGACCGTGGCTGTGCGAGCCGGTGAGCACCTCGATGGTGCCGACCGGATTGACCCGCACTTCCGCCGATTCCCACAGGCCGACACCTGCGCCCAGCGAGCCGACAGCCGCTGACGGGGCGATGCCGCAGGCTTCGATGTAGCAGGACAGGCCGATGCCGCGCAGCTTGCCCTTGCGGGCCGCTTCCGCCTTGCGGGCCGGGAAGCCTGCGTAGTCGATGGCCTTCAACGCGGCATCCAGCGTCGCGTCATAGTCGCCCGCGTCATAGCACATGATGACGGGCGTCTGGTGCGGGAAGCTGCGGATGAAGTTGCGGCGGCGGAACTCGGCCGGGTCGAGCCCGACCTCGCGGGCGGCCGTCTCCATCATGCGCTCGATCAGATAGGTGGCCTCCGGACGGCCTGCACCACGATAGGCATCGACCGGCGTGGTGTTGGTATAGACGGCCTTCACGTTGCAGTGGATGGCCGGGATATCATACTGGCCGGAGAGCAGCGTCGCGTAGAGATAGGTCGGCACGGAGGAGGAGAACAGCGACATATAGGCGCCAAGGTTCGCCACCGTGCTGACCCTGAGGCCGATGACCTTGTGATTGGCATCAAGCGCCATCTCCGCATGGGAGCGGTGGTCGCGGCCATGGGCGTCGGTGAGGAACGCTTCCGTGCGGTCGCAGACCCACTTCACCGGACGGCCGGTGCGCTTGGAGGCCCACAGGCAGACCATCTCTTCCGGGTAGATGTAGATCTTGGAGCCGAAGCCGCCGCCCACATCCGGTGCGATCACGCGCAGCTTGTGCTCGGGTGCGATGTTGTAGAAGGCGGAGAGCACCAGACGCGCCACATGCGGGTTCTGCGAGGTGGTGTGCAGGGTGAAATGCTCTTCGGCTGTGTCATAGTCGGCGAGCGCGGCGCGCGGCTCCATCGGGTTGGGCACCAGCCGGTTGTTGGTGATGTCCATCCGCGTCACATGGGCGGCCTTCTCGAAGGCGGCATTGGTGGCGGCTTCATCGCCGATCACCCAGTCATAGATCAGATTGCCCGGCGCTTCCGGATGCAGCTGCGGCGCGCCCGGTTCAAGGGCGGCCACCGGATCGATCACCACCGGCAGTTCCTCGTAGGACACGAGAACCGCCTCGGCCGCATCGCGGGCCTGGCCCAGCGTTTCGGCGATGACAACGGCCACCGCCTGACCGGCATAGCGCACGGTCTCCGGCTCCAGCGCCCGCCAGGCGCCCATCTTCATCGGGCTGCCGTCGCGCGAGTGGATCATCCAGCCGCAGATCAGGTTGCCGACGCCATCCCCCACCAGCTGCTCGCCGGTCAGAACCGCCTCGACACCTTCCATCTCCAGCGCGGCGCTGGCGTCGATGCCGGTGATGCGGGCGTGTGCGTGGGGCGACCGCACGAAGGCCGCATAGGTCATGCGCGGCGCGGTCAGGTCATCGGTGTACCGGCCCTTGCCGGTGATGAAACGCTTGTCTTCCTTGCGCAGCGCACGTGCGCCAATGCCTTGAACTCCCATGGCATAACTCCCTCAGACAGGTTTCCTGCAAGGCCTTTGCCCGCAGGCCGTTTCCTTGTTCCGCAGTGCCGGACGCCGCCTCCTCACGGCATCTTGTCCGGCCTTGCGGCTTGTCATGTGCCGTGCAGGTTTCGCGTCCGCACGGATGGGGATGCTCTGCGGCGCCTTGAAAGGCTCAAGCGCCGCGCGGGCCTGGATCTATTCTGCGGCGGCCCGCAGGCCGGCCATCTGGTCGGCGGCCGCCTTGATGGCCTTGACGATGTTGTGATAGCCGGTGCAGCGGCAGATGTTGCCTTCCAGCTCGTGGCGGATGGTGGCCTCATCCAGATTTGCGCCATGCCGCTCGATCATGTCCACGGCGGCCATGATCATGCCGGGAGTGCAGAAACCGCACTGCAGGCCGTGATGCTCGCGGAAGGCCGCCTGCACGGGATGCAGCTCCGCACCATTGGCAAGGCCTTCGATGGTGGTCACCGTGGCCCCTTCCGCCTGTGCGGCCAGCATGGTGCAGGACTTCACGGCCTTGCCGTTCACATGCACCACGCAGGCCCCGCATTGGGACGTGTCGCAGCCCACATGGGTGCCGGTCAGGCCCTGCGCCTCGCGCAGGTAGTGAACGAGCAGGGTCCGGTCCTCGACAGCGGCCGAGACCTTCTTGCCGTTCACGGTCATTGACACTTTTGCCATTCATACCTCCCTCAATTGGTCCCGCTCTCTGGTCGCGTCACCAGCGGGCTAAAAGATGCTCTGCTCCTTACCTGCTCATGATGGCGAGGATGACGATGATCGCCGCCAGTGCGGCGAGACCCCAGACCACCGGCCCGCCAAAACTTCCCTTCACCGCCGCAGCTTCGACTGTCTCCTCAGCCTCATGCACGGCGTGTCCGATCGTTTTCTCCACGTCCTCAACCGCATGGACAACGGCGTCGCCCGCCTGTTCCATCGCAATCGACCGGGCTTGTTCCAGCGTGCCAGCGTCCGGCTCGCCGTCTTCGGCCGTTCCGGTGGCAGCCGCGTTTCCGGCAACCATCTGCGAGAAATTGCCGAAGAACTCGTCGGCCATCTTGCGGGCGGTGCTGTCGATCAGGCGGCTGCCCAGCTGGGCCAGCTTGCCGCCCACCTGTGCCTTCACGGTGTAGGTGAGAATGGTGTCCCCGCCGTCTTCGGCAAGGTGCACATCGGCGGAACCCTTTGCAAAACCCGCAACGCCACCCTTGCCTTCTCCGGCGATGGTGTAGCTTTCCGGCGGGTTGAGATTTTCAAGCGTGACCGCGCCCTGGAATTTTGCCTTCACGGGGCCGATCTTGGCGGTGACGGCGGCCGTCATTTCCGTCGGCGAGGTCATCTCCAGGCTCTCGCAGCCGGGAATGCATGCTTTCAGCACGTCCGGATCGTTCAGGGCATTCCAGACATCGGTTCGCGGTGCCGGAATGCGGTACTCCCCTGTCATGTCCATTGCGTTTCGTGCCTCTCTCTCCTCGGGTGCAGGTTTGCTGCGGCTCTGGTGCTTGTGGCGGCTCACCGTCCGCTTGCCGTCCGCAGCCTGCCCGTCCCATAATGGCTCTTGTCTTGCGTCCTCCCAAGGGTGCCGGACTGGAAGGCAGCTGGCAAGCCCATGGAGAAAAAGAAGAAAGATTGCAGCCAGAGCCTGGCAGATGTCACCGTCGCGCGCCTTGTCCACCCATCGGCGTCTTGCGCCCCTCCCAGAGCTGCCGGGCTGCGTCCTGCCCGGCAAGGATCTGGAGTGTGCGCTGCTCCTGCGTAAGGGAAAAGACCTGTGCGGCAATAAAGCTGGCCTGATCTGTCGCAGATTTGAGACAGGTAGGGGGATCAGCCGTCGAGGCCGAACTGGCTCATCTTGCGGTACATGGTGGCCCGGCTGATGCCGAGGTCCCGGGCGGCGGCCGAGACATTGCCTTTTGCCCTGGCAAGGGCGCGCCGCAGGGCGGCTTTTTCTGCCGCGCGTGGATCTTCCTCCGCTGCCGTGCCGAGATGGGTGGCTGCGCCGGGGGCAGAGGCAATGATGGCGTCGGTCAGGCCCAGCATCTTGCGGGCATGGCGCGTTGCGCCGGCGATCACATCATCCGGGGCCAGCGCCAGAAGAGACACGCCGCCCTGTCCATGCCCCTTGGCAACGACGATGCGGCACTCCGGAAAAGCGGCGCGAAAAAGGTCGCTTTCCACCGCACGCGCACTTTCGTTCACCACCATGGCCAGCACCTGGGCAAATGCGAGGGAGAAATCCCGGCGGCAGCTCGAAATGTCCAGCACCGCCGCCAGTTGCCCCGTGTGATCGAAGATCGGGGCGGCAATGCAGCTTATTTCCGTGTTGATGACCCGGAAATGCTGATCCTGATGCACGATCACCGGGCGTTTTTCGATGGCGCAGGTGCCGATGCCGTTGGTGCCCTGCTGCGCCTCGCTCCACACGCCGCCCGCCGTCAGGCCCCAGCGGGCAAATTCGCTCTGATCTCCCGCCGCCTCGCGGGTTTCCAGCACAAGGCCATCCTTGTCACTCAGCAGGATGCTGCAGCCGCTTGGGGCAAGCGTTGCATTCAGCCTGTCGAGGGCAGGAACAGCGATTTCGAGCAGGGACCCCATCCGGTCGCGCGCTTGCGCAAGGGCGTATTCTTCCACCCGCACCGCAGGCCGGTCCAGATTGGGATCAAGGCCATGATACAGCATCGAACGGCGCCAGGAGGCCGCCACCAGAGAATGAGCTGCGCAGCCGTTGTTCTCGACGGTCTCCCGCACCCGGTCTGCGTGCTTGCGCGTCGCATCATGAGAACCTGGCAGCATCTAATTCCCCCAATACATGATGCATCACTCACCCTGTACGGGTACAGCCGACCAAATTCGCACCAGCTTGTCAAAGTAATTTCTGTAGAAATTTCAATTGCAAGTCCAGAAAGCTGTGTCCCCTAGGGCAGTTTTCGCGGGGCGCATAAATCAAGGCTAGCCGATTGACCGCAGGCCCGCTCCGCCCTAATGGCTGAGACAACACCGTGTTATCGAGACTTCCGGAAAGTTTTGCCCGTGGCCCAGGCCCCTCAGATCCCGCAAAAGCCCGCCGCCGCCGCTGAAACCGGCCATGCCTCCCTGCCCGAGCGCGGAGCGGCCGCTTCTGCTGCCACCCGCCCGGGCCTGCCGCCTGCGGCCCGCTGGCCGGTGATCCTGGAAACCGCCGGGTGGAAGGATTATGCCCTGCTGGACATGGGGCGCGGGCAGAAGCTGGAGCGCTATGGCCGCTTCACCGTTGTCCGGCCCGAACCGCAGGCCATGGGCCTGCCGCAGCTGAAGCAGTCGGTCTGGGACCGGGCCGATGCGGTCTTCACCGGTGATGTGGACGAGGAAGGCCCCGGCCGCTGGAAATTCGCCGGCAGTGTGCCCGAGACCTGGGAAATGGCCTATGGGCCGGCGCGTTACTTCGGCCGCTTCATGTCCTTCCGCCATGTGGGCGTGTTCCCCGAGCAGGCTCCGCATTGGGACTGGGTGATGAACAAGGTGCGCGAGGCGCGCGCCGCCGAACCCAGCCGTCAGGTCAAGGTGCTGAACCTCTTCGGCTACACCGGCCTTGCCTCGCTGCTGCCCGCTGCCGCTGGCGCCCATGTCACCCATGTGGACGCCTCCAAGAAGGCGATCGCCTACGCCCGCGAAAATCAGGATCTGTCCGGCCTCGGCGATCTGCCCATCCGCTGGATCCTGGAAGACGCCAGCAAGTTCGTCGCCCGCGAAGTGCGGCGCGGCAGCACCTATGACGGCATCATCCTCGATCCGCCGAAATATGGCCGCGGCCCCAAGGGCGAGGTGTGGGACCTTTTCGTCAACCTGCCGGAAATGCTGGACATGTTGCGCCAGCTGCTGTCTCCCAACGCGCTCTTCATGATCCTGACGGCCTATGCCATCCGCGCCTCATTCCTGTCGGTGCATGAACTGATGGCCGAAACCCTGTCGAAGCAGGGCGGCCTGCTGGAATCCGGCGAGCTTGTCATCCGTGAGGAGAAGGGCGACCGATGCCTGTCCACATCCCTCTTTTCCCGCTGGAGCGGCGCATGAGCGAGCAAAGACCCCGCATGGGGGCGGTGAAGCAGATCACCAGCCATTCCAACCCGGTCATCAAGGAGATCAAGGGCCTCGTCGCGCTGCGCAAGCACCGCACGCAGTCCGGCCTCTTCGTGGCGGAAGGGCTGAAGCTGGCGACGGATGCGCTCGATGCCGGCTGGACCTTGCGTTATCTGGCGCTGGGGCCGGAAGCGCGGGACAATCCGATCGCCCAGAAGGCAGCCGCCACGGCCAAGTCGCGCGGCGCGCTGATCCTGGAGGTGAACACGCCCATTCTGGAGGCGATCACCCGCAAGGAAAACCCGCAGATGGTGGTTGGCGTCTACGAGCAGCAGCTGACACCGCTGGAGCGCATCGACCCGGCCCAGTCCACCGTCTGGATTGCCCTCGACCGGGTGCGCGATCCAGGCAATCTGGGCACGATCATCCGCACGGCGGACGCAGTTGGAGCTTCCGGCGTCATCCTCATCGGCGACTGCACCGACCCCTTCGCGGTGGAAGCTGTGCGCGCCACCATGGGCTCGCTGTTCCATGTGCCGCTGGTCAAGACCTCTGCGGACGCCTTCAAGGCGGTGATGGCGAAGTGGCCGGGCACGGTGGCGGGCACCCACCTTGCCGGTTCCGTCGATTACCGCACGGTGGACTACCGGGAGCCGGCGCTGCTCGTGATGGGCAACGAGCAGCAAGGCCTGTCCGATGATCTGGCTGCCGCCTGCAAGACGCTGGTGCGCATTCCGCAGGCCGGGCAGGCGGACAGCCTCAATCTGGCGGTTGCCACCGGCATCACGCTTTACGAAATCCGCCGCAAGCAGTTGAGCCTCTGAACCCCAGGGAGAGACGCCATGCGCCTGTTCATCTTCGGAGTTGGCTATTCCTCGAAGGCTTTTGTGGAGCGCATCCGGCACCGCTGCAGCTGGATCGGCGGCACCACGCGCTCGCAGGCCAAGGCGGAGCAACTGAAGGTGCTGGGTGTCGAGCCCTTTCTGTTTGACGGCACGCAGCCGGGCAAGGGCATTCGTGAGGCACTGGCCGGGGCGACCCACGTGCTGCAGTCGATTGCGCCGGATGAGGCAGGCGATCCGGTGCTGATGCATCACGGCGCGGATGTTGCCGCAGGGCGCCCGCAGTGGATTGGCTATCTCTCCACCGTCGGCGTCTACGGCGACCATGATGGCGCCTGGGTGGACGAAGACACGCCCTGCCGCCCGGTGTCGCGCCGCTCGGTGCAGCGGGTGGAGGCTGAAACCGCCTGGCTGGAGTTTGCCGCGAAGGAGGATCTGCCGGTACAGATCTTCCGTCTGTCCGGCATCTATGGACCGGGCCGCAATGCGCTCGTCAACCTGCGCAATGGCACGGCGCGGCGCCTGGTCAAGCCGGGTCAGGTGTTCAACCGCATCCGGGTCGAGGATATTGCCGGCGCGTTGGAAGCGTCCCTCGCAGAGCCGAAAACCCGGATTTACAATGTAACCGATGATGAGCCTGCACCGCCGCAGGATGTCGTGACCTATGCCGCCCGGATTTTGGGGATGCAACCGCCTCCGGAACAAGATTTTGAAACAGCGGAACTTTCGCCGATGGCACGCTCCTTTTACGGCGAGAACAAGCGTGTCTCAAATGCGCGGATCAAAAGAGAATTGGGATTTGAATTTTCATACGCAAACTACCGGAAGTCGCTGGACCAATTGATAGAGAATTAAGCACTGTTATATCTGTCAATATACAACCCTCAAAGATTGCAGAGAATTTCCGGCGGATTGACTTCAGATTGAATATTGTTGACCGGATATGCTCTTAATTTGGTCGATGTGACCTTTAATTGCGCAGTTTCACTCATTCTTAACTGGCTTATTTCAGCCTTGTGCATGTAAAAAGCACGAGGCTCATCATGAAGAATGTCTGCGCCGCTTCGATTCTTGGTTTGCTTGCAATGGGGTTGCACTCCGCTGCTCTGGCCCAGCCATCCGCTCCCGATCCTGCGGCCCTGATCACCCCGGCCGTGATTGAGAGCATACGCGCGGAACTGGACAATCCCATTGTGCCGCTGTCGATCAAGGCCCAGAACCAGAAGCGCGGCACGATCTCGCAAGCGGAGATCGATGCGCTGGACAAACAGTGGGTGGATGAACGCAAGGCGAGCGACAAGCCTCTGATCGCGGCCACACTGTCGGCGCCGCTGTCCACCTATCTGCTGCGCATGCAGGCCGGAAGCCTGGGCCTCTATGCCGAGATTTTCGTGATGGATGCCAATGGGCTGAATGTCGGCCAGAGCAGCATCACCAGCGACTACTGGCAGGGTGATGAGGCCAAGTTTCAGAAGACATTCCCCTTCGGCGCCGATGCCGTCTTCATCGACAAGGCCGAATGGGATGAAGACCTGAAGGTCTGGCTCTCCCAGCTGAACATCACGATCGCCGATCCCGAAAGCGGAAAGCCCATCGGTGCTGCCACCATCGAAATCAACCTGACCGAGCTTGAGCGCCGTTCAGGCGCCGGAAGCTGACGGGAGGCCAAAGATGCTCAAGAATCTGTCTGTTGCCCAGAAGGGCATTGCCGCCTTCGCCGGGTTGTCGCTGATCAGCGTCGCGGCGGGTCTGACCACCTATTACAAGACCGTCGCTGCCGCCGACGCGGTGACTGACATATCACGGCACTATCTGGTTGCCACGCAGATCGACGATCTTGAGGTCTCCGTGATTCAGGAGAACCTTGAGCTGAAAGTCTTCCTGCTGACGGGAGACCGTGAAGCGCTTGCCCGGGCCCAGGCGATGGGAGAGGAGGTCAAGGGGCTGCTCGCCACGCTTGGCAGCAGTGTGGCGGATGTTTCTCCATCCGATGCCGGTCTGGTATCTGAAATTGCAACGACGCTGAATGCCTGGCAGGTGCAGTTTGTCGATGCGCAGATCCAGAACATGCGTACGCCCGAGACGGTGGATCTCGCCCGGGCGATGGAACTGTCGGGTGAAGGCAACGGTCTTCAGGCCAAGGCCACTGAGGCCATCCGTGCGCTGGAAGATGCAATCGACACGAAGATCGAGCAGCTGGCGGAAGTCGAGAAGGAAGCCCTGTCCGCTGCCCGCACAATCGCACTGGGCAGCGCGGGCCTGATGCTGCTCTTTGCCATGCTTTTCGGGTTCCTGAACTTCCGGCTGGTTTCGCAGCCGTTGAAGACCCTGTCCGGAGTGCTCGGGCGTCTTGCCAGTGGTGATCTGAACGCACAGGCGAACCTGGGCGGCCGGCGCGACGAGATTGGCGACATGGCCAGTGCCATGGAAGTTTTCCGCGAGAACATGTTGCGGACCCGTGAGCTTGAAGCGGCTGGCGAGCGTCAGCGTACCGAGGCTGAAGCAGCGCGCAAGCGTGGCATGGATGAAGTCGCCAGTTCATTCGAGACGGCCGTCCTCACCATCTCCGACGAGATGATCGGCGGACTGACGAACCTCAAGGGCACGGCCTCCTCTCTGGCGACCATCGCCAGCGAGACCAACCGCCAGGCTTCTTCCGTCGCCGAGGCGTCCCAGCACACGACGAACAACGTCAACACGGTTGCCAGCGCCACGGAGGAACTTTCCGCCTCCATCGCCGAGATCAACGAGCAGGTCCACTCCGCCTCGAAGGTGGCCGCGAAGGCCGAAACCGAGGTGGACCGGTCCAATCAGGCGGTGGGCAAGCTGCAGGATGTGGTGGTGCGCATCGGCGATGTGACGCGTCTCATCAATGACATCGCCAACCAGACCAACCTGCTGGCCTTGAACGCCACCATCGAGGCAGCCCGTGCGGGTGAGGCAGGCCGCGGATTTGCCGTCGTCGCCAGCGAAGTGAAGGCGCTGGCGGAGCAGACCGCCAAGGCGACGGAAGAAATCGACACCCAGATCTCCGAAATGCGCGTGGCAGCATCCGAGTCCATTGAAGCGACGGCCGCCGTGGCTGAAATGGTGAAGCTGATTTCCGAACGCACCACAGCCATGGCAGCGGCGACCGAGCAGCAGAATGCGGCGACCAATGAAATTGCCCGCAACGTGTCTCAGGCGGCCAGCAGCACCCATGGCGTGACGGACTCCATCGGCACTGTGAGCAATTCGGCGCAGCAGACCGGGGTTATCAGTGAGGACATGCGCCGGGCCATCGAGGAGTTGCATGACCGGTCTGCCCGCATGCGGCAGGCGATGACGGACTTCCTCAACCAGGTGCGCGTTGCCTGAGGCCAGGATGAAGCAGATCAGGACCGGGCCGGGAGGCCCGGTCCCTTTCATTTTGGCACCGGAGTTTTTCACTTGGTGCAGGCAATCAATGTTGATTGCCTTTTAATTGAAAATTGTAATATCTATGCGCGTAAAATTGACAGGTTCACCTTGTAATTAGCCGTGACGATCCATAAAATTGACTAAAATTCTAAACAAATCTAGTCGAGGGATGGGTCTTTCCCAGGCGGATGTTTCGGGGTGGACATCCTCCGGCCGTTATAATCTGCGTGTCCGGGCGCTGATTTTATATGGAGGGGCGATCACTCTTGCCATCAGCGCCGCGTGGTCGGCTTTTTATGCCGGTTACGGAGTTCTGTTCCACTCGTTCTGGACTTTTTTAGCCGCCTTGTCAGGCGCGGTCACGATGTTCCTGGCATGGCGCTACCGGCTCAGGGAGGCAGCTATCGTCCTCTCGCATGCGGGGCTGCTGACCACCCTGATTGGATGCTTCTTTGATGTGCCGCCGGAAGGGCTGGGCCGGGCTGTACATTTCAATCTGTTTCCCATTGTCGCAGCCACCTTTCTGGTTTTCAGCCATGAGGGGATCTATCTGCGGGTGCTGCTGCCGCTCTTCGGTGTGTTGTCGTTTCTGATCGTCTCGCTGGGTCTGGCGCCGCTGCCCCCGCACGAATTTGTCAGTCCGGTCGCCGGTCTGCCTGTTGTCATCGGGCTGCACACCATCACCGGCATTGTGGGACTATGCATTGTCGTCATCGCATTGCAGACCAGTGTGAGCGCCCGCCACGCCATGGAAGGCGAGATCCGCAAGGCAATCGCCAGGGGGGAGTTCTATCTCCAGTATCAGCCTCAGGTGGACGCAAGTGGCCGGACACTGGGCGCCGAGGCGCTGCTGCGCTGGAAGCACGGCAAAAAGGGAAATATCTCACCCGGAGCCTTCATTCCGCTGGCCGAGGAAACCGGGCTGATCATTCCCATTGGGGAATGGGTGCTGCGCACGGCCTGCGCCCAGCTCGCCGCCTGGGCTGCTTCGCCGCTGACGGCGCAACTGACCGTGTCCGTCAATGTCAGCGCATCCCAGTTCCGCCAGCCGGATTTCGTCGAGCAGGTGCGCAGTATCGTGCGGCTGAGCGGCGCACGCCCGGAGCTTTTGAAGCTGGAACTGACAGAAAGCGCCCTTGCCGAGGATGCTGAGATTGTCGGCAGCAAGATGCAGGCCCTCAAGGAGCAGGGCATCAGCTGGTCGCTGGATGACTTCGGCACCGGCTACTCCTCGCTCAGCTCCCTGAAGCAGCTGCCGTTTGACCAGCTGAAGATCGACCAGTCCTTCGTCCGTGACCTCCTGAACGATGACCGCAACCTGGCGATTGTCAGCACCATCCTTCAGCTTGGCCAGAGCCTGGGGCTGGAGATCATTGCCGAAGGCGTGGAAACGCAGGCGCAGTTTGACCTGCTGCAGGCGGCCGGATGTTCCAGTTTCCAGGGCTATCTGTTCAGCCGCCCGGTTTCCGCAGCCAGTCTTGCGGATTTCGTCGAGCAAGGCCCCGCCGGTCTGCGCGCAACCGCGCCGGATTTTGCACCTATGCGCGCGGCTGAACTCGCCACCACTTGACATTGCTCTTCCCAGGGCCCATCTGTGTAGCCGTGCAGCAATGCCGCAGCCTGCTAGAGGATGCGGAGAAGAGGCCGTTAGGCTTCTGTTAACCACGCAAGTGTGAAGCTGACACAAGGCAGCCACCAGTCATTCCTGACAAGAGGTGGCGATCCTCCAATGACAACTGTCATCGAGCCGTCGAAAAAGCCAGCTATAGAGCTGGCCGATGACCTATGATGTGACGTAAAGAAAGAAGAAAAAATGGACCACGGAAATGTAAAGTGGTTCGACATGCACCGGGGAATTGGTGCGATCGAACCTCAGGAAGGGGACGATGTCCTCGTTGATCTGGCGAGCCTGCGCCGTTCCGGCATCGGCAGCCTGCATGAAGGCCAGCTTGTTGCCTTCGACATGGCCTTCCGCGCCGGCCGCAGCATGGCCGAACATGTGAAAGTGCTGTAAGCCGCCGCATTCCTGCGGCTTGCAGCTTGTTCCTTGCCCTCGCGTTTTTGCCTGTGGATGGATGACGTTTCTGGAAGACGGACTGATGCAACGTTCGCCCGGAAATGCCTGCAGGATTACCATCAGAAACGCGCAAGGCTCTCCCGGCGGTCTCACCGGCCGCCGCCAAACCTCTCCCTGTCAAATCGGCAGAACGTGGGTGTCCTTGACATCCTCCATCACCGCGTAGGTGTGCGTTTCACGTACGCCCGGCAGGTTCAGGATCACCTCTGCCAGAAACTGCCGGTAGTGGGTCATGTCGCGCACGCGGCTTTTGATGAGATAATCAAAGCCGCCTGCGACCATGTGGCATTCCAGCACTTCGGCCGAGCGGGCCACCGCTGACGCAAAGGCGTCGAAGACGTCCGCCGTCGTCTTGTCCAGCTTCACCTCCACGAACACCAGCAGCCCGAGATTGAGCTTCTGCGGGTTCAGCTCTGCGGTGAAGCGCAGGATGTAGCCCTCGCGGATCAGCCGTTTCATCCGCTCGGACGTGGCGGTGGCGGACAGGCCGATCTTCTCGGCCAGATCCGTGTTGGTGATCCGCCCATCCTCCTGCAGCGCGCCCAGGATTTTGCGGTCGATCCGGTCAAGGTCCGGAATATTCTCCATCAAGAGGCCTCATTTCCAGAAAATATCAGGTTTCATAGCCTGTCTTTGGCGAAAACCAAAGCAGGATTGCGGGTAATCTGGCGGAAAGCCCTGTTGCACCCTGCGCCTGCCGGAGATCCGATCTTGAAGCCTGCGTCTGCCCCGCTTGCCCCTGCTCTCACCGCTTCCCCTTTCCGCGCGGAATTCGCCCCCGATGATGGCGCACTGGTGCGCCGCATGCTGGCGGAAACCCGCCTTGCTGCTGATGCGGAAGCGCGGATCGACGCCAAGGCCACAGCCTATATCGAAGAGATGCGCGGCGCCCGTTCGGGCCTTGGCGGCGTCGAAGACTTCATGCGGGAGTTCGGCCTGACCACTCGCGAGGGCCTTGCCATGATGGTGCTGGCCGAGGCGCTGCTGCGCGTGCCGGATGCGGCCACCGCCGACAAACTGATCGAGGACAAGCTGGCCGCAGCCAAATTCGGCGAGGGGGAAGGGCGCAAGTCCGACACCTGGCTTGTGTCCGCTTCCTCCTGGGCGCTCGGCGTCACCTCGCGGCTGCTGCATCCGGGCGACACGCCGGACAGCATCCTCACCAGTCTCGTGCGCCGCATCGGCATGCCGGCCGTGCGCACGGCGACGCGGCAGGCGATGCGCCTTCTCGGCCACCAGTTCGTGCTGGGCGAAACCATCGAGGATGCGCTGAAGCGGGCCAAGGTTCTGGAGCCGAAGGGCTACCGGTTCTCCTATGACATGCTGGGGGAAGGTGCGCGCACGCAGGCCGATGCGGAACGCTATTTCCGCTCCTATGCCGCCGCCATCGAGGCCATCGGCAAGGCCGCCGGGTCCCGTCCCCTGCCGGACCGGCCGGGCATTTCCGTCAAGCTGTCGGCACTGCATCCGCGCTATGAGGCGGTGAAGGAAGAGCGGGTGATGGCCGAGTTGCTGCCCCGCGTGCTGGACCTTGCCCGCATGGCCCGCGCCCATGATCTCAACTTCACCATCGACGCGGAGGAGGCCGACCGGCTGGAACTGTCGCTGGACCTCATCGCCCGGATCGTGGCCGATCCGGTGCTGGAGGGCTGGAATGGTTTCGGCCTTGCGGTGCAGGCCTATCAGAAGCGCGGACAGGAGGTCATTAGCTGGCTTATTGATCTGGCGCGCCTTCACAACCGGCGCCTGATGGTGCGGCTCGTCAAGGGCGCCTATTGGGATACGGAGATCAAGCGGGCGCAGGAGCGGGGGCTCGCAGACTATCCCGTCTTCAGCCGCAAGGCCGCGACGGACCTGTCCTATCTCGCCTGCGCCCGCCGTCTGCTGGCCGCGCGCGATGTCATCTATCCGCAGTTCGCCACCCACAATGCGCTCACTGTCGCCCAGATCCAGGAGATGGCGGGCAAGCCGGAAGGCTTCGAGTTCCAGCGCCTGCATGGCATGGGCGAAAGCCTCTACAAGGCCGTGGTGGAGCGCGATGGCTATCCCTGCCGCATCTATGCGCCCGTCGGCGGTCACAAGGACCTCTTGGCCTATCTGGTGCGCCGCCTGCTGGAAAACGGCGCCAATTCCTCCTTCGTCTCCATCGTCGGGGACGCCAGCATTCCCGCAGCAGAGCTGTTGAAGCGCCCGGCGGAGCTGCTGGAAGGCGGTGAGCGCGCCCGCAACCGCTCCATCGCGCTGCCCGCCGATCTCTATGCCCCCACCCGCCGCAATGCCGGCGGGCTGGAGCTGGGCGTGGAGGCCGAGCGCAATGCGCTGCTTTCCGGAATGGCGCGCCAGAGCTTCCCGGCCGTCACCGCCCGCCCGCTGGTGCCGGGCCATGAGGTGGCCGCCCACCCGCGTGCCCTGCTGTCCCCCATCGACGGCAGTCTTGTGGCCGGTGAAGTTGCCGAGGCTGATGCCAAGCTGGCAGCGGCGGCTATGGAGGTTGCGGCCAAGGGCTTTGAAAGCTGGTCCCGCACGCCGGTGGAAGACCGCGCCGCTGCCCTCGACCGGATGGCGGATCTGATGGAAGAAAACCGCGACCGGCTGATGGCGCTGCTGGCCGCCGAAGCCGGCAAGACGCTGACGGATGGCATTGCCGAAATCCGCGAGGCGGTGGATTTCTGCCGCTATTATGCTGCCGAGGCACGTGGGCTCTTCGGCGAAGGCCGCCTGATGCCCGGCCCGACGGGCGAGGAAAACCGCTACCGCCTGCGCGGGCGCGGCGTCTTCGTCTGCATTTCGCCCTGGAACTTCCCGCTCGCCATTTTCCTCGGGCAGGTGGCCGCCGCGCTTGTCGCGGGCAATGCGGTGGTGGCCAAGCCCGCCGAACAGACGCCGCTGATTGCCCATGAGGCGGTGCGCCTGTTCCATGCTGCCGGTGTGCCGGAAACCGCGCTGCTCTATGTGCCGGGCGACGGCGCAGTGGGCGCAGCGCTGACCTCCCATCCGCAGGTGGCAGGCGTAGCCTTCACCGGTTCGACCGAAACCGCCTGGGCCATCAACAGCGCCCTCGCCACCCGTCGCGGGCCCATCGTGCCGCTGATTGCGGAAACCGGCGGCATCAATGCCATGCTGGTGGATGCCACCGCCCTGCCGGAACAGGTCTGCGATGATGTGGTCACCTCCGCCTTCCGCTCCGCCGGGCAGCGCTGCTCGGCCCTGCGGCTCTTGTTCCTGCAGGAGGATGTGGCGGATCACCTTCTGGAGATGATCGAAGGCTCGGCGCGCGAGCTCACCCTTGGCGACCCGCGCCTTGCTGAAACCGATATCGGCCCGGTGATCGACCGCGAAGCGCGGGACAACATCCTCACCCATGTGCGGGTGATGGAATCGGCCGGGCGGCTGAAATTCTCCGGCAAGGAGCCGGACGTGACCCTCGCGGGCGGCACCTATGTGGCCCCGCAGATCATCGAGCTGGAACGGCCCGAGGACCTGACGCGCGAAGTCTTCGGCCCGGTGCTGCATGTGGTGCGCTACAAGGCGAAGGACTTCGGCGCCATGCTGGAAAAGATCGCCGCCTCCGGCTACGGCCTGACGCTTGGCGTCCATTCCCGCATTGATGCCACGGTGAAGCAGGTGGTGGACCGGCTGCCGGTGGGCAATGTCTACGTCAACCGCAACATCATCGGTGCCGTCGTCGGCACCCAACCCTTCGGCGGCGCGGGCCTCTCCGGCACCGGCCCCAAGGCCGGCGGCCCGGCCTATCTGCAGCGCTTCGCCCTCGAACAGGTCATCTCCCTCAACACCGCCGCCTCCGGCGGCAACGCCAGCCTGCTGGCCCATTCAGGGGAGTAGGGGAGCCACGTGTCTCCCGGTGAGCTTGTCTCACCGGGACGGCATAACCCTGCGGCGCACCGGCCTTTGCAGGTGTGGTGTGCCGGCATCCCGGAGCCTGCGATAACCCGCTCTCTCTGGCATTGCTGCCAATCTGCATCATAAGTATGATGAAGTATGATCATGCTGCAGGAGGTTCCGTCATGGGCGCTGTCGAACGAATGACAATCACCGTGCCGGCCGAAATGGCCGAGACATTGCGTCAGACGGTAGCGTCGGGTGAGTATGCCTCGGCCAGCGAAGTGGTCCGGGAGGCTCTTCGTGCCTGGACCCGGAGCCGGGACACGGAGCGGCAGGAACTGGAGGCCTTGCGGGAGGCGATCAAGGCAGGGCTGGACAGCGGGCCGGGCATCCCGGCGGATCAGGTGTTCGCAGAACTCCGTGCAAGATATGCGGTGAAGCCCTGATCCATGGCGCGGCTGATCATCCTGCCGGCCGCCATGGCCGATCTGATCGAGATCGGTGACTTCATCGCCCAGGACAATCCTGCCCGAGCCCTGTCCTTTGTGGCCGAAATCGAGGCCAAGATGCTTCAGGCTGCTGAACGTCCGGATAGTTTCCCTGCCCGGGACGATCTGTGCAAGGGGCTGCGTTCAGCCCGGCATGGGCGCTATCTGATTTTCTTCCTCGATGCTGGTGAGGAGGTACGGGTTGTGCGGGTTCTCCACGCCATGCGAGATCTGCCGGACCTGCTGGGTTGAGCCCTCAGGGTCAGCCATATGCAGCCGTCACCCCCTCACCCCCCGAGAAACCCTTCCAGCACGTTGACGCAGTTGGAGCCGAGGGCGTCGACGGCGTAGCCGCCTTCCATGACGAAGAGGGTGGGCTTGCCGAGGCGGGCGAGCCTGGCGCCGAGGCGCAGGAAGTCTTCCGGCACGAAGCGGAATTGCGAGATCGGGTCGTTTTCGTAGGTGTCAAGGCCGAGCGAGACGATCAGCACGTCCGGGGAATAGACCGTCAGCCAGCGGCAGGCTTCTTCCAGCGCTTCCGAGTAACGGGCCCAGTCGGTGCCGGGTGGCAGCGGCCAGTTGTGGGTGAAGCCCTTGCCGGCCTTTTCGCCCGTCTCGTCCGCATGGCCGAGGAAATAGGGGTATTCTTCCTTGGGGTCGGCGTGGATGGACAGGAACATCACGTCGGCGCGCTCGTAGAAAATCGCCTGCGTGCCGTTGCCGTGGTGATAGTCCACGTCAAGGATGGCGACGCGCGCGGTGCCCTGATCGCGCAGCCACTGGGCGGCGATGGCGGCATTGTTGAGGAAACAATAGCCGCCGAAGTAATCGGCTGCCGCATGGTGCCCCGGCGGGCGGCAGAGGGCGAAGGCGGAGCGGTCGCCTTCGCGCAGGAAGCGGGCGGCGGTCAGTGCGGAATTTGCGCTGGCCGTGGCTGCGGCCCAGGTGTGCTCGCCCAGCGGCGTGCCCGCATCAAAGGAGAAGCGGCCGAGCAGCCCGTCGATGTGGCTGGGCGTGGGGGCAGCGCGCAGCTGGCGCACGGGCCAGACGAAGGGGAAGGCCTCGCCCTGCCGCCCGGCACCGGTCCAGCGGCTCCAGAAGCTTTCGAGGAAGTCGAGATATTCGCCTGTGTGCACCCGCTCCAGCGGGGCGCGGCCAAAGTCCTGCGGCGTCCACAGGGGGCCGATCTTGCGGGCAAGGATTTCACTGCGCACCATCTCCGCCCGGCTGGGAATTTCCACGGCAGGTTTCAGCATCCCGTCCGAGATTTCCATCTTCGGGTCATGGGTCAGCTGGACGGGCGAAAAAACGGTCTTCATGCGGTGCGGCTCACGGCTGGAAGCGGAACTCGGTCACCTGACTATAGGTTGTTCCGGGCCGCAGAACAGCCCCCGCAAACTCCGTATGGTTAGGGCTGTCGGGCCAGCGCTGCGGCTCGAGGCACAGCCCGGCATGCGGGCCATAGCGGCGCCCCTCCAGCCCCTCGTAAGGCAGGCCAAGGCCGGAGGCATCATAGAACTGGACGCCCGGTTCAGTGGTCCAGAGCTCCATGGAAACGCCCGAGGTCTCGCCTTCCAGCACGGCGGCAAGGCGCAAGCTTTCCGAGGGTGTGTCCGCCACGCAGAAATTGTGGTCGTAGAGCACCCGCGCATGGTCCGCGCCGGTCTGGCGGATCGGCCGCTTGGTGCGGAAGTCAAAGACGGTGCCTGCGACGGGCAGGATCCCGCCGGTGGGGATGCAGTCTGCATCGACCGGCAGATAGCGGTCGGCAAGGATCTGCAGCCGGTGGCCGCTGATATCGCCGGAACTGTCGAGATTGAAATAGCTGTGATGGGCGAGGTTGACCAGCGTCGGCTGATCGGTCACCGCGCTCATCTCAAGGCGCAGCGTGCCGGTTTCCAGCAGCGTGTAGCGGCAGCGCAGATCCACATTGCCCGGATAGCCTTCCTCGCCATCGGGTGAGGTCAGCGTCAGAAGCAGGCTGGAGGCGGAGAGTTCGGCAATCTGCCACAGCTTCTTGTCATAGCCGGACAGGCCGCCATGCAGATGATTGCGGCCCTTCTCGTTGCAGGTGACCTGATGGGAAACGCCATCCAGCGTGAAGCGGCCGGCGGCAATGCGGTTGGCATAGCGCCCGCAGGTGCCGCCGAAATAGGCGCCGTGGGCCTGATAGTCCTCAAGCGTGTTGAGCCCGAGAACCAGCGGGCGGCCATAGAGGCGCAGATCCCGGAGGGTTGCGCCGTAGGTCAGAACGGCGGCTTCGAGGGAACCGGCCCTCAGCGTGACTTCATTGACGGTTTCACCGCCGGGAAGGGTGCCAAAGGGCCGGATCATGTTGTTGCCGTCCGTTCAGGTCAGGATCAGAGGGTCTGGTTGTAGGCGCCCACTTCCGGGTTCTCGCGCAGCACCGCATCCACAGCCTTGAACATCTCGTGCAGGCGGGCTTCGGAAGCCGGGCTCTCCACCACCACCACAAGCTCGGGCTTGTTGGAAGAGGCGCGGACGAGGCCCCAGGTGCCGTCTTCCGTGACGACGCGCACGCCGTTGACGGTGATGAGATCGGTGATGGCCTGTCCGGCCACCTTCTCACCGGCGGCCTGCATGGCCTGGAAGCGGGCAACCACCTTGTCGACGATGCCGTATTTGATCTCGTCTTCGCAATGCGGCGCCATGGTGGGCGAGCCCCAGGTCTTCGGCAGGGCACGGCGCAGGTCGGCCATGGACTTGTCCGGGTTGCGGTCCATCATGTCGAGGATGGCAATGGCCGAGACGAGGCCGTCGTCATAGCCGCGGCCGATCGGCGCGTTGAAGAAGTAGTGGCCGGACTTTTCAAAGCCGACGATGGCCCCCAGTTCCGTCACGCGGCGCTTGATGTAGGAATGGCCGGTCTTGAAGTAGTCGGTCACCGCGCCATTGGCCTTCAGCACCGGGTCGGTGTGGAACAGGCCGGTGGACTTCACGTCCACCACGAACTTGGAGTTCGGGTAGAGCGAGGAAATGTCGCGGGCGAGCATCACGCCCACCTTGTCGGCGAAGATCTCTTCGCCTTCGTTGTCCACCACGCCGCAGCGGTCGCCGTCGCCGTCAAAGCCGAGGCCAACGTCCGCACCGGTCTCCAGAACCTTGTCGCGCAGGGCATGAAGCATCTTCATGTCCTCCGGGTTCGGATTGTAGTTCGGGAAGGTGTGGTCGAGTTCGGCGTCCAGCGGAATGACTTCCGCGCCCAGCATCTCCAGAACGCGCGGGGCGAAGGCGCCGGCCGTGCCGTTGCCGCAGGCCGCCACGACCTTGATCGGGCGCTTCAGCTTGGCGCGGTCCGTCAGGCCCTTGATGTAAACGTCCGCGAAATTGTCGACATAGCGGTAGGAGCCGGAGCCCTTGGCGACAAAGGCGGAGTTCAGCACGATGTCCTTCAGGCGGCCCATCTCTTCCGGGCCGAAGGTCAGCGGGCGGTTGACGCCCATCTTCACGCCGGTCCAGCCATTGTCATTGTGCGAGGCGGTGATCATGGCAACGGCCGGCACGTCCAGCGCGAACTGGGCGAAATAGGCCATCGGCGACAGGGCAAGGCCGATGTCGTGCACGTTGATGCCCACAGCCATCAGGCCGTTGATGACCGCCATCTTGATGGAAGCGGAATAGCCGCGGAAGTCATGGCCGACGACGATATCCGGACGGATGCCGCGCTCATGCATCAGGGTGCCGATCCCCATGCCGAGGGCCTGCATGCCCATCAGGTTGATTTCCTTCTCGAACAGCCAGCGCGCGTCGTATTCGCGGAAGCCGGTGGGCTTGACCATCGGCTTGGATTCGTAGGCGTAGGTATTCGACTTCAGAAATGCTTCGGGTTTGGGAAACATGATGAACCTCGCAAAAGCTTGTGCCGGAAAAGACTAACGAAATGAGGGATGTCCGAGCGGCTGGACATTATTGAACCAGAAGCATCGTGTCACCAGAAATGTCAAATCGTTTGAACCGGCGCAGCGCTGACATGCCAAGCAGTGGTGTCGACAATGAGGCATCGGGAATGACCACTGCATCCACATCCCGAAGATAAAGAGGGCCCAGCTCCAGGGTTTCGATCTTCACCGGCGCAGCGGCGATGATGCCGTTGGCGGTGTTGACCCGGGCGGTGAAGTCCTTGTCCTCCGGTCTTATCCCGGCGCGGCGGGCGTCAGACTGGGGCAAGGCGACGAGCGTTGCGCCCGTGTCCACCATCATCTTCAACGTTCGGCCGTTGATGCGGGTTCCCGCGATGAAATGCCCGTTGGGCTCCGCCCGCAGTTTCAGGCTGCCGCCTGTGGCTTGAGCGGCTTGCTCTGCTGCGGGGGAGGGGTCTTGCGCTTGCGTCCAGCGTTCCACCAGCCCCGGCACGAAAGGCACCAGAGCTGCAAGCAGAACGAGGATGACGAGATAACGCAGCATGACCTTGCCGGACACACGGAGGATTGACGGCTGATCCTTGTCACATCCGGCTTAGCATCCGGTGAACGGGATCAGCTGCGGCTGACCTCGAGCGTTGCGGCGAGCTGGCGGATCGCGGCGGCATCGGGGGCGCTGCCCTGCGCGCCATTGGCGGTGCAGGCAAGGCTTCCGGCGGCAACGCCGAAGGCGAGCGCCGCCCCCAGTTCATCGCCCCGGTCAAGCGCCGCGGCAAAGGCGCCGCAGAAGGCATCGCCCGCGCCGGTGGTGTCCACCACACGCACCTTCGGCGTGGGCACGCTGTAAAGCGCCGTGCCGTCATGGGCGATGACGCCCCTGGCGCCCAGCGTTACGACAGCGAGCCGTGCAGAGCCAAGCCGGCCTTCGGCGACGGTGCGCACGAAGGCTTCCGGCTCGCCCGGCAGGCCGAGCTTTGCGGCGATTTCCATCGCCTCGCTCTCATTGGCGATGACGATATCGCTGAGGCTGGCCAGTTCGCTGACGGCCGGGTCTCCGGCAGGGGCTGTGTTGAGGATCACCGTTGCGCCAGCCTCGCGTGCGGCGGCGATGGCAGCGCGGATTTCAGCGGCAGGTGTTTCCATCTGCATCTGCAGGAGGGAGCCTTGGGGCAGCTTGCCCTTGAGCCAGCCGGCAGACACGCGGGCGTTGACGCCGCTGGCGACGATGATGAGGTTCTCGCCGCTGGCCTCGACGCCGATCATGGCAATGCCGGTCGCGCCATCGAGGCGGCGCACGCCGGACAGATCGACACCGGCGGCTTCCAGATTGGCAAGAGCCGGGGCGGCGAAGACATCCGTTCCCACCGCTGCGGTCATGGCCACGTCCGCTCCGGCGCGGCGGGCGGCCAGTGCCTGATTGGCGCCCTTGCCGCCGGGAAAGTTCTGATGGTCCGGCCCGGCTGCGGTTTCACCCGGCAGGGGCAGGCGCTCGACCACCGCCACGAGATCAAGATTGATGGACCCGAAGACGGTGATCATGCGGGGCTGCTCCTGCCAGTGTCTGTCTTACTTCGTGCCGTACATGCGGTCGCCCGCATCGCCAAGGCCGGGGACGATGTAGCCATGGTCGTTCAGCTTGGCATCGATGGAGGCGGTGTAGACCGGCACGTCCGGATGGGCGGCGATGAACTTGGCAACGCCTTCCGGGGCCGCCAGCAGGCAGAGGAAGCGGATGTTGTTGGCGCCGCGGGCCTTCAGTTTCTCGACAGCGGCAATGGCCGAATTGGCGGTGGCCAGCATCGGGTCGACGACGATCACAAGGCGCTCGCCCAGATCTTCCGGGGCCTTGAAGTAGTATTCCACCGGCGTCAGGGTTTCCGGGTCGCGGTAGAGGCCGACATGGGCAACGCGTGCGGAGGGCACCAGATCCAGCATGCCTTCCAGCAGGCCGTTGCCGGCGCGCAGGATCGAGGCAAAGACCAGCTTCTTGCCCGCCAGCGTCGGGGCCTGCATCTCGCAGATCGGCGTTTCGATGGTGATCTGCGTCAGCGGCAGGTCGCGGGTCACCTCATAGCACAGCAGGGTCGAGATTTCGCGCAGCAGGCGGCGGAAGCCCTGGGTGGAGGTGGCCTTGTTGCGCATGATCGTGAGCTTGTGCTGGACCAGCGGATGATCAACTACGATGGCTCCGGACATGTCTGCCTGTCTCCTGTTCTTGCGGCTTTCCGCCGATGTGTCTTCTGATGTCTCTGTCTTTTCCTATGCACCGAAGAGCGCTCAAAAAACAGTCCCGGCGGCGGCAATTTTGCCGAAGTCCTCAACAGCTGCCGGGTTTTCCCGCAAAAGCATGGCAGCAAGCGGCAAGGTGCCCGCTTCCTCGATGCAGGTCAGCGGCAGCTCTTCGGCTCCCGTTTCCAGAATGTCCCGGACCTTGTTTGCCAGCTCAAGGGTCAGCGCTCCGGCAAGGCCGCGCAGCATGGCTGCTTGCACCTGCGCTTCGCCATCCTGAAGCGAGAAGCTGAGAACACCCCCTGCCAGCATCAGCTGCACATGGTCTGCGTCCGTGGGGCCGCCGGGGCCATCAAGGTCCAGCGGCGCAATACCGGCCCAGGCCAGCGGCTCGACAAGGGAGAGCGCCAGAAACCTTGCCCGCTCATGCAGCGGCAGCAGAGGTTCGCCAGCCATGCGGCCTTCGAGCGCCGGCACGCGGACCGTATCACCCAGCGGCACGCCGTTGAGGCTTTCGGGGCCCTCCCACAGCGGCACCAGCCCTTCCATCACAAGCGCGAAAATCCGCGCAAGGCTCAAGCTGCCGTCCTCCTGCCCCTCATCGAACAGTACGTCGAACAGCCCGCCGGGCCTTGGCTCGTCATCGCGGGCAAAGAGATCGGGCCGCATGCCTGCAAGTTCCCCCAGCCGGTGCAGGCGGGCAGCGAGTGTGGCCGCATGGTCCTCATCCACCTGCAGGGCGCGGGCCAGCTCCTCCGTTTCCACCCGGATCAGCGCATGGGCATCGGCACGGATGGGATCGGCAGGCACGGCGGAGAAAAGCCCGCTGGCGAAAGCGGACAGGGTGGCTGCCGTCATGCCTTCAGCGCCTGCAAGACTCTCCCCGGTGAAAGGATCCTCGAACCGCCAGTCCGGATCCGCAGGCGGGGTCATCAGCACCGCGGTGATGGCCGCGTCAAAGGCGGCGCGGCCCATCATCCGCACATCGGGAAAGGCACGCGCACCGGCAATCATGCCCCAGCGGTCTTCTCCGCCTGCCTCTGCCAGCCGCCACAGGCTGTGCGGGGCCAGCCCGGCTTCCGGCGCCGCAGCGCGCAGGATCGAAGCCACCTGCTGAGCCAGTGGCTCCAGCTTGCCCTCATCCACACGGATGCCGGCAAGCGCAGTCTGCCTGGCAAGATCCAGCAGGCGGGCGGCACCTTCGCGCAAGGCTTGCGCAGTAAGCAGGCTGATGGCCTCGGAGGGTGTTTCGGTGGCGGCGGGCGTTGTCATCGGCTTTGCGTCCTTTCGATGGAACGCTCTGGTCTTACAGACGTTGGGCCTTCAGGTCATGCCAGATTACAGGGGAGGGGGCTGCCATGTTGCTGCCGTGAAATCATGAACGGTTGATAAACCAGCCTCATGCACGATCCGGGACAAGCTTGTCTTGTCGTCTGACCTCTGTCTCGGGCAGCATGAGCCACGCTCCTCACGCCAAACGCGCTGCTGAGGCCACAAAAAGACCACTGCTGCTTTCCGGATTTCTTCATGTCGACCGTGTTTTCCATCGCCGCCCTCCTTCTCGGTTCCGGCCTCTTGCTGATGGCGGGCGGGCTGCACGGCCTGCTGCTGCCGGTGCGCGGTCTTGCCGAAGGCTTCTCCGACACGTCTCTGGGCATGCTGGGCGCGGGCTGGGCGGCGGGCTATATCGCCGGCTGCCTGCTGGTGCCGATGATCGTGAAGCGCGTCGGGCATATCCGCACCTTTGGCGTGATGGCTTCCATTGCCGCCATCTCCATGCTGCTGAACCTGTTGTTCATGATGCCGGAAGTCTGGATTCCGCTGCGCGCGCTCACCGGCTTCTGCTTCGCAGGCGGCGCCATGATCGTGGAAAGCTGGCTCAACGAGCGCGCCAACAACAAGACGCGCGGGCGGGTCTTCGGCATCTACACCATGATCAACCTGGGCTCGACCACGATCGGCCAGATGCTGCTGACGCTGGGCGATCCCACCGGCTTCGTCTTCTTCGTGGTGGGTTCCATCATCTATTCCCTGTCGCTGCTGCCCACGGCCCTTTCCACCGCCGCAACCCCCACGCCGCTGACGCAGGCGCGGCTGGACCCGCGCCAGCTCTGGAAAAACTCGCCGGTCGCCGTGGTCGCCGTTGTCCTGACCGGCATTTCCAACGGCGCCTTCGGCACGCTGGGCGCGGTCTATGGGCGGCGCATCGGCCTTGAGGTGGGCGATGTCGCCATCATGATGTCGCTGTCGCTGCTGATCGGCGCCCTCATTCAGGTGCCGGTGGGCATGGTGTCAGACCGGATCGACCGCCGCCTCGTGCTGATTGGCATGGGTCTGGTTGCCATGGTGGTGGAAATTGTGCTGTCGCTGCTCTCCGCGCCCGGCAGCACCACGGTGATCATCTTTGTCTCGCTCTTCGGCGGCATGATCTATTCCATGTATCCGGTCATCGTCGCCCATGCCAATGACCATGCGGCGCCGGGGGAATTCCTCAAGACCAGCGGCGGGCTGCTGATGCTTTATGGCGTCGGCACCATGATCGGCCCCATCGCGGCGGCCGCGCTCATGTCGGCCACCTCGCCGTCGGCCCTGTTCCATGTGACGGCGGGTGCGCATCTGTTGATGGTGCTCTTCACCCTCTGGCGCATGACCCAGCGGGCAAGCCTCAGTGTCGCCGAGAAGTCGGACTTCGTGCCGGTGCTCACCACCGGGCGCCTCTCCACCCCGGAAACCGCCGCCATGGACCCGCGCTCGGACGAGGAGCAGCAGAAAAAGGAAGCTGCGGCCTGAGGGGGCGGCAGTTTCCCGTTACAGCCGATACCCTCGCCATCGTCATCCCGGATCTCCGCTTCGCTGCGTCCGGAATGACGTCCGATAGGGTTTGCCAGCGGTTTGATTTCCGGCTGACATACCCCATTCCCGCAACCACTCAGCCGAGCTTCTGGTTGTCCACTTTGGCCAGCAGCCGTTCCTTCGTTGCCTTGTCGCAGAAGGCGGCTTCGATGGCGGTGCGGGTGAAGACGCGCAGGTCTTCCTGGGTCCAGTTGAAGGTCTTGGCCGTCAGGCTGTATTCCCGCCCCAGCGTGGTGCGGAAGAAGGGGGGATCATCCGAATTGAGGGTGATGCGCACGCCCGCCCGGCGCAGCAGGTTGACCGGGTGGAAGCGCAGCACCGGGTAAAGCCCCAGCGCCGCATTCGAGCCGGGGCAGACCTCCAGCACGATCCGCTCTGCCGCCAGCCGGTCCACCAGTGCCGGGCTTTCGATGGCTCGCACGCCGTGGCCGATGCGCCGCACGCGCAGGAAATCGAGAGCCGCGCTGATGCTCTCCGGCCCGCCGAACTCGCCCGCATGGGCGGTCAGGCCCAGCCCGGCTTCCCCGGCCATGCGGAAGGCGCGGGCGAAATTGGCCGGATGGCCCTCGCGTTCGTCGCCTGCAAGGCCGAAGCCGGTGACCAGCGGATGCGGATTGGAAACAACCTCCTTCGCCACCCGCTCCACCGAGGCTGCGCCGAAGTGGCGGACGCCAACGGCGATCATCCGGCCTTCGATGCCGGTCTCCGCCTTGGCCCGCTCAAGGCCTGCCGCCAGTCCTTCCACATAGGACCGGTAGGAGAGGCCTGCCGATGTGGCATGGTCGGGGGAAATGAAGATTTCGCCGTAGATGGCCCCTTCGGCGGCCAGCATGCGGAAATAGGTTTCGCTCAACTGCGCATAATCGCCGGGGCGGCGGAAGACGGAACTGGCGAGGTCATAGGCGGACAGGAAGGTGGTGAAGTCGCTCCAGCGGTACTGGCCCTTGGCATCGATGATCGAGGAAACGTCGATCTCCTCGCGCTTTGCGATCTTCTGAACCAGTGCGGGCGGGGCTGCCCCTTCGATATGGCAGTGCAATTCCGCCTTGAGCACCTGCTCCTGCACTGCCATGGGCCGCCCGTCCTTCCCTGAAAGCTGCCTGCCGGATCCATTTCATGACCCGGCTCAATCACTGACAAAGTTGTTTCCGCCGCCGCACGCTGCGTCAAGAAGAAGCGGCGCATGGGCGCCGCTTCCCGGTGGAAAGTCAGGCGCTCAGGAAGCTGCGGCCATGGCGCCCGGCGGCAATGCCCAGATGCTCTGCGATGGTCTCGCCGATATCCGCATAGGTGCTGCGTCCGCCGATGCTGCGGCCTGCGACGCCCGGAGCAAAGCCCAGAACCGGCACATTCTCGCGCGTGTGGTCCGTGCCGCGCCATGTGGGGTCGCAGCCATGGTCAGCGGTCAGCAGCAGCAGGTCGCCGTCCTTGAGCTTCGCCATCAGCTCCGGCAGGCGCCGGTCGAACTCTTCCAGCGCTGCCGCATAGCCCGGCACATCACGGCGGTGGCCATAAAGGGAATCGAAGTCGATCAGGTTGGTGAACACGAGATCGCCGTCCTGCGCCATGTCCATGGCTTCCAGCGTCTTGTCGAGAAGCTGGCCGTTGCCGGCACCCTTCAGCACCTTGGTGACGCCCTGATGGGCGAAGATGTCGGAGATCTTGCCCACACCGATGACTGTCCGCCCTTCGGCGGTCAGCCGGTCCAGAAGCGTCGGCTCGGGCGGCAGAACCGAGTAGTCGCGCCGGTTGGCCGTGCGCACGAAATCCGCAGCGCTTGTGCCGGTGAAGGGCCGGGCGATGACGCGGCCGATGTTGTAAGGGTCCGCATGCCTACGGGTCACCTCGCACAGGGCATAGAGCCTTTCGAGGCCGAAGGCCTCTTCATGGGCGGCGATCTGCACGACGGAATCCGCCGAGGTGTAGAAGATCGGCTTGCCGGTGCGCAGGTGCTCTTCACCCAGCTCCGCAATCACCTCCGTGCCGGAGGCATGCTTGTCGCCGATGATGCCGGGAATGCCCGTCTCAGCAACAATCGCGGCGATCATCTCCGCCGGGAAGGTGGGGATGGTGGCCGGGAAATAGCCCCAGTCGAACTCAACCGGCACGCCCGCAATTTCCCAGTGGCCGGACGGGGTGTCCTTGCCGTTGGACACTTCCGCCGCATAGCCCCACAGGCCCGTGGGCGCCGGGTCCGGCGCAAGGCCGGGCAGGGTCTTGCCGGTGGACAGCGTGGCGGCGGCGCCAAGGCCGAGGCGGTTCATGTTGGGCAGATGCAGCGGCCCGCTGCGCAGGCCTGGCTTGTCACCTTCTCCGGCCGCACAGCGCTGCGCGATATGGCCCAGCGTGTCGGAGCCCTCATCGCCGAAGCGGGCGGCATCCTGCGCACCGCCGATGCCAAAACTGTCGAGCACAACGAGAATGGCGCGAGGCATGCTCTGTTTCCTTTTGTCCCGAGGCTAAAAGCCTCTCATCTCATTTCACGGCAGCTCTTGCGGCTGCTTGTCGTTTGGCCGGAGGGAGGTGGCGACCCGGCGCAAGTATCCGGCGCTTCAGCCCCCCACCCCTAACCCCTCCCCACGAGGGGGAGGGGGACTTTGCTCCCGATCCGGCCCCGGTTCCTCTCCCCCCTTGAGGGGGAGATGCCCCCGAAAGGGGGCAGAGGGGGGTATGCAGCCTCTCCAGCCTGCCTGGAGGCTGTCATGTGTGGTGGCGCTGACACCCCCCTCTGTCTGCTGATGCAGACATCTCCCCCTCAAGGGGGGAGAGGGGCGCTGCGGCCACTGTTGAACACCTCAGGCGAACCAGTCCGGATCGTCCACTGACATCGCACCTCACGGCGCGATCCCATGTTCATGCCCCTTACGGCGCAATTGCATTCATGCTTTGTATCGCCCCTTACGGTGCGATTGCATTCTTGCTTTGTATTGCGCTCAAGGCGCGATACGGGCAGCCACGATCGGGTGGTCCTCGACGCTGGCGGCATCGCCGGTGCGATAGGCGGCGTTGAGGGCCTCGGTTGCGCGGCGGGCGGCGTCTTCGGTGGCAGCATGGACGATGGCGAGCGGCGCATCCGCATCCACCCGGTGACCGATGCCGGCCAGTTCCGTGAAGCCGACGGACGGGTCGATCACATCGGCGGCGATGCGGCGGCCGCCGCCCAGTTCCACCACGGCAACGCCGATGGCGCGGGCGTCAACGCCGGTGACGATACCCGGCTCTTTCGCATAGACCGGAGCAATGACGGGCGCCTTGGCGAGATAGAGCTCGCTCTTTTCCATGAAGTCCGCCGGGCCGCCGAGGGCGGTGACCATCTCGGCGAATTTCTCCGCCGCACGGCCGCTTTCAAAGGCGGCGCGCATCAGATCGCAGCCTTCCTGAGCGCTTTCGGCAATGCCGCCGGTCGCCAGCAGCTCGCCGCCCTGTGCCACGGTCACGTCCCACAGGCGGCTGTCGATGGAGGTGCCCTTCAGGAAGTCCACGGCATTTTGCATTTCCACCGCATTGCCTGCGGCAGAAGCGAGGGACTCGTTCATGTCCGTCAGCAGGGCGGTGGTCTTGAGGCCAGCGCCATTGGCGACGCGCACGAGGCTTTCGGCAAGCGCCTTGGCCTCCTCGAAGCTCTGCATGAAGGCGCCCGTGCCCCACTTCACGTCCAGCACGAGGCCCTGCAGGCCTGCGGCCAGCTTTTTGGACAGGATCGAGGCGGTGATAAGATCGATGCTCTCCACCGTGCCCGTCACATCGCGGATGGCGTAGAAGCGCTTGTCCGCCGGGGCAAGGTCGCTGGTCTGGCCGATGACGGCGCAGCCCACTTCCTTCACCACCTTGCGGAACAGGGCGTTGTCCGGCTGGGTCTTGTAGCCGGGGATGCTGTCGAATTTGTCAAGGGTGCCGCCAGTGTGGCCAAGGCCGCGTCCGGAGATCATCGGCACGGCCGCGCCGCAGGCGGCAAGGGCCGGGGCCAGCATCAGCGAGACATTGTCGCCGACGCCACCGGTCGAGTGCTTGTCGAGCACCGGCGCGTCCACATCGGACCAGTCGAGCACGGTGCCGCTGTCGCGCATGGCCAGTGTCAGGGAAACGCGTTCGTCAATGGTCAGTCGGCGGAAGAAGATGGCCATGGCCAGCGCCGAAACCTGCCCCTCGCTGACGCTGCCATCGGCAAGGCCCTTGACGAAGAAGGCGATTTCTTCCCGCGTCAGCTGGCCGCCGTCACGCTTCTTGCGGATGAGTTCCTGTGCCAGCATGTCAGTATCCTTCGCGCGCGCTGCCTGCGCCGCCCTTGATCACGTCAATCAGTGCGTCCAGCAGCCCGCTGGCGCCAAAGCGGAATGTGGCCGAGGAGACCCAGTTGGGCCCCAGAATCCGGTCGGCCAGCGCCAGATAGGCGGCAGCCTCGTCCAGCGTGCGGATGCCGCCAGCGGGCTTGAAGCCCACCTGACGGCCCGGCTGTTCGGTGCGCACCTCGTCAATCACCGTCAGCATGATTTCGGCAGCTTCCAGCGTCGCATTGACCTTCACCTTGCCGGTGGAGGTCTTGATGAAATCGGCACCGGCGGCAATGGCGACGAGCGAGGCCTGATGGATCAGCAGCGGGTCACCGATCTCGCCGGTTTCCAGAATGACTTTCAGCTGGGCCGGGGCCGGAATGGCAGCCTTGACGCGGATGATCATCTCTTCGGCAAAGCCGCGGCGGCCTTCCACGAAGGCGCGGTAGGGCATCACGAGGTCGATCTCGTCCGCGCCATCGGCAATGGCCTTGGCTGTCTCGTCCACCACGGCGCGGGTGTCCACACCGCCTGCGGGGAAGTTGACGACGGTTGCGACCTTCACCGGCGTACCGGCCAGCTTCGCCTTCGCCTGCGCCACGAAGGCGGGATAGAGGCAGACGGCGGCCACATGGCCATGCTCGGTCACGGCACGGGCGCAGAGCGCATCGATATCGGCGGCGGTGCAGCCGTCATTCAGGTTCGTCAGATCGACAAGGGCGAGAGCCCGGGCGGCGAGTTCCGCCTTGCTGGCTGCATCAGCCATGGGAAACCTCCTTCACGAAGCCGCGCACAAGCTTCTTCATGCGCGCAAGGCCGAGTTTGGCGACGGACTTGGTCTCGTCGTGGGACAGGCCATGGGCCTGCATGCCTGCGCCCAGATTGGTGATGATCGACATGGCGGCGACGCGCATGCCGAGGAACCGGGCAAGGATCACCTCCGGCACGGTGGACATGCCGACGGCATCAGCGCCCAGAATGCGCGCCATGCGGATCTCTGCCGGGGTCTCGAAGGACGGGCCGGAAAACCACATGTAGATGCCCTCCGCCAGCGCATGGCCATCGGCCTTGGCGGCGCGGTGCATGGCGGCCTGCAGGTCCTTGTCATAGGCGGCGGTCATGTCGAGGAAGCGCTTTTCGTCTTCCTCGCCGATCAGCGGGTTGAGGCCGGACCAGTTGATGTGGTCGGTGATCAGCATCGGGCTGCCCGGCTGCACCTCCTCGCGCAGGGACCCGGCGGCGTTGGTCGCCAGCAGGATCTCGCAGCCGAGCGCCTTCAGCGTTTCGACCGGCGTGCGCATGATGGAGGGATTGCCGCTCTCATAGTAATGGGCGCGGCCCGAAAGGATCACCACCGGCACGCCTTCCAGCTCGCCTGCCACCAGCTCGCTGCCGTGGGAGGAGACGGTGGAAACCGGAAAGCCCGGAAGTTTGCTGTAGGGAATGCGCACCGCATTCTCCATCTCGCCCGCCAGTTCGCCGAGCCCGGAGCCCAGGATCATGCCGATGCGGTAGCTGCCCGGGCGGGCGGCGCGGACGATTTCCGCGCAGTCATTGCCATAGCTGCTCATGGCGTTCGTCCCTTGTGTTGTTCTGTTTCAGCGTTGAGGGTCCGCTTCAGTCGAGAAGCTGGAAACCGGCGGGCAGCAATTCGTCGATGGTGAAGGTACGGCGAATGCCGTCGAGATTGGCGATATGGATCTTGACGGAACCGGCCGCGAATTCCTTCAGCTTCTGCCGGCAGCCGCCGCAGGGCGTGCAGAGGGCGGCATCGGCGATGACGACCACTTCCTCGATCTGCTGCTGACCGGCCAGAACCATGGCGGAGATGGCGCCAGCTTCGGCGCAGACGCCCTGCGGATAGGCGGCATTTTCCACGTTGCAGCCCGGATAGATCTTGCCGTCGGCGGCAAGGATCGCCGCGCCGACCTTGAAGTTCGAGTACCGGGCATAGGCGTTTTCGCGGGCGGCCTTTGCCGCCTCGAAGAGCTTGTCCACCGCGCTCATGTGCGCTCCTTCAGATAGGGGATGCCGCTGGCCTTGGGCGGAATGGCCTTGCCGATGAAGCCCGCCAGCAGGATGACTGTGAGAATGTAGGGAAGTGCCTGGAACACCTGCACGGGCACCTCACCGATGCCCGGGACCTGCTGGCCCTGAAGCCGGATGGCCATGGCATCGAGGAAGCCGAAGAGGAGGCAGGCGTAGAGTGCGTTCACCGGCTTCCACTTGGCAAAGATCAGGGCCGCCAGCGCGATGTAGCCGCGCCCGGCGGTCATGTCCTTGATGAAGCCGGAGGACTGGGCAATCGCCAGATAGCTGCCTGCCAGGCCGCAGAGCAGCCCGCACATGACCACTGCCCGGTAGCGCAGGAAGGTGACGGAGATGCCTGCCGTGTCCACCGCCGCCGGATTTTCGCCAACGGCGCGCAGGCGCAGGCCGAAACGGGTGCGGTAGAGCACCCACCATGTGGCCGGAACGGCAAGGAAGGCAATGTAGACGAGGATGTTGTGGCCCGAAATCAGCTCGAAATAGACATAGCCGATGATGGGCACGTCCTTGACGGCAGTGGCAAAGGGCAGCTCGATTTCCAGAAAACGCCCGCCGCCAGACAGGGACGGCGTGCGCCCGCCCTGATTGAACCAGGCCTGCCCCAGAAGGGCCGTCAGCCCGGCCGCCAGGAAGTTGATGGCAACGCCGGAGACGATCTGGTTGCCCCGGTTGGTGATCGAGGCAAAGCCGTGCAGCAGCGCAAGGCCGACCGCCACGACGATGCCAGCGCCAAGCCCGGCCCAGGCATTGCCGGTGATGAAGGCAACGGAGGCTGCACCAAAGGCAGCGCCCAGCATCTTGCCCTCAAGGCCGATGTCGACGATGCCCGAACGTTCCGAATAAAGTCCGGCAAGGCAGGCCAGCAGCAGCGGCGCTGACAGGCGGACGGTGGAATCGAGGATGAGGATCAGGGTCTCGAACATGGCTCGTTCTCCCGTCAGGCCGTCTTGCCGGCAGCGGCGGCCGGCTTGGCGGAGAAGCTGAACAGACGCACCAGCGCCGGGCGGAACATGTATTCCAGCGCCCCGGCGAACAGGATGACGAGGCCCTGGATGACCACGATCATGTCACGGGTGATGGCCGGCATTTCGAAGGCGAGTTCTGCCCCGCCCTGGTAGAGCATGCCGAACAGGATCGCCGACAGCATGATACCCACCGGATGCGCCCGGCCCATCAGCGCCACGGCGATGCCGACAAAGCCGTAGCCGGCGACATATTCGATCAGCAGCCGGTGCTGCGAGCCGACGATCTCGTTGATGGCCATCAGCCCGGCCAGACCGCCGGAAATCAGCATGGTGATGATGGTGATGCGCACCGGCGAAATGCCCGCATAGACGGCGGCAGAGGGATTGGCACCGAAGGTGCGGATCTCATAGCCGAGCCGCGTGCGCCAGATCAGCAGCCACACCAGCACCAGCGCTGCCAGCGCCAGAAAGACCGCAAGGTTGACCTGCGACGAGCCGAAGAAGCTGGTGCCGAAGAAATCCCCCAGCAGCGGCAGCTGCCCGCCTTCGGCGAAGGTGCGGGTTTCCGGCTGCATGGAGCCGGACTTGTTGATCACCTTCACCAGCAGATAGCCCATCAGTGCCGTGCCGATGAAGTTGAACATGATGGTGGTGATGACGATATGGCTGCCGCGCTTGGCCTGCAGCCAGGCAGGAATGGCTGCCCAAGCTGCGCCGTAAAGGGCTGCCGCGAGCACGGCGACCGGAACCGTGATCCACCAGGGCGCATATTGGTCCAGCGCAAGGCAGGCAAGGGCGGCACCGAGGCCGCCGAGATAGGCCTGACCCTCGCCGCCGATGTTGAAGAGCCCCGCATGAAAGGCCACGGCCACGGCAAGTCCGGTGAAAATGAAGTTCGTGGCATAGAACAGGGTGAAACCAATCCCCTCGCCATAGCCGATCGAACCCCAGATCAGCACTTGAACCGCATCCAGCGGGTTCTCGCCGATCAGCAGCACCACAAGCCCGGAGACGAGGAAGGCTGCAGTGAGGTTGAGAAGCGGGATCAGGCCGAAGTCGATCCAGCGCGGCAGGGAACCGGCACTCATGCTCTGCCTCCATGCGCGGCGCGGGCGGGCACGTCATCCGTGACACCGGCCATCAGCAGGCCGCATTCGTTTTCGGTGGCATCCGGTCCGCGCTCGCCGACAAGGCGGCCGTCGAACATGACCAGGATGCGGTCGGAGAGGGAGCGGATCTCGTCCAGCTCCACGGAGACGAGCAGCAGGCCCTTGCCTGCATCACGCAGCTCGATCAGCCGCTTGTGAATGAATTCGATGGCGCCGATATCGACACCGCGCGTCGGCTGGCCGACCAGCAGCACGTTCGGGTCCCGCTCGATCTCGCGGGCCAGAACCACCTTCTGCTGGTTGCCGCCGGAGAAATTGGCCGTTTTCAGCAGCGGATTGGGCGGGCGGATGTCGTATTTGGCGATTTCCGCCTCGGCTGCCTTGCGGATGGCCCGCATGTCCAGCAGCGGGCCCTTCGAATAGGCCGGATCGTTGTGATAGCCCAGAATGGCGTTCTCATATTCGGCAAAGGACGTGACAAGCCCCATCCGGTGCCGGTCCTCGGGCACATGGCCCATGCTCATGGCGCGGATTTCCGCCGGATTTTTCGGATTGGCCGCAAGGTCGATGGTTTCGCCATTCAGCCACATGCGGCCCTTGCGGGCACGGCGGATACCCGCCAGCGTTTCCAGCAGCTCCGACTGGCCGTTGCCCGAGACACCGGCAATGCCGACAATCTCCCCGGCGCGGATTTCGAAGGACACGTCCTTCACCACATCGACGCCCCGGCTGTCGGTGACGGTGAGGTTCTCGACGGCCAGCACCCGCTCGCCGGGCCTGGCGGCCTGCTTGTTGACCTTCAGCAGCACGCTGCGGCCCACCATCAGCTCGGCCAGTTCCTCCATGGAGGTTTCCGCCGTCTTGCGGGTCGCCACCATTTCGCCGCGGCGCATGACAGACACCGTGTCGGTGATGGCCATGATCTCGCGCAGCTTGTGGGTGATGAGCAGAACCGTCTTGCCCTGGGCCTTCAGGACTTTCAGAATTTCAAACAGATGGTCGGCCTCGGCCGGGGTCAGCACTCCGGTGGGCTCGTCCAGGATCAGCACTTCCGCGCCGCGGCAGAGCGCCTTCAGGATCTCGACGCGCTGCTGCAGGCCGACCGGCAGGTCACCGACAACCGCATCCGGATCGATCTTCAGGTCATATTCGTTTTCCAGCCGGGCCAGTTCCGCCCGCACCTTGCCCGCGCCGCCTGCCAGCAGGCTGCCGCCCTCGGCGCCCAGCATGACGTTTTCCAGCACGGTGAAGGGATCCACCAGCATGAAGTGCTGATGCACCATGCCGATGCCAAGGCCGATGGCATGGCGGGAATCGCGGATGGTCACGGTCTTGCCATCCACCAGGATCTCGCCGCTGTCGGCATTGTAGAAGCCGTAGAGGATCGACATCAGCGTCGACTTGCCGGCACCGTTCTCGCCGATGATGCCGTGGATCGATCCCTTGCCCACCACAAGATCGATGTTCTTGTTGGCATGCACAGGCCCGAAGGACTTGTTGATCTTGCGAAGCTCGATGGCGGCGGTCATGGATGCTCCCGCGCGTCTGGCCACAGGGCCGGCGTCAGTCGGTAAAGGGGCCGGGCGCATGGCACGGCGTCACAAGGAAAGAGCCCTTGCCCCGGCCTTCCGGCGCAGGACAAGGGCCGCAGTCCCTCAGGGTGTTACGGGCAGGTCTTGTCCGTCATGTAGTCGTGGACGGCGATCTTGCCCGAGATGATGTCGGCCTTGGCCTGTTCGGCAGCAGCCTTCATCTCATCGGTGACGAGGGACGCATTGTATTCGTCCAGAGCGTAGTCCACGCCGCCTTCGGCAAGGCCCAGCACTTCGATGCCGCTGGTCCACTGGCCGTTCTTGGCGTCGGTGAAGGTCTTGTCCACGGCGACGTCCACGCGCTTCAGCATGGAGGTCAGAACCTTGCCTGGGTGCAGGCCGTTCTGGTTGCTGTCGACGCCGATGCCGAGCTTGCCCGCGTCAGCGGCCGCCTGCAGCACGCCGATACCGGTGGCGCCGGCTGCGTGATAGACAACGTCCGCACCACGGTCGAACTGGGACTTGGCCAGCTCGCCGCCCTTCACCGGGTCATTCCAGGCAGCACCGGTGGTGCCAGTCATGTTCTGGAAGACTTCGGCCTGCGGGTTGGTGGCCATCACGCCCTGCTTGTAGCCGCAGGCGAACTTGTGGATCAGGTCGATGTCCATGCCGCCGACGAAGCCGACCTTGCCGGTCTGCGAAGCCTTGGCTGCCAGCAGGCCAACGAGGTAGGAGCCTTCATGCTCCTTGAAGACGATGGAGCGGACATTCGGCAGGTCCACGACCATGTCGACGATGGCAAACTGGATGTCCGGGAATTCCTTGGCGACCTTCTCGACGGCATTGGCATGGGAGAAGCCGATGGCGACGATCGGGCTCATGCCGCGACGGGCGAAGTTGCGCAGGGCCTGCTCGCGCTGGCTGTCGTTCTGGATCTCGAAGTCGCGGTATTCGACGCCCGTGTCCTTCTTGAACTTCTCGGCACCCGTATAGGCGGACTCGTTGAACGACTTGTCGAACTTGCCGCCAAGGTCATAGACGACTGCCGGCTGGAAATCCGCTGCAAAGGCGGTGCTGGCCATCATGACGCCTGCAATGGCGGCGCCCGTCATCAGGAACTTCTTCACGTTACATCCTCCGGCACTGGACCCGGCCACCATGGCTGGTCCCGGTTTACTTCCCCTCTTGGGCACTGCGGGGCAGCAAGGCTGCCGTCACAGGGCCGCTCGATCCGAGCCGCTGCTTCAGAGCCCTTGCCAGGGTCTCATCCGCGATCAGGTCGGTGATGACACCGGTGCGCAGCGCTGCGAGCGTGGCGTCTGCCTTGCTCTCCCCGCCCACCAGTGCAATGACACGAGAGCCGCGGACTTCCTCGTAGTGAAGCCCCACGGCGCACTCGCCAAGACTTACGGGCACCTGCGCGCCCTCGATTGTGACAAACCGCCCCATCAGGTCGCTGACTGCGCTGCTGCGCATCAGGCCGTCCTGATCTTCCTTCTGGATGATGCCGCGCTGCACCAGATGACCGTCGTCATCGATGGAGCCGATGCCAACGACAAAGGCATCCGACCGCCGCGCACGCGCCAGAAGATCCTGCACGCTGCGCTGGCCGAGGAACATGTCGCGCTCCTCCAGGCTTTCGGCAAAATAGGGCACCGGCAGATAGTAGCCTTCCCCGCCCGTGCGCTCGATCAGCGGCTGCACGATGTCAAACGGGTTGGCCGAAAGCTTGCGCATCAGCGAGCCGGAGATGGAGATGATGGCAAGGTCCGGCCGGGACAGGCGCGGCATGGCCGCGACCGAAGCCTTCAGCGTCCGGCCCATGCCGACGCCGAGCTGACGGATTTCCGGCCCCGAAAGCAGGTTGGACAGGAAGGGGCCCGCGACGGAGGCAACGGCGCGGATGGCCGTCGTCTGGTCGCCGCCGCCAAGGTCCGGCGCAATGATGCAGCTGGTCAGGGCAAAATGCCGGGTCAGTTCGTCTTCCAGCTCGAGGCACTCGATCGGGCGGCCTTCGATCTGGAAGCGGACAAGGCCTTCCTTCTGGGCGTGGGCAATAAGACGGTGGACCTTGGCCGGTGACACGCCAAGACGCGCGGCAATCTCACCCTGCGTGCTGCCCCCCACGAAGGAGAGCCACGCGGCGCGGATCGAGAGGTAGGTGGTCCAGTCCTCGTCCTGCACGAATTGCCCCGCCTGCTGCGTCCAGGTCTTTCGCCCGGATCTTGAGCCTCTGGTTGACTGAAATTTTCTTCAGCCGCTGTGAATTCTTTCAGCAAAGATGCCTGCCTGCTCGTCCGGCGTCAAGCGGATTTGGCGTGTTTTCCGGCTGAAACTTGCGCTTTTCCGCCTGCTGCCGTGACAGGGGCAGGGATGCTGCCGTGCGCAGCAGTTTGCATGGGCATTAGGCAGGAATTGCCCTGTTGGCGGGCGGATCCGGCAATATCTGCCGGTTGCTGGGCAAATTTTGCCTAGTGGTTCACGCAGGTGCATTCTGTGCGTCTTTTGTTTTGCTGGCACAATCTTCGCCGCCTTACTTGTGGCATAATGCTTGCTTGGAACAATTCTATCCGGCGCGTGTTCAAGGCTCTGAAAATATCGGCAAATTGCCGAGATTCTCGGATTAACCGTCTGTTTAGCCGCAACAACAAAAGTAGAGAGGGAGGTGTGGGAAACCGGCTTCGGCCAAGACATGGAGAACACCATGCGTCTCACACTGTGCAAAACCGGACGTGACGTCTGCAGTGCCGCCATTGGCGGTCTTGCCATCTTGGCATTTACTTCAATAACAGCTCTCGCCGAGCGTTCGCTCCCGGGCAATTTCTCCACGGCCTATTCGGCAGATGCCGAAGTGGACGTCGAGCTGGTGCTGGCCGTCGACATTTCCCAGTCGATGGACCGGGACGAGCAGGAGGTGCAGCGGGCCGGATATGTCTCGGCCCTGACCTCGCGGGAGGTGCTGGCCGCCATCCGCGACGGACCGACAGGGCGCATTGCCATCACCTACTTTGAGTGGAGCGGCGTGGGTGAGCATTTCACCGTGGCGGAATGGTCCATCATCCAGGACGAAGCCACTGCTGCGGCCTTTGCCGCCCGCATCGCCGAAGCCCCCCTGCGGCAGATGCAGAGAACGTCGATCTTCTCGGCATTGGAAAAGTCGGCTGAGCTGATTGCCTCCAACGAATATCAGGGCCTCAGGAAGGTGATCGACATTTCCGGAGACGGGCCGAACAATCAGGGCGGCACCGTCACCCAGATGCGCGACAAGGTCATCTCGGCCGGTATCACCATCAACGGCCTGCCGCTGATGTTGAAGTCGGAAACCTCCGCCTGGCAGGCGATGCTGCATCTCGATCACTATTACGAGGATTGCGTCATTGGCGGACCGGGGGCCTTTGCCATCCCGGTGCGCTCAAAGGAGGCCTTTGCCGAGGCTGTCCGGATGAAGCTGGTGCTGGAGATTGCCGGGCTGATGGAAAATCAGCCTCTGATCATCCCGGCCGCAGGCCGCAAGACGGTCAGCTGCAATCTGTTTGACTAGAGGAGTGGCGGCCAGCCGCCGCCGCTCACGAAGTTGCGCCCCGTGAGGCGGTGGCTTGCCGCCGCTCACGAAGATGCGATTGGGTTTTTGCCGGCAAGGCTGACAGACTTTCCTGTGTCCGGCGGCGTATTGGCGCTGCCGGAGCAAGGGGAGGTCCGGCATGACGCCCTTCAACATTCTGCGCCGGTTGCGCTCATGCGCCGGATGGTTGCGCACGGCGCTGGTGCTGCTGGCTCTTGCCGGCGTGACGGGCGGGGCGGCGGCCCAGCAGAATCTGCCGCAGGAAGTGGATGTGGCCCTCGTGCTGGCGGTCGACATTTCCTATTCCATGGACATGGATGAACAGCGCCTGCAGCGGCAGGGCTATATGCAGGCGATTACCTCGCCGGATGTGCTGGAGGCGATCCGGGGCGGCCTGACCGGCAGCATTGCTGTCATCTATGTGGAGTGGGCAGGCACCTTGTCCCGCTCGGTCCTGATTGACTGGCATGTGATCTCGGACGAAGCCAGCGCGCAGCAATTTGCCGATGCGCTGGGCGAAGCCCCCATCAGCCGCGCCTACCGCACCGCCATCGGCGATGCGCTGCTGTTTTCAGCGCAGCAGTTCGAAACGCTGCCCTACAGTGCCGCGCGCAAGGTCATCGACATTTCCGGGGATGGGCCGAACAATCAGGGCACCTATGCGCCCGCCGCCCGCGATCAGGTGGTGGCGCAGGGCATCGTCATCAACGGCCTGCCGCTGCAGCTGAAGGATGTGCGGCCGGGCTGGTTCGACATGGCAGACCTCGACCGCTACTACGAAACCTGTGTCATCGGCGGTCCCGGCTCCTTCATCGTGCCGGTGCGCGGCGCGGAGCGGTTTGCCGAAGCCGTGCGCCGCAAGCTGGTGCTGGAAATCGCCATGCCGGTTCTGCCCCGGCCCGAAGCACCTGATGAGTCCCGGCTGATCCGGGTGGCCGATGGCATCGATCCCTTCTGCCTCGAAGGCGAGCGGCGCTGGCAGCAGCGGCGGTTCATCTACGAGGAACCATAGGCAGCTTCGCGCCTTGCAGCATCTTCCTGTGATCGCGGCTCAGCTCGCGCTTTGCGTTTCCCGCGCAAGGCGCTAAAGCTGTTGCCGTGATTTTGATGGCGCTTCTGCGCCGGTGCAAGCTTGCGGGAGATGATGCGGATGGAGGCGGAACGTCCGGTGCTGGCCCTTGTGGCCCATGACGCCAAGAAAGACGCCATGGTTGCCTTCGCGCAGCGCAACGAGGAAAAGCTCGCCGCCTTCCGGCTGGTCGGCACGGGCACCACGGGCGGGCGCATCAAGGCGGCCTGTCCCGGCCTCGACCTGACGCCGCTGAAGAGCGGGCCGCTGGGCGGTGATCAGCAGATCGGCGCCATGATCGCCGAAGGCCGCTTGCACGGGCTCATCTTCTTTGCCGACCCGCTGTCGCCCATGCCGCATGATGTGGATGTGAAGGCCTTGCTGCGCCTTGCGCTGGTCTACGATATCCCGATGGCGCTCAACCTCTCGACCGCCGAAATCCTGCTGCGCTCGGCCCGCCTGACTGGCCTGCGCAGCTCCTCCGATACTCCTGAAGTGGCCGGCCCGCGCACATGAGCCTGACTGAGACCCGCCAGCGCCCGTTCGCTTTCCCCGTTCTGGTCGGGGATGTGGGCGGCACCAATGCCCGCTTTGCCCTTGTGCTGGATGAAGAAACGCCGGGCATCAAGCTGCCGTCCCAGCCGACGGCGGCCCATCCGGACATCAATGCCGCCATCCGCGCCTGCCTAGCGGGGCAGGATGTGCCGGCGCCGCGCTCGGCCGTCATCGCCGTGGCCGGCCCTGTCACCGGTGACCGCATTCCCCTGACCAACGCCAGTTGGGTGGTGGAGCCGCTGCAGATGATCGCCGGCCTTGGTCTCAGGGACGTGGTGATCCTCAACGACTTCGAGGCGCAGGCGCTGGCGCTGCCCGGTCTGTCCGGGGAGGATATCGAGCAGATCGGCGGCGGCGAGCCCCTGGCGGGCGCCTCCAAGTTCGTTGTCGGCCCCGGCACGGGGCTGGGTGCGGCGGCGATGATCTATGCGGCTGACACCTGGGTGCCGGTGCCCGGTGAAGGCGGCCACGTGGAACTGGGTCCCGTGACGCCCGAGGACTACGAGATCTGGCCGCATATCCCGCGCAACGGCGGGCGCATCGGCGCCGAGGAAGTGCTAAGCGGCACCGGCCTGCCGCGTTTAGCCGGGGCTGTTGCCCGCGCCCGCAAGGCGGAGCCGCATTTCACGTCTGCGGCTGACATCACGCAGGCGGCCAATGCCGGAGATCCGGTGGCAGTGGAAACGCTGGAGATCTTCGCCCGCTGCCTTGGCCGGGTGGCGGGGGATTTTGCGCTTTCGGTTCTGGCGCGCGGCGGTGTCTATATCGCGGGCGGCGTGTCGTCCCACATTGCGCCGTTCCTGCGCAAGGGCGGCTTCCGCGCCGCTTTCGAAGCCAAGGCTCCCCATGCCAAGCTGATGGCCTCGATCCCGGTGTTCCTGATCCATCACCCCAACCCGGCGGTGGACGGACTTGCCGCCTACGCCCGCACCCCGGACCGCTTCGCCGTCGGCACCAAGGGCCGCCACTGGTCCGCGCAGGATTGAGGTTTTGGGCGGTGTGATCTCTATGCCGGGCCTCTCCGCTCTCCTCCCCAAGAGGGGGCAGTGTCGACAACGGACTCCGGTGGGGTTCCGGGCTAAGGTCTGATGAAAGCCTGGGTTCTGGGCATTCCGGCACGGCGTATCAGCTCCCCTCCCCCTCGTGGGGAGGGGTTAGGGGTGGGGGGAAAGCCTTTCCGTCTGGCAGAGTATCGATTGATCACAGACAGTCTCTCCTCTCCAGCCTCTTGAGGAAAAGTTCGCCTTTTCAAGCTCAAAGCCCCCCACCCCTTACCCCTCCCCACGAGGGGGAGGGGGGCGGAGGCGCCCTGCCACAGATCAGATGCAGCACTGCGGGATTCTATCCGCAACGAACACTGCCTTCAGATGACCGAGGCAGGCAGCAGGAGAGGCCCGCGTGGCTGAGAAAGTGGACACCTGGCGGTCACCGCCCCTGCCCATTGATGCGGCGCTGCCGGAGTTGCTGGCGGCGCTTGCGGCGGGCAGCAATGCGGTGCTGGTGGCAGAGCCTGGTGCGGGCAAGACCACCCGTGTGCCGCTGGCGCTGCTGGACGCGCCCTGGCGCTGTGATGGCCGCATTCTGCTGCTGGAGCCGCGCCGCCTTGCCGCCCGTGCTGCTGCCCTTCGCATGGCCGAAAGCCTTGGCGAGGAGGTGGGCGGCACTGTCGGCTACCGGGTGCGCATGGAAAGCCGCGTCAGCGCCCGCACCCGTATCGAGGTGATCACCGAGGGCGTCTTTACCCGCATGATTCTGGATGACCCGGAACTGACCGGCGTCGCCTGCGTGCTGTTTGACGAGTTTCATGAGCGCTCGCTCGAAGGCGATCTCGGCCTTGCGCTGGCACTCGATGTGCAGGGGGCGCTGCGTGATGACCTGAGGCTGGTGCCTATGTCGGCGACGCTGGATGCCGCCGGCGTCGCAAGGCTGCTCGGCGGCGCGCCGGTCATCGAGAGCAAGGGCCGCAGCTTCCCCGTTGAAACCCGTTATCTCGGCCGCAAGGCGGAAGAGCGGATCGAGCCGCAGGTGGTGCGGGCCGTGCGCAAGGCGCTGGCGGAAGAGCATGGCTCGCTGCTGGTGTTCCTGCCCGGACAGGGCGAAATCCGCCGGGTGGCCGAGGCGCTGGAGGGCCAGGTGCCTGCCCATGTGCGCATCGCCCCGCTTTACGGCGCGCTGGACGGCAAGGCACAGGATGCTGCCATCCGCCCGGCGAAGGAGGGCGAGCGCAAGGTGGTGCTGGCCACCTCCATCGCCCAGACATCGCTCACCATCGAGGGCGTGCGGACGGTGATCGACAGCGGCCTCTCCCGTGTGCCGCGCTATGAGCCGCAGACGGGGCTGACGCGGCTGGAAACCGTGCGCGTGTCACGGGCCACGGCAGACCAGCGCAGGGGCCGTGCGGGCCGGACGGAGCCCGGCGTGTGCTACCGGCTCTGGGACGAAGCGCAGACACAGGCGCTGATGCCGGCCGAACGGCCGCAGATTCTGGAAGCCGATCTTTCCTCGCTGGTGCTGGATCTGGCGGCCTGGGGCACGGCGGACCCGGCCACCCTGTCCTTCCCCGATGCCCCGCCTTCTGGCGCCTGGGCAGAAGCGCGCAGCCTGCTGACGCAGCTTCATGCGCTGGACGGCGAAGGCCGCCTGACGCCGCATGGTCAGCGCCTTGCGCGCCTGCCCATCGAGCCGCGCCTTGCGCATATGATCGTGGAGGCTGAGGCGCTGGGTCTTGGACGGCTGGCGGGGGAGGTGGCTGCGATCCTGTCCGAACCCGGCCTTGGCGGCATGGATGTGGATCTGCGCGAGAGGGTGAGGCGCCTGCGCCGGGACAATGATCCGCGCAGCCGCGATGCCCGCGCCCTTGCGGCCCGCTGGCAGAAGATGGCAGCTGAAGGCGGCGCGAAGACCGGGCAGGACAGCGATGGCGGCGCCCCGGAACTGGCCGGTGAAGTGCTGGCGCTGGCCTTCCCCGAGCGGGTGGCGCAGGGCCGGGGCCAGCGCGGCCGCTTCCGCCTTGCCAACGGGCGCGGGGCGGAGCTGCCGGAAGAACATGCGCTGGCAGGCGAGGCCTTTCTGGCCGTTGCCGATATTCAGGGCAAGGCCCAGTCGGGCCGGATCATGCTGGCAGCGCCCCTCGGGCTTGAGGCCATCGAGACGATGTTTGCCGCAGATATCACTGAAACCGATGACGTGCGGCTGGAGCCTTCTGGTCTGGTGCGGGCGCGCCGTGTGGTCCGGCTGGGAGCGCTGGAACTGGCCTCCCGGCAGATCGCCAACCCGGATGCAGCGCTGGTGGCCAAGGCGCTGCTGGCGGAAATTGCCCGGCGCGGTGTGGCACGGCTGCCCTGGACCAATGATCAGCTGCGCCTGCGCGCCCGTGCCGGTTTCGTGCGGGCCGCAGGGGCAGAGCATCTGCCGGACCTCTCCGATGCCGCCCTTCAGGAGACGCTGGAAGACTGGCTTCTGCCCTATATGGCGGGCTTCACCCGTGTTTCGGACGTGGATGCCGCCTGCCTCGGCAACGCGCTCTCCGGGTTGCTGGGCTATGGCGGTGCTGCGGAGATTGACCGGCTGGCGCCATCGCATTTCACCGCGCCCACCGGCTCGCATGTGCCCATCGATTATGGCGCAGAAAGCGGCCCGTCCATTTCCATCCGCGTGCAGGAGCTGTTCGGCCTCGCCCGGCATCCAGCCGTTGCCGATGGCCGCATTCCGCTGACGCTGGAACTTCTGTCGCCCGCCCACCGGCCCATCCAGATCACGCGGGACCTGCCGGGCTTCTGGGCAGGCTCCTGGGCGGATGTGAAGACGGAGATGAAGGGCCGCTATCCGCGCCACCCCTGGCCGGATGACCCTGCCTCCGCAGAGGCGACAAGACGCGCCAAACCACGGGGAACGTAAGTTCAAGCCCGTGCGGCGCCTGAGCAAGTTCAAGGCGTGATGCGTCAGCATCTCAAAGCCTTGGAATAAGAGCTTCGCGGTCGCTTATCGGCGGCCTTCGTGGTAGATCTGCGTCAACTTCAGTTTCAAGAGAGTATCTGCCATGACCGCCGCCGCCTTTGACCCCAAGGACATCATTGCCCGTTTCACTGCAGGCGAGGGCTTCCCGGAGGCTGACGTCCGCGAATGCCTGTCCACTCCGTCCGCCTCCGTTCCGGCGCTGATGGCCATTCTGGAAGACCGCGTGGCCGGTGGCACGGGTGAGCTCAGCCAGCTCGACGAAAAGGGCGATGCCTGCTTCCTCGCGCTGCACATCCTGGCCGACCTCAAGGTCACCGCGGCCTTCCAGCCCCTGATGCGCCTGCTGCGCAGCACGGATCAGGATCTTGAAGCCCTGTTTGGCGACTGCCTGATCGAAACCATGGGGCCGATCCTGATCGCCCTCAATCCGGGCGGCTACAGCGTCTTCGAGGAAGGGTTCTCCGACCGCAACGCCGACGATTACGCGCGCGATGCCATGATGGTGGCCTGGGTCTATGGCGTGCTCTCCGGCGAAGTGCCGCGCGAGCATGCCCTCTCCGTGCTGAAGGCCTTCCCGAAGACCGTGCGCCCGGCGCCGGACAGCTATCTTTGGGGCAGCTACATCGGTGCCGCCGGTGACCTCGGCTTTGAGGAACTGGAAGAGCCGATCGCAAAGCTGTTCACCGATGGCTCGATCATGATGGACGAAGGCGGTTTCCGTCCGGTGGACCCGGAAGACTTCGCCCTTCATCTGGAAGCGGCCAGCCTGTCGGAAGAAAACGAAGAATCCCGCGAGCTCTGGATGGCCACGAACCGCTATTTCCCCTTCGAGGATACGGTCGAGCTTCTGGGCGAATGGTCCTGGGATGGCGATGAAGACGAGTGGATGGATGTGCCCTTCCTGGAAGCTGCCGAGGACGAAGAGCCCTATCTGCCGAACTGACGGCAGCTGGCTGCCAGTCCTTGCCGTCTACTGCCTTGCCGTCTGCTGCCTTGCGGTGCTTGCCCCGCTGGCCGCAGGGCAGGCACTGGCGCAGGACATGGGCAGCCGCTTCCGCATTGGCGTGGTTACGGCCGGGCGCGATGATGCCCGGTCCGAGGCCGAACCCTTCCGCGACGAGCTGGAATACCGGCTGGGCCTTCCGGCTGATCTGTTTCTCATGGACACCTTGGGCGAACTGACGGACGCCCTCATCGCTGGTCATGTGCAGTACGGCCGCCTGTCTGCCACGGCCTATGCGGCTGCACGCAAGGCCTGCGCCTGTGTCGAGCCACTGGCCGCGCCCCGTGACGGGGACGGGGCAGACGGGTTTCACGCCATTCTGATGACCAAAGCCGGCGAAGTGTCCTCTCTGGAGGCGCTGGCGGGAAAGCGGCTGGCCATTGGCCCGGCCCGCTCGACGGCAGCCTTCCGTGTGCCGCTGGCCGCTCTTGCCGCTTCAGGACGCGATCCGCGCCAGTTTTTCTCCGCGCTTGTTCCCGTTTCCGGCCCTGAGGAGGGGCTTGCCGCGCTCCATGACGGCCTGGCCGAAGCTGCGCTGGGCTGGTCCACATTGCTGGGCGAGGCAGACACCGGCTACAGCGCCGGAACCCTGATGCAGGCCTATGACAGGATGCGGCTGGATGTGGGCCGGCTGACGGTCGTCTGGCAGTCGCCGCGCATTCCTTTTGCCGTGCATGTGGTGCGCTCCGATGTGGCGCCCGAGCTGAAGGACCGGCTGCGGCAGATGCTGTCCAGCCTTCAGGACGAAGCGCCGGGCGCCTATTTCGCCATCGAGCCGGATTTCGGCGGCGGCTTCGTGCCGGTGCTGCCGGAAGACTTCTCCGCCGTAATGCTGCCGCTGGAGCCGCAATGGCAGGCGATGCTGAAGGAGATCGCGGACCAGCAGTCCGCTGCTCCTGCGGCCTTGCCCGAAGACGGCGGGGAAGGCGAACTGCTGCCGCCGTGATGGGAAATGCTGCAGTTTGGTCGCGCGGCACGGCTTTTCAGCCCCCCTCCCCCTCTGGGGGCTACCGGATTCACACATCAGGTCTGGGAACTGCCCGCAATGAGGCGTTTGCTTTTCGGGAGGACGCCTGCCGCCCCCCTCCCCCTGGTGGGGAGGGGTAAGGGGTGGGGGGCTCTGAGCCGAAAACTATATGAAAGACAGATAGATGCCTGGAGAGACATCAAGAAGAACGGCTGTCCGGAACCAATGGATACTTTGCCAGACGGAAAGGCTTTCCCCCCACCCCTAACCCCTCCCCACGAGGGGGAGGGGGGCTGAAAAGCCGTGCCGGAATAACCAGACTTCTGGCTTTCTCCACACCCTCTTCGGCTCAAAGCACGATGTGTGCATGCAGTAGCTCAAGGAGAGGGAAGCTGCGGCCAGTTGCAGCGGGCCTTCCAATGCCGCCGCCCGGCTTCAACGCGTCTCCTAACCCCTCAGTGCCTTCACCGTATGCCGCCGGATCATTTCTTCCTCATTGGTGGGAACTACCATGAGGGTGACGCGGGAGGCGGGGGTGGAGATGATGCGGGCGCTGCTGCGGTTGGCGTTTTCGTCAAGGCTGGCACCCAGCCAGCCGAGCGGGGCACAGACCGCCTGGCGGACGTTGACCGCATGCTCGCCGATGCCGCCGGTGAAGACGATGGTGTCCACGCCATCGAGAATGGCGGCCATGGCGCCCATCTCGCGGCGGACGCGGAAGGTGAAATAGTCGATGGCTTTGCGGGCCGCTTCCGTTCCGGCGGCTTCCAGCTCGCGCATGTCCTGGCTGAGGCCGGACAGGCCCTTGAGGCCGGACTGCTTGTAGAGCAGATCCGATATTGCCTCTGCCGTCATGCCCTTTTCCTGCATCAGATAGAGCAGCACGCCCGGGTCCAGCTGGCCGCAGCGGGTGCCCATGGGCAGGCCGTCGAGCGCGGTGAAGCCCATGGTGGAGCCGATGCTGCGGCCATCCTGTATGGCGCACATGGAAGCGCCATTGCCGAGATGGGCGACGATCAGCCGGCCCTTTGCAGCTTCCGGCGCCGTCTCCGCCAGATGCTGCGTGATGTATTCATAGGACAGGCCGTGGAAGCCATAACGCCGCACGCCCTCGTCATAAAGCGGGAGCGGCAGGGCGAAGGCGTCATTCACCCAGGGGTGATTGCGGTGGAAGGCCGTGTCGAAACAGGCGACCTGCAGCGCATCCGGGAATGCCTTCTGCGCGGCGCGGATGCCCGCCAGATTATGCGGCTGGTGCAGCGGGGCGAGGGGAACGAGGCGCTCCAGTTCTGCCATCACGCTGTCATCAATGACGGCAGGGACCTCGAAGCCGATGCCGCCATGCACCACCCGGTGCCCGGCCGCTGAAATTCTGAGGCCCTCGAAGGCCTCACGGATCAGGCCCAGAACCGCAGCAAGGGCCGCTTCGTGCCCGGTCGCCGATGCCGCTCCGGCAGGGGCTTCCAATGTCGCGTCGAGCCGCGTGCCATCGGAGGGCCGCTGCGCCTTCAGCCGCATGGCCGTGCTGCCGATCCCTTCGACCTGGCCTTTCAGAAGCTCTGCCGTGCCCTGGTAGAGGTTGAATTTCAGCGATGAGGAGCCGGCATTCAGCACCAGCACCGCCTGATCCGTCTGTGCGCTGCTCATTCGGCGGGGTCCATGTCACCGGTGACGATGGATGCGCCCGTGGTCAGCCAGTGCTGATACAGCAGGGCGAGCGCACAGGAGGCAAGGCGGGCGCGGTCATCATCGGCGCGGCTGGTCAGGATCACCGGCACCTTGGCCCCGGCGACAAGACCGGCGGTCTCGGCATGGGCGAGGAAGGTCAGTTCCTTGGCCAGCATGTTGCCGGCCTCAAGGTTCGGCACGATCAGCACTTCCGCCCGGCCTGCCACCAGCGAATTGATGCCCTTGGTGCGGGCGGCCTGCAGGTCGATGGCATTGTCCATGGCCAGCGGCCCGTCCACGAGGCCGCCGGTGATCTGGCCGCGCTCGGCCATCTTGGACAGGACCGCCGCATCAAGGCTGGAGGCAATGGCCGGGTTCACCGTCTCGATGGCCGAGAGAATGCCCACCTTCGGCTCGTCCAGGCCAATGGCAAGGCCAACATTGATGGCGTTCTGGATGATGTCGACCTTGGTTTCCAGATCCGGGGCGATGTTGATTGCAGCATCGGAAATGAGCACCGGCGTCGGGTGGCCGGGCACATCCATGACGAAGACATGGCTGATGCGCCGCCGTGTGCGCAGGCCGCCGTCGCGCTTGACCACGTGTTTCAGCAGAAGGTCGGTGTGCAGGTGCCCCTTCATGACGGCGGAGACGCGGCCCTCATGCACCATGGCAACGCCGCGTGCGGCGGCGTCGGATTCATCGGGCACATGCTCGATCTCGAAAGCCTCCAGCGAGGCCCCCAGCGACTGGGCCGTCTTTTCGATCTTCGCCCGGTCGCCGATCAGGATGGGGCGGATCAGGCCATCGTTTGCGGCAAGCAGGGCGCCGCCCAGCGAATTGGCGTCTTCCGGGGCGATCACCGCAGTCACCAGCGGCGGCAGACGCCGGGCACAGCTGATGAACCGGTCGAAATGCCGGTGCCGCTCCAGCAACAGCGCGGGCAGATCGGTGGTGTCAAAGATGATCTGTTCATCGGGCGCCGTCACCACCGCCATGCCATCGGCAACGGCTGTGCCATCGGGCCGGGAAACCCGTGTGGCAAGACGGACCGTCCGGTCTGCCTCCTTCGCCACCACCTGCACGCTGACATTCAGCGTGTCGCCCAGAAGGACGCGGCCGTGGAAGGAGAAGGTCTGGCTGCGGTAGATGGTGCCGGGGCCGGGCAGGATGTTGCCCAGAACGGCGGAAACAAGCGCGCCGATCCACATGGACGGGGCAAAAGGCGGCTCGCCCGTGCGCTCGCTCCCCTCGGCTCTGGGCAGGTGCAGCGGGTTGGTGTTGCCGGAGGCATGAGCGAAGATATAGAGGTCGTTGGCGGTGCAGGTTCTTGAAACGGTTGCCGTTTCGCCAATGGTGATCTGGTCGTAGGTGCGGTTGCTCGCCATGCGTTCTGCCTCGGTCTTGCCTGTGCCTGCCGTATCTGACAGCATCGCACGGCTTTTCGCAGCGATGATGACAGCTGCCCATGACACAGCTCAAAGGCGCCTGACGAAAATTTCGGCACCCTAATTAAATGTCACCTTGTCGCTCAGCCGCGGCAGCAGGAAGTAGGTGTCTTCCATGAAGATCTCCGCAGCACGCGGGAAAATGCTCTGCGCCATGCTGGCGAACAGGGGGATGTAGGTATTGCTGGCGCGGCCAATGATGACGCTGGTGCCCGGTCTTGCTGTTCCTGCAGGGAAGGTGACCGGAGGAACGGAGCCCTTGCTCCAGGGTGTGCCGCCGGTCTGGTTCACGCTCCAGTCCACGCTTGCCTTGCTATTGGAATCAAAGCTCACGCTGGCGATGACCACAGTGAGGCCATCGGACGGGAAGGGCTCCATAATGGCTCCGGCCGCCACCATGATGTCGGATATGTCGCCGGAGGAGAGGCTTGATGATTGCGACACAAGATCGGCCATCGAAAAGGCGACTTGTGAGATCTTGCGCTTGTAGTTGAGCGCGGACGTGGTTTCTGCCGTGCCGATCATCACAATCAGAAGAAGCGGCAGGATGAGAGCAAACTCGACAGCGGCCACACCTCCCCTGTCCCGGATCAGGCGGCGGGTTGAAAATCCGCACGCGGCCAGGGCCTTGCGCAGGGGGGCAAGCAGGATGCGGAGGCTCACCATGGGAAGGGCTCGTTACGGAAGACGGCGGTGGAGATCAGCAGGCGTTCCATGTTGCCGGTGTCTCCGGCATTCGTCCGCAGCAGCGAGGTGAACATCGGCCACCGGTAAATCACCCGCGCGACGACAATCTGTCCGCCTTTGCCGGTGGCATAGCTCGACCGGCCGGTCGAGTTGCCGTTGGCATCGACAAGATCCGGCAGGGAAATCTGCGAGAAACTGTTGAAGACCCGGACGTCAATTTCAAGCCGGCTTTCGTTGCAAAGGGCTGTTGTCAGCTGTGTGCAGACCGCAGCCTTGAACTGTGCCTCGTTAAGCCCTTGCTGCTGTGCCTGACCGGTTTTGATCAGCCGGGTTGCATCAGCCACCGAGTTATCCAGAATCCGGTTGACGAAGAAGGCAAGGCCAAACTCGATGATGGCAAAGATAATGGCAAGGAACGGCATCGCAACGATCGCAAACTCAATCGCCGTTGCCCCGGAACGGTCGCGCCGGAACGCGCGGAACAAGCCTCGTCCCTGTTTGCGCTGGCTTTCCTGCTGCACCTTCTGCATTCCCCTGCCTAGAGCCTTTCGATGAAAGCGACGCTGCCGGACGTGTTCTATCCATTTGGTTTCAAGCAAGTCCGGACGCAAAACCGGTTCCCGGTTTTTCTGAAATTGCTCTAGCGCTGAACAGGCTGACCTGCGCTCGCCTTGCCAGCTGCCTGCAGTGCCATCTGGTCGCGCTGGTTGATTTGCTCGGCAGTTGTCGTGAACACATCCTTGCCATCACCGGGCAGCGGTATCGCGTCACAGTTCGGCGCACAGCTGTAGCTGTAGCGTGTGTCTTTGCGCATCACTGTGACCGTGTTTTGCGATCCGGCGGTGACGGTGAGTGGCTCGTCGATGATCGGCTCGGAATTGGCGTCCAGTATGATCAGGTTGGTGGTGCCGGCTGACTTGCCGGTGACAACAACCGTATAGCGGTCATGCATTGTGACAGCCGCAAAGACAGGGTTGCCTACGATCACGGTGCTTGCCGGCTGCTCGATCCGGAAGACCTTCGACTGATCCACAGGAACGGAGACGCCCTCAGCGGCAGCCAGCGCCACCGGCAGCAGAACAGCCAGTCCAGCCAGCGGTATGAGCGAATGTGGGATGCGCGGCATGTCTCACTCCATCAGGGCCGTGAAGCTCATGAATCTTGTCAATCATGACGTTTTTTGGTGAATGAAACCCTAATGCGAAGCTGCAGTTTCTAATCTGCAAAGTCCGCTGAACAGGTATCGATACTTTTGGTTATTTGGAAAATTATAGGAAAAGTTTACCTATAGAGGCATCCTATCATTAACCAAGAAAGTAACGTCAGGGTGGTTTCTGATAAATGCGGATAATTTTAACTAGATAGAAACGTGGCGGTCGTAGCGTCAGCTCAAGTTCGATCGGCCGGAAACAAGGCCGGCGGGCGGAGCTGTCAATCATGTGACTATGGAGCAAACCAGATGAAGAAGCTTTTCGCGCGTTTCGCCAAGGATGAATCCGGCGCAACCGCCATCGAATATGGCCTGATTGCAGGTCTGATCTCGGTCGTGATCGTGGGCATTCTGCAGCTGACGGGCGGTTCGTTGACTGCTGTGTTCACCAGAGTCAACACGGCTCTCCAGACTGCCACTGGCGGCTGATCTGCATCAATTGCTCGCATGCCCCGTTTTCTGGACGGGGCGGGGCATGCGTCAGCTGAACCGTCAGGCCCATCTGGCACTCAAGTATGTTAGGGCCTGATGTGCCAGCTTATCAGTGTCTAGGTATCAATCCTTAAACCCGGTGGAACAGGATGATTGAAGCAGCCCTTCTCGTCGTCTTTCCGGTTCTTACCGCCTTTGCTGCCTCGTCTGATCTGTTGACCATGACGATCCCCAACAGGGTGTCTCTCCTGCTCGCCGGTGCCTTCTGCATCCTGGCGGCCGCGACGGGCATGCCTGTTTCTGTGTTTGGCCTGCACCTTGCCGCAGGTGCGCTCGTGCTGTCCGCCTGTTTTGCGATGTTCGCCATGGGCTGGATGGGTGGCGGTGACGCCAAATTCGCAGCTGCCGCTGCTCTGTGGTTCGGACTTGGCCAGTCCTTGACCGAGTTTGTGCTTCTCACCGCAATTTATGGCATGGTCCTCACGCTTGGCCTCTTGCAGCTGCGCCAGATGCCCTTCGTCCCTGAAATGCTGGGACGTCATGACTGGTCAGCCCGGCTGCTTGACCAGAAGTCCGGTATTCCCTACGGAATAGCCCTCGCAGCGGCCGCGCTGCACGTTTACCCCTCCAGTCATTGGTTCACCTTGCTCGGCAGCTGGCACTAACCCGTGCGGCGTCCGGGCAAATTCAAGGCATGTTGCGCCCCGCATTTCAGGGCCTTGGTATAATATGCTGGTTGTAGCCCTTGTTTGCCTGAATATACTTCTTCTGCGCCACGTTGAGGAAGTTCGTAAGGCGTTAAAACAGGTTAACCAATCTTCCTCACCCTTGGTTAACTATGTTTTGACGAATTGCCTGCCACATTAACAGCGAGCCTGCAAAGGGCTGGCTTGTGTTGGTGGATGAGTTGCGATGAAACATGCAAGGCTTCTGGTGCTCGGCATCGCGATCGGCGCGGGACTTCTCGCGGCGCGCATGGTGATGTCGTCGCGTGCTCCCGAACAGCCCGCACCGGTTCAGGCAGAGGTCGCCACACAGCCAACGGTGCCCGTCCTTATCGTCACGCGCGACGTGAAGCCGGGCGAACTGGTGCAGTCCCATGATCTGAAATGGGTCGACTGGCCGAGAGATGTGGTGCCGGCCGGCGCGGTCACCCGCGACCAGCAGCCTGATGCCGAGCGCTCCATGGCGGGGCAGGTTGCCAAGGCGCCACTCTACAACGGCGAACCGCTGCGCGAGCAGCGCCTGATCACCGCAGCGAATGGCTACATGGCATCCGTGCTGCCCAAGGGCATGCGCGCTATTGCCGTTTCGGTCGAAACCGAGACGATGGCCGGTGGTTTCATTCTGCCGGGCAACAAGGTTGACGTGATCCTCACCAGAACAGTGCAAGGCAGCGTCACGAGCGCCGTTGCCGAGACGATACTGCAGAATGTGAGGGTGCTTGCCATCGACGCAGTCATTGCCGGAGAGCGGGAAGGCAAGTCTCTGCAGCCGGACCGCACGGCCACGCTGGAGCTTTCCCCCGAACAGGCCGAGGTGGTGGCCCAGGCTCAGCAGCTTGGCAAAATCTCGCTGACACTGCGCAGTGCCGAGGATTCTGCTGACGATGCCGCAGACAGCGCATCGCGCCGGGACAGGGGCAGCGTCAATTTTGTGCGCTACGGCGTCTCCAGCAACGGCGCAGGACAGTGAGGCCGCGATGCGTGTTGATGGCGGGACAGCAAACGGGAAGGAAAAGGCCATGACAGGCAGATGGCTGGCCATCATGCTGATGGCGGGACAACTGGCTTTTGGTGCCTTCCTTGGCACTCCGGCGCCCGCCGTTGCTCAAGGGTTCCCGAAATCTGTCAGCATTGCTGCCGGCGAAAGGGCCGGCGAGCGTATCCTGCGTGTCGGCCTTGGCCGCTCCGTGGTGGTTGATGTCGCCGAAGATGTGGCTGATGTGCTGGTGTCGGAGCCCGAGATCGCCAATGCAACGGTGCGCAGCCGCAACCGCATCTATGTGGTGGGCAACAGGGCAGGCCAGGCAAGCGTGGTGCTCTTTGGTACCACTGGCCGCGAGATTGCGAGCTTCAGCGTGCGGGTTGAGCCGGATACGTCGGATCTGAATGCCATCATCCGCAAGCTGATGCCGAACACCGACATTCGCGCAGATTCGCTCAATGGCAGCGTGGTGCTTTCCGGCACGGCGCCGAGCACGGCGGATGCCCAGAAGGCTGCCGATCTGGCCAGCCGTTTTCTGGGACAGGGCAATGGGGAGGGGGGAAGCTCTTCCAGTCAGCCGGTTTTGAACATGATCTCCGTCGGCGGCAAGGATCAGATCCAGCTCAAGGTAACCGTGGCGGAAGTGGACCGCTCGGTCATCAAGCAGCTTGGCGTCACCATGTCCGGAACGCTGTCGAGCGGCAGCTTCGGGCTTGGCATCGCCAATGCGGCCAGCTTCCCCGTCAATACCGGAATTACGTCGCAGGGCAGCCTTCTGGGTTCCTTTTCGTCCGGAGGCAACAGTTTTGCCGCGCAGATCCGGGCCTTGCAGCGTGACGGTGTCATCCGCACTCTGGCCGAACCGACGCTGACCGCCATTTCCGGTGAAAACGCCAGCTTTATTGCCGGCGGCGAGTTTCCCATTCCGGTGAGCTACGACAACGACAAGATCGGCGTCGAGTTCAAGCAATTCGGTGTGGGTCTCGACTTCACTCCCGTTGTGCTGAACGAAGGCAATGTGAGCCTCCGGATCAAGACGGAAGTGAGCGAGCTTTCGGATGAAGGGGCAGTGACGACCGGCGGCATCACGATCCCGGCGATCAAGGTGCGCCGGGCGGAATCAACGGTTGAGCTTCCCTCAGGCGGTACGCTGGTAATGGCAGGCCTGCTGAAGGAAAGCTACCGGCAGACGGTGAGCGGCGTGCCCGGCCTCATGCAGCTTCCGGTGCTGGGCGCATTGTTCAAGAGCCGCGATTTTCTCCGCCAGCAGACGGAGATGGTGGTTTTCGTGACCCCTTATGTTGTCAAGCCGGTGGCGCAGAGCGCGCTTGCCCGGCCGGACAGCAACTTTGCGCCGCCGTCGGATGGCGAGACCATTTTCTTCAATCAGCTGAACCGGGTGTTCAACACGGCCGGTGCTCCGGTGCCGGGCAGCTATCAGGGTCAGGTGGGGTTCATCTATGAATAGGGAACAAGCCAAGCGCACCTTGATGGGAAAAGCTGCCTTTCTCGTTTGTGCCGCAGCGGTTCTGGCCGGCTGTCAGACCCAGCCCACGCCCGCTGTCATGGCATCCAACGACTACCGGGTCAGGCATCCGATCATGATCACCGAGCAGGCGGAGGTTCTCGACATTCCGCTGGCGGCCTCAACCCGCAATCTTGGCCGTGATTACTCTGCCCGCATCGCCCAGTATGGGGCCGAAGCGCGCGCGTCGGGCGCGTCAACGGTCGAAGTGCTGGTGCCGTCCGGCTCGGCCAATGAGATTGCTGCAAGCACCGTGGTGCCGCAAATCCGGGCAGCGCTTGTCCAGGGCGGTGTGGCGCAGCGGAACGTGCAGGTCCGCAGCTATGGCGTCGCAGATGCGCGGATCTCGACCCCGGTCCGCTTGTCCTACGCCCGGGTGAAGGCGTCCACCGGGCCCTGTGGTACCTGGCCGGACAATATCGCCAGCACCATCGGTCCCAACAACGACTATTACGATTTCGGCTGCGCAACGCAGTCCAATCTTGCCGCCATGGTCGCCAATCCGGCGGACCTCATGGGCCCGCGCGCGATTGGGGCTTCGGATCAGAACAGGCGCGGAGTCGTGCTCGAGAAATACCGCAAGGGCGAGCAGACGGCGGCGGAATACAAGGAAGGTACCGGTGCCAATGTCTCCGGCGTGGGCAAAAACTGAGGGCATGGCGAGGAGGGCGGCATGAGCAATGCAAGCGGCCAGAATTGGGTCATGCAGGAACCAGAAGATGGCTATGCCAGCGAGGCTTCCTACAAGCCTGTGCCGGATATCCGCCCGGTGCCGCGCATTTCCGTGCAGGCCTTCTGCATGGACGCGGATACGGCGCGCACCATTGAGGCTGCCGGTGAAGACCGCCGCATGACCAAGGCGCACCTGAAGGTGCACATGGGTGGCATCCAGGCGGCAATCGAGCATTTTTCACAGGCTCCGACGCCAAATCTGATCATCATCGAATGCGGTGCGAGCCAGCAGAGCCTTGTCGCGGATCTGGACCGGCTGGCCGAGTATTGTGACACCGGCACCAAGGTGATCGTCATAGGGCACATCAATGATGTGGCGCTCTACCGTGACCTGATCCAGCGCGGTGTCAGCGAGTATCTCGTGGCGCCCGTTACGATCCTGCAGATCATCGGCGCGGCTGGTGCGCTCTACAGCGATCCCCAGTCCGAACCGCTGGGCCGGACCATGGCCTTTTTCGGCGTCAAGGGCGGATGCGGATCCTCGACACTGTCCCATAATGTCGCCTGGAATCTCGCGCGCTCCTTTGGAAGCGAAGTTGTGCTGGCCGACCTCGACCTGCCGTTTGGAACGGCCGGGCTTGACTACAATCAGGACCCGCTCCAGGGGGTCTATGAAGCCGTCTCCGCGCCAGAGCGGCTGGATGAGACCTTTCTTGACCGCATCCTGTCGCGCTGCACGGATCACCTCAGTCTGCTGGCTGCACCCGCATCGCTGGAGCGCGGCTACGACTACTCAGAGACCTCGTTTGATCCGCTGGTGGATGTGATGCGGCAGGGCACGCCTGCCATTGTGCTGGATCTGCCCCATGCCTGGAACAACTGGGTCCGTCATCTGCTGCAGATTTCCGACGATGTTGTGATGGTGGCCGAACCGGACCTGGCAAACCTGCGCAATGCCAAGAACCTGGTCGATACGCTGCGGCAGATGCGTCCCAACGACCATCCGCCCCATCTGGTGCTGAACCGGGTCGGCATGCCGAAGCGGCCTGAAATCAAGCCGGAAGAATTTGCCAAGGCGCTCAATCTCCCGGTTCTGGCAGCCATTCCCTTTGATCCGCATCTGTTCGGAACCGCGGCCAACAACGGGCAGATGATTGGTGAACTGGATTCCCGCCACGCGGTGAATGACCTGATTTCGCAGATCGCCCATACCGTATCGGGCCGGGGTGAAATCAAGCGGGGCCGGCGCTCGCCGGTGGCGGCCCTTATGGATCTGCTCAGGAAGGGCAAGTAATGGCCTGAAGGCCTTACACCATCTGTCGATGAGCCTGGCTCTTTGAGAGATGGTCAAGCCCTTGCGGCGCATGAGCACATTCAAGGCGAGATGCGCCAGCATCTCAGGGCCTTGGTATCAGGAGCAAGAGCTGCAGATGTTTGGCAGGCGCGGTACCCCAACAAGCGGAACGGAGCAGGGCGGTCAGATCCGTCCGGCGGCACCGGCTTCGCGTGCGCCGGATCAGGCTGCTCAGCTGATCAATGATCTGCGGGATGTTCCTGCTGCGGCTGCAAGACCTGCTGCGCAGGCCTCTCCTCCGCCAGCAGAGCCGCCGGCGGAAGACCGCCTGCGCAAGCGCTCACCTGAATATTACGCCACGAAGGCAGCGATTTTCAGCGCACTCGTCGAGGCGATCGACCTGTCGCAGCTGAGCCGCCTCGGGCCGGAAGATGCGCGCGATGAAATCCGCGATGTGGTGAATGACATCATCGCGCTGAAGAACGTGGTCATGTCCATTTCCGAGCAGGAAGACCTGCTGGAGGACATTTGCAACGACGTTCTGGGCTACGGGCCGCTGGAGCCGCTGCTGGCACGTGACGACATTGCCGACATCATGGTCAATGGCGCCCATACGGTCTACATCGAAACCGGCGGCAAGATGCAGAAGACGGGCATTGCCTTCCGCGACAATGCGCAGCTGATGAACATTTGCCAGCGCATCGTCAGCCAGGTGGGCCGCCGTGTCGATGAATCGAGCCCGATCTGCGACGCCCGCCTGCCGGACGGCTCGCGCGTCAACGTCATTGCGCCGCCGCTTGCCATTGACGGGCCGGCTCTCACCATCCGCAAGTTCAAGCGCGACAAGCTGACGCTCGACCAGCTTGTCCGCTATGGATCGATCTCGGCGGAAGGCGCTGTGGTGCTGCAGATCATCGGCCGCTCGCGCTGCAACGTGCTGGTCTCGGGGGGCACGGGCTCGGGCAAGACGACGCTGCTGAACTGTCTCACCGCCTATATCGACACGTCCGAACGCATCATCACATGCGAAGACTCGGCCGAACTGCAGCTGCAGCAGCCCCATGTGGTCCGGCTTGAAACCCGGCCGCCGAACCTTGAAGGGGAAGGCGAAGTCACCATGCGTGATCTCGTCAAGAACTGCCTGCGCATGCGCCCGGAACGCATCATCGTCGGCGAAGTGCGCGGACCGGAGGCTTTCGATCTGCTGCAGGCCATGAACACCGGTCATGACGGCTCGATGGGCACACTGCACGCCAACTCGCCGCGTGAAGCCCTGTCGCGTCTTGAGTCGATGATCACCATGGGCGGCTTCTCGCTGCCCTCCAAAACCCTGCGCGAGATGATCGTGTCTTCCGTCGACGTGGTCGTGCAGGCCGCGCGCCTGCGTGATGGGTCCCGCCGCATCACCCACGTCACCGAGGTGATGGGCATGGAAGGCGATGTGATCATCACGCAGGACATCTTCCTGTACGACATCCTGGGCGAAGATGCGCAGGGCCGCATTCTCGGCCGCCACCGGTCCACTGGCATTGGCCGTCCGCGGTTCTGGGACCGTGCCCGTTATTACGGCGAGGAACAGCGGCTGGCTGCGGCACTTGATGCCTCCGAAGCGCCGGAGATGGGCTGATGGAGATCTTTGGCATCACCCTGAGCCCGGAGACGGCCAATCTGGCGGCAGCGCTGCTGGTTGCCTTCAGCATCGGCGGCATCCTCTATGTGCTGCTGGAGCCGCTGCTCAACGGATCACGCAAGAGCAAGGAGCGCCTTGAGACCATCGCCGCGCGGGACGTGATTGCTGCCGACCGCCGTCCGCAGCGCGACGCGGACCGCCGCCGCAAATCGGTGCAGGACCAGCTCAAGGAGTTTGAGGACAAGCAGAAGGCGCGGCAGAAGAAAGCCAGCAGCCTGACGCTTGCCGCGCGGATGGAACAGGCGGGGCTCGACTGGGAGCGCAAGCATTTCCTGTATTTCAGCGCCGCATGCGCCGCAGTCTTGCTGTTCCTGGGGCTGATCATCTCGGGTGGATCGCTGCTGATCGCCCTGGCTCTCGGCTTTGTCGGCGCTCTGGGCGTGCCGCGCTTCTATCTCAACATGCGGCGCAAACGGCGCCTGAACAACTTCATCGACGAGTTGCCCAACGCCGTGGACATTATTGTGCGCGGCGTCCGGGCCGGGCTTCCGTTGACGGACTGCATCCGCATTGTGGCTGCGGAATCGCGGGAACCGGTGGCGACCGAGTTCCGCAAGATCGTCGAGGCCCAGGTCATGGGCATATCCCTGACGGATGCCGTTGCCCGTATGCCGGACCGCATCCCTCTGCCGGAAGCCAACTTCTTTGCGATCGTCGTTGCCATTCAGCAGCAGGCCGGTGGCGGTCTGTCTGAGGCGCTCAGCAATCTCGCCAAGGTTCTGCGCAGCCGCAAGACGCTGAAAGGCAAGATCAAGGCTCTTAGCGCGGAGGCGAAATCCTCCGCGGCCATTATCGGTTCTTTGCCGATTATCGTTACGCTGATCCTTTATACGGTTGCTCCAAAATACATCATTCTTCTCTTCACCACGACAGGGGGGCATTACATTCTTGCGGGCAGTGCTGTCTGGATGCTCATCGGAGTGCTCGTCATGCGCAAAATGATCAATTTCGATTTCTAGGGGGAAGACATGACGTTTTTCGGCTTCTTCCTCGACTCCCAGTTTCTCATCGCCGCGCTTACGATGGTTGCGGTCGCAGGGACGGTGTTTGCCTTGGTCCTGCCGGTGCTGGAGCGCGATGGCCTGAAGAGCCGGATGAAGTCGGTTGCGCTCGAGCGTGAGAAGATGCGCGCCCGTGAAAGAGCCCGCCTTGCCACCGAGAAGGCCGAGGCCCGGGTTTCCTTGCGCAATCAGCCGAAGGACCGGGTCCGCAATCTGGTGGACAGGCTCAACCTCAAGACGGCCTTTGCCGACGAGCAAACGAACAACAAGCTGCGCATGGCCGGTTTCCGGGGGCCTGCGCCGCTTTATACCTTCGTGCTGTCCAGGCTTGTGGTGCCGCTGGTGCTCTTCGTGCTGGTGCTTTTTTACGGCTTTGCGGTCATGCCGCCCTCTCTTCCGCCCTTGACCAAACTGTGCATTGCGCTCTTTGCCGGCGGGGTCGGCGCTTTTCTCCCCAATCTCTATGTCCAGAATGTCATCTCCAAACGGCAGCTGTCCATCCGCCGTGCCTGGCCGGATGCGCTGGATCTGATGCTCATCTGCGTGGAATCCGGCATGTCCATCGAGGCGGCTTTCCGCCGGGTGGCAGAGGAGATCGGGGTCCAGTCGGTGCCGCTTGCCGAAGAACTGACCCTCACCAATGCCGAACTGTCGTTCCTGCAGGAGCGGCGGCAGGCCTATCTCAATCTGGCGGCCCGCACAGGCGTTCCGGCGGTGAAGAACGTCACCATGGCGCTCATTCAGGCCGAGCGTTACGGCACGCCGGTTGGTCAGGCCTTGCGGGTCATGTCCGATGATGTGCGCGAACAGCGCATGCAGGAGGCGGAGAAGCGGGCAGCCTCCCTGCCGCCGAAGCTGACCGTGCCGATGATCATCTTCTTTCTGCCGGTTCTGTTTGCCGTGATCATGGGGCCTGCGGTCATGCAGGTGATGGCAACCTTCCGCTGAGATTGCAGTGCCGCTCAGCCTTGCCGCTCAGCCCTGTCTCTGGGGCTTGCCCTGCCGCGGGCTCTGGGCAGCGAGGACGGCGCGCAGATAGGCGATGTTGGCCTCAGCCTGCTGCGGATCCAGCTCATTGAGCGCGACCTGCTGGGCCTCGGCGAATTTACCCTGCAAACCCAGCGCCAGCGCAAGGTTCTGGCGGATGCGGCTGTCGGCACGCGGGCTCGCGGCAGCACGGCGCAGATAATATTCCGCATCCGGTGCCTGACCTGCCAGAAGGAAGGAAAGTCCCAGATTGTTGAGCACAGTCGGCTCTTCCGGCACGATCTTCAGCGCCTGATTGTAGAGTGCCCGTGCCCGCTGCGGATTACCCATCTGGTCATGCACCGCGCCTTCCGCGGACAGCAGGCGCCAGTCAGGTGTGGCCGGGGTCTGGGCATTCTGCAGCACATTCAGCGCTTCCTGCAGGTTGCCGTTCATGGCGAGGATCTTGCCATAGGCCGAAGCGATGTCCCGGTCCGAGCCATGCTTGATGATGGCATTGCGCAGCACGGCCATGGATTGCTCGATCTGGCCGTTGCGGCGCAGGGCATTGGCATAGCCGATGATCACCTGCCGGTCGTCCGGGCTGCGCTGATAGGCGCTGGCCCAGGCCGAGACTTCGCGCATCGCTTCAGCGGACCCTGGCTGCACGAAGGCGCGTGCTGCGGCCGTGGAATTCGTGCCGGTCTGCTGCCGGGTGGAGTTGCAGCCCGCGGCCAGGACCACGGCGAGCGCGGCCATGGCAATGCGGCCAGCCTTTGCGGCGCGATACCCTGTCCGGAGTTTCCCAGCCTGTTCCATGACCAGCTCCCTGTGCAACCTGCTCTTGCGGCGAGGTCTGCCGATTTGACCAGATGACAGAAATAGCTTGTTAACCCTAATGCATGGTTAACCTGCCGCAGATTGCGAAAGCTTAATGTCTGGAAGCATTTGCACGTGATTGCATTAATCGGCCCGGAGCATTACCACTTGTGCTAATCCTGAGGAACATTGGAAGGAAATGAACATGCCCCATGCTCTTCTGCCAAGCGATGCGAGCCTGACGCCCGTGCCTGTCGAGGCCGTAACTCCGGCCACCTTGCCCGATGTTCTGGCCCGGATTGGCGGGACGGCGGAGGCATGGGCCAGCCTGCAGGGTTACAAGGCATCTGCCGGATCTATCCTGCTGGTTCCGGCCACCGATGGTACCCAGGCTGCGGTCCTCTTCGGCTTTGGTGACACTGGCCTGATCGATCCTTTTGCGCCGGGCGCACTGGCAAATGCCCTGCCGGAAGGGGATTACGTGCTGGCCGAAGGCTTCCCGGATGCGGAGACGGCGCTTGTCGCGATCGGCCTGACGGCTTACCAGTTCGCCCGGTACCGCTCTGAAGTGCCCAAGCCTTTGCCGCGTTTCCGCATTGCCGATGAGGCGGTGCTGAGCCGTGTGGCCAGGATCGTGCGCGCCGTGTCGCTGGCGCGTGATCTGGTCAATACGCCCGCAAATGATATGGGGCCGGACGAACTGGAAGGCGCTGCCCGCGCCCTGTTCAGCGCCCATGACGGGGCGTCGCGCGTCATCAGCGGGGATGCACTGCTGGAGGAGGGCTTTCCGATGATCCATGCGGTGGGCCGCGCCAGCCCGCGGGCGCCGCGCCTCATCGATTGCTGCTGGGGCGAGGAAAGCCATCCGAAGATCACGCTGGTGGGCAAGGGCGTGGTGTTCGACACCGGCGGCCTCGACATCAAGCCGTCCAGTTCCATGCTGCTGATGAAGAAGGACATGGGCGGCGCTGCCAACGTGCTGGGCCTTGCCTCGCTGATCATGGATGCCCGCCTGCCGGTGCGCCTGCGCGTGCTCATTCCGGCGGTGGAAAATGCCGTCTCGGGCAACTCCTTCCGCCCCGGTGACATCCTGCCGAGCCGCAAGGGCCTGACCATCGAGATCGGCAACACGGATGCCGAAGGCCGTCTGGTGCTGGCTGATGCGCTGACGCTGGCCGATGAGGAAGAGCCGGATCTGCTGATCGACATGGCAACGCTGACCGGTGCGGCACGTGTCGCCCTCGGCCCGGATCTGCCGCCCTTCTACACCGCTGACGAAGCTCTGGCGGGCGAAGTCGCGGCCCACGCGGAAAAGGTCAATGATCCGCTGTGGCGCCTGCCGCTGTGGCAGCCCTACATGAAGTATCTCGACAGCAAGACTGCCGACATGAACAACGTCAACCAGTCCGGCGGCGGCTTTGCCGGGTCGGTGACGGCGGCGCTGTTCCTGTCCCGCTTCGTTGCAAAAGCCAAGGCCTGGGCGCATTTCGACATCTTCGCCTGGACACCGATCGAGCGGCCCGGCAAGCCCTATGGCGGCGAGGCACAGGCGATCCGGGCGCTGTTCTCCCTGCTGGAAGCACGCTACGGCGGAAAGAAATAACGCATCCGAAACGATTTTGTGCTCTTCTCCGGATCTGAACGGGATTCGGGGAAGCGCCGCATATGGCAGTGGACATCCGCGCCTCGCAGGCGCTCAGGCTGTGGCACGAAGTCAATCTGGAATTGGTGCGTGACGGGGAACAGGATCTCTCCGCCCGTCAGATGACGATCCTGCTCACGGTCTATCTGGAGCCGCCTCCGCACACCGTGCGCGGGCTGGCGGCCAAGCTGAACGTGACCAAGCCCGCCATCACCCGGGCGCTGGACACGCTGGGCAGCATGCGCCTTCTCTCGCGCAAGCGCGACGAGGCCGACAAGCGCAACGTCATCATCACCCGCACCGTGGACGGCGCGCTTTATCTTGACCGGCTGGGCGATCTGGTGTCCGAAAAGGCCAAGGAATTGCCGCGCTGATCTTCCTGCTTCGATTTGCTTTGAGGGCCCTCCATGTCTGACACGCTCGACCGCCGCCGCCATCCCGTGCGCCCGGATCTAGCCGCCCGCGCCTATGAGGGACGGGTGAGCCCGCGCCGCTTTGCCGATGGCGAACGCATGCGCATTGCGGCGGATGTGGTGGCCCTGCGCAAGGAGCCGCGCCCCGATTGCGGACTGGACACGCAGGCGCTCCATGGCGAAACGGTGATGGTCTATGAAACCACATCCGAGGGCTGGGTCTGGGGCCAGCTGGACGGCGACGGCTATGTCGGCTGGCTTCCTTCCGATGCGCTGGCGCCGGTGGAAGAGGCCACCCATGTGGTGAGGGCGCTTCGCACCTTCCGCTATCCGGGGGCGGACCTGCGGCTTCCGGCTCTTGGGCATCTGTCTCTCGGTGCGAAGGTTCGTGTCTTGGGGCAGTCGGAAACGCGCGGCCTTGCCTATGCGCTGTTGTCTGACGGTTCGGCTGTGGTGGCGGGCCATCTGGTGCCGGTGGGCGGCGTCGAGCCGGATTGGGTGGCGATTGCCGAAAGCCTTCTGGGCACGCCGTATCTGTGGGGTGGCAAGTCCTCGCTGGGCCTCGACTGTTCGGCGCTCATCCAGCTCTGCGCGTCTTTTGCCGGACATGCCCTGCCGCGCGACAGCGACATGCAGGAAGCCGAAGCCGGTGTGCCTCTGGATTTCGCGGAAGGCGGCCCGCTGCCGCAGGATCTGCGGCGCGGAGACCTGCTATTCTGGCGCGGCCATGTGGGTGTGCTCAGCAGCCCCATAGTCCTCACCCATGCCAACGGTTACACCATGACCGTTTCGCAGGAACCCCTCGACGCCGCCCTTGCCCGCATCGGCGCCAAGGAATACGGCGCACTGACCTCGATCCGGCGGCTGTGAGGGGTGAGAGATTGCAAGGGTGCACTGCCTTCCTGTTCCACTCAGGCGGTCACCCCGGGCGGAGCGAAGCGCAGACCCGGGGACCACTCGCTCGCAGAGCGGTGAAACTGAAGCCTGGCGCAGAGGCGTGTACCGGGCTGGTGTCTGCCGCGCAGTTCCGGACACCGGCATCTCTCTGCAAGCGAGTAGCCCCCGGCTCGCGCTGCGCTTGGCCGGGGTGACTCAGAGCCAGTTTCCGGCCTGGAACCAGCTATTTCCGGCGGGTGGGCCGCCTCTACTCCTCCCCCGCCATCAGCCGCACACGCTCCCCTGAAGAAGCAACAGCCTCGCCTCGCACTTCGCCGAGATCCAGATCCTCGATCCTGCGGCCGCGTTTGGAGATCTTGTCGGTGGAGATGAGGATCTGGTCGATGTCCTTGCTGGCCTGCGCAAAATGCGCCTGCAGCTTGCCGGTGCGGTCGTTGAGGCGGGCGATATCGGCGGTGAGATGGGCGACTTCGGCCTGAATGAGATGCGCCTGCTCGCGCATGCGGGCATCGCGCAGCACCGCCTGAATGACCTGAATGGACAGCATCAGCAGCGACGGGGAGACGATGACCACGCGGGCCCGGTGGGCCTTCTGCACCAGATCCTCGAAATTCTCGTTGAGTTCCGCAAAGACGCTTTCCGAGGGCACGAACAGGAAGGCGGTGTCCTGCGTTTCGCCGGGGATGAGGTAGCGCTCCCGGATGTCCAGAATATGCTTGGTGAAGTCACGCCGGAACTGTGCCTGTGCCTGTTTCTGCTCCTCCTCAGACTGGGCCTTGCGCAGGAGGTTGAAGGCCTCCAGCGGGAACTTGGCGTCGATGGCCAGCGGGGGAGCGCCGTTGGGCATGTGCACCAGGCAGTCGGGCCGTGAGCCGCTGCTGAGTGTGGCCTGAAAGCTGTAGCCGGAGGGGGGCAGCTGGTCCTGAATGATGGCTTCCATCCGTCCCTGCCCGAAGGCACCGCGCGTCTGCTTGTTGGCAAGGATCGCCTGCAGCTGGCCGACCTGACCGGAGAGATCGGCGATGGTCTTCTGCGCCCGGTCGATCACCGCCAGCCGCTCGTGCAGCTGGCGCAGGCCATCGTGGGTCTGGCGGGTGGTGTCGGCCATGGAGAGGCCCAGCTTGTGGCCCATGCCGTCCAGCCGCTCGTTGACGGCACGCATCATGTCGCCCTGCCGGCTGGAGAACACCTCGGCCATGGTCTGCATGCGCCCGGTGATTTCCCCCTGCGAGCGCAGCATCCGGGCCAGATGCTCCTCCAGATCCTCGATCCTGTCCGCCGCAATGGCCTCGCTCGTGGCCCGTGCCTTGATCTGGCGCAGGGCGCTGACCACCAGAAGGGTGATAAAAGCCAGCAAAAGAAGCGCGGCGAGAACGCTGGCTTCCAGCAGGCTGACGGGTCGGGTGCCGAAGGTGAAAACTGTGTCTTGCATGAAACAAACATAGAACGATTCGCCCTTGGGCGCAGACTCTGCCTTGCACAGGCGGGGCGCAGGCCACAGAAGACCAAAAGCTGGTGCTCCGGCATGCGAAAGCTTGCGGAAACGCGTTGACCGGCTAACCGCCTTTGCCTATCTGGATCACATGACGAAACGCACCATCATCACCCTTCCCGATCCCGTGCTGCGGCAGGTCTGCGCGCCTGTTACTGCTGTTGGAGATGACATCCGCCAGCTGGCCGACGACATGCTGGACACCATGTATGACGCGCCGGGCATCGGCCTTGCCGCCAGCCAGATCGGGGTGCTGCAGCGCATCTTCGTGCTGGATGTGGCCAAGGAAGACCAGCCGAAGGCGCCCATGGTCTTCATCAACCCGGAAATCGTCTGGTCCTCGCCGGAACTGTCGGTCTATCAGGAAGGCTGCCTGTCGATCCCCGAGTATTACGATGACGTGGAGCGCCCGGCCTCCGTGCGCGTGACCTTCCAGAACCGGGAAGGCGCGCAGCAGGAGCTTCTGGCTGACGGGTTGCTGGCCACCTGCATCCAGCACGAGCTGGACCATCTCAACGGCAAGCTCTTCATCGACTACCTGTCGAAGCTGAAGCGCGACCGGGTGGTGAAGAAGTTCCAGAAACAGGCCCGCACCACGGGCAAACCCTGACACGGCAGACGGCCCATCGCGGGCCGTTCGCATTTTCCGGGCCATCGCGGCCCCGCCCAGATTTTCGGAAGCAGCGCATGACACTTCGCATCGTCTTCATGGGTACGCCCGATTTCTCCGTGCCGGCCCTTATGGAAATCGTGGGGCAGGGGCATGACGTGGTGGCCTGCTACAGCCAGCCGCCGCGCCCTGCCGGCCGCGGCATGGAGCTGAAGAAGTCACCGGTGCATGAGGCGGCAGAAGCGCTGGGCATTCCGGTCTTTACCCCGCTCAGCCTCAAGGGTGCGGACGAGCAGGGCGTCTTTGCCGGGCATGATGCGGATGTGGCCGTGGTCGTTGCCTATGGCCTGCTGCTGCCGAAGGCCATTCTGGATGCCCCGCGCGAGGGCTGCCTGAATATCCACGCCTCCATTCTGCCGCGCTGGCGCGGGGCTGCCCCGATCAACCGGGCGATCATGGCCGGTGACACGGAAACCGCCGTGCAGGTGATGCGCATGGAAGAGGGGCTGGACACCGGCCCGGTCTGCATGTCTGAAACCGTGGCGATTACCCCGGACATGACCGCAGGCGACCTGCATGACCGTCTGTCGGCGCTGGGCGGCGATCTGATCGTGCGGGCGCTGGCCGCCCTGTCGCGCAATGCGCTGGCGCAGGTGCCGCAGGGGGAAGAGGGCGTGACCTACGCGAAGAAGCTCAGCAAGGCGGAAACGCGGATCGACTGGACGCGGCCCGCCCGCGAGGTCCACAATCATATTCGCGGCCTCTCGCCCTTCCCCGGCGCCTGGTGCGAGCCGGTGATTGCCGGCACGGCGGAGCGGGTGAAGGTGCTGCGCTCGGCGCTGGCCGAAGGGCAGGGCGCACCGGGCGAGGTGCTGTCCGTGGACGGTGCGCCGGTAATCGCCTGCGGCGAGGGCGCGGTGCGCCTCGTCAACGTGCAGCGTGCCGGCAAGAAGCCGATGGGCGGCGAAGAGTTCCAGCGCGGCGCCAAGCTCGCTGCCGGCGAGCGGGTTGGTTGAGCGGCGTTTGTTGAGATTGAGGGAGCATCCGGTGATGACTGCAGCGCAGAACAGCCCCGCCTTCACGGTCCGCCCGCTCACGCAGGCCGACGAGCAGGAGGCGGCCGGTGTCATCACCGCCGCTTTCAACCAGCCGTCCGAGGCCCGGCTGGTGTATAATCTGCGCCACTGCGGGGCGCTGCTGGTGGAACTGGTGGCACAAGGCGATGACGGACGGCTTCTCGGACATGTCGCCTTCAGCCGGGTGACCGGGGCAGGCGCCGGCCACCGGCTGCAGATCTCCTGCCTTGCTCCCGTCTCTGTGCTGCCTGAACTTCAGAAGCTTGGGATCGGCTCGGCGCTGATCAATGCCGGGCTCAATGAACTGCGCCAGCAGGGCGAGGATCTTGTTCTGGTGCTGGGCCCGCCCGCCTATTACCCGCGCTTTGGGTTCGATGCGGACCTGGCAAAGCAAGTGCAGGCGCCCTATGCCGGGGCTGCCTTCATGGCGCTGGCGCTGACGGATGCCGGGCGCGAGCATTTGCCGGTGGAAGTGAGCTTCGCTACGCCCTTCCAGGAATTCGAATAGATCAGGAAATTCGAGTAGGCCGATGCCCCGCTACAAGCTGACCATCGAATATGACGGCCGTCCCTTCTGCGGCTGGCAGCGGCAGGCCAATGGCCCTTCCGTGCAGGCCGTGCTGGAGCGTGCCGTCAAGGCCTTCAGCGGTGAGGAGGTTGCCATTGGCGGGGCCGGGCGCACCGATACGGGCGTGCATGCCACGGGTCAGGTGGCGCATGTGGATCTCGAAAAGGACTGGCCGGCCGAAACCGTGATGGGGGCGATGAACTTCCACTGCCAGCCGGACCCGGTCGCTATCCTTGCCTGCGAGAAGATGCATGAAGGCTTTGACGCCCGCTTTTCCGCCATCCGCCGCGCCTACCGCTACCGCATCCTCAACCGCCTGCCACCTCTGACCTTCGAGAAAGGCCTGGCCTGGCACGTGAAGCAGCCGCTGGATGTGGAGGCGATGCACGAGGCCAGCCAGGTCTTCATCGGCCATCACGACTTCACAACCTTCCGCCACACCCGGTGCCAGGCGAAGAGCCCGGAAAAGACGCTTGAGACCTTCAGCGTCCGCCGGGAAGGGGACTTCGTGATTGCCGAATGCTCCTCCCGCTCCTTTCTGCACAATCAGGTGCGCTCCATGGTGGGCACCTTGCGGCTGGTGGGTGAGGGGCGCTGGACGGCAGATACCGTGCGCGAGGCCCTTGCCGCCCGTGACCGCAAGGCCTGCGGCCCCGTCGCGCCGCCGGACGGGCTTTACCTCACCCGCGTCGACTACCGCCCCGCCGCCACCGACATCGCCTCCCACGCCGAATGGCACGCCCGCTCTGCGGCGGTGGAGGATGACGGGGAAGTTTGACGGAGGGCTTTGATCGGCTTTTGCTGTGAGGTTCATACGGCAGTTGCAGATGGTTTGTGGCGGTGACGAACGTGTTCGCAACAGAGAGTTTCAGCCTCCCTCCCCGCAAGAGGGCCGTGTTTGCAACGGACAACCAGTCAGGCTTCCCGGTCATGGTTTGAGGAAAGCCTGCCTTCTGGTCATTCCGGCACAGCGTTTCAGCC
>NZ_JBVOUO010000011.1:0-95810 GCF_055685825.1 Pannonibacter sp. CBAS1226 | reverse complement strand
TTAGGGGTGGGGGGAAAGGCCTTTCCGGCTGGCGGAGTGTTCATTGATTTCATACCTCTGATCCTCCGGTGCCTTTTCTGGTATCTGTCTGTCTTTCATATCGTTTCCGGCTCAGAGCCCCCCACCCCTTACCCCTCCCCACCAGGGGGAGGGGGGCGGAGATGCCCTGCCATGAAGCTGGTTCAGCATGGGGGGAGAGGGGCGCTGCAGCCATTCGCGGGACTGCCCGCTTCCCAGCTCCGGCCATTCGAATCTCTCCCCTCTCACCATGGCGGCAGGTCCGGGGCGAAGCGGTGGCGGAGGTAGGTGGCCAGCGCCTCGCGGTTGCTGGCGGTCAGCTCGCCGTGGAAGGAGGGCATGTCGCGCAAGGCGAGGCCATCGGGGGCGCGGACGCCCTCGTCCAGAACCGAGTAGAGCGCGTCCGGCTTTGGGGCGCGCAGGGCGGGGGAGCGGCTGAGCGGGGAGAGGGCGGCGGTGACCGTGCCGGAAATGGCCGGCTCGTGGCAGACGGCGCAGGCGCTGTCATAGATGCGGCTGCCTGGTCCGGGTGCGGGAGAAGCTTCCGTTACGGGAGTCATCGCTGCCTTCGGATCGCCTTCCCCCAGAGAGGCGAGATAGGTGGCCATGGCGCGGATGTCGCTGTCCGGCAGGGCGGTGAGGCTGGCGGTCACCTCGGCCATGGGGCCGGAGGCGGTGGCGGCTTCCGAATGGCCGGTCCGCAGATAGGCAAAGAGCGTGTCCTCGTCCCAGCCTCTGGCGGTGGCCTCCGCTCCGGCGAGCGCAGGCGCGTACCAGCCCTTGATCATGGCCCCCGTCAGCTCCGGCATTTCAGCCCCGGCGGCATTGCGCGGGGCGTGGCAGGCGGAGCAATGGCCGGCGGCTTCCACCAGATACTTGCCCCGGTTCCACACCTCGCCCTTGGCTGGCTCGGGCATGAAGGGCCTTGCATCGTGATAGAGCAGGTTCCACACGGACAGCGCCGGGCGCAGGTTGGCCGGGGCGATCATCTGCGCCTGCGGCGCCATCTGGCTGACGGGCGCAAGCGTCTGCAGGAAGGCGTAGAGCGCCAGCATGTCCTCGCCCGACATCTTGGCAAAAGATGTGTAGGGGAAGGCCGGATAGAGATTGTGCCCGTCGCGGCTGATGCCGTGGCGCATGGCCCGGTCGAAGGCCTCGAAGCTCCAGCGGCCAAGGCCGGTCTCTGCGTCCGGCGTCAGGTTGGTGCTGTAGATGGTGCCAAAGGGCGTGACCACGGGCCGCCCGCCCGCATTGGCGATGCCGCCTTCCGCCGTGTGGCAGCTGGCGCAGTTGCCAAGGGCAAACACCTGCCGTCCGCGCTCCAGCGTTTCCGCCGAGAAGGAAGCGGGAGCGGAAGGGGCCACCGGCGCAATGGGCCGGTTGAGCGGCAGGGCAACCGCGCCGAAGGTGAGCGCGCCGCCCAGCACCGTGCCAAGGCCCAGCAGCTTGCGGCGCAGGCTGTGGTTCTTTTTCCCAGAAGCAGGGCCGGGCAGGGCGGCGGCACCGTCAAAGCCATGGGCGGCAAGGGCGCTGCGCATCTTTTCCGGCGTGAAGGGCACCTCGCGCAGGCGCAAGCCCGTGGCATCGAAAATGGCATTGGCGATGGCCGCAGCGCTTGGCACGGCGGCGCTTTCGCCCACACCCAGCGGCGGGTCTTCCGGGCGGGCAATCAGCATGGTGCTGATGTCCGGCACGGCGGGGAAGGTCTGGATCGGATAGGCCGCCCAGCTTTGCGGCGTGGGGGAAATCTCGTCGAAGGTGACTTCTTCCAGCATCACGCGGCTGGCGGTCTGCACCGCGTTGCCGTGGATCTGCTGGCGCACCCCGTCCGGGTTGATGACAAGGCCCTGATCCTGCCCGATGAAGATGCGCGTCAGGGTGACTTCGCCCGTCTCCGTGTCCACCGCCACATCCACCACCCAGGCGGCGGAGGCGGCGGCAACGCCGGGGAAGGTGCCATGCACATAGGTGGCAAAGGCAAAGCCCTGACCATAGGCCATGCGCCCCTCGCGCCGCAGGCGCGGGCCGCTGCGGGCGGACCAGCCCGCCTCTGCCGCCGTGCGCCGCACCAGTTCGGCCTGCCGGGGATCATCGAGATGCCGCAGACGGAAATCGACCGGATCTTCCCCCGCCTCGAAAGCCATTTCGTCGATGAAGCTTTCATGGGCAAAGGTGTTCGGCAGGGCCGAGACGCCGCGCATCCAGGCGGCGCGCACCATGGGCGCCATGTCATGCACGGTGATGCGCTTGTGCGGCACCCGGTAGGGCGGAATGATGGTGCGGTCGCCCATGTCGGAAGGACGCGGCTCGGGGCTGACGCGCCCGGTCAGCAGCAGCGCCAGATTGGGCCCGCGGTTGGAGGGATACCAGGTGTCGATGGCATAGGCGTGCAGGCTGCCCGCCTTCATGCCGCCGTGCACTTCCATCAGCTGCGCCGCGCCCTTGGGCTCCCACAGGTGCTCCTGCGCCCGGGTCAGCTGCACGCGCACCGGCTGGCCGATGGCGCGGGAGAGCAGCAGCGCGTCGCCGCAGACATCATCGGCGCAGTTGCGGCCATAGCAGCCGGCGGCCTGATAGCGGCGGATCTCGATGGCCTCCGGCGGCAGATCCACCAGCACGGCGAGATCACCGCGCAGCATGTGCGGGTTCTGCGTGCCGGACCAGACCACCGGCTGCCCCTCCGCCCAGTCGGCAATGGCGCAGGAGGGGCCGATGGAGCCGTGCTCGTGATAGGGCCAGATGTAAGTGCGCTCACGCGCCACATCGCATTCACTGATGCCGTGGGCGAAGTTTCCGGTCTGGTCCAGCGGGCGGGGCGTTGAGGGATGGTCCTTCAGCGTCTGGCGCAGGCTGGCCATGTCCGGCAGCTCCGGCGGCATGCGCCAGTGCACGGGCAGGGCCTGAGCGATCGCCTCCGCCTGATCGGCCCGCTCCGCCACCACCGCCAGAAAATCCGCCTGCCGCACGATGGCGATGAAGCCCGGCATGCCCCGCACGGCGGCCTCGTCAAAGCTGATTAGGCTGTGGCCGATGAAACTGCCGCTGTCGCGCCCGGCATAGGGCGGGCGGATGACATGGCCATGCACCATGCCGGGCACATCCAGATCGTGGATATAGGGATGCTGGCCGCGCAGCTTCTCCGGCAGGTCACGCCGCCCGGTCTTCTGGCCGACGATGCGGTACTCCGCCGGGGCCTTGACTGGTACGGAACGATCCAGCGGCAGATCGAGGCTGAGGCCCTCCAGCAGCTGGGCATAGGTGAGGCTCTTGTCCTGCCAGTCGGCGCGGCCTGCCTCCAGCCGCAGCGCATCCGCCGGGGCGTTGAAGCGGCGGGCGGCCTCTGCGGCCAGCACCGCACGGGCCTGCGCGGCGGCAAGGCGCAGCGGGATGGCGGCCACCTGAATGGTTTCGGAGGCAATCGTCGGCCCCTGATCCGGCGTCAGCGCCGTGTCGCCCAGCACCATGCGCACGGCGCCGAGCGGCAGATCCAGCTCTTCGGCAACGATCTGCGCCAGCGCCGTCTCAATGCCGGTGCCAAGATCCACATGGCCGTTGAAGCCGGTGGCGCTGCCGTCTGCCGCAAGATGCAGATAGACGGCGCGGCCATTGGGCCGGTCCTCGTGGATGATGAGGGCAGGGGCAGCGGGGCTCATGATGCACCTCCGCGCATGAGTTCGGCGGCGCGCTCGACGGAGGCGATGATTTCCAGATGGGTGCCGCAGCGGCACAGGTTATGCCGCAGGGCGGCGCGGATTTCCTCGCGTGACGGAGAGGGATTGTCTGCCAGAAGAGCGGTCGCGGTCATCACCATGCCATTGAGGCAATAGCCGCACTGCGCCCCCTCACACTCCAGAAAGCCCTGCTGCACGGGGGATAGCGCGCCGGTTTCCGCATCGGCGAGGCCTTCCAGCGTGGTGATTTCGCACCCTGCGGCGCGGGCGGCGCGCAGCACGCAGGCGCGGGCTGGCCTGCCATTCACCAGCACGGTACAAGCTCCGCACTGGGCCATGCCGCAGCCATACTTCGCCCCCGTCAGCTTCAGCTCGCTGCGCAGGATATCGAGAAGCGTGCGGTCTTCCGGATGCGGCAGCACGTGGCGTGCCCCGTTCACGGTCAGGCAGAACGTGTCGGTCATGGTACCCTCTGGATCGCTCTCTCGGGGGAGCGTTGACATGAGTTGAGCAAAAAATTTGTATGTATGCAAACGAATTTTTACGGGATGATACTTATTTTTGCGCAAATGCTGTGCAGGTGGAAATTTTGCCCACGCCGCGCCCTGGGCAGAGCGGCATCCGGACTGATGCTCATGCGAAACTGCAACCTTTGCTGCGGAACTCGTGATAAGGCAGATTCAAACAAAAAAAGACCGGCGGGGAGACTGCGGGCTGATGACAGCATCCGGAAATGACAAGGCCAGTGAGAAGGCCTATGTGCTGGACGAGCAGGCGGGATTCCTGCTGCGCCTTGCCTATCAGCGGCACATGGCGATTTTCTCCGAGCGGATGACCGGAGGCCTGACGGCAACGCAGTTTTCCACCCTGTTCCGCCTGCGCGAGGTGCGCGGACCGGTGTCGCAGAATGCGCTGGGGCGAATGGCGGGCATGGATGCGGCGACGACGAAGGGGGTCGTCACGCGGCTGATCGCGCGCGGGCTGATCCGGCTGGAAAAGGACGGCGAGGACAAGCGCCGCCATCTGCTCTCCACCACGCAGGCGGGCCGCGATCTGCTGGACGAGATTGTGCCGCAAATGCGCGCCATCACCGAGGCAACGCTTGCGCCGCTCTCACCAGACGAGCAGGCAACCTTCCTTGCCTTGCTGAAGCGGCTGATTTAATTATTCATATGAATAATATGAGCGTATGAGTCAGCAATCTTTTGCCCTCTGATTGGGGTGGTCTTTACACGGGGTGGCCAGTCAGGCAGCAGTTCGTCTCTCTCCTTGAGGAGGCAATGGTGGCTTTGGGCGCGCGGAGGAAGAATGCACCGGCATGATGGGCTGACGGGATGACGGCAGGACCTCTCCGCCCCCCTCCCCCTCGTGGGGAGGGGTAAGGGGTGGGGGGCTCTGAGGTTGCAAGGGATTGGAAAGCAGAACTTTTCCTGAAGAAGCTGGAGAAGGGAAGCAATGGATACTCTGCCAGCCGGAAAGGCTTCCCCCCCCACCCCTCACCCCTCCCCACGAGGGGGAGGGGGGCTGAAGCGCCACGCCGGAATGGCCAGGACGCAGGCCCCAGGGGTGCTGCGGCAAGAGGAGGGCGCTTTCCTTCTCTGGCCATCCAATGCAAACACGGCCCTCCGGTTGGGGCCAGACACGAGACATGAGGAAATCCGCGTGGCGGAAACCAGCAAGACACCTGCGGCAGACGCGAAGGCGAAATCAGGCGCGGCTAAGCGGTCCAAGCCGCGCGGGCCGGGGCGTCCGGCGCGGGGCGAGCAGGCCGGTGCGGCGCCGGATCTGAAGGACCAGATCCTCGACCATGCGGAGCTGGCCTTTGCCGAGGCGGGCTTTGAGGGCGCGAACCTGCGCGATATCGCGGCCCGCGCCGGGGTCAATCAGGGGCTGATCCGCTACTATTTCGGCTCCAAGGTGGATCTCTTCGATGAGTGCTTCCGCCGCCGGGGCGGGGTGCTGGCCGGGCACCGGCATGTCAATCTCGACCGGCTGCTGGAATTCACCGAAACGCCCACGGTGGAGGATGTGGTCTTTGCCTATCTGAAGCCCCAGTGGGACATGAAATATTCCGGGCCCAACGGTGCCGCTTTTGTCGCCATGCAGGCCCGGCTCCATGCCGAGCCGGAAGAACACGCGCTGCGCCTGCGCCGTGAGGTCTATGACGCTTCGGTCAAGCGCTACATCGCGGTTCTTTCCCGCATCCTGCCGCATGTGCCGAAGGATATCATCAGCGTGCGCATGGCCTTCCTCGTCGGCGCCTATCTCTTCATGCTCAATGATCTGGGCCGCATCGGCGACCTCACGGAAGGCCACCTCACCGCCTTCGGCAAGGACGAGATGCTGGACCATCTGGTCCGCTTCCTCTCCGCCGGACTGCGCGCGCCGTTGTGATTGGGCGGGGTTTTGGGGAAAGTTTGTAATTTCGCCAATCGGGCACGGCCTTTCCGCCCCCCTCCCCCTCGTGGGGCTACTGCATGCACACATCGTGTTTGAAGCCAAAGACGGTTTGGGGAGAGCCAGCAGTCTGGTTACTCTGGCGCGGCGTCTCAGCCCCCCTCCCCCTCGTGGGGAGGGGTTAGGGGTGGGGGGAAGCCTTTCCGTCTGGTAGAGTGTCCATTGATTTCAGATGGCTACCCCTCGTGATGCCTTTTCAGGTATCTATCTGTCTTTCATATAGTTTTCGGCTCAGAGCCCCCCCACCCCTCACCCCTCCCCACGAGGGGGAGGGGAGCGGAGAAGCCGTGCCGGGGTGGCTTCATTCCCGTCCGCTGACCATCTTCAAGCGCTGCCGAAAAAATGGGCTTGTTATTATTCAAATGAATAATTAACGTGGCTTCCAGTGAATGGAGGGAGCCACAGGCATGAAGACCTACCGTATCGGGCAGATCGTCCCGAGCTCGAACGTGACGATGGAAACGGAAATCCCGGCGCTGTTGCGCATGCGCGAGCAGATTGCGCCGGAGCGGTTTACCTTCCACTCCTCCCGCATGCGCATGAAGCACGTGACCAAGGAAGAGCTGGCGGCGATGGATGCGGACAGCGACCGTTGCGCGCTGGAGCTTTCCGACGCCCGCGTTGACGTGATGGGTTACGCCTGCCTCGTGGCGATCATGGCCATGGGCCTTGGCTATCACTGCCAGAGCCAGACCCGCCTGCATGGCGTGACGGTCGAGAACGGCAATGCTGCGCCGGTGGTCACCTCCGCCGGGGCGCTGGTCGAGGGTCTGCGGGCGATCGGCGCGAGGAAAATCGCGCTTGTTGCTCCCTACATGAAGCCGCTGACGGAGCTGGTCGTTGCCTATATCCGCAATGAGGGCATCGAGGTGAGCGACTGGCGGGCGCTGGAAATCCCGGACAATCTGGCCGTTGCCGCCCATGACCCGATGAACCTGCCGGGCATCGTCAAGGGCATGAAGACTGATGACGTGGATGCGGTGGTTCTGTCCGCCTGCGTGCAGATGCCCTCGCTGCCGGCCGTGCCCATGGCGGAAGCCATCACCGGCAAGCCGGTGCTGACGGCGGCCATCGCCACCACATGGCAGATGCTGAAAGCGCTGGATCTCGACACCCGCGTTCCCGGCGGCGGCACGCTGCTGTCCGGCGCATATTGAGGGGGCGGGTGATGGCACGCGGCTACAACGTTCACGCCAATGGCATTCGCCAGCATCTGGTGCATCACGCCGGCAACGGGCCTTCGCTCTTGCTCATTCCGGGCATCACCTCGCCGGCGGTGACCTGGGGCTTTGTCGCCGAACGCCTCGCTGAGGCTTTCGACGTGTATGTGCTGGACGTGCGCGGCCGCGGCCTGAGTGAAGCAGGGGCGCTCGACTATTCGCTCGATGCCATGGCGGAAGATGCCATTGCGGTGGCGGAAGCCGCCGGCCTCGGCAAGCCGGTGGTGCTGGGCCATTCCATGGGCGCCCGCACCGCCATCCGCGCGGCCCGCAAGGCGCCGGAGGCCTTCTCCGGCCTCGTGCTGGTGGACCCGCCGGTCTCCGGCCCCGGTCGGCGGGCCTATCCTTCGGCCTGGAACTGGTATGAGGATTCCATCCTCATGGCGCAGAAGGGCTGTTCGGGCGAGGACATTCGCCGCTTCTGCCCCACCTGGACGGACGAGCAGAACGCGATCCGCGCCGAGTGGCTGCACACCTGCCAGCTCGACGCAATCCGCACCGCCTATGACGGCTTCCACACGGACGACATCCACGCCGACTTGCCGCATCTGCGCCTTCCCATGCGCCTCGTGGTGGCGGGCGGGGCTGCGGTGATCGGCAAGGAGGATATCGCGGAGATCTGCCAGCTTTCGCCGGGCATCGAGGTGATGATCGTCGAAAAGGCCGGGCACATGATCCCCTGGGACGATCTGGAGGGCTTCCTCTCCGCCGTCATGGATTTCAAGCCTTAAGCCCAAAAAGACAAAAAGAGGACACAGCACATGGACCACGCCAGCTTTACCGAGATCTGCCTGCATCAGCTGAAGATGTCGGGCGTGCATGAGGGCGAGAAGCTCATCGTCCTGACGCAGGGCAGCGACCGGCTTGATTATGCCGATGCCTTCATGGCCGCAGGCCAGCGTCTTGGCGCGCTGATGTATCACATGCGCCTGCCCGCGCCGCTGCCGATGAGCGGCTGGAACGTCGGCGTCACCGGCCTTGCCGCCATGCCCGATGCGGTGGAAGCGCTGAAGGCCTGTGACATGCTCATCGACTGCGTGTTCCTGCTGTTCTCGCCCGAGCAGATGGCCATTCAGGCCGCCGGCACGCGCATTCTCACCGCCGTGGAGCCGCCGGAGCTGCTGGCACGCATGCTGCCGACTAGGGAAATCCGCGAAAAGGTGGAAATCGCCGGGGAAATGCTGGCCAAGGCGAAAGTCATGCGCATCACCTCGCGCCATGGCACGGATGTGACCTACAAGCTGAACACCTATCCCACGGTGACGGAATATGCCTGCACCGACGAGCCGGGCCGCTGGGACCACTGGCCCTCGGGCTTCGTCTTCACGGGCGGGGATGATGACGGTGTGGACGGGCAGATCGTGGTGGCGCCGGGCGACATCCTGCTGCCGCAGAACATCTATGTGCGCGAGCCCATCATCTACACCATCGAAAAGGGCTTCGTGCGCGACATTCGCGGCGGCCTCGATGCGGAGCTGGTGAAGTCCTACATGGACGCCTTCAACGATCCGCGCGGTATGGGCATGAGCCATGTGGGCTGGGGCATGAACCCCCATGCCAGGTGGCACAACATGGTGCCGGGCGCCTTCCCCGGAGGCATGGGCATGGAACCGCGCAGCTTCTACGGCAACGTCATGTTCTCCACCGGCCCGAACAACGAGCTGGGCGGACCGAACGACACCGCCTGCCACCTCGACATCCCGATGCGCGGCTGCTCGCTGTTCCTCGATGACGAGCCCGTGGTGATCGATGGCGACATCGTCGTGAAGGACATCCAGATGGCGCGGGCCTGATTGGGCCTGAGGTCAGGGCAGGGGAATGAGCCGAACCGCAGTGGTGCATCTGATCTGTGGCAGGGCCTCTCCGCCCCCCTCCCCCTGGTGGGGAGGGGTAAGGGGTGGGGGGCTCTGAGCCTGCAAGGATTTGGAAAGTGGAATTTTTCTGAAGAGGCACCGGAGGGGCATCGATATGAAATCAATGGACTCTCTGTCAGCCGGAAAGGGCGTTCCCCCCACCCCTCACCCCTCCCCACGAGGGGGAGGGGGGCTGAAACGCCGTGCCGGGGTGAGGAGAATTCGGGCTTTTCCCAAAGCCGTCACCGGCATCAGGGATGATGCGTGCAAGGCCAGGGGAATGAGCCGAACCGCAGTGATGCATCTGTTCTGTGGCAGGGCCTCTCCGCCCCCCTCCCCCTGGTGGGGAGGGGTAAGGGGTGGGGGGCTCTGAGCCTGCAAGGATTTGGAAAGTGGAATTTTCCTGAAGAGGCACCGGAGGGGCATCGGTATGAAATCAATGGACTCTCTGTCAGACGGAAAGGCCTTTCCCCCCACCCCTCACCCCTCCCCACGAGGGGGAGGGGGGCTGAAACGCCGTGCCGGGGTGAGGAGAATTCGGGCTTTTCCCAAAGCTCTCACCGGCATCAGGGATGATGCGTGCAAGGGCAGGGGGCGTTCGGCCTCTTGCGGTCTGATGTAACCACTGTCCAGCCGAAGGGGGGCAAGGACATGACACAGCAGGAAGAAACATATCAGGCGGCCGGGTTTGGCCAGCCGGTGCCGCGCGGCACGAGGCCTGCCGTTCTGGTGGTCGATTTCACCTGTGGCTTCACCGACACCGCCTATCCGACGGCGGCGGACATGAGCGCGCAGATGGCTGCCACACGGCGGCTGACGGATATCGCCCGCGCCAAGGGCTTTCCGGTCATTTACACGACGATTGCCTATCATCCCGGCGAGATCGCCCTGCTGCCCTGGCTGCGCAAGGCGGCCGGCATGGCTGCTCTTCTGGAAGGCAGCCGGCTGGTGGAGATTGACGCGGCAACGGGCATTCAGCCGCAGGACCCGGTGATCACCAAGAAGGGCGCTTCCGCCTTTCATGGCACGGCACTTGCTGGCCTGCTGACCGGGGCAGGTGTGGACACGCTGGTCGTCACCGGTGCCACAACATCGGGCTGCGTGCGCGCCTCCGTGGTGGATGCGGTGCAGAGCGGCTTCAATGTGCTGGTTCCGGCCGATTGCTGCGCTGACCGCGCTGCGGCCCCGCATGACGCCAACCTTTATGACATGGGCCAGAAATATGCCGACGTGACCGATGCGGCGGATATTGAAAGCTGGCTCACAGGTCTTGCGCCTTCCGGGCGCTGAGCCTGTCACCTGATGTGCTCCGGCGGACGGCCGGGGAACTTGCGGGCGCCGTGCAACGCCCGTTCAAACCGCCGGGTACAAGGCGGAGAAAACAACCCACCAAACTCTAGAGGGAAGTCACCACATGTCGAAAGCTGCTCTATACTTGATAGGCGTGGTCGTCCTCGCCTGCTACGCCATACCCTATACGCTGCTCACCAATGTGGCGGAATGGTATGGCTCGTTCCTGTTCTGGTGCGTGGCGGGTGTTGCCGTCATCGTCCTCAACATTCTGGCGACGTCCAGCTTCGAGGAGGACGAGGCATGAGTGTGACCCTTGTCGTCTGGGGACTGGTGATCTACGTCCTCGCCTCCTTCGTGGTGGCCTATATCTCGCGCTCGGGCGAGTCCGCCAGCATGTCCGAATATTTCATCGGCGGGCGCTCCATGGGCGGCGTGCTGTCGGCGCTGAGCTACTCGGCGACCACCTATTCGGCCTTCATGATGATCGGCCTTGCCGGTCTCACCTTCAAGGGCGGCGTCGGTGCTCTCGGCTTCGAGATCATCTATTTCGCCGGTGTGTCGCTCGTCGCCATCTTCGGCCCGCGCTTCTGGGCGGTGGGCAAGAAATACGGCTTCGTCACGCCCTATGAGATGCTGGGCACGCGCTACGGCAGCCGCTGGGTGGCCGTGGCGGCCGGTCTCGTCAGCCTCGTGTTCCTCATCCCCTATTCGGCGGTGCAGCTGTCGGGCGTGGGGTACCTCCTGTCGGGCATGACCGGCGGCGGCATTCCCTTCCTGTGGGGCGTGGTCATTTCCACGGTGCTGGCCATCATCTTCTCCTATGTGGCCGGTATCCGCTCGGTGATGTGGACGGACAGCCTGCAGGCGCTGATGATGATCGTCGCCTCGGTGCTGGTCTGCGGTCTGGTGCTGATCGAGCTGGGCGGATTCTCCGGCCTCTTCGGTGCCATTCAGGCCACCAAGCCGGAACTGCTGCAGGTGCCCGGGCCCGGCCTCTTCAGCTTCACCACCTTCCTGGGGCTGACCATTCCGTGGTTCTTCTTCGCCATCTCCAACCCGCAGGTGAGCCAGCGCCTCTATATGCCGGCTTCCCTCAAGGCGCTGCGCCGCATGCTGGTGATCTTCCTGTGCTTCGGCTTCGTCTATACGGTCGTGTCGGTACTCTGGGGCTTCTCCGCCTTCGTCGCCTTCCCGGAGCTGGAGAAGGGTGACCTTGCCACCTCCACCCTGCTGGCCTCGGATCTGGTGCCGCCGGTTCTGGGCGTCATGGTCATGGTCGGCATTCTGGCGGCTGCCGTCTCCACCATCGACTCGATCCTCCTCACCCTGTCGTCGATCTTTGCCCGCGATGTGTGGAGCAACGTGACGGGCGGGGCGAGCGACGCGCGCCAGCTCTTCATCGGCAAGCTGATCATCCCGTTCATCTCCATCGTCTCGCTGGTCTTTGCCGCGATGGAGTTCTCGATGATCGCCATCCTGTCGGTGGCAGCGTCCGTCGGCCTGCTGGTCACGGTTCCGGCCATCATCGGCGCCTTCTTCTGGCGGCGCGGCACGGCGGCCGGTGCACTGGTCTCCATCCTCGGCGGCGTTGCCTTCGTGGTGTGGATGTACCTGACGGGCAACAAGCTCTTCGGCCTCAACGCCGGTGTGCTGGCCCTGCCGGTCTCGACGCTCCTGTTCATCGCCGTCAGCCTCGTCACCAAGCCCAACATGAAGGCTGCTGACGAGTTCGTGGAGGCTTCGGTCTCCTACAAAAAGGGCAAGCTGCCGCAAGGCATGCCCGCCCCGGCGGAATAAGCACGCAAGACCCACGCTAAAAGACAGGCGGTCCCGGCATCCGGGGCCGCTTTTGTCTTTGTGCAAGCGGCAACCGCCCGGCGGAACTGGGCTTAAGCTTCCGTTAACCTAATATTTCTTGCAGAATCGGCGGGGTTGGGGCATTTCTGACGGTATTGAGGTCGCGCTCGAATGCGAAACCGTCAGGAGATCGAGATGCTCGCAGGCGAGATGGATAGCGCCAAGGACACAACCGCCAAGATCGGGGATTTCACCCAGCGCCTGTCGGACAAGCTCCAGTCCATGCGCGAGATGACCTATCCCCCCGAGGCGCGCAAGTCCTATGGCCGCACGTTTTCGACGCTGGATCTGGTGCGCCTGCTCGGCATTCCGGAAAGCACCTTGCGCGCCCTGACGCTGGACGGCAAGGGGCCGCAGCCGCTGCGCGCCGACAACAACCGGCGCATCTACACCATCGAGCAGGTGTGGGAGCTGCGCAAGTATCTGGCCGAACAGCGGCCGGACGATGCCTTGCGCCTGTTGCCGCACCGCCGGGCCGGCGAGCATCTGCAGGTCATCGCCTGCGCCAATTTCAAGGGCGGCTCGTCCAAGACCACAACCTCCGTGCATCTGGCCCATTATCTGGCGCTGCAGGGCTACCGGGTGCTGTGCATCGACCTGGACCCGCAGGCCTCGCTGACCACCACCTTCGGCATCCAGCCGGACCGGGACCTGCGCTCCGGCGAGGACGAGGACGAGCGCACCGACACGGCCTATGACGCGCTGCGCTATGACAACAACCGGGTGCCGCTGAAGGACGTGATCCGCAAGACCTATTTCCCCGGCATCGATCTGGTGCCGGGCAATCTGCGTCTGATGGACTTCGAATATGACACGCCGAACGCGCTGGTGAACCGCACCACGGACGAGCTCGGCCTGTTCTTCCAGCGCCTCGATGCGGCCATCCGCACGGTGGAGGACAACTACGATCTGGTCATCCTCGATACGCCGCCCTCGCTCGGCTACACCACGCTTGCTTCGCTCTATGCGGCGACGGGACTGATCATCACCGTGCATCCGGCCATGCTGGATATCTCGTCCTGCGCGCAGTTTCTGAAGATGATTGCCGATGTGACGGCGACCCTTTCGGAAGGGGGCGCGCGGTTCGAGCATGATTTCGTCAAGTTCCTGATGACGCGGGTGAACCCGAACGACGCCCCGCAGAAGATCATGGCCGGCACCATGCGCAGCCTGTTCGGCAAGGATGTGCTGGTGGCCGAAGCCGTGGAATCCACTGCCGTGGCCTCGGCCGGCGTTGCCAAGAAGTCGCTCTATGAGGTCGAGCCCGGCGAAGTCGGGCGCGAGCCGCTGAAGCGCGCACTGGAGAGCGCCGATCAGGTGAACGGCGAAATTCTGGACCTGGTCAAGTCCGTATGGAGGCGGCAGGGATGAAGAAATCCATCGTCAAGATGATGGCGGAAGCGGCCAAGGCGGCTGAAGCCCAGAAAACGGCGGAGGCATCCGCGCCTGCCGCGCAGCCTGCATCTGCACCCCAATCCGCGTCCCAGTCTTCTCCCCCGGCCGCGCCCGCAGCGGAGGGTACGCGGATGGTGGCACCTGTCGTCAGCTCCATGGGCCGCGCCCTGTCGCAGCTGAAGGAAGACAGCATCGTTGCGCTGGACCCGGGCAAGATCGACCCTTCGCCCTTCCGCGACCGCTTTGCCGCCGATGAGGAGGCCGCCGAGGCGCTGGAGGAGCTGAAGCTGTCGATCTCCTCCGAAGGGCAGAAGATCCCGGTTCTGGTGCGCCCGCACCCGGCGGCGGAGGGGCGCTATCAGCTGGCCTATGGCCACCGCCGCCTTGCGGCCGTGCTGACGCTGATGCAGGAGAGCGGCCGTCCGGAGACGGTGAAGATCCGCGCCTATGTGCGCCCGCTGTCCGACATGGACCTGATCCGCGAGCAGTCGCTGGAAAACGGTGTCCGCGAGAACCTGACCTGGATCGAGCAGGCGCTGTGGGCGCAGCAGCTGAAGGAAGCGGGCTTCAAGCAGCGCGACATGCAGCCGGTGCTGGGTGTGACGGAATCGACCGTTTCCACCCTGCTGAAGGTGGCAGCCAGCGTGCCGGAGGACATTGTTCTGGCGATCGGCCGGGCGCGCAATGTCGGCCGGCCGGCCTGGACGGCCTTTGCCAAACTGTTCGACGATGCCAAAGCTGCCCCGCGCATCCGCGCCATTCTGGAGGCCAAGGCCTTCCTTGCGGGCGATGCGCCTGCGCGCATGGCCCTTGCGGCAAAGGCCGCGCGCGGCAAGGGCGCAGAGAGGGCGACCGGCCAGACCGGCGAACAGGAAATCCGCTCCGGCAAGCGCCTTCTGGGCAAGCTGAAGACCGGATCATCCGGCGTGACGCTGACCATCCCGAAGCAGGAAGCGGCCTTTGGCGCCTGGCTGGGCGGGCAGCTGGAGCAGCTTTACGCGGAGTTTGAAAAGGACGCCGGCGGCAGCAGCGATAAAATCTGAGGGCAAATCTATCCCTCACCCGGCAAGGTGGGGGTAAGATCACGCCAGCAGGCCCGCAGCACCGGACCATGACAGCGACCCGAAACACGGAAAGGAGCAGGAATGACGCAACAGGCCAAATGAAAAGGGACCATCTGGCGGCAACCAGATGATCCCCGATTTCACGGTCGAATGGGACTTCGCCCACACGAAACCTTGCACCCTTTTCTTGTAGGCGAAAAGCGAATCACGTTCAAGACCCGGTCTTGAGCGCACAAGCACTTTTGTGCCCGTTTCCCCCGTTCTGATCTCCATCTTGTTCACCGTCCGGGCGTGACGCTCGCGGCGGATGGAGGATTTCATGTCCACCACTTCGATCGCCACCTTCCGCAAGGTGACGCCAGGCATTCTTGCGTCCGCCGTTCTGTCGCAGCAGGAAGAGCGCCCGGTTGTCACGAAGCAGGATCTATCCCTCGTTCTCAAGCGAGTCGCTCCCGCTCTGGGCATTGACGGCACGTCCTATCACGTGCTCGACATTCTGCTGGGCCTTGTGCAGGCGGAGGATTTCAAGGCCGGCCGGCGGCCCGTGGTTGCCATCTCCAACCAGCGCCTGTCCGAATACACGAGCCGCCATCCGCGCACGGTGATCCGCTGCCTGAAGCGGCTGGTGGAAGCCGGGATCCTTGCCTACCGCGACAGCCCCACGGGCCGGCGCTATGTGCAGAAGGACAATGCCTCCGGCCATATCGAGGCCTATGGGCTCGACTTTTCGCCGGCCTGCGTCAATCTGGAGAGCTTCCGCGCGGCAGCTGATGCGTTTCAGGCGCAGATCAAGGCCGATCAGGCCGCCCGCCGGGAACTGACCCGTCTTGCCCGTGCCATTGCCGATCTGGATGAGGCCTGCGAGGGCCTGGAAGGCTTCAGGGCCTGTGCCCAGACCATCCTTGAGGAACGGCACACGCTGCTGGGCTTCAGGCTGGAGCGGATGCGCGCCCTTTATCAGGAGGCTCTGGACTCAGCCGCTTCGGATCATGCAGCTTTTTCTGAAAATATGTCATCCACGGGTGACATTCCCGTCACCTCCTTATCTATTACAAACCGTCCCGACTCTTCAGAAAGTAACATCAAACGGACTCGCCCTAACGGGCGAGACATAAACACGAAGACTGACAACGGCTCCGCCGTTGAAATGGCTCTTGAAAAAGAGCCTTGCGGCGATCCTGCCCGTGAGCAACCGAAACTGCGGCAAGCGGCAAGGCCTCAGGGGGCGGGCCGGGAAACCCAGCGGGACAGGCAGCAGGGCAGGGCGCAAGGGGCCTCCCATCATGGTTTGCTCGATGATGTGTCGGCGGGTCTCGTTGAAAGCGCCTGCTCCGAGCTTCAGGCGGTTATCCGTCACAAGCTCACCTCCTGGCCTGCGATCTGCGAGGCGGCAGAGGAGATTAGGGTGCTGATCGGTGTCAGCCCCTCGGCCTATGCGCAAGCGGTGGAGCAGCAGGGCCGCTATGTGGCTGCGGCCTGCCTTGCGGTGGTGGCAGAAAAGGCGCTGCGCGATCCGGAACAGATTTCCCGTCCCGGCGGCTATTTCCGTGCCATGATCGAACGCGCCGGCGAAGGCCGCCTGCATCTCGCCCGCTCGCTGTTCGGACTTGCGGCGGACAGGCGGTCGTGATGCGGGGTCGTCAGGTGCCGAAGATGGTGATGTCTGGCAGATTTGCGGGCAGTGTGGTAGTTTGTACACATATCAACACAGGAGCGCACACCGTGACTGCCAGCACTACGATGACAATCCGGATCAGTCCGGAGGTGAAGCAACAGCTGGACCGGATCGCGGTTGATACCCGGCGCAGCAAGTCATTTCTGGCTGCTGAGGCCATTGCGGCCTATGTCGAGCGCGAGCTCAAGATCATCGACGGCATCAAGCAGGGCATGGACGATGCGGCCGCTGGCCGGGTCGTCCCGCATGATCAGGCGATGGCTGAACTCTATGCGGTGATCAACGGCGCGGAAGACAAGTGAAGCGCCCTGTCGTGTGGGCGCGCGCAGCGCTGGATGACATCCGCGAACAGATCGCGTTCATTGCCAAGGACAATCCAGTTGCGGCGCGGCAGGTCGCTGACCGGCTGCGCGACACGGGGGAGGCCCTTGGCGGGATTGCGACCGGTCGGCCTGGCCGGGTCACCGGCACTTACGAGAAGTCTGTCACTCGCCTGCCTTACATCATTTCCTATGAGCTGCGGTTGATCGGCAGCCTTGAGAACGTTGTTATCTTGCGCGTCATACACACGTCGCGGGACTGGCCCGGTTCGGGCGGGAGTTGATCTGTGAAGGCACGACGATGCAAAAACGGCAGGCCCGTGGTCAGGCCTGCCTTGCGGTCGTTGCGGACAGGCGGTCGTGATGCGGGGAAAGGGTTTGCTTGGGGCACTGCCCTTCCCACCGCACCGTCCCGGCCCCTACACCAAACATGGGCCGGGACCTGTAAGGATGGCACCGCCTTTTCCAGCCGTAAGGCTACCTGCACGGTCTTTGCTCTGGAGGCAAAGCTGCACTGCGTCCCTAACAGGCCCCGGCCCGGAGGCCGGGGCGGCGCGGTGTGTGGCGGACGGCAGGAAACCGGACTGAACAGGGTGTGGCCCTTGCATCGCAAGACCTCGTGGATTGCGATGCATATACAAAAACGGCAGGCCCGTGGTCAGGCCTGCCGTCTGATCTTGCCGGTTGTTTGCGCTCAGCCTCAGAATGTGGCGGAGAGCGACAGGTAGAAGGTGCGGCCGGCTTCGTTGTAGGTGTTGGCACCGGCCTGGTTGCTGTTGCCTTCGCGGAACTGGCGCTTGTCGAAGATGTTGTTGACGCCGGCGTTCATGCGGAAGTGGTCGTTGAGATCATATTTCATGCCGGCGTTGACCAGCGTATAGGCGCCCCGCGCTTCCGGGTTGGTCACCGCGCCGCCGGTGGTGGCGGTCAGGGTCGGGGACTCCGTCTTGCCATAGTGGGTGGCGGAGAGGATCAGCGTCAGCTTTTCCGTTGCGGCCCAGTCCAGCGAGGTGTTGATCGTGTATTCCGGGATGAGCGACAGGGGCTGGTTGTTCCGCTTGTCCTTGGACTCGATCATGTAGGTGGCGTTGGTGCTCCAGATCAGGCCCTCCATCACCGGCACGGCGAGGTTGCCTTCAAGCCCCTGCACCACGGCTTCGGGCACATTGTACCAGCGGAAATACCGGGTCGTGCCGGACGTGCCCTCAGGCACCATGCCGGAGGCGATGCGGTCCTTGTAGTCATTGTGGAAATAGGTGATGCCGGCGTTCCAGCCGTTGTCATCAGTGTAGTTGATGCCGATTTCCTTGTTGATGGCGATTTCCGGGTTCAGGTCCGGATTGCCCAGCACGAGGCAGCCATTTCCGAGGCTCGGGTAGTCGATGGGGCAGCCGTTGCCATTGGTGCGGTACACGTAATTGGGGTTGAGCTGATAGAGGTTCGGTGCCTTGAAGGCGCGGGCGATACCGGCCTTCAGCGAGATGGTCTCCGTCAGCCTGTAGGTGGTGTTGAGGCTCGGGCTCCAGTTGCCGCCGAAGGAGCTGTGATGATCGAAGCGGATGCCGGGCGTCAGGGTCCAGTTGTCCGTGATCTCGATGTTGTCTTCCAGCATCACGCCGAACATCTGTGCGCTCACATTCGGGTCACGCAGCGCCGGATTGGTCACCGTGCCGGGAACGGTGGCGCCGTTCAACCCTTGCAGGATCGACACAGGATCGTTCATCCATTCGCCGCGGAATTCGGCCCCCATCGTCAGCATCTGCTCGAAGCCGATATGCAGCGGCAGGTTCCACTCGCTCTTGGCCGTCACATTGTCGAGGGTGATCGTGCCCCAGGTGGAATTGGCCTGGATCGAGCCTTCCGGCCCGCCTGCCAGCCCCTCCGACAGGCGCCGGTTGAGCGTGCGCTCCCACTGGACATAGCTGCTGGACTTGCCGAAGTCATAGTCGCCAAAATGGGTCAGCGACAGGCTGCGGCGGGTCATCGAATTGGTCTCGGTGCCGAACAGGCTGTCGCGGACCGCAGGCGTGATGGTGCCAAGCTGGCTGTCTCCGGCAAAGAGATTGCCCTGCCGGCTGTAGGAACCCTCAAGATCGAAGCGGTGATCATCCCGTGGGGTGAAGGACAAAAGCCCCCGCACGTCCTTGTTGATCACCCCTTCACGCCCTGCCGCCAAGGTGCCGCCGGGAACCGTTGCCCTCGCGTTGATGTTCTCATCATCAGGCTCCGTCCGCGCATAGCCTGCATTGAGGCGGAAGGAGAGCCAGTCGAGGATCGGGCCGCCCACGGTCACATTGGTGCGCACCGTGCTGCCTTCTTCGGAATGCTGCGGCAGGGCGAAATAGGTGGTGACGGAGCCGCTCATCTTCTCGGGCCGCTTGGTGATGATGTTCACCACGCCGCCCGCCGCGCCCGAGCCATAGCGCGCAGCTGCCGGTCCGCGGATCACCTCGATGCGCTCGATCATCTCGGCCGGCACCCAGTTGGTGTCGCCGCGCGTGTCGCGCTCGCCCGCACGGCCCATGCGCACGGAATTGCGCGACAGAACCGGCTTGCCGTCGATCAGGATCAGTGTGTTTTCCGGGCCCATGCCGCGCAGCTCGATCTGGCGCTGGTTGCCGCGCTGGCCGGAGGAGGTGGTGCCGGTCAGGTTTGCGCCCGGCATTTTTCGCAGGATTTCCGAAATGTCATTGGCAACCGGCGTGCGTTCCAGATCGGCGGCGCTGATCACGGACACGCCCGGCGCCTGCTTCAGCTGCTCTTCGGCCGAGAGGACGATCTTGTCGAGAGAGGTGGCATCTGCGGCCTCCTGCGCCTGCGCGAAAGGCGCCTGCATCAGCACCAGACCCAGCGCACTTGCCCGCAGCAGGTGGAACTTCAGCGCCTGTGGCGTGGTTTCCGGTGCCGTCCGCCCGAAGGCGCCCTTTTTGATCATACGCATGCTTCACCCCAATATATGAACATTTTTGTCATATTTTCGATGGGGCGGTCCGGGTCAATCCTGCAGAATTAGAAGCCTTCCAAATTGCTGAAATGGCAAATCAGCATGCGAGCCAACTTCACCGGCTTGCCTGAACGCGGGGGGCGGCGGAAGAGCCAAAAGCTTGCGGCGCAGCGGAGCTGATTTCTCCGGTGCGCCGCTGCTGTGGCCCGGGCCATCATGGATGGCCGGGCGGGGTTTTCCTCAGGCTTCGTTCAGGCGGCCTTCAGCAGGTCGCCATGCGGGTCCAGCACGAACTTGGTTGCCGCACCCTGATCGAAGGTCTCATAGCCCTGGACAGCATCATCCAGCGGAATGATCTTGGCATTCACGATGTCGGCAATCGGCAGCCGGTCATGGAGAATGGCCTGCATCAGCTGGCGGTTATACTTCAGCACCGGCGTCTGGCCGGTGTGGAACGACTGTGCCTTCGCCCAGCCGAGCCCGAAGCGCAGCGACAGGCTGCCCTGCTTGGCCGCCTCATCCACCGCGCCCGGATCTTCCGTCACATAAAGCCCCGGAATGCCGATGGAACCGGCCGCCCGGGTGATCTCCATCATCTGGTTGAGCACGATGGCGGGCTGCTCGCCGCCCGCATGGCCTCTGGCCTCGAAGCCGACGGCATCAATGGCGCTGTCCACCTCGTTGGTGCCGACCACCTGAGCGATCATGTCGCCCAGCCGGTCGCTGGCGGACAGGTCGATGGGTTCAAAGCCCATCCTGGCGGCATGGGCCAGACGGTCCTTGTTGAAGTCACCGATCATCACCACGGCAGCACCGAGGATGCGGGCGGAGGCGGCAGCGGCAAGGCCGACCGGGCCGGCACCGGCCACATAGACCGTCGAGCCCACGCCGACGCCTGCACGCACCGCGCCATGGAAGCCGGTCGGCAGAATGTCGGACAGCATGGTCAGATCGCGGATCTTCGCCATGGCCTGGTCGCGGTCCGGGAACTTCAGCAGGTTGAAATCCGCATAAGGCACAGTGACATAGCGCGCCTGTCCGCCGATCCAGCCACCCATGTCGACATAGCCATAGGCACCGCCCGCGCGCGAGGGGTTGACGGTCAGGCAGACGCCCGTGTCCTGCGACTTGCAGCAGCGGCAGCGCCCGCAGGCGACATTGAACGGCACCGACACGATGTCGCCAACGTCAAGCATCTCCACGTCGATGCCCTTTTCGATGACCTGGCCGGTGATTTCGTGGCCCAGCACCAGCCCCGGCATGGCCGTGGTCCGGCCGCGGACCATGTGCTGGTCGGAGCCGCAGATGTTGGTGGAAATGACCTTGAGGATGACACCGTGCTCGATCCGGCGCCCGTCCGGCGCTTCCAGTTTCGGATCGTCAATATCACGAACCTCCACCTTGCCCGGCCGCATGTAGACCACACCTCTGTTCTTGCTCATTGTGTCTCCTCCTCCTTGTGATGCGGGGCCGCCCGCTCCTCTGCCTGCTGTCAGGCCTTTGCGCCCTGTGTGACAGTCCAGCGGCCATTCCCTGCCTGCCGGCGCGGCCGGAAGGTCATGAACGGGCTCTGGACGGCATAGCAGCTGAAGGTCTCCTCCCGGGATGTCCGCAACTGACGGCTTTCATGCACACCGCTTGCCGGGCGGCGCTGTTCTCGTGACATGCGGGATCTCCCGTCCGCATGAGAGACGCAGACCTGAAGCAGATCACCCGCACGGGGAGTCTGATATCCAAAACGCGACATCAAGATGGCGTACAACGACGGGTTGGGGCGGGCCGCTGAAAAGGCTGGCGAAAGAGCGCGAAGACGTTCTCTTGCTGGCGCACAGCCGGTGAGCACGTTATCCGGCTCTGTCCCTCAGGCACGGCGGCTGCCGAAGCTCCGCCACTCCATGTGCCGTTCAATCTGAATCATGACCCGTGCGGCAAAGCCCCACGGTGTCCGCGAACAGCTCATTGACTTTATCATTAGGGTTTCATATTTTTATTTTGTGAAACCGATCTGGAACATGGCCTTGACCGGAGACAACGTCACCGCCTTCTGCGGTCCCGCAAGTCCGGGCCGTCAATTTCAGGTTATTCCGGTAAAATTCAGCAGATGCGATAATGATCATGCAGGGAGCAGTACCAAGATTTCTGAATGAAATTGGCGAAGCCGGTGGCCTGAAGGGGACCGACATTGCCAATATCATGGACGTGTCGAAAGCCACCGTCTCACGCTGGCGCGCCGGTGATATCAAGCCGCAGCCGCGCAACGAGCTGATACTCTCTGATCTGCACTATATCGTGACCCGTCTGACGGACTATTACTCGGCTGATGAAATCCGGACCTGGCTCTATGCCCGCCATTCCCAGTTGAATGGCGAGCGGGCGATTGATCTTATCCATCAGGACCGTGCCATCGAAGTGCTGAAGGTCATCGACCGGCTGGATAACGAGGTGTTCCTGTAATACCAGTTCCCGATGAGCCTGCTTCATCTGGAGCTGGTCAAGCTCCTGTGGCGCGTGAGCCTTTTCAAGGCGTGATGCGTCAGCATCGAAAACCTTGGTATGAAGCATGGCTCACACGCGCAGAAGCCGGGACAGTGCACTCATCGATGCGATCGAAGCGCTTCCGCCTGTCCGGTTCGAAGGCACGGTATGGCGGGTGGTCCGCAAGGGACGGTCACCGGTTGACTGTGCACGTTCCGGCGGCCGGTGGGACGACGGAACCTTCGACGTGCTCTACACGTCGCAGCAGCGCGATGGGGCGATCGCGGAAATGTACTTCCATCTCGGGCGCGGGCAGCCTGTCTTCCCGTCGAAGGTGGAATACGGGGTGCACGAGCTGGATGTGAAGCTCGATAACGCACTTCAACTGGTGGACCTCGGCGCATTGCAGCGTCTTGGCCTTGAGACATCCCGTTACGGGCAATTGTCCTATGACCGTGCCTCTGACGAATACCCCCGCTCGCAGGATATTGCCGAAGTTGCGCATTTTCTGGAATTCGATGGCCTCATCGTTCCAAGCGCGCGGTGGGACTGCATGAACGTCATCCTGTTTTGCGATCGTGTGCCCCCCGGCGCGATTGCAATCGCCGCTGATCACGGTCTTGTAAACTGGCCGGGCTGGATCAAGGCCAATATACGTTAGCCCTCTTCACGCCTTCACGATCCTGTCCCGGTGCTCCGTCACGGCTTTCGTGGCGTTGCGGGTGTCGATGACGAGCTTGCTGGCGCTGACGAGGGCCTGATAGTCGATGCAGTCATGGTCGGTGGCGATGATCACCGCGTCGAACTGCCCAAGGGTTTCCGCGTTCAGGTCCAGCGATTTCATGCCCATCAGCGGCTTGTGCTTGCGGGTGCTGGGCAGGGCAGGGACGTAAGGGTCGTGATACTCGACGGTTGCCTTGCGCAGCTTCAGCCGCTCGATCAGCACCAGCGCCGGGCTCTCGCGCATGTCATCGACGTTCTTCTTGTAGGCCGCGCCGATGATCAGCACGTGGGAGCCGTTGAGGCCCTTGGCAAAGCGTTCGTCGAGGGCTTCGGCCGTTCGGGTGATGACGTAATCGGGCATGGCGGTGTTGATTTCGCCCGCCAGCTCCACGAACTTGGTGGTGATGGCAAATTCCCGCGCCTTCCAGGTCAGGTAGAAGGGGTCGATCGGGATGCAGTGGCCGCCGAGGCCGGGGCCGGGATAGAAGGGCATGTAGCCGAAGGGCTTGGTCTTGGCCGCCTCGATCACCTCCCAGATGTCGATGCCCATGCGGTCGTAGATGACCTTCAGCTCGTTGACGAGGGCGATGTTGACTGAGCGGAAGATGTTCTCGCTGAGCTTCACCGCCTCCGCCGTTGCTGCCGAACTCACCGGCACGACGGATTGGACGATGGCCTGATAGAGCGCAATCGCAATCGCCCGGCTGTCCGGGTCATCGGCGCCCACGACCTTCGGAATGGTCGAGGTCTCATAGTTCGGGTTGCCGGGATCTTCGCGCTCCGGCGAGAAGGCGAGGAAGAAATCGCGCCCCGCCTTGAGCCCCGAGCGCTCCAGAATGGGCTTCAGCACCTCATGCGTGGTGCCGGGATAGGTGGTGGATTCCAGGATCACCGTCTGCCCGGCCTTGAGATGCGGCAGCAGATGCTCCGCCGTGCTGACGATATAGGACATGTCCGGCTCCCGGTGCCGGGTCAGGGGCGTCGGCACGCAGATCAGGATGGCATCGGCGCGGGCCAGATCCGCAATGTCCGAGGTGGCATGAAAGCGGCCGCTCTGCGCAATGGCTGCAACGTCCTCATCGGAAAAATGCCGGATATAGGACTTTCCCGCCATCAGCGAGGTGATCTTGGGCGGATCGATGTCGAAGCCGGTGACCTCGAACCCCGCCCGCCAGAAGGCCCGCACCAGCGGCAGGCCGACATAGCCAAGCCCGATGATGGCCACGTTGAACCGCCGCTCCCCCAGGGCTGCGAGCTTTTCCCGGGCGAGCGGGCTCACGGAAGGCGTCGTGTCATGCTGCGGCTGGACGGGCGTGGTCATCGGTCTGTCTTTTCCTGCAAGCGCCGGGGCACAGGCCTGCCGTCCGCACGGGAACCGGAGGCCGGATCTGATGACACCCTGATCCACTGCCCCGCCTGTCTTGTCAATGAACTGCGTGATCACGCCTGTGCAGGGGGGCGGTGCTGGCTGCTGGCGCAAGGAGGAGGATTTGGCCCTCGTTTCGCCGCAGCGCCCCTTTGTCCTCTTGAGGCTACTGAGTGCACATAAGCAGACCGCAGTGATGTGTCTGCATGGTGGCAGGGCCTCTCCGCTCCCCTCCCCCTGGTGGGGAGGGGTAAGGGGTGGGGGGCTCTGAGCCTGCAAGTATATGAAAGAAATATGTTTTCCTGAAGGGGCAGGAGAGGAGAAACTGACTGTAATCAATGGACACTCTGCCAGACGGAAAGGCATTTCCCCCCACCCCTACCCCCTCCCCACGAGGGGGAGGGGGGCTGAAACGCCGTGCCGGGGAGAGCCGGCGTCGTGCTCTGCTGCCTCCCGGATCAGGCGGCGTCCAGTTCGGCGAGGAAGGCTGCGACGCCGTTGCGCAGGTCTTCGGTGTTGCCGTTGAGCTGATGCGTCAGTTTCAGCACCCTGTGCGCCGCTTCATCCGTGCGGGCGATGCTGACCTGAACGCTGCCGACGCTTTCGCCGGCGGACATGGTCCCTTGTGCGGTGGACTGGGCCGAGCGGGAGATTTCGCTGGTGGCTGCGCTCTGCTCTTCCACGGCACCGGCGACGGAGGTCACCGCCTGACGGATGTCGCCCACCACCTGGCGGATCGAGCTGATGGCCTCCACGGCATTGCCGGTGGCAAGGCGCATGGCCTCGATCTGGCCGCCGATTTCGTCCGTCGCCTGCGATGTCTGGTTGGCGAGGGCCTTCACCTCGCTGGCCACCACGGCAAAGCCCTTTCCGGCCTCTCCGGCACGGGCCGCCTCGATGGTGGCGTTGAGGGCCAGAAGGTTGGTCTGGTTGGCGATGTCGCGGATGATGTCGATGATCGACCCGATCCGGCCCGCCGTTTCCGACAGGGAGGTGACGATGCCATGGGTGGACCCGGCATGGCGGTCTGCCTCGCTCACCACATCGCCCGAGCGCTGGATGAGGCTGCCGATCTCGCGGATCGAGGTGAACAGCTCTTCGGCTGCGGCTGCCACCACCTGCACGCTTTCGTTGGACGAGTTCGTGGCTGCCATGGCGCTGTCGGCCTGCTGTGCGGATTGCTTGGCCTGTTCGGCCATGCCGCTGGCGGAAGAGGCGAGTTCTCCGGCGGCCGAGCCAACCTGCTTGACGAGGCCGCCCATCTTCTGCTCGAAGTCGCGGGCCAGCCGCTGCATCATCTGGCGCCGGGCGGCGTCTCTTGTCTCGCGCTCGGCCTCTTCCTCCCGCATCTTCTGGTCAGCAGCAATGGCGGCCTGCTCGCGGATTGCATCGACGGCGCGGGCGATATCGCCGATTTCGTCGCGGCGGGTCGCACCCTCGATCTCGGCCAGAACCGTGCCGCGTGCCATGCTCTGCAAGGCGCCGGTCAGCTTCTGGATGGGATTGGTGATGCTGCGGGCGACAAGCCACATGGCGGTGATGCCGGCAAAGGCGACGGCAAGACCCACGAGAATGCCTGTCCAGGTGTCAGAGGCAACGCGGCTGGCCATGGACTCACTGAGCGCCGTTGCCTCCGCCATCACCACCGCCTGCGGCAGCGACAGAACGATGGCCCAGTTTGCCCCGGTGCGGCCCAGAGCGATGGGCGAATAGACCTTCATCTGATGGGTGGCGGCGTCATAATCGACCATGGCCGTACCGCTGGTCATCTTGCCGAGGTTCTCGGTCCAGACGGGGCCAAGACTGCTGACCGACGCGCCGATGGCATCCGGCCTTTCGCTTGAGGCCACGATCAGGCCGGCTTCCGTCACGATGGTGACGCTGCCCTTGCCGTCATAGGTGGCCATGTTGACCGTTTCGGCCAGTTTCTGCACGAAGGCGAGATCAAAATCAGCCCCGGCGACGCCGATGAACTTGCCGCCCACGGTGATGGGCACCGACATGGTGGCGAGGAAGACGGACTTGCCCTGCACAATATAGGGGAGCGGGGCGAGGACACTTTCCTGCCCGGTCTTCTGCGGGCCGAGATACCAGCCGCCCTTCACCAGGCCGTTGGCGTGCTTGTCGGCGCTGTCATATTCGACCAGCGGCTGCACGTCGATCTTGCCCGCCGCATCGCGCGTCCAGTAGGGCAGGGCCCGGCCGGTCTTGTCGGAGCCCACGGCAGCATTGCCGGCATATTGCGCATCGGCACCATCCAGCGCATTGGGCTCGATCGCCGAATAGGTGCCGTTGAAGAGTTCATTGTCTTTCAGAACGGACAGGAGGATGCCGTTGAGCTGGGCCCGCCGCTTGTCCGGCGCGGTCGAATCCGGCCCTGCGGCTGCAATCACCTCGATGGATTTTGCCATGCCGCGGGCAGCCATGAAGGCGGACGTGACTTCACTGCGGATAACTTCCGCCTTGGAACCGGCCAGCTGCAACAGGCCCTGCCGGGAGCTTTCGTTGAGGAGGCTGTCGATCCGCGTGGCGACTTCGGCATTGCTCATCTTGCTGGAATATAAATTTGCCCCGACCAGCACCCCTGTCGCAGCCAGAAGGCAAGCGGTCGACAGAACCACAATCCGTGTCTTCAAGGAATGAATCTTCATAATAGCTCCGATCAGTCAGCACTTGTTTTAGCTGACGTAGGAGAAACTTATGGAAATGTGAAATTAATAGGGTCTTAAGTCCGCAAACCAAACAGGGGTATGGCGTATTTATACGGCATATACATAATGATAATAGTGTAATTGCTTAGGTAATTTTTCGATTGAAGGAGATTATCGATAAAATTAAAGAGCGAATATTTCAATTTTTCAGATATGGCAAATTCTTTCACAGCTTTTGATGTCAGTTCCCGGTGAGGTTGACTCTCCGGGAACTGGTCAAGCCTGTGCGGCGTCTTTGACCTGCGCAGATCCGTTCCGCCGCCATGCCGTTCGCGCTGGGGTGCCGGACGGGGTTCCGCTCAGGCCGCCTGCCAGGAAAGCTCCTGTGGCTCGCGGAAGGCGAAGCGGATGAAGTGGCTGCCGACAACGTCTTGCAGCCGGTCGAGGGCGGCGCTGTCTGCGGCCGTGACGTCCATTGTCAGAACCGTGCCCTCGGCCTTCAGCGTGCACACGCCCATCGGAAAGGTGATCTTGCCCTGTCCGGCGTCGAACTCGGCCGGGATCTTGTGCTGGAAGTGCTTGCACAGCTGCTGCAGGTAGCGGCTTGCCTTGTCAGTTTCCACGACGCAGCGGCGGGTGGAGAGGGTGGTGGTTTCAGTCGTCATCAGCTTTGCTCCACGGCAAGGGCGGCTGCATCGATGGCAGCGGCGATCTTCTGGGCGGTTTCCGGGTCAATTTCTCCGCCGCGCATCCGCAGGCGCAGGGCGGTCTTGAGGTTTTCCATGGCCCGCACCACGGGCGCGGGGGCACAGCCGCGCCCCATGCCGCCGCGGGCACGGGTCATGAGTTCGCTGGTCAGGGACTTGTTGGCGGTGAGGAAGGCCTCGCCTTCGGGGGTGATGCTGTGGCGCTTGCGTCCGCCTGCTTCCACCGTGATGGCGCTGTAGCCCATGTCCTCCAGCCAGCTCAGCGTCGGATAGATGACGCCGGGGCTGGGGCTGTAGCTGCCGGCAAACCGGTCCTCGATGGCCTTGATCAGCTCATAGCCGTGCCTCGGCTCTTCCGCGATCAATGCCAGAACCAGCAGCCGCAGCTCGCCATAGTCGAACAGCCGCCGGTGTCCGCCGCCCCGGCGGTGCCCGCCGGGATGGCCTTCGTGCAGGGTGCCGTGCGTGCCGTCATGCGGGCCGCCGTGGGGGCCGCCATGAGGGCCATGGCCGCGATGACGGTGGGGATGTCTGTGTCTCATGGCTCCAGATATATTCTCGATATATCGAAAATCAAGATATATCGAGATTTATTCCGGAAGCAGGCTTTGCCTTTGAAAAATTGCCGCTGCAGATCTCTGACAATCCTGAGGCCTCTCCATCGTCATCCTCGGCCTTGAGGGCTGCTGCATGCACACATCGTGCTTTGAGCCGGAGAGGGTGTGGAGACAGCCAGCAGTCTGGTTACTCTGGCACGGCGTTTCAGCCCCCCTCCCCCTGGTGGGGAGGGGTTAGGGGTGGGGGGAAGGCCTTTCAGTCTGGCAGAGTATCCATTGGTTCCGGACAGCCGTTCTTCTTGATGTCTCTCCAGGCATCTATCTGTATTTCATGAGATTTTCGGCTCAGAGCCCCCCACCCCTTACCCCTCCCCACCAGGGGGAGGGGGGCGGCAGGCGTCCTCCTGAAAAGCAAATGCATCACTGCGGGCGGTGTTCGAACCTGATGTGTGAATCCGGTAGCCCCACGGGGAGGAGGGGACTGAAAAGCCGTGCCGGAATGACCAGAGCGCAGGCTTTCCTAAAGCCATGACCGGGGCGCCTGACGGGCAGTCCGTTGTAAACACTGTCCCCGCTCTATGGCTTTCGCACGCTGGCGGCATCGGCAACGGCCGGGCGGAGCTGGCGCGGGCGGTTGCGCCAGAGGGTGGCGGCGTGCTCGAGGCAGGCGGAAAACTCCGCTTCCGGTGCCCGGCGCAGGGTCATCAGGGCGAGGGCTGCGGTCTTCACGATGGCCGCTTCCGCCAGCTCATCGCGCGCTGCGCCCGTCCACACGGCCAGCCAGTATTCCTGCTGGGTGAGGGCGGCGGGGATCGGCATCCGGCTCGCGGGCGTCGAGGGCAGGGTGAAGCGGGCTTCCTCTCCGCCGGTCAGGCGGAACACCGGCGTCGGCCGGTCCGGCGTCACCTGTGCAAAGTCGCGGTTGGCGCCGGTGACGGCTGCGTCCAGACAGCCGGTGAGGGCGGCGGCGGTGCGGAACAGCTCCCGGTCGGACGTTTGTGCCGCGCCCAGCATCGCGGCGGGGGCGCCGCCCGGATTGAGCACATGCACGGCGGTGTTGACCGGCGTGCGCATTTCAAAGGCCGGATAAAGGGCAAGCAGGCCCGCCAGCTGCGGGCAATAGGCGGTGACGGGCAGATAGGCGATGCCCTCCTGCGCCAGCGCCTGCCTTGCGTTCTCCAGACTGTCCGCCACGGGAATGGCAGCGGCCTCCGCCGCCTGTTGCAGCAGGATGCCCGAGGCGATGTTGCTGCCGAAGCCATGCACCAGCACCCTGTGTCCGGCCATGGCCACCAGACGGGCGGCATGGAGGAACCACGGCACGGTGCGCAGCCGGGGCGAGAGATAGGCCGGCCAGTTGAGATCGGCCATCGCCGTCTCTGCCGCTTCCGCCGTCTCCCCCGTGCCGGGGCCTGCCGCATGCAGCTGGACCGCCTGCGCAAAGCCGGCCAGCTCCACCGCCGTCATGCCGCGGAACTGCATGGTGGCCAGCAGCGCGCCGGTCTGGAACGGGTCCGCCTCGGCCCGCAGCACGATGCCGAGGGCATCGCGGGCCTCTTCCTGCGTCAGTGGCCGGGTGCGGCCCGGCCCGGCGGCAATGCTGGCGATGTATTTGGCCAGCCGCTGGCTGGGGGCCGAGGCATGGCCGATCAGCGCCATCCGCTCGGCAATCATCTGCGGCGAGGGCTCGCCTGCCAGCCGGTCCGCCGCGCTGGAGCCCGGCGCCAGCGGGGTTGCCAGCGGTGTTGCCTGATGCGGAGAAAGCATCCGGGCGGAGTTGGAGCCCGGCCCATGGTGGCTGCCCCAGGGCAGGGTGGATGCACTGTCCGGCGTGCGGGCCAGCAGCAGTTCGGCATCATTGGCCAGCCCGCGCACCTCCAGCCGCAGGGCTTCGGCAAAGGGCGTCGGGCGCATGCCTTGCCCTGTGCGCTCCAGCAGCGGGTCGCCGTAGAACTCGCGCAGCTGTGCCAGCATCCGGCTCATGGCCGAGACCTGCATCCCCATGCTGGCCGCCGCGGCCGACACGCTGCCCTCCCGCAGCAGCGCATCCAGCGCGATCAGCAATTTCATCCGGCCAATGTCCACCTGTGTGCTGCCTTCTGCCCGAGCGCTTGATTGAGGAGGGGGATTTGCGTTTTTCGCAAATTGGAATTGCTCAAAATGATGCGCGTTGACCCTTGGCAGCAGGCTCTACATAAGTGGATTTAGAAACTCAACTTATGTTGTTCAGGCAAGGCGCTGCCGCCGTCACACTGGCGTGAGCGCTGCCGCTGCGAGGTTCAGGAAATGACGCATATGTTCTCCATGAAGCGGCTTGCCGCTGGCCTTGCCAGCGCTCTGGTTCTCTCCGCCGCGCTGACGGGATCCGCTGCTGCCGAGGTCAAGGTGACCCACGCCAAGGGCGAGCTGACGCTGCCTGCGGTCCCGGCCAAGGTGTTCGTCTATGACATGGCCGCGCTGGACACGCTGACGGCGCTTGGCGTTGAAGTGGCCGGGGTGCCGGGCGGCAACAAGCCGGGCCATCTGGCGCAATATGCCGATGACAAGTACCAGAAGATCGGCTCCCTGTTCGAGCCGGACTTTGAAGCCGTTGCCGCCGCGCAGCCGGATCTGATCATCGTTGGCGGCCGCTCTGCCGCCAAGTATGAGGATCTGGCGAAGATCGCGCCCACCATCGACCTGTCGGTGGACTTCGAGGATTTCACCGGCTCGGCCCTGAAGAACCTCCAGACGCTGGCCGCCCTCTTCGGCAAGACGGACAAGGCGGACGAGCTGACCGCGAAGTATCAGGCCTCCGTCGAGGAGCTGAAGGGCAAGACGGCAGGCGCAGGCAAGGGCCTGTTCATCCTCACCACCGGCGGCAAGATGGCCACCTATGGCAAGGGCTCCCGCTTCGGCCAGATCTTCGCCGAGTACGGGCTGGAACAGGCCGATGACAGCATCAAGATCGGCATCCACGGCCAGCCAGCGTCCTTTGAATATATCCTCGAGCGCAATCCGGACTGGCTGTTCGTGCTGGACCGTGATGCCGCCATCGGCCGGGAAGGCGATGCCGCCCGCCAGCTTCTCGACAACGAAATCGTCCGCCAGACCACGGCCTGGCAGAAGGAACAGGTGGTCTACCTGAATGCGGCCAACTGGTATCTGATTGGTGGTGGCATCACCGCCATGCAGGATACGGTAGACCAGCTGAACGCTGCCTTCAGCGGCAAGTAATTTCCTCTGATTGCCAGCGTGTCAGGCGGCTGCGTCTCCTCCGGGGCGCAGCCGCCGCAATCCTTTCAGGACCCTGCCTTGAAATTCCTGCTGCCAGCCTCTCTCCTGACCTTCGGTCTTGCGATAGCCAGCCTGTTCACCGGTGCCAGCCCCGTCTCCTTCTGGAGTGTGGTCAGCGGTGCGGCGGATGAGCGGGCCTTGATGCTGCTGGCCGAAAGCCGCATTCCGCGCACCATTTCCCTCATTCTGGCGGGCGCAGGCATGGCCGTGGCCGGAACCCTGATGCAGATGCTGGCACGCAACCGCTTTGTCGAGCCCTCCACTGCAGGCACGGTGGAATCGGCCTCGCTGGGCATGCTGCTGGTGCTGTTCTTCGCGCCGGACCTGCCGGTCATGGCCAAGATGCTCGTCTCCGGCGCCTTCGCGCTGGCCGGCACCTTCCTCTTCATCGCCATTCTGGAGCGCATTCCTCTGCGCTCGGCCCTGATGGTGCCGCTGGTGGGGCTGATGCTGGGCGGGGTGATCAGCGCCGTCACCGCTTTCCTTGCCTACCGGTTCGACCTGCTGCAAACCCTCGGCGCCTGGACCAGCGGCGATTTTTCCGCCGTGCTGCGCGGCCGCTACGAGGTGCTGTGGCTCAGCCTGGCGCTCACCATCGCCGCCTATGTGGCCGCCGACCGCTTTACCCTCGCCGGAATGGGCGAGGATTTCGCCGTCAGCCTCGGCCTCAAATACCGGCAGGTGCTGCTGCTGGGGCTCTTCATCGTGGCCATGGTCACCGCTGCGGTGGTGGTCACGGCGGGCGTGGTGCCTTTCGTCGGGCTGATCGTGCCCAATCTCGTCGCCATGGCCCTGGGCGACCGGTTGCGCCGCACCCTGCCGCTGATCGCCGTCACCGGCGCGCTGCTGGTGCTGTTGTGCGATCTGATCGGCCGCACGGTGAATGCGCCTTTCGAGATCCCGGCCGGTTCCGTGCTGGGCGTGGTGGGCAGCGTGTTCTTCCTGTTCCTGCTGCTGCGGAGGCGCTCCCATGCGGCTTGAGCGCCTGTATCAGACCGGCGCAAGGCGGCTGACGCCCGCTGGCGTGCTGCTGCTGCTGGGTGTCCTGACGCTCGCCGCCGCCACCGCCTTCATGACGCTCGGCGTCAAGGCCGGCTGGTCCTTCATCCTGCCCTTCCGGGGACAGAAGCTCGCCGCGTTGGTGCTGGTGGCCTATGCGGTGGCCGTGTCCACGGTGCTGTTCCAGACGCTGACCAACAACCGCATCCTGACGCCCTCGATCATGGGCTTCGATGCGCTTTATGTGCTGCTGCAAACGGTGCTGGTGTTCTCTCTCGGCTCGGCCTTCGTGACGGCCATGGACCCGCGCCTGCTGTTCGTTGGCGAAGTTGCCATCATGGCCGGCTTCTCGCTGATCCTGTTCCAGCTGCTGTTCTCCGGGGCCATCAAGGGCCTGCATCTGATGATGCTGGTCGGCATCCTGCTTGGTGCCCTGTTCCGCAGCCTTGCCGGCTTCCTGCAGCGGGTGATTGACCCGAACGAATTCGTCGTTTTGCAGGACCGGTTCTTTGCCAGCTTCAATTCGGTGGATGGCACGCTGCTGGGCGTCTCGGCCCTGATGATTGCCGGAGCGAGCCTTGCCGCCTGGCGGCTGGGGCATACCTTCGACGTGATGGCGCTGGGGCGGGACAGCGCCATCATGCTGGGGGTGGACCACAGGCGGGTGACGCGGCAGGTGCTGATGATCATCACCGTGCTTGTCTCCGTGTCCACGGCGCTGGTCGGGCCCGTCACCTTCTTCGGCCTGCTGACGGCGAACCTTGCCTATCTGCTGATGCCTTCCGGCCGCCACCGGCATGTGCTGCCTGCGGCGGTGCTCATTGCCATCATCTGCCTTGTGGCGGGCCAGACGGTGCTGGAGCGGCTGCTCAGTTTCAGCACGGCGCTTGCCATCGTCATCGAATTTGCAGGCGGGCTGTTCTTCATCTTCTTTCTGCTCAAGGGGGCGCGGCGGTGATCCGGATCGATCAGGTCAGCAAGAGCTATGGCAACACGCTGGTGGTGGACGGGGTGTCCCTCGACCTGCCGAAGGGCGGGCTCACCTCCATCATCGGCCCCAATGGGGCGGGCAAATCGACGCTGCTGTCCATGATCGCCAGGCTCACCGCGATGGATCAGGGCAGCGTGCTGGTCGATGGGCTGGATGTGGCCCACACCTCCGGCGAGGTGCTGGCCCGGCGCCTGTCCATGCTGCGGCAGGACAACCAGATGACGGCGCGGCTCACCGTCACCGATCTCGTCTCCTTCGGCCGCTACCCCTATTCAAAGGGGCGGCTGACGGCGCAAGACCGGGCCGAGGTGGACAAGGCGCTCGCCTATCTCGGCCTGACGGACCTCCGCGACCGCTTTCTGGACGAACTCTCCGGCGGCCAGCGCCAGCGGGCCTTCGTCGCCATGGTGCTGGCGCAGGACACCGGCTACATGCTGTTCGACGAGCCGCTGAACAACCTCGACATCAGCCATTCCGTCGCCATGATGAAGCTCTTGCGCCAGGCGGCGGATGACTTCGGCAAGACGGCGGTGGTGGTGCTGCACGACATCAACTTCGCCTCCTGCTACTCCGACCATATCGTCGTCATGCAGAACGGCCGCGCCGCGCTTCAGGGCCCCCCATCCGGGATCATCCGCCCCGAAGTCCTCACCGCCATCTTCGGCTGCCCCTTCACCGTTCAGGAAATCAACGGCCACCGGATTGCCGTCTATTTCCGGTAGGGACGGGGGTTATTCGCTCCTTTCATCCTCGATCAGATCCATGCCGGTCATGTCCTGCGGGTTGCTGCCGAGGGAGGCGAGGCGCAGGAAGCCGGCCTGATCTGCGGGCGAGAAGAGCCCGCCGAAGAGGGACCAGCTGCTGACCACGCGCGACACGGTGCCCGGCTGCCCCGGAACGCCGGGGACCTGCGGGTCCGGCGTGACAGGCCGGGGCGTGATGTCTGCCAGCGCCGTGGCCGTGGTGGAGACGAGGGTGTAGTTCATGGCGTCCGCGCCGCCGAGGCTGAGGCCGCTGATCAGCACCGTCTTGCCCGTGCCCGGCTCTGCATCCTCGAACAGGCCGGTTGCCGTTGCCACGCTCAGCATGTCGCCATTGATCATGCCGTCGAACAGCGCGCTGGAGGTGTCGAGCGTGGCCGTCACCGTGCCGTCTGCCGTCTTGTTGAGGGCGGCAATGCCGCCGATGCTGGAGATGACGGCCTGGGTCACATCCCCCGTGACGGTGCCGGGCGTGATGCTGACCGTGTAGTTTCCGGCCGCCATGCCGCTCAGGCTGAGGCCCGAGACGGTGATCAGCTTGCCGGTGCCCGCATTCTTGTCCGCATAGATGCCAAGGGCAGTGGCGAGGCTGACATCATCGCCAAGGATGATGCCGCTCAGCTGCGCGCCGGTCAGATCCAGCGCCACCGCCGTGGTGCCGTCATAGATGCGCGTGAGGCCCGAAACGCCGGTGAGGGTGAGCGCCTTCGGCGTGATGGCGGCCGTCGTGGAAACGTTGAAGCTGTTCCCCAGCGCATTGGCCAGCTCGTAATTGCCAGCGTCTGCACCGGCCAGAGCCAGGCCAAAGACGGAGATATCCTTGTTCGTGCCCGCCGACGGGTCGAGGAAGGCGGCCGAGCCGGACAGGGTCAGGTCATCGCCGCTGACAAAGCCCGTCAGGACTGCGCCGCTCGCATCCAGCGTGGCGGCATCGCCCCCGTCATAGACCTTGCTCTGTGCCGACAGCCCGCTGACGGCAGAGATGACCGCCTTTTCCACATCCCCCGTGACCGTGCCGGGCGTGACGCTGACGGTGTAATTGCCTGCTTCCGCGCCGCCAAGCGTCAGGCCCGTGATGGTGATGATCTTGCCATTGCCCGCGTTCTTGTCCGCATAGGCGCCAAGGGCGGTGGCAAGGCTCACGTCATCGCCCAGGATCACGCCGTTCAGCCCGGCAAAGCTCTGGTCGATCGTCACTGCCGTGGTGCCATCATAGGTGCGGGTGAGACCGGCAAGGCCCGTGACCGTGAGCGCCTTCTGCGAAATATCTGCGGCGGACGTGAGCTGGATCGTGTTGCCGATGCTGGCGTCATACTCATAGTTGCCGGCATCTGCACCGGTGAGGGTCGAGAGCGTGACTTCGACCGTCTTGCCCGTGCCGGCAGAGGCGGTGAGGAAGGCGGCGGTGCCGTTGAACGTGAGGTCATCCCCGCTGACCATGCCGGTGAGGATCACGCCGGAGGTGTCCAACGTTGCCGTGGTGGTTGCGTCATAGACCTTGCTGTCCACGGCAAGACCACTGACGGCCGTGATCACTGCGCGGGTGACCTCGAGATCCACCACGCCGTCCGTGAAGGTGTAATTGGAGGCAAGGCCGGTGCCATTGCCGAGGGTCAGCCCGTTTGTGTCAGCGGTGAAATACTGGTCCGCATTCCTGCTGGCGAGGGTGGCCGCGCCACTGAGGCTCAGTGTCTCGCCATTGGCAAGGTTGCCCAGAACGATATCCGAGGCCGAGAAGCTGGTGCTGCCGTTATAGGTCCGCGAGCCGGTGAGGCTGACGGCACGCGGCGTCACCGTGACGCCGCCCGTGCCGAAGGCGAGGTAGAAGTCGGCCATCGTCAGGCCGCCGGTCAGGCCGAGGGTGACCATGTTGGGCTCCGACCAGGCGTAGGTGCCCGCATTCGTCGTGCCGGTGATGGCGCTGCCCACATCGACGGAGACGGAGGTGCCGGTGATGCTGGTGGTCAGGCTGCCCTGAAAGCTGCCCGTGTCGCCATAGGCGCGGGAGAGATCTCCGGACACCTTGATGTAATTGTCGTAGAGCGCCTGCGTGGACAGCGCCCGCAGTTCCGGCAGTCCGCCTGCCTTGGGCGAGCCCCAGATGCCGGCAAAGTCCCAGCCGTCCTCGATGTAGAGGAAGGGATCGAGAAGCTCGGCGGCTGTCTTGCCCCGGCTGGCGAAAGAGGGCTCCGTGCCTGCCGCGTCGGCGTTGTAGAAGACGTTGGACACGTTGCTGCTGCTATTGCTGCCGAACAGGCCCTGGTTTCCGGAAACGCTGCCTGTGGCGTAGCTGTAGCTGATCGTGCCGCCGTTGTTGCCAACGAGCGCGCCACCCTCTGTTCCCGAGACGTTGCCGGTGGCATAGGAGTTGATGATCACGCCATTGGCGCTGGTTGCCCCGACCAGCCCGCCCACCTGGAACCTGACGGTGGAGGCATTGCCGGTTGCATAGGACTGGCTGATGGTGCCGCTGTTGAGAAAGCCCACCAGCCCGCCGAAGGCCCCCAGCACTCCCCCGCCGAGAACGGCGCCGCCGCTGACGTCACCGCTGGCAAAGGAGCGGGTGAGGGTGGTCTGAAACATGGTGCCCACCAGTCCGCCCGTCGCGCCCGTGCTGCCGGCCACCGTCGCGGAAGACCAGAGGCCGGAGAGCGTAGAATTTGCCGCCCAGCCCACGGCACCGCCAACGGAAGAACCGCCGGCGACAGATCCCGTCACGCCGAAATTGCTCAAGCTTGCGCCCGCCGTAACCCCGAACAGGCCGATGGTCTGTGTCGAGGGCCGGTCGATGTAAAGACCGGAAACCGTATGCCCGAGACCTTCAAAGGAGCCCGAGAAAGCGGTGGTGAAGTTGCCCAGCGGAGTGAACCCCGCGCCGCTGTTCCAGCCGGAGGTGGCCGAGGCGTCGATATTGCTGCCGAGCACATAGCGCCCGGCGAGGTCTCCGGCGATGCCCTGCAGGTCCGTGCCCGTGGTGCTGCCTTCCGCGCCGAGGCTGGTGATGATCGTGTAGCTGTTGACCGTGCCGTCGCTGCCCAGCTTCGTGGCGAAGCTGCCGGTGGAAGCAAGATTGACGGGGGCGCTGACGGTGTAGGCGGCCGTGTTGCCCGCCGCCACCGCGCCCTGGCCATAATGCAGCGCCAGCCCCGCCGTGACCGTGCCGTTGAGCGTGGCGTTGATGGCAATGTTCCGGTCGGCCCTGAGGGTGAGGACATTGGCGGCCCAGTTGATCCCTGAGGACACGGTGATATCGCCCGCATCCCCTCCGGCGGCGGCGGTTGAGACTTCCACATTGCCGCTGGCAAGCCCCGCCTCGATGGCGGCGGCCATATCCGCGTCGATGTTGATGTCCGTGGGGTCGATCAGCCAGTCGCCGCCGTCCGTCTCGACCTTCAGCGTCTTGTCGAGCTTCACCTTCTTGGCGGAAGTCTCGACGAATTTGGCCTTCAGCGCGCCGCTGGCGTTCGTTTCATCGCTGCCCAGCAGCAGGATGCGGCCATTGCGCGCGCCAATCGCCTTGGCTTCCACCGTGCCGGTGTTGTTGACGATGCCCTTCTTTGCTTCCGAGGCGCCTCTGGCGGTGAGAATGGCGGTGCCGCCATCGGCCTTGATCAGGCCGCTGTTTTCCGCCAGCGCCTCCATGGTGGAGGCCTTCACCTCCACCGAGATCAGGCCGTCGCCGTCAAAATCCAGCAGCACATCCGTTCCGGCGGCAAGGGCTGTGTCCCCCGTGATGGTGCCGCTGTTGCGCACGGTGGGGGCGATGAGGGCCACAACCGCGCCGGACACTTCGCCCGCATTGGTGACGGAACCGCCGCTGCCGGTGAAACTGAAGTCATGGGCCAGAAATTTGCTGTCGGTGATGCCGAGCGTGGAGGCGACGAAGGCCCCGGTCTGCACCCGCCCGCTGGCGCCGATGGCGATGCCGTTGGGGTTGATCAGGAACACCTGGCCATTGGCATTGAGATTGCCGAGGATCTGCGACGGGTCCTGCCCCATGACGCGATTGAGCGCCATGGACGAGGCGCCCGGCTGCACGAAATTGACCGTCGCGCCGCTGCCGATGGAAAAGCTGTTCCAGTTGGTGATCAGCTGATTGCTGGTCTGCGTCACCGTCATGGTGTTGCCCGAGGTGCCGATGCTGCCCGTGCCCGCCGCGATGGTGCCGCCGGTGGGCAGCTCCTGCGCCTGCAGCAGGGATGGGGGCAGGATCAGCCCGGCGCCAAGCGCGCAGGTGGACAGGAGCAGGGTCAGATGACGCCGGCGCGTAGAACGGGAGCCAGCCGGAGAGACGCTGTTACGGGAAAACTGCCGGGAAAGCTGCATGGCACCAGTCCTCATGCTGGGGCTTCGGGAGGATCATGCCTCCCGCCCAGAAACTTCTTTTGCCGCACTGGCGTGCGAAGGGTTCAACCGCCTCAGAAGCGGATGGCCCCCGTCAGCCAGAACTGATTGTTCAGGGACTTTCCGTCCGTATTGCTGCCGTCCGCCGGGCTGCGGCCGGGGTTGTCGCCGATGGCATGGGCCCAGGTGGCCGAGATGTTCAGGTTCTCGCGCGTCCAGCGGGCGTAAAGCCCTGCGCCGCCAAGGCCATAGCTGTTGCAGGCGCAGGCATTGGCGAGCGGTATGCCCCGCTCGAAGCGGTTCACCACCACCTGTCCGGCATCGGCAAAGGCGGCCAGTTGCACCTGCCCATATCTGGCGTTCACCGGCAGGTCGTAGCGCAGTTCCACACTGCCCAGCACGCCCATGTCGCCGCGCCCTTCACCCACCGGATAGGCGCGCACCGCATAGGGCCCGCCGAGCGAAAATTCCTCGGACGAGTCCAGATTGCCATCGGCCAGCTGGCCATAGCCCCGGGCAAAGAGCGAAAAGGCCCCTTGCAGCTTCTGCACCCGCGCCGCGCTGGCATTGACCTTGTTGAAGGCCCCGGCGGTGCGCAGGCCCGCCCGGTCTGCCGCCTCCGCCGAAGGCTCGCCGGAGAGATCCACCGTGCCGGTGGTCCAGCTCAGGGACAGGGCCGTCAGGCCGCCGCCCAGAAAGGCATCGCGCGCTTCACCCGAGACACCGAAAGTGCCGGAGACGGACTGCTTGTCCGAAAGCCGTCCGGCGCGGCTGTCATCCACCAGCGACTTCCAGTTCACCCCGGCCGAGGTGGAGACGGAAAGCCTGCGGGTGGTCATGAGCGCATAATCCAGTGTGGCCCCGGCAAAATCCGCCTTGCCCTTCAGGCCCAGCAGGCGGCCCGTGTCATCCACGTTGCGATAGGTCAGGTGGCCATAGCTGGCGCTGAGCGTGAAGGGGGACGCCCACAGCGGCACACTGGCCGAGAGTGACCCGAAGCGCTGGCCTTCCGAGCCCGACAGCGTGACGCGGCTGAGGTCGCCGTAACCGGTCGCGTCAGTCAGCAGTGCCGTGCCGGTGCCCTGTATCCGCCCCGTGGACCAGGAGCCGAAATTGTCGGCGGACAGGCTGCCGGAGAGCAGCGGGTCCTGCGTGGTATCGATCACAAGCCGTGTGGTGCCGGGGGCCGCGCCCGGCATCAGCCGCGCCCTTGCGGTGACGCCGGGGTGGGCATTCATCCGCAGCAGGGCGCTTTCCAGCTGCGCCTTCGTCAGATCATCTCCCGCCGTTTCCTGCTCCAGAATGGCCCGCAGGCGCGCTTCGGAAGCCCGCATGCCTTCCGCCCGTTCGAAGCTGGCCTCTTCCAGCCGGCCCTGCCGGATCTCGATGGTGATCACCCCTTCGGTGATGTCCTGCGGCGGCAGGATGGCACGGGCAAGAAGATGGCCTTGCTCCTGCAATGCCGCCGTCGTCTGGCTCGCCAGTGCCTGAATGCCGCCGATGCCAAGCCGCTTGCCCTTGCCGGACGCGATGATGGCCGCCTGCGATGATGCAGGCAGCAGATCTGCCCGGCCGGTAAAGCGCAGGCCGGTGACAAGGATGGTCTGGCCTTCGTCCGAAGCGGTGACCGGCCGCCCTTGCGGGCTCTGCGCTGCCGCGTCCACCTCCATGCCCGGCAGGGTCCGCTGCATGTCCAGCCGCCTCTGCTGCTCGCGCAACAGACTGCCCGCATCCTGCACGGCAGCAGGCATGCCCGCGCCGCCCATCGCAGTCACCAGCGCCGCCGCCGCCGCCAGAGGCCGCGCCACGCCGAGCCGCCCGGCGCGCCGTTCCGTCAGTGTTCCCCAAATCGTCACAAGCAGATGATCCCCGTCCCGGACCGGCCAGCCAGACCATGTCTGACGCCTGTTCACCGAAACTGCCGGAAACAGCCCTGACTTGCATGTCCAAACTTTGCATGTATCGGCAAAACTGCGGTGCCGCCAGCCAGGCGAAGAACACCGGCATGGCGCATGGCTTGGCGGCCTGTGACACCGGCGAGAGGCTGATATGCCTGTTGCCAGCTTCAATCTAAAAGCTATCATCATGTGACTGACCGTGGGGCAGGCTGCCGGTCATGAACATGGCTCCCGGCGCCCGGAGGAGCTTGCGGTCAAAGGTTCAGAGAATGCGGCTTGCAATCGATGCCAGAAACCTGGTGCATTCCCGTTCCGGTATTTCCCGTTCAATTGAATCCGCCGTTTGTGCCTTGTCCGGGAGGGTGGGGGAGATTCACCTCTGCCTGCCGGATGTGCCTCATTCTGATTTCGCACATCTCTCCTCCCTCCCAGATGTCCACAGTCATGTGGTCCACCGGCCCTCGGCCCTTGGCCGGTTGTGGTGGGGAGCGGCGGACTTGCCGGCCATGCTGCGCAGGATCCGGCCAAGCGTTTTCTGGGCGCCCGCGCACAAGCTTTCCAGGGCAGCGGCTGATGTTGCTCCCAGTGTCTTGACCGTTCACGATCTGGTCTGGAAATTTGCACCCGGGACGATGCGCTTTCACCGCAGGACCGGAGATCAACTCCTGACGGCGCGTGCGCTTCGCCATGCAGATCAGATCATCGCCGTGTCAGACCGCACGGCGGCAGATCTGAAGGCCGTGTTTCCCGGCCTGCGCACGAACATTGCCGTCATTCCAAACATTGTCCGTTCCTTGCCTGAACCCGAGGATGTCTCCGTCTTGCGGTCTGCCGGGATCGCCGGTGCCTATTGTCTTTTTGTCGGAACCGTAGAGCCGCGCAAGAACCTTGCGCGAACCATCCGGGCCTATCTTGCCTTGCGTGAGGAGGTCCGGCAGCAGCTGCAGTTTGTCATTGCCGGTGGTCTGGGCTGGAAGAACAGAGAGGTCCAGGAGCTGTTGAGGAGCCGCGAGAGCGGCGTGGTCTTTCTTGGCGGCGTCAGCGAGCAGCGGCTGGCAACGCTCTACACGCACAGCCGTTTTGTTGTCATGCCATCCCTCTATGAGGGATTTGGCTATCCCGCCATCGAGGCGAAGCAGTTTGGCAAACTGCTGCTCACGTCCCGAAACTCTCCAATGTCCGACATCGCCGGACCCGGCACCGTCCTGGCGGACCCGCTGGACGAAGCCTCGATTGCAGCCGGGTTCGAGCAGTGCCTGCGCCTCAGCAGCGAAATCGACCCGCAGCCGCTCAGGACCCATGCCGCGCGATTTCAAGCGGATGTGGCCGTGCCAGCGCTGCTGCAGGCCTTTGAAGCCGCCATTGTGATCAGGCAGCGAGCGCTCTCAATCGGTTGACGGGAGGCGTGGCAATTCTGATCCTTAAGTAATTCTGCCGATGCTTACTTCCGGCAAGAATTCGGCACCTTTACACGTATAGAGCGTACTTTCCGTCTGCGATTCAGATTTGCTGTATAAAGTTTGGTTTGACCCTGCTTCTTGTTGTTATTTACGTATGCCGCAGCGATAAGTGCATGGTGACTTAAGGAAATTTCCGGAATTAGAACTCGGTATGCGGGTACTTCATTTTTTTAAAACAGCCTTTCCGGACACGGTGGGCGGGATAGAGCAGACGATCCATCACCTTGCGGCAGGCACTTCGCGGCATGGCTGGGATGTGGATGTTCTGTCTCTGGCACCGGAAGATGCGCCCGCCAGCGTTGAGCCTTCAGGCTACACCCTGCACAGGGCGGGCAAGAGCCTGGAGGTTGCCTCGACTGGGCTGTCCTGGTCAGCGCTGGCCAAGTTTTCTGCGCTTTCGAGGAAAGCCGATGTTGTTCACTACCACTTCCCGTGGCCCTTCATGGATCTGGCGCATTTTCTGGTGCGCATGCGCAAGCCCTGTGTTGTGACCTATCATTCTGACATCATCCGGCAAACTCTGCTGTTTCCGCTCTATCAACCCTTGCAGACAGCCTTTCTCCGGTCTGTAGACAGAATTGTTGCGACGTCGCCAAATTATCTTCAGACGAGCATTGTCCTGTCCCGTTTTGCAGAGAAATGCGAGCTGGTGCCGATCGGTGTTGACCGCGAACTGTATCCGGAACCCGAAGCAGACAGACTGGCCCACTGGCAGGACCGCTTTGGCCCCCGGTTTTTCCTCTTTGTCGGAGTTCTCAGGTATTACAAGGGTCTGCATATCCTGGTGGAGGCCGCCCGGCATGTGAGCTACCCGATCGTCATTGCCGGTGCCGGGCCGATCGAGGCGGAACTGAAGCAGCAGGTGCAACGGCTTGGGCTGACCAATGTGCATTTTCTCGGGCACATCAGCGAGGCTGACAAGTCGTGTCTTCTGGCGCTTTCTTATGGAGTGGTCTTCCCCTCCCATCTGCGGTCCGAGGCTTTCGGGATTTCGTTGCTGGAGGGGGCAATGTTCGGTAAGCCGATGATCTCCAGCGAGATTGGCACGGGCACAAGCTATGTGAATGCGGCTGATGAAACCGGACTGGTGGTGCCTCCCGGTGATCCGGAGGCATTTGCTGCCGCCATGGCTCGGCTGTGGAACGATCCGTTGCTTGCCCGGCAAATGGGGGAGGCTGCGCAGAAGCGGTATGAAGTGTATTTCAAGTGTGAGCAGATGGTCGGATCCTACCTGAGGATCTACGAAGATATTCTCAATAAATAGACCGGGGCCAGGGTGGAGTGTCCGTTTTGAAGAAGCTTGCAATCGTATCGACCTACGATGATCTGTGCGGGATCGCGGGCTACACGAAGGCGCTCGTCCGGCAGCTGCAGCAGGATTACGAGGTCACGGTCTTCGATCTGGACCAGTACTTGTTGCGCTCCACGATGCGCCCGCTCCGCAAGCTCGGTGACCAGCTGATTGCGGAGATTGTCAGTCAGCTGCCGGATTTTGACGCCGTGAATATTCAGCTGGAGCATGGCACGCTCGGCTCCACGCATGCCGATATCGTCCGCCGTTTCGAGAAACTGGCGCTGCATGACAAGCCGCTGACCGTCAGCTTTCATACGGTGCTGCCGATTGGCGGACGGGGCTGGCGCGATCTTGCAAGGGCGGCGCGGCAGCTTGACCGCCGGGGCTGCTTCGAGATCCTCAACGAGATGCGTGTTGGCCGCGAACTGGGCCATCCGATCCTGAAAAACCTCGCTGCCCGTCAAGCGCGGGCAAGAACGTCTGCGATCTTCCACACACGCCGCGATGCCCGCAGTCACAAGCTGGTCTACAGGCTGCAGCGCGTTCTGGACCATCCGCTGGCGTTTTATGGCGCGGGTGGAGATGCGGCTGCACCGCAGCTTGAAATGCCCTTGCCCGGCGCGATCAGGAAGACGGAGAGCCCTGTGGTTCTGGGCGCCTTTGGCTTTATCAGCCCCTACAAGGGCCTGTTGACCGCCATTCACGCCCTGCGCCGTTTGCCGGAGAACTTCCATCTGATGATCTTCGGGGGCGTGCACCCGAATGATATCCGCAAAGGGGAGGCCATTCAGCCCTACCTCGAGAGGATGCTGGGCCTGATTACCGACGGGGTTGACCCGAAGGCTGCCGGCAGAAAGGCACTGACGCGCGAGGACCGGGTGAACATGCATCTGGATGATCCTGATCTGCTGCGCCAGATCCTGACCGGCATGCAGGACATCTCGCACCGGGTGCATTTCATGGGTACGGTGAAGGATGACGCGTTTGCCTCCGCCATTCAGGCCTGCGATGTCGTGGTTCTGCCCTATGAAGAGGTTGGCCAGAGCTCGTCCGGTCCCTTGGCCATCGCAAATGATGTGGGGGCCCGGATCGTCTGCGCCCGCAACAAGGCGTTCCTCCAGTATGACCGTTACAATCCCGGCCGGCTGAACTTCTTCGACATCGGCAACTATATCGAACTGGCTCAGAGGGTTGTCAGCGTATTGGAAAATCCCCCGCCGATGCTGCCGCAACGCTACACGGTGGAAACCAACCGCGCGGTCTACAAGGCGAGCTTTGAGGCCGCAGATGACGAAATCGAGCCCTTGCAGCGCAAGCTGGCAGGCAAGGATGACTGAGCGCGCTGCCGTGGACCCTGCTGACGGCCTGGAGGGCGGAGCCGTTGCGGCCCGGCTGCCGGAGCGGCGCTCGCTCTGGATCGAGCGCAGCCTGGGAGAGGATATTGGTCTGGCGTTTCGTCAGCGCCGCCTGGCATGGATGCTCTATATGGCTGAAATGGCTGAGTCCCGGCGTTCAACCGGCCTTGGCCTGCCCGGCCCCTTTTTCTCCACCGCCCTGCACATGGCCATCCTCGGCACGGTGATGTCGATCGTCTTTGCAGAGCCGGTGCAGGATTTCATCCCGTATTTCGGCTTGTCTTTTGCCGTCTGGCAGACGCTGTCGGCCGCGATTGCGCGCATGGCCAATGCCAGTGAAAGGGCTGTGCGCTATCTTGCCTTCCCCCGCCTGTCGAGCCTCATCATCTATGTGGTGGATGCGCATGACTATCTGCTTGGACTGGGTGCGCGCGTGCTGTCGTCGGTGCTGATCATTGCCCTGATCAATCCTGCGATCCTCCTCTCGGCCAATGTGCCGGCCCTGCTGGCCGGCGTCATGCTGGCGTCGCTCGCCGTCATCATCTGGTCGCCCATTCTGACGGTGATCTTCAACACCTTCCGCATCCTGCGCGGCTTTCTGGCGCAGATCCTGCTGCTGATCTTTCTGGTCACGCCGGTGTTCTATTCCGTGGACCGGTTTTCCGAACATCGCTGGGTGGCGGATATCAATCCGGTCTTTCATGTGATCGAAGCGATCCGGGCGCCGGTTCTCCATGGAACCTGGCCGCTCATGTCGCTGGCTGTCTGCGGCGGCCTCGCCGTGGCCGGCCTCTTTCTGCTGCGCCTCGTGCACCGGCGTCAGCGCCTTGCCATGGTCTATGGGTGGGTGGCATGAGCCTGGAGCCCGAGAACTCCCGCCCTCTTGTCGCACGTCTTGTGGAGGCGACGGTCGAAATCCCTCTGCGGGGCTTCCGCCACAACGGCGCAGCGGCGTCGGATCCGCGCATCTTCCGCAACAAGGACGGCGGCTGGAAGCTTCGCGCGCTCGACAGGGTTTCGCTGGACATACACCGGGGCGACCGGCTCGGCATATCGGGGGCAAACGGCAGCGGCAAGACGACACTGCTGCGGGTGCTGGGCGGCCTTCTGCCTCTGGCCTCCGGCAGGATCGAACACTACGGCAGCGTGCGTCCGCTGATCAGCATTGGCGCAGGGCTCGTTCCCGCCTTGAGCGGCCGTCAGAACGTCGCCCTGCAATATGATCTGCTTGGCATACGCACGATGCCGCTCCGGGAGTTCACGGAGAATGTGGTGGAGTTCGCCGGGATCGGTGATTTCTTCGGCATGCCGGTTTCGACCTATTCGCCCGGCATGACCACGCGGCTCCAGTTTGCCGTGAATACCGTTGAGCCATCGGATCTGCTTCTGCTGGATGAATGGATCGGCGTTGCGGACGAGGCCTTTTATCAGAAGGCTCAGGACAGGTTGCAGGATTTCATCTCGCGCAATGAGGCTCTTGTCTGCGCCTCTCACAACAAGGTTCTGCTGGACATGCTGGCAAACCGGAGAGTGACAGTGAACGCGGGCATTCTGGAGTTTTGATGTGTTGAAGTTCTTGAAGAATATGATCCGGCCCGCCGTGAATAGAGAGAGGGACATGCACGTGCAGAACGCCACCTATCTGGGCAATGGCCTCATTCTTGCGCGCACCAGATGGGACGGGCATGTGGTTGTGCCGGGATATAACGTGGATGTTGCAATTGGCATTGTCCGCGATGGCATCCACGAGCCCTGGACGACCCGGCTGGTGCAGGAGCTGCTGCGGCCGGGCGAGACCTATGTGAATGTCGGCGCGAATTTCGGCTATTTCACCTGTCTGGGTGCCCGGATCGTGGGCTCGGGCGGCAAGGTGGTGTCGATTGAGGCCAATCCGCATGTCTTCAGCATTCTGATGAAGACCATTCTATGGGCAGGCATCGTCGACCGGGTGACGGCCTACAATCGTGCCGCCTATCTGCATTCCGGTGCCGAGTTCGATTTCACCTTCGACTATCAGTACATCGGCGGGGGCCACATCCGGCATGATGTGGAGGCCTCAGCCGTCCAGACCGGCACGCCCTTCTGGTCTCCCGAAGCGCTGCCGCATCTGCTTGAGGCGGATGGGCGGTGGAATCCCTCGCGCGGGCTGCTCAATTTCTTCAAGGTGCAGTCGCTGGCGCTGGATGACATCACCGCCGGCATGACGGCAGACCTCATCCACTGCGATGTGGAACAGGCCGAGCCCTTTGTGCTCGTGGGGGCCAGGAACCTGATCAGCCGTTCGCCACGATGCAAGATCATCTTCGAATGGTCCGGCTACGCCTATGACCATGGCAACGAGGAGTACCGGACGGCCGTCAGGGACATGTGGGACCTGCTGGTCAAAGAGAATTTCGTGGTGCGTTATCTGAAGCCCATGCTCCATGACAATGGCGCCATCGAGGTGTCTGCGCCGCTGTCCTTTGAGGAACTGCTCACCTCTCCGCACGGTGACTATGTCGCCCTGCGCAAGGGGCAGGACCCCTGGGGATGACACATATGCAGGATAACCATCTCCTCTTTTTTCACATCATGAAGACAGGCGGGACATCTTTCTACCGGTTCCTGGAGAACGCCTATGATGTCAGCGCTCAAATTCCGGCTGACATGGTGGATACCTACAAGGACGTCGAGTACCTCTCAACGTTCTCTCCCCGAAGGGTCCGGCGTCTCGACAGGGAATATTTGAATCTGCTGGTCGAGGTGGGAAGACACCGGCTCATTTCCAAGATTCATACCTCGTTCAATTTCGTCGATGACTTTCTGTATTTTTATCCAGATACGAAGATCATCACAATTCTGCGCGACCCTGTGGAGAGGGCGCTGTCGCATATCGAGAATTTGCGGCGCACACCGGAGGCGACCGTCAAGGGCCTTGATTCCGAGATGCGCGCCCTGATTGAAGAGATCAGAACCGGCCCTTTGGAAAAGGTGCTTGATTTTGGCCCTGACAGTTACTTCAGGAAGCCCCTTTCCAATCATCAGGCCCGGATCCTCGCAGGATATGCCTTTCATGATCTGGAAGACGAAGTCCTGCTCGAGCTGGCATTGAAAAATCTTGAGAAGATCAACTTTGTCGGCCAGACGGACAGGCTGGAGAAGTTTGCCGGGATCGTGTCCTTCAATCTCGGCTTTTACAACAGCTACTCCGAAGAGCGTCTGAATGTGATGCCGGAAGAGGCCAGGATCGATGCGGCGGAGCGTGCACGGATCACGGATATTCTGACTGAAAAGAACAAGGTCGATGCAATCGTCTTCGAGGAGGCGAAGAAACGCTTTGCCCGGCACGTGCAGGACTATCACGATGCGCTGTTCCAGCTGCGCGGCGGCCAGAGGCTGCGGGCGCTAGCGCCGGGGGAAGAAGCCACATTCGGCATGGAGAGCGCGCTGGTGGGCGAGGGCTGGCATGAGCGTGAGGCCGGGCTTGGCGGCGAATGTGCCAGATGGGGCGGACCGGGGCCGTCATCGGTGCTCTATCCCGCCATTGCGCTGCAGGGCGAAACCTCGATTGATTTCAACATCGTGTCGGTGATCAGCGATGAAATCTATGCGTCGATGCAGATCTTCATTAACGGGTCCTATGCACCGCACGAAACCTCGATCCGTGACGGTTTCCTCGTCGCCTCGGTGAAGACGCGCAGCCCGGAAGACAATGCATCCGGCACCCGGATCGAATTCCGCTTCTCCGGCGTGAAATCGGCCTTCGAGGCGCATGGCGCGCCGGACCACCGGCGCAAGACCATTGCTCTGCAAAGCCTTCAGATGCGGCGGATGTCCTGATGCGTGACCATTATCTCTTCTTCCTGCATTTCATGAAGACGGGCGGGACGTCATTCTACCGTTTTCTTGAGAACAATTATGCCGTTGGCGATTATATCGCCGATGACAAGGTTCGCTCCATCGACCTGGCCGAACATGATTTTGCGGACTTCTCTTGTGAAGCCCGGCGCAGGAGTGCTGAGCGGATCCGGATCTGTGCAGAACTTGCGAAGTACAAACTCATAACAAAGCTGCATTTCTCGCATCTGGTGATCGACGATTTCCGCCAGCTCTATCCGGATCTCAAGGTCATTTCAGTGTTCAGAGATCCAGTTGATCGCGTCTTCTCGCAGATCGAGCACTGGCGCCGCATCCCGGATGTTCACATGAAGACTGTGGCCCCGGAAATGGTCAGCGTCATCAATGACGTGAAGCGGGGTGAACTCGACAAGGTGCTTCGCTGTGAACGGGACAGCCATCACGCCAACTATCTGGAAAATCATCAGGCAAAACGGCTGGCAGGTTATGTGGGCAGCGCTCCTGCCGATGACATCCTGCTGGAGACGGCGCTGAAGAATCTGGAAAATATCGATCTCGCCGGCGTGACGGACAGGCTGGACAAATTTGCCGAAATCATTTCCTTCAATCTGGGTTTCTACAACACTTACTCCGATGAAAATTTGAATGTTACCCCGCAGAACGCCAAGCTGGACCCGTTTGAGCGGGAAAGACTGAAGGATCTTCTGAGCGAAAAGAACAGAATCGATGCAATCGTCTTCGAGGAGGCGAAGAAACGCTTTGCCCGGCACGTGCAGGACTATCACGATGCGCTGTTCCAGCTGCGCGGCGGCCAGAGGCTGCGGGCGCTGGCGCCAGGGGAAGAGGCCACATTCGGCATGGAGAGCGCGCTGGTGGGCGAGGGCTGGCATGAGCGTGAGGCCGGGCTTGGCGGCGAATGTGCCAGATGGGGCGGCCCCGGGCCATCCTCGGTGCTCTATCCCGCCGTTGCGCTGCAGGGCGAAACCTCGATCGATTTCAACATCGTGTCGGTGATCAGCGATGAAATCTATGCCTCGATGCAGATCTTCATCAACGGGTCCTATGCACCGCACGAAACCTCGATCCGTGACGGTTTCCTCGTCGCCTCGGTGAAGACGCGCAGCCCGGAAGACAATGCATCCGGCACCCGGATCGAATTCCGCTTTTCCGGCGTGAAATCGGCCTTCGAGGCACATGGCGTGCCGGACCACCGGCGCAAGACCATTGCCCTGCAAAGCCTTCAGATGCGGCGGAATGACTGAGACCAGCACTCAACTGGCTTGACACATCGAGTGCTGGTCAAGCCCGTGCGGCGCATGAGCAATTTCAAGACGTGATGCGTCTGCATCAAAAGCCTTGGCCTAACGCTCATGTGCGGCCCGCGGCGTCTGCATTCCCGATCTTCAATCGAATCATGTTCCATAAGATAGATTACGCGATAAACGCGTATAACAGCGATTGGGCTCTAATGGGTTGCCTTGCCGGGAGCTTTCGGAACGCCGTGAAACCGTCAAGCGGCTGTGGTAGATGGTCGAGGCTATGAATCCTGCCGGAGCGCGATTGATGGGACGTCTGCCTGATCCGATCGAAACCTATATTGATGCCTATAACCGCAAGGACGTCGAGGGCATGCTGATGTGCCTCGCCGAGAACGTGGTCTTTCAGAACATCTCCGGCGGTGAGGTGACGGCGGAGGCGCTGGACAAGCAGAGCTTTGCGCAGATGGCGAGGTTCGGCGCATCCGCATTCGAGACCCGGCACCAGAAGGTTGTGAACGCGATCACCGTGGCGGGCACCACACTGGCCGAGATCGACTATACGGCGGTTGTGGCAACCGACCTGCCGAACGGATGGAAGGCTGGCCAGAAGCTCGCGTTCTCAGGCGCATCTGCCTTCCGTGTCGAAGGCGGAAAGATCATCAGCATCGTCGATGAAAGCTGAGGTCTCTTTGTCCGCAGCCTTCACAAGACTACGGTTACTGGGCATCAGACAGGTGTGGGGAGAGACTGGCGGCGACTTCGCCGCCGCTTAAGCCGGAAATATCTGGCAATCCCTAGATGTCCAACTCCGCCTGCTCGCGCTCGCTCTCGGACAATGGTCTGCGTATGTTGGGGTCGATGAGAGACACTGGGTCCAGTTGCAGTTGCGACAGATTGGTGACGGCTTGAGAGCCGGAGGCGTAAGTGTGGGTGAGGACATTGCTCTCCGGATCGTACGAAATGTGGCTCGGGAAATAGTCGCCAAGCTTTTCGGGTTTCTGCTCCGCAAGTTCCGGTAACCTTTGCAGCTCGATGTAGGAGGCGTCCTTGAGAATGTTGGCCGCTGTCCGGTTCTGCTGCCTTCCGTTTTCTTTGTAGGGGCCCACGGTAGCTAGCACGATACGTGAAATCGCTGGGTACCAGCCATGCATATTTTGATTCAGGCCACCCACAATTTTGATTGCCAGCCGCTGCTGGAATGGCGTCATTCCATCGGGCTGTTCACCGAATTGCGGGAAAGCGTCGGAGATAGTGGACCTTGCTATGATCCAGAACGGGTCTCCAGGTCCGTCGAATTCATTAGAAACTGCGTTTAGGCCGTCGAATACGATCTCAACAAGGACTTCCAACAGGTCGTACCGGCGGTCTTCCGTGAGGTCCTTGAGAAACAGGTGATCGTAGGAGCGGTCGGAGAGCGAGGCCATGAGTTTTACGGCAAGCTTGATAGCGTTCGTGATGCTCTCTTTCGCCACCATCACATTGTGGGAATCATAGGCCGGATTTGTCTTAAACTGGCGAAGCCAGAAGAATGCAGACTCATAGAAGTGCTTGATTCTGTGTGCTGCGTAGGAGTTCTGTATTTTCCGTTCGGCGATCAAGGTTTCGAATGTGCGGAGCGCCGCCGCGTTGAAACGGGCGAGTATGCGTGGCGTAATCTTATTAGAACTAATGTAAAAACTGAGCGGTGCATATCGGTTGACTATGAAGGGGTCACTGAAGAGAGATTCGGATAGCAACGGCGCCGCTCCGAAACCATGGTAGGACATTTCTCGATCCACGATACCATCGTCTGAGAGGATTGCTTGCAGCGAGAGTCCATGAATGAAGCTTTCAGCAGCCTGGGCGTAGACCCCTTCTTCCGATATCCGGCGCAGCATATCAGAGATGATCCATGGAGCCTTGTTCACCAATGTCTTGCAGAAGCTGGGGTCAGCTATGATCAGAAGCAGCGAATGAGCATATGAACCCTGCTCGATCTTTTCACGGTGGATGAAATCGTAGAACGCAGTGGTCTCCCGATCTTCCTCAACGAACGCCGCTAGACGGATGAGGGTCGGTAGACTCCGCTTCAGGTCTTTCAAGAACTCGAGATGGTCGGTCTCGCTGGCTTCCGAAATCAGCTGCGCGGCGGAACGTACGAACTGGGGCACCCGCCCCGGCTTGATCTTGATCGGGCTGGACGCAGCGAGTGCGACGGCACCGTAAGCCAACATGAATAGGATAGTCGCGATGAACTCCCACACGATCGCGTAACCGAGCAGCAAGCCGTGGAAAAGCGGCATGCGTGGCACTAATGCGGCAATCACGCAGCAGAGGGCGCCAGTGAACACCAAGGCATAGAGCCGCCAGATTGTCACGTGGCGGATTGCCAGGCGGAAGATGTAGATTGGCTTCAGGAAATTCTGGACGGTCAGCGTGAAAGCGAGCGCCGTCACTGCGTTACCGAGCGTGAAGTAATTGGGTGACGGAGACGCGGGATCATAGTTGCATAGGCCAAGCCATGCGATACCAGTACAAACGACTTCGACCATGGAATACCCCCTGTGGCATTTGTAACTGGGAGTTGATTTGTTGCCTAGTGGTCAGACGAGTGCTTCGTGGCCCCATAACGGCAGATATGAGCGCCTGCCCTTCCCCCCCTCGTCACGCAGCCGTCACACGGCTACGGTTAGTGGGCATCTGACACTCTTGAGGAGACACCGGCGGGCGATGACCAGCGGAGCGGGACCGGAAAAGGCCGTGAGGCCGGTGGGAACGGCCAAGGAGGTGTTCGGGGTTTTCCTGAAGCTGGGGCTTACGTCCTTCGGCGGGCCGACTGCGTATCTTGGCTAACCTGGCACCGCCGCAGGGCGCGCCGCGAGGGCTTGGTGCCCTTTGCTGACTTTCAAGGGTAATGCCGGACGAACCGCTGCTCCATGACTTCACGGCCCCATTGGGTGCCAAGCCGTTCCTCGACAAGTTTGAAGCCATGACTTTCATAGAGATGCCGCGCCGCATCGAGGCCGCTGAAGGTCCAGAGATGGGCTTCTTCGAAGCGGTTCTCGACAATGAAATCGAGCGCTGCCGACAACAGCCGACGTCCGGTCCCGGTTCCCCTGATAGGATCATCAAGGATGAACCAGCGTAAATGAGCGATATTCTCGCCCAGATCCTCACCGTCGATGGCAATTGATCCGGCGATTTCCTGACCCTGCATGGCTGCCCAGATGGCGTTCCCCGGACGATGCAGCCGGGTGCAGAACTCTGCGAGCCCAGCGGCGACCCCTGTTTCAAACGGCTGCCCAAATCCAGCAAGCCGAGCATAGTAAAGCGCGTGCATCTGGGTGATCCGGGCAATCAATCCGGTCTGATATCCCTTGATCACCTCGACCTTTGGGATCTGCGGGAGTTTCTGTCCGGCCAAGGCGGCTGAGTACAGGGTCAACCCCTCTTTGACTCTGTCCACTTCGCGGGGGGTCAGGCGGGCAATGGCATCAGACACCTGCGCAGCGGCAAAAGCGTGGATCGCTGACACACGCTGCTTTCCAGCCTCGGTCAGCGCCAGAACCTTCAAACGTCCGTCTGCGCCGGGTTGCTCGGCAACCTCGCCGGATTCGATGAGCTTGCGGAGCATCCGGCTGATGCTCGACTTTTCCAGGTGAAGGCGCCTGGTGAGATCGCGTGCCGTAAGTCCACCGGCTTCGATCTCGATCAGTGCATGAACGGCAGAAGGAGAAAGGTCGGTTCCGGCAAACTTTCCTCCCATGAAACCGAACTGTCGAACCAACTCACGCGATGCGGCGCGAATGGCATTGATGGTGTCGGCGGCGGAGGAGAGTGACATGGCCTGCTCGAATATAGTTGCATAATACAACTTATATATCTCCCGAGGTAGCGTCAATTCCTTTTCAGACGCAAATACACGGTCCGCTTTGCTCCACGCCGCCGCTCCCGCCTCCAGTCTCCGTTCGGCTTTACCTGCGGCCGGGTTTTCTCTTGTGTTCCGGCTTATCGAGTGTTGTCGTCACGCAGCCTTCACAAGACCACGGTTAGTGGGCACCTGATACTCTTGAGGAGACACCGGCGGAGAGGGAACACAAGAGGCCGCAAGACCGGCGTGGACGCCCGGAGAGGTGTTCGGGGTTTTCCTGAAGCTGGGGCTCATGTCCTTCGGCGGGCCGAGTGCGCAGCTTGGTTAAGCTGGTACCGCGTGCAGGGCGCGCCGCGAGGGCGGTTCTGGCCTGAGAGAAGGGATAAGCCGATGCATGCAGATGATCTTCCCGTCACGGATGCCCTGATCCATGCGCTGCTGGCCCAACAGGCCCCGCAATGGGTGCATCTGCCGGTCTCCCGGGTGGCCTCCGCGGGCACGGACAATGCGCTGTACCGGATCGGGGAGGATCTGGTGCTGCGCATTCCCCGCCGCCGGTCCGCAGTGGAACTGGTGACGAAGGAGCTTGACTGGCTGCCGCATCTCGCCCCCCTGCCCCTCACCATTCCCCGGCTGCGCACCCGCGGGCATGCCGGGCCTGAGATGGGCTGCGAATTCGGCATATTTGACTGGATGGAAGGCGAGGTTGCCACGCCGCAGAACATTGCCAGCGTGACGGACGCGGCGGTTGCGCTGGCCGGGTTCCTGAAGGCGCTGCACCGCAAGCCCGTGGAGGGCGCGCCGCTGGCCGGGCCGGTGAACAAGCTGCGGGGCATCCCGCTTGCGGATATGTCCGCGCAGACCTTTCCGGCAATCGAGATGGTGCGGGACGAGGTGGATGTCACGGCGGCCGTGGCGCTGTGGGACAGTGCGCTGGCGGTGCCATTCGAGGGACCGGCTGTGTGGCTGCATGGGGACCTGAAGGCGGACAACCTGCTGACCCTCAACGGACAGCTTTCCGGCGTGATCGACTGGGGCCTTTCGGCCGTGGGCGACCCGGCAGCCGATTATGCCACCGCCTGGTCCTGGGTGGATCCTGCCGCGCACGATGCCTTCCGCCAGACGCTGGAGCTGGACGAGGGCGCCTGGCTGCGCGGCAAGGCCTGGGCGCTTTATGGCGCCGTCATTGCCCTCAGCTATTACCGGGGCGGCCGGAATGAGCCGCTGTGCCGCCAATGCCGCCTCACCCTGTCCCGCCTCGGGCTGCTGCTCTGATCCAGCGTTGCGCATCACGCCTTGAAGAGGCTCCGGCGCCGCGGGCTTGGGCCTACACCCAGCCCAGCAGCCGCCACCACAGATAGTCGAGCGGCAGAAGCAGCAGCAGGGTGATGGCGGTCAGCGGCAGCAGCAGCCGGGTGAGGTGGGTCAGCCGCTCGCCCGACATCTGCATGGCGATGATCAGCGGCGCCACCTGATAGGGCAGCAGCACGGTGGAGAAGCCGGGCACCTGCGTCATCAGCACCGCATCGAGGCTGAAGCCGCTGGCCGTTGCAAGGTCCTGCGCCATGGGCGTCAGCACCGCCGGCGCGCTGGGGACCGTGGCGACGAGACTGGTGCTGAAGCTCATCAGCGTCAGCGACAGGAAGTTGACGAGGCCCTGTGCGCCCGTCTGTGCCCCTGTTTCCGCCGGTGCCAGAGGCAGCACCGCCTGCAGCCCCTGCCCGATCAGCGTGCCGAGGCCCGACTGATTGACCAGCGTGCCCACGGCCAGTGCGCCCGCCACAAACAGCAGCGTGCCGAAATCGGCGGAGGTCTTGAAGGACTGCGGCGGCACGATGCCGATGCCCGGCAGCATCAGAATGATGGCTGCCGCCAGACCGATCCAGGCCGGATTGATGCCATGCAGGCTGTCCGTCGCCCAGAAGCCAAGCGTCATCATCAGAATGATCGAGGTTTTCAGCCGCGCGGTGGCGGCATTTTCGGCCTCAGGCTTCTGCGGGGCGGCATCGGGCATCTGGCCGCGGGCGCGGCTGATCCTTGCGGGGAAGAACCGCAGCACCAGAAACACGATCAGCGCAGATTTGACAATGCCCAGCACCGGATAATGCAGCAGCAGATAATCGACATAGCTGAAATGCGTGCCGTAGATGGTTTCGGCGGCGCCGGACAGCACCATGTTGGGAATGTTGGACGGCAGGATGGCAAAGCTCGGCATGTTGCAGCCGATGGCCAGCACCACGGCAATGCCGATGCGGCCATTGGAGCCCGGTTCAAAGCCGCAGCGGGCGGCCAGCGCCATGCCCGCCGGAATGAGCGCCACGGCGCGGCCGACGGAGGACGGCATCAGGAAACCGAGGAACATGGCGATCAGCATCAACCCGCCGATGAGGCGCAGATAGCTGCCGGTCAGCATCGGCGCGAGGGCGGCGGCCAGCTTGTCGCCCAGCCCCGACAGGCTGATGGCACTGCCGATGACGAAGCCGGAAACGATCAGCCAGATGGCCGCCGAGGAAAAGCCGGAGAACACCAGCGGCGCAGGGGCGAGTTTCAGGATCAGCGCCGCAGCGAAAAAGATCAGCGCCGCCAGATAGTTGGGCACAAGGCTCGTCGCCCAGAGCCCGAGCGTGAGGAGAATGATGGCCAGCGTTTGCCCCTGAACCGGGCTCAAGGGCGCGGGTGGGAACAGGGCAATCAGCAGGGAAACGGCGACAAGGCCAAAGGCGAGCGCCTTGCGCAGGGGAATGGGGCTGGTCACGGCGGAACATCCTGGTCTGGTGCGGGGAGGCCAAACTAGCTTCTGCGGCCGCAATGCGTTAGACCATCATCATGCCAATTGATGTCGCTGACACGCCAAATGCCGCCCCCTCCCCCACGGCCTTCGTGATCGACCCGGAGCGGCCGGTGCTGGCCCGCAGCGAAAGGCTGGCGCCCGGCTGGGCCGTTGCCCCGCACAGCCACCCCCGCAGCCAGCTTTTGTGGGCGGTGCGCGGCGTGCTGCGCGTGTTCAGCGCGGACGGGGTGTGGATCGTGCCGCCGTCGCACACGGTCTGGATCCCCGGCGGCGTGCCGCATCACACCGTCTCGGAAACGGAAGTGGAGATCCGCAATCTCTACGTGGACCCCAGCGCGCTTGAGGGCCGCCCTGCCCTCTCGGGCAGCGCCTGCAGCGTGCGGCTGATGACGGGGCTGATGCGCGAGATCATCCTGCGGCTGTGCAGCAGCGCCGGCAACGAGATGGGCAACGAGGCGGCAGGAAACGAGGCGGGTGGCCGCTCCAGTCATCACCGGTATCTTTGCGCCCTTGCGCTGGATGAGATCACGGTGCTGGCCGAAGCCCCCTTGCATCTGCCCGGCGGCCACGATCCGCGCCTGCTGCGGGTGACGCGGCATCTGGTGGCCAATCCGGGGGATGGCCGGTCCCTTGCGGAACTCGGCACCATGGCGGGGGCCAGCATCCGCACGCTGGAGCGCCTGTTCCATGGGGAAACCGGGCTCACCTTCCGGCAATGGCGCAGCCGCTTGCGGCTGCTTTCGGCGCTGGAGCTGCTCAATCATGGCCACAGCAGCACGGAAATCGCCCACCGTCTGGGCTATGGCAGCGCCAGCGCCTTCTCCGCCGCCTTCCGCAGCTACTTCGGCACCCCGCCCCAGAGCTTTCTGGCAAGGGGCGGGTTGCTGGTGGATGGGGTGGACGGGGAGTAAGGGGCCGCCGCCAGACCGCAGTGATGCATTTGCCCTGTGGCAGGGCCTCTCCGCTCCCCTCCCCCTCGTGGGGAGGGGTAAGGGGTGGGGGGCTCTGAGCCTGCAACTATATGAAAAATATCTATTTTCCTGAAGGAGCCTCAAGAGAAGCGATCGTCCGGAAGCAATGGATTCTCTGCCAGCCGGAAAGGTCATTCCCCCCACCCCTCACCCCTCCCCACGAGGGGGAGGGGGGCTGAAAGGCCGTGCCGGAGTGACCAGACTTCAGGCTTTTCCCAAGCCGTCTCCGGTCTCAGACACGATGTGCGCATGCCCAGGCCGGATGGACGGGGAGTAAGGGGCCGCCGCCAGACCGCAGTGATGCATTTGCCCTGTGGCAGGGCCTCTCCGCTCCCCTCCCCCTCGTGGGGAGGGGTAAGGGGTGGGGGGCTCTGAGCCTGCAACTATATGAAAAATATCTATTTTCCTGAAGGGGCCTCAAGAGAAGCGATCGTCCGGAAGCAATGGATTCTCTGCCAGCCGGAAAGGTCATTCCCCCCACCCCTCACCCCTCCCCACGAGGGTGAGGGGGCTGAAAGGCTGTGCCGGAGTGACCAGACTTCAGGCGTTTCCCAAGCCGGACGGGGTCAAAGGAGCGGCCTTGAGCCGGTGTCCTACCTCATGCGCCCGGTCAGGGTGGCTGTTGCGGTTGCCTCGCGGCCTGCCTGCCGGGCCTGGTCTGCGGCGGCGGCAAAGTCGTAGGGGATGGCGTGGAAGGTGGCTGCCCAGCCGTCTGCCGTGCGCTCCACCATGGCGTAGCGGGCATGCGGGGTGCCGGCTTCCATCACATGCGGCACGGGGGCGTCATCTTCATAGGCGGGCATGCCCACACTGCCGGGATTGACGATCAGCACTCCGTTCACCCAGGCAAGGCGCGGAATATGGGTGTGGCCGCAGAGCACGACACGGGCGCTGCCGATGCCGGCAATGCGGCTGGCGATGGCTGCTTGCGTGTCCAGCACCGGAAAGCCGCGGCTGACATCTTCCAGCAGATATTCGAGGTCGCCGCCCGCCGGGCTGCCATGGCAGGCGAAGACCTCGCCTTCCGCCAGTGTCAGCGTCTGCGGCAGGCTGGCGATCCAGTCCATATGCGCCTGCGTGATGCGGGCTCTGGCGAAACTGTCAGAGGCCCCGGTTCCGCCTTCCAGCAGCTGGCGCTCGTGGTTGCCCGCAAGGGTCATGGCCGCAAGGCGCATCTGGCGCTCGGCGCTGCCGTGGGGATCATAAGGGCCGGAGACAAGATCGCCGAGATTGACGATCGCGTCCGGCTGCTGCCGGGCGATGTGGCCCAGAACCGCATCGAGGGCAATCAGATTGCCATGAACATCGGAAATGACGGCAATGCGCATGCGGGCCTCCCCTCAAAACACGCGGATCTCGTCGTCCGCGCTGCTGGCATAGGTGGCAGAGGAGGCGGCTTTCTTGCGGGGGACGAGGGTGACCCTCAGATCATCCGGCAGGGAGGCGGTGATGATGTCGCCGATGCGGCCGATGCTGAGCAGGGACAAGCCCGCCTGCGGGTCCAGCTCATAGGAGAGGTTCACCTCCTGCCCGGTGGAGGGCTCGCCCCGGGCGAGCGGGCCGGTAAGATAAAGATGCAGGAGGCCGAGGCGCATCAGCCGCTCCTTCTGGGCGCGCAGGATGTGGATGACCTCCGTCGCCGAAGGCTCGCGCCGGTTCAGCCCGTCCATGTAGCTGGTGAGCAGCTCGTTGAGAAGGTCCTGCACCTTCAACCCCCGCTGCGCCGCGACGGCCTTGAACCTGTTCCTCAGGCTCACCGGCACGCGGGCGGAGAGAAAGGCGGTCTTTTCAGGTCCGTCGGTCATGCGGGGCAACCCATGAGCTCAGGATGCCGGCACATCCCGTCTTGAGAAAGCTTAGGCACTGAAGAAACTGGAGAAAACCAGCCTGTGCACAAACGCACAGTAGGCCCCTCCCCTGCCCGCTGTCCAGAGGAGAGACGGTGTGTGGTGGTGGATTTCGCTGGTCTGGCCTGTTCCAAGGCTGAGTGGGGGCAGGAGCGCTTGATCTTGTGCTGCAGCGCCCCTTCCCCCTTGAGCTGCCGGACTCACACATCAGGTCTGGAAACTGCCCGCAATGAGGCGTTTGCTTTTCGGGAGGACGCCTGCCGCCCCCCTCCCCCTGGTGGGGAGGGGTAAGGGGTGGGGGGCTCTGAGCCGAAAACTATATGAAAGACAGATAGATACCTGAAGAGGCATCAAGAGGAGCGGCTGTTCGGAACCGATGAGTACTCTGCCAGACTGAAAGGCTTTCCCCCCACCCCTAACCCCTCCCCACGAGGGGGAGGGGGGCTGAAACGCTGTGCCGGAGTGATCAGACCGCGGGCTTTTCTCAAGCCGTCACAGGCTTCAAGTGCGATGTGTGCACGCAGCAGCTCAAGGGGAAAGCCGAGGCCTTAGCCAGAGACGCAAGGCCCTGAAACGGCTTGCTTTTTCCGGCATCAAAGCAACATCCGCGTGCCCGCCTTGATGCTCAGCGGACCAGTGCCACCGGGTGGCCGGAGGTGGAGGCGGGCAGGACGTCCATGTCGACGTTGTAGATGCGCCGCAGCGCCTCACTGGTCATGATGTCTGCCGGGCTGCCCTCAAGGATCTTCTGGCCCGAATGCAGCGCCACGATGTGATCGCAGAAACGGGCGGCCATGTTGATGTCATGCAGCACGGTGATGGCCGTCAGCCCCTTGTCGCGCACCAGATCGCGGATCAGGCCCAGCACTTCCAGCTGGTGGCCGATGTCGAGGGCGGAAATCGGCTCGTCCAGCAGCAGGCAGTCCGCATCCTGCGCCACCATCATGGCGAGCCACGCGCGCTGGCGCTCGCCGCCGGACAGCGTGTCCACCAGCCGGCCGGCGAAAGGCTCCATGCCGGTGCGGGCCAGCGCCTCCTCCACCTTGGCCTTGTCGGCGGCGCCAAAGCGGCCCAGGGCGCCATGCCAGGGATAGCGGCCAAGGGCCACCAGCTCGCGCACCAGCATGCCGGGGGCCACGGGCGTGTGCTGCGGCAGATAGGCGAGCTTGCGGGCAAAGGCGCGGGCGTTCCAGCGGCTCAAGGCCTCGCCCTGAAAGCGGATGGTGCCGCCGGCGGCCTCCTGCTGGCGGCCGAGCAACTTCAGCAGCGTGGATTTGCCCGAGCCATTGTGGCCGATGAGCGCGATGGATTTGCCCGCCGGCAGGTCCAGATCCAGCGGCTGCAGCAGCACCTTGTCCCCAAGGCGGAAGCTGACATTTTCCAGAGAAAAGGCGAGGGCCAGCGAAAGATCGAGGGACGGCGCGGCGTCAGCCCGGAGGGCGCTGGCGGACATGGACATGAAACCCGGATTCCGTTACTGGTCAAACTGGAGTTATGTTTTCATGTTTCGCGGATCGGGGCGGAAAGGTCAAGCGGCGGCGCCTGCTGCTGCGCTCCACCCGCCTGCCATCGCGCTGTCTGATACTGGTTTGTCCCATGAAAAGAACGGCTACGAGGCTTTGCAGCCGGCGCAGCGTCCTGGCGGGCGCTGCGTGGCTTCTGGCTGCCCGTCCGCTCCATGCCCTTGCGGCGGCGGCAGTGCCGCGCGTGGCTTGCGTGGACTGGGCCATGCTGGAAACCGCCATGGCACTGGGGGTGACGCCTGTGGCGGCAACGGAACTGCTGCAGTTCCGCAGATCCGCCGTGGAGCCGGTGATCCCGGAAAAAGTGGCGGACCTTGGCCTGCGCGGCGCGCCCAATCTCGAGCTGCTGTATCTGCAAAGGCCGCAGCTGATCCTCTCCTCCCCCTTTTATGCCAGCCAGCAGGCGGCGCTGGAGGCCATTGCGCCGGTGCTGTCGCTGCCGTTCTATCTGCCGGGCGAGCCGCCTTTCGCAAAGGCGCTGGCGGCGGTGGAGCAAGTGGCCGCCCGGCTGGGCGTGCCGGACCAGGGGCGTGCGGTGCTGGCGGAGGCTGACGCCCGGCTTGAGGGGTACCGTCAGCGCCTCGCCCGTTTTGCAGACCGCCCGTTCCATCTCATCAACATCGGCGATGCCCGCCATTTCCGGGCCTTCGGGGCGGACAGCATGTTCGGCGATGTGCTGCAGCGCCTCGGCCTTGAGAACGCCTGGACGGATCAGTCCCGCTTCAGCTTTGCCGCGCCCGTGCCGCTGGAAATGCTGGCAGAGCGCCCGCAGGCGCGGATTGTCATCGTCTCGGAGGTGCCCGTGGAGGCGCGCGGCGGCTTTGAGGGCAGCATGATCTGGCAGATGCTGGAACCGGTGCGCGAGGGCCGGGTGATCCGGCTGGCGAACATCAACCCTTATGGCGGCATCACCGCAGGCCTGCGCTTTGCCCGGCTGCTGACGCAGGCTCTTGAAGCGGAGGGAAAGCCAGCATGAGCGCGCTGCACGCCCCTTCCCCTTCTCCGGCCCCCTCTCCCTCCCCTGCCCTGCCCGGCCTGCTGCTGTGGCTGGGGCTCGCGGCTGCGGCCTTGCTGTTCTTCGCCACGGGCACGCTCTCGCGCCTGCCGCAGGCCGGGTGGCCCGATCCTTTCAGCGCCCCGCAATCCATGAGCATGGATCAGCTGATCTTCGTTTATGCGCTTCTGCCGCGTGCGGCTGTGGCCCTGCTGGCCGGGGCGGCGCTGGGGCTGGCGGGGGCCTTATTGCAAGCGGTGCTGCGCAACCCCATCGCCGATGCCTCCACCCTCGGCATTGCTGCCGGGGCACAGCTGGCCATTGTCGCGGCAACGCTGCTGTTTCCCGCCTTTCTCGATGGCAACCGCCAGCTGACGGCCTTTCTCGGGGCGGGTCTTGCCGCTGCAATGGTCTTCGGGCTTGGCGCCCGCCAGCGGTTCGAGCCGGTGACCATGGTGGTGGCAGGCATGCTGATTGCCATCCTATGCAGCGGGCTTGCGGCGGCGCTCACCCTGTCGCGCGGCGAATATCTGATGTCGCTGGCCATCTGGAACGGCGGCTCGCTCAGTCAGCAGGACTGGGGCCCTGCCCTCTGGCTGGCAGGGCAGCTTGCCCTTTATGGCGTGCTGGCGGCGCTGACGATACGTCCGCTGGTGATGCTGGATCTGGGGGATACGTCTGCCCGCTCGCTCGGCGTCAATCTGGGCCTTGTCCGCCTGCTGGTGGCGCTGATCGCGGTTGGCCTGTCGGCCATGGTGGCGGCAGCGGTGGGGCTCGTCGGCTTTGTCGGGCTTGCGGCCCCTGCCCTCGTCCGCGCTGCCGGCGTCCGCCGCCGTGCTGCCGTGCTGGCGGCCTCGCCGCTGATGGGCGCGCTGCTGCTGTGGCTGTGCGACGGCATGGTGCAGACGCTGGCGGTGACGGGCGGTGACACGTTCCCCACGGGCTCGGTTGTGGCCCTGCTGGGCGGGCCGCTGATCCTGTTTCTGCTGGTCCGCATGCGCCACACCAGCCTTGCCAGCGGCATGACGGCCGGTCACGCACCTGCGGCCAGCACCCTTCGCTCTCCTTTGGCCTTCCTGCTGGTCTGCGGCGGGCTGATCGCCTTTGCGGCCTTGTCCCTGTTCCTTGCCAGAACGGGGCCAAACTGGACCGGACAAGCCTGGATCTGGCTTGATCCCGCCAGTTTTGCCGAACTTCTCCCCTTCCGCCTGCCGCGCATGGCGGCGGCTGCGGCGGGCGGGCTGCTGGCGCTGAGCGGGGCGATCCTGCAACGGATGACGGGCAATCCCATGGCAAGTCCGGAGGTGCTGGGCGTCAGCGGCGGCGCGGGCACCGGCTATGCGCTGTCGCTCCTGCTGCTGCCTGCGGCGGGGCCCTTTCAGCTTCTGGGCGGGTCTCTGGCCGGGGCAATGGCAGCCTTGCTGATGGTGCTGGCCTTTGCCCTGCGGCGCAATCTGGCGCCGGAGCGCCTGCTGCTGGCCGGAATTGCCGTCAGCGCCTTCTGTTCGGCGCTGCTGGCCGCCCTTGTTGCCACGGGAAACCCCAAGGCTTGGCAGATCCTCGCCTGGCTCGGCGGCACGGCGGCTTCCGCAACGCCGGAAACGGCGGCGGCGCTGTTCGTGTGCCTCGGGCTTGCCCTCGGAGCCAGCCTGCTGGCCTCGCGCTGGCTCACCATCCTGCCGCTCGGGCAGGCGGTGCCCCTGTCGCTGGGCCTGCCGCTGCGCGCCAGCCGGGGCGTGCTGATCCTTGTGGCGGCGCTGGCAACGGCGGCGGCCTCGCTGCTGGTGGGGCCTCTGAGCTTTGCCGGGCTCATCGCCCCGCATATCGTCAGCCGGGCGGGCATCCGCCGCACGCCCGGCTTTCTCGCCGGATCGGCTCTGCTGGGCGCTGCGCTCATGGCCATGGCCGATTTTGGCGCCCGCACCGCTGCCTTTCCCTATGAACTGCCGTTAGGGCTGTTTGCATCCATGGCCGGAACCCCGTATCTGATCTGGCTGATGGCCCGAAAGACATGAGACGCCCGATGGCCCTGCCCTTCCCCCACCTTCCCTTCCATTGCGCCTTCCTTTCCTGAAGAGCTTCCATGACCAAGACCGAGCTGATCCGGCGCTTTGCCGCCTATTACAAGCCGCACCGGGGCCTTTTCGCGCTGGATTTCGGCAGCGCCGTTGCTTCCGGAATGCTGGAGCTGGCCTTCCCGCTGGCCGTGACGCTGTTCATCGATCAGCTGCTGCCGACAGGCCAGCTCGGCCTCATCGCGCTGGCGGTTCTGGGGCTGATGGCGATCTATTTCTTCAACGCGGGGCTTCAGGTCATCGTCACCTACTGGGGCCACATGCTGGGCATCGCCATCGAGACGGAGATGCGGCGCAAGGCCTTTGATCACTTGCAGAAACTCTCCTTCGGCTATTTCGACAATCAGAAAACCGGCCATCTCGTCGCCCGGCTGACCAAGGATCTGGAGGAAATCGGTGAGGTGGCTCACCATGGCCCGGAAGATCTGTTCATCGCCCTGATGACGCTGATCGGCGCCTTCTTCCTGATGCTGCATGTGCACACCGAACTGGCGCTGATCACCGGCGTTGTCGTGCCGGTCACCGCCTGGGTGACCACCCACTACGGCAGCCGCATGACCTCCACCTGGCACGCGCTCTATGGCCGGGTGGCGGATTTCAACGCCCGTATCGAGGAAAATGTCGGCGGCATCCGCGTGGTGCAGGCCTTTGCCAACGAGGACCACGAGCGCGCCCTCTTTGCCGACAGCAACATCCGCTACCGCGACACGAAGCTGGCCGCCTACAAGGTGATGGCCGCCTCCATGTCGCTGTCCTACCTGTCCATGCGCTTCGTGCAGGTGGTGGTGATGCTGGCGGGCTCCTGGTACGTGGTGCGCGGGGACCTGAGCGCGGGCGGCTTCGTCGGCTTCCTGCTGCTGGTCAACGTGTTCTTCCGCCCGGTGGACAAGATCAACTCCGTCATTGAGACCTATCCGAAGGGCATCGCCGGCTTTCAGCGCTATCTCTCCTTCCTCGCCGTCAAGCCGGACATTGCCGACCGGCCCGGCGCCCGCGCCGTGGGGCGGCTGGACGGGGACATCAGCTACAAGGATGTGCGTTTTGGTTACAAGGCGGATGCGCCGTTGCTCAACGGGGTGTCCTTCGCCATCAGGGCCGGTGAAACGGTGGCCTTTGTCGGCTCTTCGGGCGCCGGCAAGACGACCATCTGCTCCCTGCTGCCGCGCTTCTATGACGTGACCGGCGGTGCCATTTCCATCGACGGCACCGATATCCGCGATCTGACGCTGAAGTCGCTGCGCTCCAACATCGGCATCGTGCAGCAGGACGTGTTCCTCTTTGCCGGAACCATCCGCGAGAACATCGCCTATGGCCGCCTTGGCGCCAGCGAAGCGGATATCCGCGAGGCGGTGCGCCGGGCAAGGCTGGACGAGCTGGTGGAAAGCCTGCCCGATGGCCTTGATACGGTGATCGGCGAGCGCGGGGTGAAACTCTCCGGCGGGCAGAAGCAGCGGCTCGCCATCGCGCGGATCTTCCTCAAGAACCCGCCCATCCTCATCCTTGACGAGGCGACCTCCGCCCTCGACACGGAGACGGAAAAGGCGATCCAGCAGTCGCTGGCCGAGCTGTCCACCGGCCGCACCACGCTGATCATCGCCCACCGGCTGGCCACCATCGCAGGCGCAGACCGGGTGTTCGTGGTGGAACAGGGCCGCATTGTCGAGGAAGGCAGCGAAGCCGAGCTGCTGGCCCGCGAAGGCAGCCGCTACGCCCAGCTGCGTCTGGCGCAGTGAAATCCACAAAATCTTGACTTTTATATTCAGCTTTTATAAGGAGAAGGCTGTATTTTCATCGCAAGGCTGCGGACATGACCTTTCATCCGAACATGGAAAGCCATGTGGAGGGCGTTTCGCCCGTGGATGGCCTGCGCTGGCGGGCCTGGTCCGGCATGCTGGCCGATGTGTGGGATGTGGAGTGCCGGGCCGGGGCGCATGGGCAGTATGTCTCCCCTGCCCCGCGCCTGTTCGTCATGCTGGAGACGGAGAGTGATGCGGCCATCGACCTGATGGTGCATCCGCAGGCGCCGCAGCGCATGACCTTCGACCGGCGCAATCCCATGTGTTTCATCCCCGCCGGACTGCCGGTCTGGTCCTCCATGGGCACGCTCGGGCACCTGCGCCATCTCGACATTCACCTCGATGTGCCGGCCCTTGCCAGCCGTTTCGGTAGCCGGTTTGACCTTGCTGCCCTCAACGCCGCCAGCTTTTCCTTCCGTGACGAGCGCGTGCTGGCGCTGGCCCGCCTCATCGCGCTGGAATGCTGCGAGCCGGGGGATCTGGACGCGCTTTATGCGGACAGTCTGGCGGCGGCGCTTCTGACCGCCCTTGGCAAGGTCAGCCGTGAGCCGGAAAATCCCGCCTCCGGCCTTGCCCCCCGCCGCCTCAACCGGGTGCTGGACCATATGTCCCGCAATTGCAGCCGCAATCTTCCCCTTGCCGAACTGGCCGCCGTGGCGGGGCTTTCCACCTCGCATTTCGCGCAGGCCTTCAAGGTGTCCATGGGCATGCCGCCGCACCGCTGGCAGATGGCGCAGCGGATCGAACGGGTGAAGGCGCTGCTGGAAGAGGGGCATGTCAGCGTGACGGATGCGGCACTGGCGGCCGGTTTCGCCGACCAGTCGCATCTGACCCGCGCCTTCCGCCGCTTTGAAGGCACAACGCCGGGCGCCTGGCTGCGCCAGCGGCTGGGATAATCCATCTTTGCCGGAATTTCGTTCAAGCGATCACAAGATCGGACAATCGTGGCCCGGAAACATGGTCTAGAAACTCATGTTTAGTGGGCTGCGGGGGCGGATGTCCTGCGCGGCGGTGTGTTTGCCGTTAGGAAAAGATAATATGATGCGGGGCGTTTTCCGGGCCAGTCTGCTTGCTGGCGTTGCTGTGACTGCACTTTCCCCTTCCCAGCTTGCTGCCCAGGAGGCGGACGCCAGGGCGACGCAGCTGGCGCCGGTGGTGATCGAAGGCGAAGCGGGCACGGATCAGGACACCAAAGACTACGTTGCCCGCTCGGTTTCCGCCGGCACCAAGACGGATACGCCGCTGACCGAAGTGCCCCAGTCCGTCTCGGTGGTGGGCCGGGAGGAGATCGAGGTGCGCGGCGCACAGAAGACGGATGAGGCCCTGCGCTACACGGCCGGTGTTTTCGCCCAGCCCTATGGCGCGGACAGCGACACGGACTGGATCTTCATCCGCGGTTTCGATGCGACCCAGACCGGCGCTTATCTCGACGGCATGCCGCTGTTCTTCGAAGGCTACGGCTCCACCCTGGTGGACCCTTACACGCTGGAGCGGATCGAGGTGCTGAAGGGCGCAGCCTCGGTGCTCTATGGCGGCTCCAACCCCGGCGGCCTCGTCAATTACGTGTCGAAACTGCCCACGGGCGAGCGCATCCGCCGGGCCGAGGCGGGCTACAGCAGCTCAGGCAAGGGCTCGGGCTATTCGGCCTTTGATATCGGCGATGCCTTTAACGACCGGTTCGACTACCGCCTCGTGGCCCGGTTTGAAGGCGGCAAGGACTCAGACAAGTTCGATCCGGATTTCAAGGGCGTGATCTCGCCGAGCCTGCGCATCAACATGACCGATGCAACGCGCCTGACGATCCTGGCCAATTACACCGCCGTTGACGAGCGCCACATCCCCGGCACCTGGCTGCCCTATGAGGGCACCGTCACCGAAGCTTCCTTTGGCCGGATCAGCCGGGACTTCAACGCCAGTGAACCGGACTACGACTACTACACCCGCACGCAGGGCTATGTGGGCTATGAGCTGGAGCATGATTTCGGTTCCGGCTGGAGCTTCAGCCAGAAGGCCCGCTACACCCATGTGAATGTGGGCGAGCAGCAGGTGCTGGGCTACGGCTACTACGCCGCGCCCGGTGTTCTGGGCCGCGGGGCTTTCAAGCAGAACACCAGCATGGATCAGTTCGTCGCCGACACCAGCGTGAAGGGTGAATTCGGCACCGGCCCGCTGGCGCACAAGGTTCTGCTTGGCACCGATTACCGCATCTACACCAGCCGCTCCGCTGTCGCCTTCGGATCGGCCGGCTCCATCAGCGTGCTCAATCCGGTCTATGGCCTCGCCGCCCCCAGCGCCACGCTGCCGGCGGAAAGCACGCTGGAGCAGCAGCAGGCCGGTTTCTACCTGCAGGACCAGATCCGCTTCGGCGGCGGCTGGATCGTCACGCTGAATGGCCGCTATGACAAGCTGTGGACGGACAACAAGGGCACGCAGAGCCGGGACGGCGCGGCATCGGGCCGGGCGGGCATTGCCTATGAAACCGGCTTCGGCCTGACGCCCTATGTCAGCGTTGCCACCTTCTTCAATCCGCAGCTCGGCACCACCTTCGGCGGTGAGGCCTTCAAGCCCGAAACCGGCACGCAGTATGAGGCGGGTCTCAAATATCAGCCGGGCTTCATGAATGTGCTCTTCACCGCCTCCATCTTCGATCTGACGCGCCAGAACGTGCAGACCGCCGACCCGGTGAACGCCTGGCAATATGTCCAGACCGGTGAAGTGCGCTCGCGCGGCATCGAGCTGGAAGCCAAGGGCGAGATCGCCCGCAACCTCAGGGCCACCCTCGCCTTCACGGCCTATGATCTGGAGATCACGAAGGACAACACCGCCGCCAATGTGGGCAAGGTGCCGCTGGCCGCGCCCGAGGTGCAGGGCTCGCTCTGGCTCGACTACGGCTTTGACGAACGCTTCTTCAACGGCGCGCTGGATGGCCTGTCCATTGGCGGCGGCCTGCGCTATGTGGGCGAGACCTTCGCCGACAATGCCAACCTCTACAAGGTTCCTGCCGTCACCCTCGCGGATGCCCGGATCGGCTACAAGCGCGACAACTGGGGGCTGGATCTCAACGCCACCAACATCTTCGACAAGCGCTACGTGTCCGCCTGCAACACCGCCGCCTATTGCTACTACGGCGAGGGCCGCACCCTGAAACTGCGGCTGCACACCACCTGGTAAGGGCGGCAAAAATACACGGAACAGCGGGGCGGCATCGAAAGGTGCCGCCTTTTTTATTGAATGATAGCAATATGATATGGTGAAAACTCTGGTTTTCCGGCCTGGCCGCTGCCCGGACTTTCGCAATTGCGAAGTCTCTGTTGCACGGCTTTCAATGCGGGCGCATCAGGCTTTGGAATTGGGCGGTGTTTACGGCGGACTGCCAGTGAGGCTCCAGTTCCTCTCCCTCTTTGAGAGCTAGCGGCTACACATCATCCTGGAAGCCGGTGCCTGCGTTCGGGTTATCCGGCACGGCCTTTCAACCCCCCTCCCCCTGGTGGCTACCGGATTCACACATCAGGTCCGGACATCGCCCGCAGTGAGGCGTTTGCTTTTCGGGAGGACGCCTGCCGCCCCCCTCCCCCTGGTGGGGAGGGGTGAGGGGTGGGGGGGGAAAGGCCTTTCCATCTGGCAGAGTATCCATTGATTACAGACAGCTGCTCCTCGTGATGCCTCTTCAGGTATCTATCTGTCTTTCATATAGTTTCCGGCTCAGAGCCCCCCCACCCCTTACCCCTCCCCACGAGGGGGAGGGGGGCGGAGAGGTCCTGCCACAAATCAGATGCACCACTGTGGGCGGTGTTCGCACCTGATATGTGAATCTGGTAGCTCAAGGGGGGGAGAGGGGCGCTGCGGCAAAACGAAGGCCCGATCTTTCTCCGTGCGTCCGTTGCAAACACTGCCCGCCTCGTGGGGAGGGCGGAGGCGTTCTGCCGGAAAGCAAATGCATCACCGCAGTCCGTTTCAAACATTGTTCACGCGATCCATCACAGATTGTTTCTGGCGCGATCTGCACCCTTCGCAAGCCTCGCGCAGGGTTGCCGGAGCATTCAGCGGCAGATCTCTTAGATATGCCCAAATGCGAGGCCCTCAATGTTATTCCGCTTCTTCCCGCTTGCCGCCGCCCTGCTCGTTGCAGGCTGCATCTCCGCCCCGAACCCGGATGCGCCGGCCGACATCAGCGCAAAGCTTGCGGAGATAAAGGACAACCGCGGCATGATCATCGCCAGTCTGCCGTCCCCCGGTGGGAACTTGTACGTCAGGCGGATGGAGGAGGGTGAACTCGTGTCTACGAAAATACATGGAGGGGGCAATAGCGCGGGGTATGACTTTGATCCCGTTTATGTCCTCGATTCCGGCAGGTACGGCATTGTTGGGTATGGATATCCGGGCGGCACTTCCTATCATTTTCACTCGGGTTTCTTCACCCGTGATCTGGACAAGCTGAAGCAAACGCTTAATGCGTCGCGATTTACTGTAGAGGCTGGCGAAATCAAGCATATCGGCTTCATCGAAGTGGTCGAGGTCCCGGCGGCCTACAACTGGTTCAAAGGCGGCAGCCGCTACCGCATGGCCATCCGTGATCTGACGGAGGAGGAAAAGGCCAGAGTGCGCAGGCGCTATCCCACGATCAGCGACCGGATCAAGTTCGAGAAGGCCAAGGATTCCGTTCTGAGCGAGATTGTCTGCAAGCTGAAACCGGCAGATGACAAGGCGCGGGCAGATGCGGCGGCAAAGACGGGGAACGCCCGCAGCAAGCCGGGGGATTTGAAGCCTCTGCCGCCGCGTGACGCGAAGGCTGAGGCTCTCATCGCCCAGATGTGCAGCTCCCGCTAGTCTTTGACGGTCTCAGGCGCGGAGATCTGCCGCCGCCTGAGTGCAGCTTCGCAATTGCGAAGTTGTGGGGGAGAGGATGCCCCTCCCCCTGCCCTTGCCGCTTCAGGCGCGAACCTGAAACTCCGTCATCATGCCGGTCACCAGATGCGGCATGTGGTGGCAGTGGAGCATCCAGCTGGCCGCCTCGCCTGCATCCAGCGCCACCGTCACCATCGCCATGGGCGGCACATAGACCGTGTCGCGCAGCGCGCCCGCAAGGGGTTGGCCGTTGATGGCCACCACCTGGAACACGTGCCCGTGCAGATGCATCGGGTGGCCCATCATCGACATGTTGTGGAAGGTGATTTCCACCCTTTCCCCGCTGAGGGCCTCCAGCGGCTGATGCTGGCCCCAGACCGCGCCGTTGATGGTCCAGACATAGGGCTGCATGGTGCCGCCCAGCATCACCATCATCTGCCGGTCCGCCGGGCGCTGCGGCAAGGGGCTGGCGGCGCGCAGGCGGCTCTCCTGCGAAAGGTCCGTGTCGAAGGCGGGTGCCGGTGCCTCCGTCATATCCGGCAGCTTGCTGATGCGGGCGCCTGCCGTGGCAAGGATCAGCCCCGTCTGTTCGCGCGCGCCCTCCCGCCGGGCCAGAATGGGCCAGCTGCCTGTGGCTGCGGGCAGATCCAGCTCGATGTCGAGGCGCTGGCCCATGGCAAGGCCGAAGCGGCTGCCCGCGAGCGGCGCCACCGGATCGCCGTCCACGGCGGTGAGCCGCCCGGCCAGCGCGCCGGTTTCGATCCAGAACACGGTGGCGGCAGCGGCGTTGATGATGCGCAGGCGTATCCGCCCGCCCTTCTCCATCTGCACCACCTGCGGGTCGTCCAGCGTGCGGTCATTGGCGAGATAGGCGTCCCAGTCATGGTCGTTGAGGTCCATGCCCGCCATCTGCGCGCCGGACATGTCCATTCCGCCCTGCCCGTTTGCGGCGTTGTGTCCGGCGTGGGCGCCGTGCGCTCCGTGGCCCGCCGGGGCCGCGCCATGGCTGCCGTGCCCGTGCCCATGCGCATCACCATGCCCGCTGCCATGTCCCGCGCCATGTCCCCCGCCGATGGCGGCCATCACGTCTTCCGGGCTCTGGAAGGAAAAGTCATGCAGCAGCATCACCACGTCCTGCCGGTCCTCCTGCATCTCAGCCGCGCTGCGCACGATCAGCGGGGCGGCCAGAAGCTGCATCTCCTGAAAGGGGATGTGGCTGTGCATCCAGAAGGTGCCCGTGCGCGGGGCAAAGTCATAGGCGCGGCTCTCGCCCGGTTGCAGCGCGGGCAGCGGCATGTCCGGCACGCCGTCCTGCTCGTTGGGCGGGATCTGGCCGTGCCAGTGGATCAGGGTTGGCTCGTCCAGCCCGTTGGTCAGGTTCACCTGAAACCGCTGGCCGGCGTCCAGCGTCAGGCCGGGGCCGGACGGCCCCTCCAGCCCGAGCACCGTGGCGGCACGGCCCTTCACCTCCAGCGTGCGTTTGACCGCGCGCAAGGGCAGGGGACTTCCGGTGGCTTTCGTGGCAGCGGTTTGTGTTGCCGCGAGGATGGGGCTGGCAGGCAGCATTGCATAGGCCGCAAGGGCGGCGCCGCCCTGCAGCAGGGCGCGTCTTGTCGTGATCATGAGTATCTCTCCACGGGATGAGGCATCCCTTATGTTGAATGGCCGGCAGTTCCGGCCGGTTCAGGCGGAAAGAGCGCGGGGCGGCTGTAGTGGCGGCGCGGCGCCGGTGGGGGAGGGGAGACGCACGGAGGTGCCCTCATGCGTTTGCACGGGCACAGAGGGCAGGGCGGCAGGCTGGGCCGGAAGGGCGAAGGAGGCGAGCAGAAGACAGGCGCTGGCGCAGGCGGCAAGGCTGGCCGGGTCATCAACGGCGGCTTCCGCTGCGCCGTGATACGGGCCCGCGTGCCCTGCCTGCGCATGGTCCATTGCGGCCATGGCCATCCGGTGATGCTGGCCCATCTGGTGGCCCGTGTTCAGGCCTGCATTCTGGCCATCCTGCGCCATGCCATGGGCCAGCGCCACCAGCGGCGAAAGCACCAGTGCGGCAGCAAGAAGCAGGTTCATCACCAAGCGTAGCATGACAGCACGATAGGGCAGGGGTGGGGGTAAAGTCCAGCACTCGGGCCTTCACGATGCCGTGGACCGTGCCGTGCCATCCGGAGCCCTGCAGGGAAAAAACTCAAGGCGTCCGGCGGGCCGGACGCCTCAGACTGCTGACAAACCTTCGGCCTCTCCATCGTCATCCTCGGTCTTGTGCCGAGGATCTATACAAATCAAAGGCTTGTAGATGGCCGGGACTCGGCCGGCCATGACGAAAGAGGAGAACTCTTGCTTTGTCATCGCCTCGAGGCGCCCGGCGGGCCGGGCGCCTTCTGGCGCAAGAGGATGGTTAATCAACCGTTAATCAGCGGATCTCGGTCACCGGCCGCGGCGTTGCTGCCGTTTCTGCCGGAAGGATCGGGACCGTTATCACGGGCTGCTTGCCGGTCAGGCTGTCGAGGAAGGCGACGAGCTGCGCCGTTTCTTCCGGCTTCAGCGCTTCGCCGAGCTGGCTTTCGGCCATGATCTCGACCGCCACCGACAGATCCCAGACCTTGCCCGAATGGAAGTAGGGCGCGGTCAGGGCAATGTTGCGCAGCGGCGAGGCGCGGAAGACATATTCATCGCCCACCGTCTCGGTCACGGCAAAGCGGCCCTTGTCGCCGGGGGGCAGGATTTCCGAACCCGGCTTCTCGATCAGGCCGAAGGGATAGTAGCCGTGTCCGCCCACATTGACGCCCGAATGGCAGGCCGAGCAGCCCTTGTCGATGAAGAGCTCCAGCCCGGCCCTGGCTTCCTGCGTCAGGGCGTTGTCATCGCCGTTCAGCCAGGCATCAAAGGGGGCAGGGGTGATCAGCGTCGCTTCAAAGGCCTCGATGGCCTTGGCCATATTGTCGAAGCTGACAGCATCCGCATCGCCGGGGAAGGCAGCCTTGAACTGGCTGACATAGGCGGGCATGGAGTTCAGCGTCGCCACCACCTGATCGGGGGTGTTGGCCATTTCGACACCGGCCTGGATCGGCCCCTTGGCCTGTGCGGCCAGGTCTTCCGCGCGGCCATCCCAGAACTGGGCCTCGTTGAGCACCGCATTCAGCACGGTGGGGGAGTTGCGCGGGCCCTTCTGCCAGCCGTGGCCGACCGAGGTCTCCATGTTGTCATCGCCGCCCGTTGCCAGATTGTGGCAGGAGTAGCAGGAGAAGACCCCCGAAGCCGACAGGCGCGGATCAAAGAACAGCGCCTTGCCGAGTTCGATCTTCTCCGGCGTGACGATATTGTCTTTCAGCGCCGGAATGGTGGAGGGCAGGGGCTTGAAGATTTCCAGTGCCGTCTGCCGCAAGTCATCGGCATAAGCAGCGCCGGACAGCAGCACCATGGCGAGCATGGCGGCGGGTAAACTACGCGTCATCGTTATTCTCCGCAGTTTGGAACCCCTCCAGAAACAGGCTACGTTGACGCCACGCAGACCTGTTTGACCTCGGTCAATTCTGGAGCGATTCCAAACCGCTTTTCCTCACCGCGCGCCTTCGCCCCGGATCAGCGACTGGGCGGTGTAGACGAGAATGGCCGCGCCGACGGCGCCGAGCACGGCAACGCCGAGCAGGACGATGATATCCACCGGGCCGCCCATGTCACGCATGTGCGAGCTGGTGACGCCCAGCACGAACCAGACCGCAGCCACCGCGCCGAAGGGCATGGAAACCTGTGCCTAGAGGAACTTGCGCATGGAGAGCGCCCGGTCCCGGATCAGCACATAGAGATAGGCGGCGGTGATGAGGCCGGCCACGATGACCATCACCCAGAACAGGCCGCGGCCGAAGATTTCCTCGAAAACGGCGAGGAGAGTCCCAAACGTCAGTTCCTTCATGATGTCTCCTCCCTCAGGCCTTGCCGCGCAGCATGGCGTTATAGGTTGCCTTCAGCGCCACTTCCTTCATCAGCCAGCTGATCCACAGTTCCTCCAGCGGCGCGATCAGGCCGGGGAAGGAGGGAACCAGATTGTCGCGGTAGTCGAATTCCACCAGCATGGCCCGGCCAACACGGGTGATCAGCGGGCAGGAAGTGTAGCCGTCATAGGTGGCGGTGCCTTCCTTGCCGGAAATGGCGGCGACGAGATGGTCCTCCACCACGGGCGTCTGCCATTTCACGGAAGCCGCCGTCTTGCCTTTCGGCACGCCCGCCACGTCTCCAAGGGCGAAGATTTCCGGAAAACGCAGGTGGCGCAGGGTCTTCTGGTCGCATTCCACCCAGCCCTGATCTGTCCACTTGTCCGCCCAGGACAGGCCGGAGGAGCGGATGAACTGCGGCGCCCGCTGCGGCGGGATCACATGCAGGTAGTCATAGGGCATCTCATGCTGCGAGGTGACATTTTCCCCCGTTGCCGGGTCCTTCGCGGTGACGGCAAAGGTGGCCAGCTTGCGGCCCGGGTCCACCTTCTTCAGCACATGGCTGTGATGGGTCTTGATGCCCCGCTCGCCAAAGAGCATGCGCACCTTTTCCGAGACGATGGGCACGGAGAAAAGCGCGTTGTTCTGGGCCGCATAGTGGATTTCATACTTGCCGCGGCCTGCGCCCCGGCTGGCGATGTCGTCGATCAGGAACGTGTGCTTCAGCGGTGCGCCTGCGCATTTCATCTCCGTCGCCGGGCGGGTGAAGAGGCCGATACCGCCCTTTTCAGTAAAGGTGGAGGCGGCTGCCCAGGTGCGCGCCGCATAGTCCGGCCCGGCATAAAGGGCGCCGATGCCGTCCTTGCCGACCAGATCCAGCGAAAAGCCCTCGATGGCGTCGTGATCCAGCATCAGGCCGGGGGCGAGCACGAGGAAGTCATAGGCAACCGTCTGCCCGCCGGTGGTGGAGACCACCTTCGACAGCGGATCAACGGCAGCGGCCGTGTCCGTGATCAGGGTGATGCCCTTCGGCAGCCAGTCGCTGGTGCGCGACAGGGTGTAGGAGGCGGGTTTCAGCCCGGCGGCGACGAGCGACAGGCCCGGCTGGTAGATGTGCTCGGCGCGGGCGTCGATGATGGTGATGCTGGCGCCGTTCAGCCGCTCTACCAGCCGGTTGGCGAGGGCCGTGCCCGCAGCCCCCGCACCGATGATGACGATGCGGGCCTTGGTGCTGACCGGCTGTGCCTTGCCGGGCGCGGCCAGAACGGCCGTGGCCCCGGCGGCACCCGCCAGCCCCATGAAGCTGCGGCGGCTCAGTGTGAAATGCTTGTTTTTGCTCATGTTCCCCCCTTTTTACCAAGGCGTCTGAGATGCAGGCGCATCACGCCTTGAAACTGCTCATACGCCGCACGGGCTTGTTCAGTCCGGACTTCCGCCCGGTATGAACCTCACTCAGGCACGCAGATGGTGCCGCTTCTGATTGCCCCTGCCGTCCTCCAGACAAGGCCAATGACCACCATGGTGAGCAGGGCCAGAAGCCCGGCACCGATGATTTTGTGAGCCAGCGAAGCAACTGCGCCCGCATAGCCGAAGCTGGCAATCGCAAGGGCGGCCAGCGGAAAGGAAAGCGCCCACCAGGACAGGGCAAAGGGCATGTTGCGCAGCCTGCCGGCCTGCGTGGCGACCACCAGCGCAAAGACATAGGCGGAGCTCAGCAGGAAGTGGCCGAAATGGCCCGGCTCACCCGTCAGCCGCAGCCAGGCGGTGAAGGCAACGGCGGGCGGCGCGACGAGGATCATCAGCGTCGGCACCATCTTGCCGGGCAGGGGATCGTGGAACATCAGCCGGTTCATCACCAGCGTCAGCAGCACGATCCAGAAGATCAGCCCGCCGGAAAAGAACAGCCAGGACAGTTCCATGTAGCCAAGCCGCGCGCCAGCCAGCGGCACCACCACATTGCCCACTGCCGGAATGAACCAGGCGGGCGTCAGGGTCTGGTGCTGGAAGGGGCGGTGGCCGATCCAGGCGGAGACGACCGACAGCGCCAGCACGCCCTGCAGGGCCGTGGCGGGCAGCCAGATGGCCGTGGCGATGAGGGGGGCCGGCTCGGCAAGGGCAGCGGCGAGCAGCAGCAGCGAGATGGGAATGGCCGGAAAGAAGGCGATGCGCACCGGGTGGCGCCATTCGGCGGCCACATCGGCGCTATGACGCAGCAGCTTTGCCCCATAGAACAGGCTGACAACCGCAAGCCCGGCAATGGACAGCGCCAGCAGCGCCCCGGAAACCTGATGCGGCCAGCCAAAGGCGGCCTCTGCCGCGCGCCAGGCCAGCGTCAGGCCCATCATGCCCATGCCCGTGGCGAAAAAGGTGATGGGAAAATGCTCCAGCCGTGAATGCTTCACGCTGGCAACGGCAGTCTCGTCCATATCCGGCCCCTCTGTGCACAGGGCAGCCACGTGGAGGCGTCCCGATGCGAGGGGTAATAGTTTCGAATCTCCGAAACTAATTCAAGTCAGGTAAACTGCGAAGGTTTGCCGCAGGGCTAGAATTCAAGGGGCAGGACGATATCGAGATCCTGACTGCCGCCGGCGGGATCCCACGGGGCCGTGCGGTAGAACTCGTAGCCGCCGTTGCTGTCGGGTGCGAAGGCTTCGCCGGTCTGGTTGATCCAGTCGATGCTGATCCAGGCATAGGTGGCCAGAACGAGGTCATAGCTCCCGGTATGGCGGATGTTGACGTAGCGCCCTTCCGGAAAGACATGCGGGTAAAGGCCGGTGCCGGACCAGTCCTGCCCCGTGTCGATCACTGCGCAGTCATGCCGGTAAAGGCCGGGGGGCGTGATCATGGGGGAGTCGAAAAAGATGCTGACGGGCTGCAAATCCTCGCGGAACAGCCCCTTGTCCTGCAGATAGGCCTTGAACTGCTGCCAATGCTCCTGAAACTGCGGCATGGGGCCATGAAACCGCATGGCCAGCAGCCTGACCGGCTGGCGCCGCTGGGTCACCACAGGCACGGCAGGCGGAGCAGCAATGCCCGAGGCCGCCGGCAGCAGTTTCTGTGCCTTCTGGCGGAACTCCGAAGGCACGGAACCGAACTGGGTGAAAAAGCCGCGCACAAAGGCTTCATGGCTGGAGTAGCCCGCATCAAAGGCAATGCGGGTGATGGGAAGCTGGCTCATCTGCAGGTTCATCGCAGCCCGGTCCAGCCGGATACGGCGCATATAGGCCGAAGGGCTCTCCCCCATCACATCCTGAAAGACGCGCTGAAAATGGAAGGGGCTGAGGCCCGCGTCGGCGGCCACATCCTCCAGCACGATCCGCCCGGCAGGCGTGCGCTCGAGAAAGCGGACGGCACGGGCAATGCGCGGGTCCTCCAGCATCACAGGGGGGAATACGGTGCGCTTCTGCCCCTTCTCTGTCGGCCAGCCGGCCGTGAGGAGCTGCTCGTCGCGGATTGCCTCTTCCAGTGTTTTCAATAGGTTCACTTTCGCCTCAAGCCTTTGGTGCCGCTCTGCCCAACACCGGAAGGGATACAGCAATTGCTGAAAATGGATGGCAGGAATGATCTTCCGATCACAGTGCAGTCATGGCTGTTCCCAGGCTTGTGCCGCTGCGTTGATACCGCAAGAAATATCAAGCACTGTCCACGTCGGTGATGCTACCTGAACGGGCAACGTATCCGGATCAGGTGGACCATGCAGCATCGATTTTTTCTCCTGCGCTCGAAGCAGGCATGGTCTGCAGCCTCGCTGACGCTGGTATTGGGCGTGTTTCCGGCCCAGGCGCAGAACCTTTCCGGGACCGGCACAGCCGATGTTTCCGCCGGACAGACGTGGGTCAGCAATGCTGACAATAGCAGCACCGTCTGGAGCGGCACCCTTCAGGGGGACGGAAATTTTGAAAAGGCCGGCACCGGCACGCTGACTTTCTCCGGCACGAACACCTACACCGGCACTACGACGGTCAGCGGCGGAACGCTGGTAATCTCTAATGGCCTTGCCATTTATGACCATGGCCAAGTGATCGTAAGTGGCGGGGCGACGCTTCAGGTCGACACTGGCGAGAATGTAGGATCGCTTTCGGGAAGCGGCAGCGTCGTTCTCAATGGTGCTCTGGCCACTAACAATAACGATTCCACATCGTTCTCCGGCAACCTGTCCGGACCTTCAACACTGATCAAGCGCGGTACTGGTACACTTACATTATCCGGAACCAACACCAATGGCGGCGGCATCTCGGTCGACGCCGGCCATGTTATCCTCTCAGGCGGCAATGCAGTGGCCGACATTGCGGAACTGGCGCTGAACGGCGGCACGGCCGAATTGCAGAGCAGTGAAACGGTTGGCTCCCTGTCGGGGTCGAGCAACCTCAATCTCAATGCCAACACCCTGACGGCCGGCGGCACCGGCGTTTCGGCCTATTCCGGCGTCATTTCGGGCAGCGGCGCGCTGGTCAAGAGCGGCACAGGCACGCTGACGCTGTCCGGCAGCAACACCTACGGCGGCACGACGACAGTCTCCGGCGGCACCCTTTCCGTTGCATCGGACGGCAACCTTGGGGCCGGGGCGCTGGTTCTGAACGGCGGCACGCTGGCCGTCACCGGCGCCACGACGATCGACAATGCCGTCACCCTCGGGGCCAGTTCCGGCACCGTTGATGCCGTCAGCAATGCGGTGACGTTCAGCGGCACCATCAGCGGCGGCGGCTCCCTCATCAAGACCGGCGCCGGGACGCTGACCCTGTCCGGCACCAGCAGCTACACCGGCACGACGACCATTGCTGCGGGCACGCTTCTCGTTGCGGCAAGCAGTGCGCTGGCCAATGAGTCCAGCTATGAGGTTGCGTCCGGTGCAACGTTGCAGACGGCCAATGGCGTCACCAATCAGATCCGTGGCCTCTCCGGTGCTGGTGATGTTGTGCTGGGCAATGGCACTCTGACGGTTTCCGTCGCGGATGCCGTCACCAACACCTTCTCGGGCACCATCTCGGGCACCGGAACTTTTGCAAAGGGTGGTCTTGGCATCCTCGTTCTGACCGGGGCCAGCAACGCGGTAGATGCTGATCTGAGGATATCAGGCGGCATCCTGGAGTTTGACGGCGGCGCCTTCTCCGCAGGCGGTGACTTCATCATGAACGCCGGACAATTCCACATCAAAAATGGCGGCAGCCTGACCTCACAGATGTTCGTTGTTGAAGGCGTCATGGAAGTCTCCGGCGGTTCGACCGTCACCGCCAATGACTACACGCAGATTGGCGTGACCGGAAATTCGACCCTGACGATTGCCGGCGGGCAGATGGAGAGCAAGGGCCAGGCCCAGATTCTCGGGCTGTCCGGCAGCTCTGTCACCGTGTCCGGCGGCACGGGCAGCTGGACCATTGCCGACAAGCTGACCATCGGCATCGGGCAGGGCGGCACGAACAACCTGACCGTTGTGGATGGCGGCACGGTGGCGGTCACCAACGGCATTTCCGTGGACGAGTACAGCGCCATCCGGCTTGGCACCGGCGGGCAGGCCGGCACGCTGACGGCAGCATCCATCGACAGCGCAGGATCCATTGCGGCAAACTTCACCGGCAGCCTCAGCCTCGACATGCCCATCAGCGGTACCGGCACTCTGGCCAAGAGCGGGTCCGGGACGCTGACCTTGTCCGGCGCGAACACCTACACCGGTGCGACGGCCGTCTCCGGCGGCACGCTTCAGGTTGAAGGCTCGCTCGGCAACACGGCTGTGAGCATCGCATCCGGCGCCACGCTTGGCGGCAGCGGCAGCATTGGCGGCACGGTGACGGTGCTCGATGGCGGCAATCTCAACCCGGGCAGCAGCCCCGGCACGCTGACGGTTGGCAGCCTTGTGCTGAATGACTCCAGCCTGCTCAATTTCGAGCTGGACACGCCGGGTGTCGCGGGAAGCGGCGTCAACGATCTGGTGTCCGTCACCAATGGCCTGACGCTCGACGGCATTCTCAACATCATCACGGGCAGCAACTTCGGCACGGGCTCCTACCGGCTGTTCGACTACGGCACGCTGACGGCGGACAACGGGCTTGTGTTCGGTGATGTGCCTGCGGGCTACGAACTCACCTTCTCTCTGGCCACGCCGGGAGAGGTGAACCTCGTCGCCGATTACACCGGCCTGCAGTTCTGGAACGGCGGGCAGACTACGGCGAACAACGCCGTCAACGGCGGCTCCGGCACATGGGACAGCAGCACGGCGAACTGGACCAGCAACGCGGGCAATGTCGCCACGAGCTGGGCCGGCCTGACGGCGGTCTTTGCGGGAAGTTCCGGCGGCACGGTCACCGTGTCGGGCACCCAGACCGTGGCAGGCCTGCAATTCGCCACCGATGGCTACACGCTGTCAGGCACGGGCCAGCTTGAGGCAGGCTCCGGCGGCCTGGAGCTGCGCATCGACACTGGCCTGACGGCCACCATCGCAACCGGCATCAGCGGCTCCGGCGCCGTCAGCAAGACGGGTGCGGGCACCATCGTCCTGTCCGGCACCAACAGCTACACCGGCGGCACGTTGCTGAATGCGGGCACGCTGTCGGTCTCTGGCGATCAGAACCTCGGCGGCACGAACGGCAGCCTCACCTTCAACGGCGGCACACTGGCCTCGACGGCCAACATGTCTTCCAGCCGCTCTATGGTCTTCAACAGTGCCGGCCGGTTTGATGTGGCAACCGGAACAGAGCTGCAGTTGACCGGTACGCTCACCGGTTCCGGCGGACTTCTGAAGTCGGGCAGCGGCGCGCTTTATCTGACCGGCACCAGCAGCTATTCCGGCGGCACCACCATTTCCGCCGGCACGCTGCAGGTGGGCGACGGCCACACCTCCGGCTCGCTCGGGGCAGGGGATGTGGTCAACAACGGAACGCTGGTGTTCAACCGGTCTGACGATGTGACCTTCGCCGGTGACATCAGCGGTACGGGCACGCTGGAACAGGCGGGCAGCGGCACGCTGGTGATCACCGGCCGGGTGGATCTCTCGGGCGCAACCCTCATTTCGTCCGGCACGCTGCAGATCGGCGATGGCGGCACCAGCGGTGAAGTCACCGGCGCCATCGTCAACAACGGCCAGCTGATCTTCAACCGGTCCGATAGCTACACGGTGGCGGGCACGATCAGCGGTTCGGGCAGCATCGATTTCACGGGCGGCGGCCAGGCGCAGTTCGAGGGCAGTTTCGCAGGCTCCACGTCCGTCATCGACGCGCAGCTGGTGCTGGACGGTACAGGTCTGACGGGCACACAGGTGTCCGTGGGCGGCGGCGCCGGGCAGACCGGCATTCTCGGGGGCAATGGCACCATCGCCAGCCTGACCGTCCTGTCCGGGGGCATTGTTGCACCGGGCAATTCCATCGGCACCATCAACGTGGCCGGGCCCGTGTCCTTCGCGGCAGGCTCCGTCTATGAGGTGGAGGTGAATGCCAATGGCACGTCCGACCGTGTAATCGCCACGGGCACGGTGACCATCGACAGCGGCGCATCCGTGCGCGTGCTGGCCGAAAGCGGCAGCTATTCCGCCTCCACCACCTACACCATCCTGAGTGGTTCCAGCGTGTCGGGCAGCTTCGATCCGCTGGTCAGCACCAACTTCGCCTTCCTTGACGCCGCGCTCAGCTATTCGGCGACGGATGTGCTGCTGACGCTGACCCGCAACGACATCAGCTTTGCCGAACTGGGCCTCACGCCCAACGAGATCGCTGCGGCCTCGGGGCTTGAGAGCCTGTCCAATGCGTCTGAGCTGAAAGATGCAGTGACTGGCCTGTCGGCAGACGGCGCCCGCACTGCCTTCAATCAGGTCTCGGGCGAAGCGCATGCTTCCGCCGCCGGGCAGATGCTGGAAGACAGCGCCATCCTGCGCGGCACGGCCCTCAAGCGCCTGACGCAGGAAGCGTTCGACCGGCGGTTCGAGGGCGGCGACCTTGCCTTCGAAGGCACGCGCGTCTGGGGTGAGGCGCTTGGCAGCTTCGGCCGGGCACGGGCGGCGGACACGGCCTTCGGCTTCAGCCGCAACATGGGCGGGCTGGTTGCGGGCATCGAGGCGCGGCCAACGGACAACGCGATGGCCGGCATCATGGCCGGTTACACGGGCAGTTATCTGGACAGCAAACCGCTCGGCTCCACCGCAACCGTGACGGCCTATCATGCGGGCCTCTACGGCAGCTATGACTTTGCCGCCACGGACTGGGGCGCGGTGTCGCTGCGCGGCGGTGCAAGCTACAGCTGGCAGGACTTCTCGACCCGGCGCAACGTCAGCTTCGCCAGCATCTCGCAGCGGCTGAAGGCTGACTATGGCACCGGGCAGGTGCAGGGCTTCGGCGAGCTGGCCTATGGCCACATGTTCAGCGGCGTGATGCAGGGCGCCTTCGTGGAAGGCTTCACCGGTCTGGCGCTGGTGCATCAGGACGGGGCCAAGTTCACGGAAACCGGCGGCAGTGCGGCGCTGACCGTGCGCGGCAAGGCGATGGACACCGCCTTCTCCACCGTGGGTGTGCGCGGTGCGCTGCAGACCGGGGTTCAGGGCATTCCCGTCCGGCTCACGGGTGAACTCGCCTGGCGCCATGCCTTCGGCGATGTTGCGGCAACCCAGACCATGGTTCTGGCCGGTGGCAACCCCTTCGCCATCCGTGGCCGGGCGCTGGACCGCGATGCGCTGCTGATCGGCACCGGTGTTTCGATGACAATGACGGAAAAACTGGACCTCACGCTCGCCTATCAGGGCGAGCTGGCGGCCAAAGCCACCGACCACAGCGTCAAGGGCAGCTTCCGCCTGAGGTTCTGAGCCTGCGTAAGCCCGATATCCAGAACCGCCCGGATGCCAGCCATCCGGGCGGTTTTTCTTTGCGCTGGTGGAAAGCCCGGTCCGGCGGGTGTCATCGTCGCGCCATATTTAATACTTGACTCTTAATATCAGGTTTTATATTTCCCGGTTTGTATGAACGGCCGTCATCCTTGCCGTTCTCCCAGCCAGCCCAAAGCAAGCAGTCACACTGTAGACCGGCTCCATCCGCACAGCGGGGAGCTGCCGGGGAGCTATTTTCATGTCGAGATACGAAGGGCGCAAAGCCCTCTGGCTGGCGGGCTGCGCCGGCCTCGCCCTCCTGTGCGCGCAGCAAGACCAGGCCCTTGCGCAAACTGCCGCCCAAACCGCCACCCAGCCGGACGCTGCGGCGGCCGAAGCGCAGGCCAAGGCCGACGCGCAGGGGCTGATCACCCAGCTCAGCCGCGTCACCCTGTTCGCAGACCGGCAGGAAACGGCGGTTCTGGATGTTCCGGCGCATGTCTCCGTCGTCACCGGCGCGGATATCGAGCGGCTGGGCATTTCCGACATGCAGCAGCTGACGCGCTATCTGCCCGGCGTCACCGTGGCCCGGCAGACCAGCGCCACCGATCCGTTCAACACCTTCAGCGGCTTCATCGTGCGCGGCGTCGGCGGCAACCGGGTGCAGATGCTGGTGGATGGCTCGCGCGTCGCCGAGCGCATCACCGATGGCACCCGCGACTATCTGGACCTCAACTTCGTCCGTCAGGTCGAGGTGGTGCGCGGCCCGGCCTCGGTGCTGTGGGGGGCGGATGCCCTTGGCGGCATCGTCGCGGTGGAAACGCTCGATCCGGAAGACGTGCTCAAGGGCCGCAGCATGGGCGGGCAGGGCCGGGTGGCCTATGACAGCCTCAACGGCTCGGGCACGGTATCAGGCGTGTTTGCGCAGCGCTGGTCGGACACATTTGCCGTTCTGGCGGCGGTGTCCCGCCAGTCGGGGCATGAGGCACGGCTCTCCAACGCCCGCGCCGATGGCGGCATCTATGGCTGCCCGCGCAATCTGGCCGCCGGACAGTTGCCCTGCAACAAGCTCGACAGGATGGGCACGGACAGTTACCGCGGCCTGCTGAAGTTCGTCTGGACGCCCACCACCGAACACCGGCTGGAGCTCTCCGCCGACATGATGCGCCGGGATACGGATGTGGACTACACCCGCACCCTCGGCCGCCAGACCAATGGCAATACGGTCACCTCCTACGACCGCAAGCTGGAGCTGACGCGCCACCGCTTCGGCGCCGAGCATCAGTGGACGCCGGAAAACGGCCTGCTGGATTCGCTGAAGACTTCCTTCGCCTTTGCCCCGCACAAATATGACCGCAGTGGCCTTCAGCGCGGCACAACGGCCGCCCTGCAGGCCTACCGGACCGAGGACCTGCTTGGCTATTCGGAAGATTTCTACGAACTCGACGTTCAGGCCACCAAGAGCTTTGCCACCGGCGCTCTGTCGCATGAACTGACCTTCGGCTTCGACGGGGATTATTCCACGCAGGACTATGTCCGCCGCGACCGCACCACCAACCTCGTCACCGGCGCGGTGACCGAGGCGCGGGCAGGGGGCTTCAACTTCGCCAATGCGCAGACCCGCCGGGCGGATGTGTATGCGCAGGACAAGATCGGCCTGTTTGACGGCAAGCTGGAGCTGACGCCGGGCCTGCGCTTTGCCACCTACCGCATCGAGCCCAAGCCCGATGCCGACTACAAGCTGGTGGCCGGCTCCCCACCGTTCGTGCGGCAGGACAACGAGCTGCTGAAAAGCCTCGGCGCGCTCTACCGGGTGGACCAGACCTGGTCCGTCTGGGGCAAGTATGGCGAGGGCTTCAAGATGCCGACCGCCCAGCAGCTCTACACTTCCGTTCCCGGCAGCTTCTTCGATCTTGTCCCGGCAATGGACCTGAAGCCCGAATATGTGCGCTCGCTGGAAGCTGGCGCAAGGGCAGAGATCGACAACGGCTATGTCGCCGTCACCGCGTTCCATGCCCGCTACACGGACTTCATCCAGAACTTCTACAACCCGCCAGGCACCAGCATCTACACCTACCGCAATCTCTCCAAGGTGCAGGTCTGGGGCATCGAGGTGGAGGGCGCCTACAGCCTGACGCGGGATCTGACGGCCACCGCCAGCCTGTCCTGGCAGAAGGGCATCCAGAATGTCTCGGCGGATGCAGACACCACGCCGCACACGCTGCCGCCGCTGACGGCGGTGCTGGGTCTCAGTTACGCGATCCCGGATTACAACCTGACGTTTGATGCGGTGACGACCCTGGCAAGCCCCGTTTACAAGGTGGGCGAAGTCAACGGCTTCAAGCCGGGCGGCTATGCCCTGCTGGATCTCTTTGCCAGCTGGAAGGTCAGCGAGATGGCGTCCTTCGATGTGGGGGTGAAGAACGTCTTCGACACCCGTTATTTCGAGGCCTCCGCCGCGGGCATGACCCTGCGCCCCTCCACGTCCGTTGCCAGCCAGAACCCGCTGGAACTGCAGACTGGCGCCGGGCGGACCTTCTCCGCCGCCTTCAACGTGAAGTTCTGAGCCCATGCGCACAGTTCTCGCCCGTATCTTCCGCCTGACGCGGCTTGCCGCGTCGGGCCCCGGCGCGCCCGTGGCGCTTGTTCTTTATGCTGTTGTTCTCAGCCTGCAATTTGCCGCCGTCTGGGTGTCGGTGCAGCTCATCAACTGGAACAAGGCCTTCTTTGATGCGCTGGAAAAGCGGGATGCGGCGGAGGCGCTGCTTCAGGTCGGTCATTTTGCCCTGCTGATTTCCGCCTCCGCCGCCTGCTTCCTCGCTGGCGACTGGCTGCGCAAGCGGCTGCAGATGCGCCTGCGCGAGCGGCTGACCGCCTGCGTGCTGGAGGCCTGGCTCGCCAACAAGGCCTACTGGCATCTGCGCCCCGGCTTTTCGGCGCAGCCGGTGGACAATCCGGACCAGCGCATTGCCGAAGATTGCCGCAAGTTCATCGAGCGGCTGCTCATCGAAACGCTGGACGTGATCTCCAATGTGGTGGCGCTCGTCTCCTATGTGGCGGTGCTCTGGTCGCTCTCGGCTGTTCCGCTCAGCTTCACCCTGTTCGGTGTTGATGTGGAGATCGCGCGCTACATGGTCTGGGCCGCCTTCCTCTATGTGGCGGTGTCGAGCCTGATGACCCACCTGCTGGGCCGTCCGGTGAAGGGGCTCCTGTTCCAGCAGGAGCGGCGCGAGGCGGATTTCCGCCATGCGCTGGTGCAGCTGCGCGAAGGCACCGATGAAATCGCCCAATCCTCCGGCGAAGAAGCCGAACGCCGCCGCCTTGAGCGCAGGTTCGGTGAAATCCGCCGCAACTGGCACCGGCTTATCCGCGCCGAAGTCATCCTCGGCCTGTTCGTCCGTCCCTATATGCAGACGATCCTGCGCATTCCCACCTTTCTGGCCCTGCCCGTCTATTTCGCCGGGAACCTGACCCTCGGCGGGCTGATGCAGCTGGCGCAGGCCTTCTCGACCACCGCAACGACCCTCAGCTGGTTCATCTTCTCCTACCGGGATCTGTCGGAATTCGCCGCCGTGTCGGAGCGTCTGGATGGCCTGCTGGCGCTGGCGCGCCATCCGCAGACGCCTGAGGGCGTGCCGCAGGCGGTCACACGCGGGCCTGCCCCCGGCGGCGGCCTGGCGCTGCGCGGTGTGGCGCTCTCCACCCCGCAGGGCATGCGGCTGGCGCCGGTTCCCGATGTGGCGCTGCGCCCCGGCCAGTGCCTCTGGGTGGCCGGGCCATCGGGGGTGGGCAAGAGCACGCTGCTGGCGGCGCTTTCCGGCCTCTGGCCCTTTGGCGAGGGCCGCATTTCCATGCCCGAGGGGCCGCGCCTTGTGCTGCCGCAGGCCCCGCGGGTCTTCCCCGAGGGCCTTGCCCACGCCGCCACCTATCCGCTGGAGCCGGAGGAGGTGGGGCGCGAGGTCATCGAGGCGGCACTGAGGGCGGCCGGCCTCGGCCACAAGCTCGCCGCGCTGGATCTGCCGGGGGCGGAGGGCTTTGCGGGCCTGTCCATGGGCGAGCGCCAGCGCCTTGCCCTGGCGCGGGTCTTCATCCACCGGCCTGCCGTGCTCATTCTGGACGAGGCGACCAGCGCGCTTGATGCCCGCAGCGAGGTGGATCTGCTGGCCCGGCTGCGGGCGGCGCTGCCCGGTGCCACGATCATCTGCGCCGCCCACCGTCCGCCCGAAGCGCTGGGGGACTACGTGACCCTGCATCTGACCGCCCCGGACGCTGATACCCGCCCGGAGCCTGAATTATCCGCCACAGGAGCCCTTGCATGAGTGAAGAGATCAAACGCCACCGCCTTGACGCGGCGCCCGCCGCCGTTCTGGCGCTGCTGCCGGAGATGGACCGGCTGATGGTGATCGTGCGGTCTGGCGGCAGCCTGCACGAGCGGATCGGGCCGGTGGAGCGGGTGGTGCGCGAAAGGGATCTGCTGCGCATCGAAGGCGTCTGCCATGACAGCGAGATCCGCCTTCCCCTGATCAAGGCGGTGGATTTCGACACGTCTTCCGTGATGAAGGACAAGGTCTATCCGCGTCTTGATTTTCTGGGCTCTGGCGGAGAGGTGCTGTTCTCGGTGACCGGCATGGAGGGCGAAGCGCCCTTTGCCGCCGCCCTTGCCGCTTTCCTGCGCCTGCCGTCCCTGCGCCCGGAACATCCCGGCACACCGGCGGGGCCGGAAGCGGCAGAAGAGGGCGATGCAGGCGGGGCCTTTCTGGAGGGCCTGACGGGCAGGGGTGAGGCGGCGATCCGCTTCGAGACCGCTGCCATCACCCAGCAATGGACCGGCCCGGTGGAGACCATCCGTCCGATGAGCGGCTATTTCAACATCATCACCAGCCACTTCCACCTGCATCTGCAGGCCGGCAGCGTCAGCGGCTGGAGAGTGGCGGACGGCTGGCAGCATGCGCTTGGCGCGGGCGGCGAAGCAGGCGCCCTTGCCATCCGTCACCCGGCGGCCGCCGCATGAGCGGGCACTCCTCTCCCGTCCGTCCCGGCATCTGGCTGGCGCCAGCGGATGGGCCAGAAGGCGGGCCTGAAGGTGCGGTGCACGTCAGCCATCAGGAGGTGCTGCGCCGTGCGGCTTCCGCGCCCGCCGTCCTTTTGGGCGAGCAGCATGACAAGGCCGCCCAGCACCGCTGGCAATTGTATGTGGCCGCCGGGCTTCTGGCGCTGCGGCCCGGCATCGTCATGGGCTTCGAGATGTTTCCCGCAAGGCTCGATCCGGTTCTGGCCCGCTGGGTGGCCGGGGAGCTGAGCGAGGCCGAGTTTCTGGAACAGGCGGAATGGGGCACGGTCTGGGGCTTTCCGGCAGAGCTGTACCTGCCGCTGTTCCGCTTCTGCCGCCAGTTTGCCATCCCCATGCACGGGCTCAACTGCCGCCGCGCGCTGGTCAGCGAGGTGGGCAAGGAGGGCTGGGAGGCCATCGCGGAAGAGAACCGTGACGGGCTGACCCCCGCCGTGCCCGCCACCCCGGCCTACCGGCAATATCTGTTCCAGATCACCGGCGGCGGCGCGCCCAACCGCAAGGCGGCGGGCCCCGATGATCCGGCCTTTGACCGTTTCGTCCGCGCCCAGCAGGTGTGGGACAGATCCTTCGCCTGCCGCATCGCCGCCCTGCGGGCCCGGCCGGAACCGCCGCTGGTGATCGGCATCATCGGGCGCGGACATCTGGAATTCGGCCACGGCACCCCCGCCCAGCTGGCGGACCTTGGCATCACCGGCACGCAAGTCCTGCTGCCCCATCTTGATGCAGCCCCGCCCGCTGCGGGCATCGCCCATGCGCTCTTCTGCCTTGATCCGGAGGAGGTGTGAGGGTTCACCGCCCCGTATAGCGGCTGGGCAGGACGCCCTTTTCCTCCCGGAACACCTTGCTGAAATGGCTGAGGTTTTCAAAGCCAGTGGCAAAGGCGGCATCGGTGACGCTCGCGCCCGAGGCGAGCAGCCCGGCGGCTGCGTCCAGCCGGGTGCGGCGCAGGAAGGCGTGAACGGACGTGCCGATGGCGATGCGGAAGCCTTCCTTCAGCCGCCGCTCGTTCAGCCCTGCTTCGCGCGCCAGCCGGGGAATGGTCCAGTCCTCGCTGTACTGGGTTTCGATGAGTGAGACGGCCTTGTCCAGCCGCCGTTTCTCGTCATCACTCAAGGGCTTCAGGGGGCGTTCCCCGGCCTGCTGGCGGGTCAGCGCGTCGAGGCCGATGCTCAGCGCCTCGATGGCCTTGCTGTAGAGATGCACCTGCCGGAGCTGTCCTTCCGGATAGCGGCAGCTGATCAGGGCGCTGGCGGCGGCCTGAAGCTCCGGCGGGGCCCTGAAGCCGATCAGGAACACGTCTTCATCCGGCAGGCTGTGATCGGTGATGACCGCGCCGCCAAGCCGGGCGAGCGAGAGGCCGCCCAGCTTTTCCAGCAAGGGTTTTTCCACGCGGATGTCGGCGATCTGCAGCCGCCGTCCGCCCAGCACATGGTTCTCGCCGCGCGTGACCCGGTCGCAGGCAAAGAAGACGGCCGTCCCCGGCGCGATGGCAAGCGGCCTTGCCCCGTCCACGGACAGGGTGCCTGCGCCATCCAGAAACACCGAGAGGGAAAAAGTGGCAGGCCCCTCAGGGTGAAACACGAGATCCCGCGGCGGCACCACGTCGATCATGTAGACCGTCACGTCATCGCCGGCCTGTTCCACCCGCGTGGCTTCCCGCCAGCCGAGAAGGTCAATCTCGGCGTCCACAGTCTTTCTCCAGTTCCCCGCTGATGGGGCGGGGGAGATGCCGTCCTGTCGCGTCATGCCCGTGAATTCATGAGTGTCGTGCCGTCCATCCTGTGTGGGAGGGCTGTGGAAGTCCCGATTCCGTCAAAGCCTGTCCTGAAAACGTTAGCCCGGCGCCTTAAAAGTGGAATAGATAGCTCATGTTTTAGTTGGACGGGTCGAGGGGATCAAGATGCCGCGTTGCCAAAAATTGGCTCTCATGGGAACTGTGTGCCTGCAGGCACTGGCGCTTTCGCTGGATGGAAGCCTGGCACAGGAGGCTGCAACAGCCACTGAGCTGGCCACTGAGCTGGAACGGATCACCATTACCGCATCAAAACGCGAGCAGGAACTCGGCAAGGCCGACATGTCCGTCACGGCGGTGAGCGGTGAAGAGCTTGCGGCGCAAGGCATTGCCACGGTTGAAGACCTGCAAAAGGTGTTCCCGGGCGTTTCCACCGGCATGCGCGGCAACCGGGTTTATTCCAACGTCACCGTGCGCGGCATGTCCTCACCGGATTACTTCAATCCAACGGTTCAGGTCTATATCGACGGCGTGCCGCAGCTGCCGTCGGTCTTCGCCCAGCCTTTGGGGGAGGTGGAGCGGGTGGAGCTTCTGCGCGGCCCGCAGGGCACGCTCTACGGCGCCAATGCCTATGGCGGCGTCATCAACATCATCACCCGCAGGCCGGACAAGAACCGCTACTACATTCAGGGCAACATTTCCCCCAACGAGCCCGGCACGGAAGCCGGCGGCACGATTGCGGTGATCCCCGGTTCCCTGTTCCTGGATTTCGCTGCGAATTACAGCTATTTCGCCGGGGACATCGATAACGCCACCAGCGGCAAGGACAATGTGAACATTGCCGGTGAAGGCGGTGGCCGCGCCACCTTGCGCTATGCGCCCGAAGGCGGTGATTTCGACGGGCTGATCTCCTTCGCGCAGCAGAAGCTGCGCTCCCACGAGGAACTGTATGTCTTCCCCGGCAGCGTCAATTCCCGCACCTATGAAAGCGCGCTCTATGGATCGGTGCCGCTGCTGACACGGGATGTCACCACCCTGTCGGCGCAGGGTAACTACCATCTGGGTGACGTCACCCTCAGCAGCGTTTCCAGCTATCAGAAGAGCGACGTCACCCGGGATTTCGGCGCAGGCCCCGGCACGCGCTACTCCTGGCCGCAGGAAGAGGAGATGTTCTCGCAGGAACTCCGGCTGGCTTACGAAGGCGAGCGGTTCAGCGGCGTTGGCGGGCTCTGGTACAGCCACAATGATTTCATGGGCTGGAAGGATGCGATTTCACCCTGGTACGGCGATTCCACCAACAACGTGGTCAGTGACAGCTTTGCCGCCTTCGGGGAACTGACCTGGCATGCCACCAGCCGCCTTGACATCACCGGCGGCCTGCGCGCCACCCATGACCGCTCCGAAATCGATGCCTTCCGCGCCGACAGCTACAGCACCGGCATGGGCTTTGATTTCAACCGCAAGGCCAGTTTCTCCAGCGTGCAGCCGAAACTGGCGCTCGGCTATCAGTTTACGCCGGATCTGCGCGGCTTTGCCGTGGTCTCGCGCGGTTACAAGCCGGGCGGCTTCAACCACAGCATTTCCTCTACCATCGATGCGGCACCCTACAATCCGGAATCGGCGTGGAACTTCGAGGCCGGTGTCCGCTCCGATCTGCTGGATGGCCGGGCCAGCCTGGCGGCGTCCGTCTACCATATCCGCTCGTCCGACAAGCAGATCTATGTCGGTCAGATCGGACAGCAGTTCATCCGCAATGTGGGCGAGGCGGAAAGCACCGGCATTGAACTGGAAGGCACATGGCGCGCCACAAACCGCCTGACGCTGACCGGCAACGCGGCTTTCGGGAAGTCCAAGTTCACAGACTTCACCGACCCCTACACCGGCACATCCTATGACGGCAACCGCATTCCCTATGCGCCCGATTTCACGGGTCATCTCAACGTGGCCTTCCTGCTGAGCGACAGCATTTTCGGTGGTGCGCTGACGGCAAACGGGGCCGTGCACGGCTTCTCGCAGAGCTATTTCGACGAGGCCAATGTTGCAGGGCAGGGGGCTTTTGCCACCTTTGATGCCAGCCTTTCCCTTGCCCGTGAGGACGGGTTCAGCGGCAGGCTCTATGTGCAGAACATTGCGGACACGAGCTTCAGAACCTCCGGCTACATCGGCTCCGGCGGCACCGAACTGGCGACGCTCGGCAAGGGCAGAACCTTCGGCCTGACCTTCCGCAAGGAATTCTGATCCCATGCAGGCCGCATCTACTCTCTCCCTGCCGCGCGTGCTTGTCGCGGCAGGGGGGCTTTATACCGCCCAGAGCACTATCGGCGGCCTCACCTTTCTTGGCCTTCCGGCAGCCCTCAGGGCCTCGGGCATGGCGATGGAGCATATCGGCCTTCTGTCGCTGATCATGCTCATCTGGGCCTTCAAGTTTCTCTGGGCCGTGCCGGTGGAGCGCTGGCGCATCCGTGCCGATGGGGGGCGCCGGACGGGCTTCACCGTGCTGGCCGGTCAACTGGTTGCGGCAGCGGCGGTGGCCGGGCTTGGCCTGCTCGCTGGCTATGGCTTGCCGGTGATGCTGGTGCTGCTGGCCGTCATGGCCTTTGCCTCTGCCACCATCGACACCGCCTGCGACGGCTTTCTCATCGAACGGGTACCCGAAGGCCGCAGGGGGCTGGGCAACATGGTGCAGGTGGGTGGCGGCTATCTCGGCATGGTGCTGGGCGGCAGCCTCTTCGTCTGGATCTATGCCGGGTCCGGCTGGACGGTTGCGGCGGGCGTGATGGCGGCTCTGGTGCTGCTTCTGTCCGCACCGCTGGCGCTGCTGCGCGAACCGCCGATTGCGGCAAGCAGGCGGGAGCGCGGCGGCCTGCTGGCTGCCCTGCGGCGGCGGGACATGCAGGCCGGCCTTGCGATGATCGTGGCTTTCGAGGCAGGCGGCCGCTTCGTGCAGGTGCTGGCCGGGCCTTATCTGGTGGATGCGGGACTGCCGCTTGAGCTGGTTGGCACCCTGACCGGCGCCGGCAGTGTCGCCGCCGGGCTTGCCGGCACCACGGGCGGCGGGCTTGCGGTGCAGAAGCTTGGCGCGCCCCGTGCGATGCAGCTTGTGGCGCTGGGGCAGATCCTTGTCATCGGGCAGCTGGCCTTCGCTGCGGCCATGAGCCCGGTCAGCCTCACGCTGCTCTCCGCTCTTTTCGTCCTGCAAATGGCGGTGATGGCGGCAGGCTTTGTGGTCAGCTACTCGCGCCTGATGGCGCTTGCCTCACCGGATCAGCCGGGGGCGGATTTCTCACTCGTCCAGTCGGCCAGTGCGCTCACCGGTGCCGTAGCCGGTTTTTCCGGCGGCATGCTTGCCGGGCAATTCGGCTTTCCGGTGGTTTTCGCCCTGGCTGCGGCCCTGGCGCTGCCGGTTCCTTTCATTCTCGCCCGTCTTGAAGGGGCAATCAGCGGAAAGTCCTCCTCATGACCAGACCCCTGGCGATCATTTCCGGGGCCGGTGTGGCCGGTCTGGCGGCGGCTTGGTGGCTGGACCGGGCAGGCTGGCGCACGCTGATCATCGAGCGGGCGGAGCACCTGCGCGGCAATGGCTATATGCTCGGCCTGTCCGGGCTGGGCTATGAAACCGCCTGCCGGATGGGCATTCATGACAGGCTGGCGGCAGAAGCCTACGAGATCAACGAGAATGTCTATCTCGACAGCCGTGGCCGGGAGATCCTGCGCCTGCGCTACCGGGATTTCATCAAGAACCTGCCTTATCTGGCAGTGCGCCGCACCACCCTCGTCAAGGCGCTTCAGGATGTGCTGCCGGCCAGTGCCACCTTGCGCTTCTCGCGGCAGATTGCGGGCTTCGTGGATCACGGGGCCCCGGTCACGGTGACGCTGGACAACGGCGAGGAGCTGACCTGCGATCTGTTGATCGGAGCCGATGGCGCGCGCTCTGCCCTGCGGCGTCAGCTTTTCGGGGCCGATGGCGCATGTTTGCAGCCGCTCGGCTATTATTTTGCCGTCTATGACCTTGAGGCGCCGAAGGAGTTCGACACCGATTTCGTCTCCTATGCCGAGCCGGGCCATCTGGCGGAATATTATTCCCTCAACGATGGGCGCCTTGCGGCCATGCATGTCTGGCGCGATGCGGCACCGGGGCTGGAGCGGCAGGCGGACAAGGCGGCCCTGCTTGCCACGGTCTGCGCGCAAAGCCATCCGAAGGTCCGTCATCTGACGGATCAGCTGCGCCTCTCCGGCGCGCGCCCGGTCATCGACAGCCTGACCATGATCGACCTGCCGCGCTGGTCCAGCGGGCGCGTGATGCTGCTGGGCGATGCAGCCCATTGCCTCACGCTTGTCTCGGGGCAGGGTGCGGGCATGGCGCTGGCCTCGGCGGAGATGCTGGCGGAGGCGCTGACGGGACCGGCTTCGGTGGAGGAGGCGCTGGCCCGCCACGAAGCCCGCCTGCGGCCCGTCATCACCCGCCTGCAGGCCCGCAGCCGCAAGATGGCGGCGGTCTTCATTCCGCAGAGCCGCTTCGCCTTCCACCTGCGCAACATCGTCATGCGCAACATGCCCAGATCCTGGCTCGGGCATTATTTCACCCGCTCGCTGCGCAGCGAGATCGAGCTGGCAAGGGGGAACGGCTGAGGCCCCGGCAGCCCTCACAGCCCGCGACTGGCCAGAAGATGCAGGGCGAGGAGGAGGCAGAGGAGAAGGGCGAAGCCGCCGCCGAGCCCCACCTGCCAGCCGCGCCCGGCGTGGCGCAGTTCGGCGAAGACCAGCAGCACGGTCATGACCTTGACGAAGGTGAGCGCGAAGAGCAGCGGCGCGAGGCTGGCGGGCAGGGCGCCGGCTGGGAGGGCGATGATGGGGAGTGACAGGGCGGTCAGCACCAGAAGGGCTGCCGCGCTGATGTGCAGGGCTCTCATCGCATCACCTCAGGATATAGACCGTGGGAAAGATCAGCAGCCACACGATGTCGGTGAAATGCCAGTAGCGGATAAAATCCGGCAGGTTCTGCGCCTGTGACCGGGCAAAGGACACCAGCAGCAGCACCAGCCCGAGGATGACATGCAGGGCGTGGAAGCCGGTCAGCAGGTAATAGATCTGCGCGAAACTCTCCTCATAACTGAAGGCCTCAAGGCTCTGCGCATATTCGCCCGCCTTGAACACCAGAAACAGGCTGCCGAACCCTGTTGCCCCGGCGAGAAAGGGCCGGATGCTGCGGCCAAGGCGCTGGCGCTCCACCGCAATGGCCGCCAGCCAGCCGCTGAGGATGAGCGCAAAGGTCTCCATCAGCGCCGCAGTGCCGGAAAGCTGCGCCTGCCCGGCGAGAAAGGCCTCCCGGTTCAGCAGCTTTGCCACGCCAAAGCCGCCCAGCAGCAGGGCAAACACCGCAACATCACCGAGGATGAAGATCCACATCAGCACATTGCCGGGCAGGCCTTCGAGATCTTCCTGCTCCGGTGGGGCTGTTGCTGACGGGTGGGGCATCGGATGGGCTTTCATGTTCGCGCTCACGGCGGTAGTTGGTGTTGACCCGGCACGGCCTATCTGTCCCCCTCCCCTCAAGGGGGAGGGGAAATGAGGGGCCTCAGCCAGAGAAGCAAACTCCTGAAACTGCTTACCTTTTCCAGCATCAAAGCACGGCGTTTCAGCTCCTCTCCCCCTTGAGGGGCAGTGTTTACAATGGACGCACGGAGGAGGAATGCACAGGCATGATGGCAGGGCCCCTCCGCTCCCCTCCCCCTGGTGGGGAGGGGTGAGGGGTGGGGGGCTCTGAGCCTGCAAGGGTTTGAGAAGGCGAACTTTTCCTGAAGAAGCTGGAGAGGAGAAACGGGCTGTAATCAATGGATACTCTGCCAGCCGGAAAGGCCTTCCCCCCACCCCTAACCCCTCCCCACGA
>NZ_JBVOUO010000010.1:0-123112 GCF_055685825.1 Pannonibacter sp. CBAS1226 | reverse complement strand
CGCCGAACTCTCATCCGGCCACCAAAGCCACCCTGTCGGTAAGTCTCGGGAACAGCGTCCCCGCCGCCAGCGACGTTGCCGCCGTCGATGAACAGGCTTATACGCAGACCCACCGGACCGGTCAATCGCTTTCGTGACGATTTTTTGCGAGGCGGATGAATTTTTGACGGCGGCATGTGGACAACCTCCCCACACCCACCCCTCAACCCCGCAGAATTCTGCGGCTGCAAGGGGCACGACAGTTTTCAACAGGCTCCTTCAAAAAACTTTGCAACCAGCCCGCGCCCGGCAGAACCTCCTGATCCTGCTGCATAAACCTTCTGTTAAGCCCCTCCCCCGAGGCCACCGCCGCCGGTTTCTGCTGACAGTTGCAGCTGAAAAATGCAGTCTGCCTTTCCACCGGCCGGACGACGGCCAGCATCACGGGAAACACCAATGACACGACTGACAGAAGCGGCCAGCGGGGTCTATGTGATCGCCGCCACGCCGTTCACCGAAACGGGTGACATTGACTTCAACAGCTGCGACCGCATGGTCGATCATTATCTCAATGCAGGCGCGACCGGACTGACGCTGCTGGGCATCATGGGCGAGGCGCCGAAGCTGACTTCGGACGAGTCCGCAGCCATCGTGCGCCATATAATGAAGCGGGTGGACGGAAGGGTGCCGGTCGTGGTTGGCGCCTCTGCACCGGGCTTTGCACAGATGCAGGACCTCACCGCCCGCGTCATGGATATGGGCGCGGCCGGTGTCATGGTTGCCCCTCCCGGTTCCCTGCGCACCGACGACCAGATCGTCACCTATTATATGCAGGTGGCCGACTTCCTCGGAGATACCCCCTTCGTGCTGCAGGACTTCCCGCTCGTGACGGGCGTGCAGATCTCCGTTCCGGCACTCGCCCGCATCTTCAATGCCCTGCCCACCGCCGTCTGCCTGAAGCATGAGGACTGGCCGGGGCTGGCCAAGATCACCGCCCTGCGCAAGGAGGGCACGCTGAACCGGCGCATCTCCATCCTGTGCGGCAATGGCGGCGTCTTCCTGCCGGAAGAGATGGAACGGGGCGCCGATGGCGCCATGACCGGCTTTGCCTATCCGGAAATGATGACGGGCGTCGTTGAAAACCACCGCAAGGGCGATATGGAACGGGCCCGGGATCTGTTCGATGCCTATCTGCCGCTGGCCCGGATGGAACAGCAGCCCGGCGCCGGTCTCGCCATCCGCAAATACATCATGTACCGGCGGGGCATTCTGGCAAGCCCCGCCCTGCGCAAACCCGGCGCGCCGCTCGATCCCCTGTCCCGTGCGGAAGTGGACCGGCTGATGGCCCGCCTTGAAAAGCGTCTGAAGGAGTTGAACTGATGGATCTTGGACTGAAGGGCAAGCGCGCCCTCGTATTGGGTGCAAGCCGCGGCCTTGGCCGGGCGATTGCCGAGGAACTCGCCCGGGAAGGCGCGCATGTGATCGCCGCGGCCCGCACCAGCGAGGCCATCGAAGCCTGGGCCGGTGCAATTCCCGGCGCGCAGGTCACGCCGCTGAAGCTGGACCTCACCGATCTCTCCGCCATTGACGCGGCGCTGGACAAGCTGCTGGCGGAAGGCGGGGTGGATATTCTCGTCAATAATATCGGCGGCCCTCCCCCCGGCCCAGCCCTGACCATGGACCGCAGCCTGTGGATCCAGCATTTCGAGGCGATGGCTGCCAACCTCTTCCATCTGTCGGGCCGCCTTGTGCCGCAGATGCAGAAGAAGGGCTGGGGCCGGGTCATCACCGTTGCCTCCTCCGGCGTGGAACAGCCGATTGCCAATCTGGCGCTTTCCAACGGCATCCGCGCTGCCGTCACCGGCTGGTCGAAGACGCTGGCCGCCGAAGTTGCCCGGGACGGGGTGACCGTCAACGTGGTGCTGCCGGGCCGCATTCTGACGACGCGTCTTGAGGAACTGGATGCGGCGGCTGCCAAGCGCACCGGCCAGCCGGTGGAAGAGGTGGCGCGCGCCTCTGCGGAAGCCATTCCGGTTGGCCGCTACGGCCGCCCGGACGAGTTTGCCGCCATGGTGGCTTTCCTCGCCTCGGAGCGGGCGTCCTATGTCACCGGCTCGCTGATCCGCGTGGATGGCGGGGCCACCCGCAGCCATTGACAAGATAAGGCGTGACCGGAGAAGCCGTTCCGGTCACGCTTCCCCCGCGACCTTGACGATCCACTCCCGGAAGGCGCGGATCTTGCGGTTGTTCCTCCGGCCTTCCGGATAGACCAGCCAATAGCCCTCGCCATTGCTGACCACGAGATCAAAAGGCTGCACCAGCAGGCCGCGTTCCAGTTCTTCCCGGTAGAAATCGGGCGTGAGAATGGCCACTCCCTGTCCGGCCACCGCCGCCTGCGCTTCCAGCACCTGCGCGCCCATCTGCGAGCGCGAACGGGCATCGAGTGCCACCGCATCATACCCGGCAGCCTTGAACCAGACCTGCCACCAGGGATCGCTCGGGTCGATGATCTTCAGCTTCAGGAGATCTGCCGGTTCCCGGACACCGCCAATGGAGGCGGCAAGGCGCGGGCTGAGCATTGGGGTGAAAGGTGCGGGCTTGACCAGATGCGCCGCCAGACCCGGCCAGTTGCCAAACCCCGCACGGATGGTCACATCCACCGCTTCGCGGGCAAAATCCACCTGATGGTTCGACACGTCGAACCGGACGGCGAGTTCGGGATGCTGCAGCTGAAAGGTGCCGATCCGCTGGGCCAGCCAGCGGGCCGCAAAGGTGGGGCCGCAGTTGATCACCAGCACGCCCTGCGCTTCCTGCCGGACGCTGGAGAACGCTCCCCGGATGAGATCGAAGGCTTCCGTCACAGGCCCGGCGAGACGGCGGCCCAGTTCCGTCAGCTCCACCTGACGGGCCTTCCTCAGGAACAGCGGCCCGCCGGACCGCTCCTCCAGCAGCTTGATCTGATAGCTGACGGCGGCCTGCGTCATCCCCAGCTCTTCGGCGGCCCGGGTGAAGTTGCAATGGCGGGCGGCGGCCTCAAAAACGCGGAGCGCCGCCAGAGGAGGCAAGTCTGACACAAGCTGTCCTTATGATTCCTGCGCGAGCTTTGATTGGATCGGAACAATGCATCAAACGTATGGTGCGGGCAACTTCAACCGGGACATGAACCAAAATGACGCTCCACGGCAGCGCGGGAAATCTGATTTTCCGTCTTGTTATCAAGCTTCTGGCGGCCTCTTCCACGCAGGAAGCCGCCACATCCGCAAGACTGGAAGACCAGCACGGGGTCTGGGTTCCCCGCAAGGATGCCTTGCCGGAGCACCTGCAGCAAGACATAGGCCTGACTGATGGTAAGAACGGGCGGCGCGGCAGGTGAGAGAAACGCATTCAAAGGAAGAGGAAGAAACTGCCTGAGGCCGCAGCGCCCCTCTGCCCTCTTGAGCTACTGAATGCACACATCTTGCTCGAAGCCGGAGACGGTTTGGGGAAAGGCTGCAATCTGGTCACTCCGGCATGGCGTTTCAGCCCCCCTCCCCCTCGTGGGGAGGGGTTAGGGGTGGGGGGGAAAGGCCTTTCCGGCTGGCAGGGAACTCATTGTCTCAGGACGCCCATTCCTTTCGGTATCTCTTCAGGAAAAGTTAAATTTTTCAAACGCTTGCAGGCTGAGAGCCCCCCACCCCTTACCCCTCCCCACCAGGGGGAGGGGAGCGGAGAGACCTGCCACAGATCCGATACATCACTGCGGGCGGTCTCCGAAGCTGATGTGTGAATCCCCGCCCCCCTCCAACGCCATTCCAAACAACAAAAAGGCCGTGCAGACCCACCTCTGCACGGCCTTTTTCCTGAGGGTGCCAAAGGCTTGTTGTCAGCCGTTGCCGCCGTTCAGGATTTCCAGAAGGTGCTGGAAGCGGAGCCCGGCCATGGAGACCCCATCCAGCACCATGTCGTCCAGCTCGTCCTCGGCCTGGCCGCCGCCGCCCTTGCCGCGCAGGGTCGTGGTGCGCAGGCGGTCGGCCAGAAACACGGCCAGCGCCTTGTAGAAGCGGGCGGCGAAGGCCGCGTTCTCCTCCAGCCGCTGCTCGATGCGGCGCTTCTCCAGTGCCAGAACGCGGGTATCGCGGGCGGCCACGACGGTGGCCGAGGGCGGCGCCTTGTCGACGAAGGACATTTCGCCGAGGATTTCGCCGCTCGACAGGCTGGCGACGGTGCCGACACCGGTCACCTGCACATCCACCTGCCCGTCCAGCACGATGAAGAGATCCGCCGTGGCGCGGCCTTCCTGAATGAGCACGGCGCCCGCAGCCACGGTCCGGCGCTCGCCGGTCTGGGCCATCCAGGCGATGTCCGCGTCATCCAGCTGACCCAGTATGTAAAGAACCTTGCGCATGAAAATCCGTCCTCAGTTCAAACCAGCTGGCGGCGGGCATGCGCCGCAAAATGTCCATTGAGTGCCATGAGTTCGGCGTAGCTGCCGGCCTCCACCACCCGCCCCTTGTCGAGCATGATGATGCGGTCGACGCTTTCGATGGTGCTGAGCCGGTGGGCGATGACGAGCCTTGTCACCGGCAGCCGTTGCAGGGTTTCGGTGACGATGGCCTGCGTGCGGTTGTCGAGGGCGCTTGTCGCCTCATCGAGGAACAGCACGGCCGGCTTGCTGATCAGCGCCCGCGCCAGAAGAATGCGCTGGCGCTGGCCGCCCGACAGCGTGCCGCCGCCGTCCAGCATCACCGTGTGCAGGCCCATGGGCATCTGCTCGATGTCCTTGTCGAGGCCGACCATCTTCGCCGCCTCCAGCGAGGCATCCATGCCGAGGCCGCTTTCGCCGGCGATGTTGTCATGGATGCTGCCGGCCATGATGCGGCCATGCTGCAGCACCACGCCGATCTGGCGGCGCACCTGCGCCAGATCCAGACGGCTGAGGGAATGGCCATCAAAGAAGATGTCGCCCAGCTCCGGCCGGTCGAAGCCGAGCAGAAGCCGCAGGAGCGTGGACTTGCCGGAGCCCGATGCCCCGACGATGGCAACGAACTCGCCCTTGCCGATGCGCACGCTCAGCTCGTTGAGCGCCAGCGGGGCTTTCTCCGAATAACGGAAGGAGACATTGCGGATGTCGATGGCACCGGAGAGTTTCACCGGGCGGCTTTCCGGCGGCGGTGCATCCGGCACGGCCTCGATGATCGGCCCGGCACGCTCGATCAGCGGCACCGCAGAAAGCGACTGGATCAGCGCCCCGGCCAGCGCCGAAATGCCGCCAAGCACCTGGGCAAAGGCCGTCGAGACGGTGATGAAATCGGCCAGCGAGAAGCCTTTGCCTGCATCACCGCCGCTCGCCGCCTTCTCCATATCCGCCTTCAGGAAATAGAGGATCATGGCATAGAGCACGATGGTGGCGAGTTGCGGCAGGAGGGCATCGGCTGCGCCTTGCAGATTGGTCCAGCGCCCGGCCTTCACCGCATGGCGCATGTTCTGCGCGAAAAGGCCCGACCAGCGGCCAAAGCCCATCGCCTCGCTGGCAGAGGCCTTGAGCTTGGTGACGCCCATCAGCATCTGCACCACGAAGCTCTCGATCCGCCCTTTCAGCGCCATGCGCTGGCGCTCGTGAATGAGCGCGCGGTAGCTGATCGCCACGTTGATGAGCCCGATGAACACCGCCAGCAGCAGCACGATCAGCGCCAGCCTTTTGTCCACCGTGAGGATGGGCACGAGGCTGATGATGGAGAACACGCTGCTCGCCGCCGCGCTGGTGAAGCTGGAGGTGATCACCTCACGCGCGGCCTGAATGCCGAGCACACGGTCGGAAATGTCGCCCACAGCATAGCGGCGGAAGAAGGCGGGCGGCAGCCGCAGCAGACGCAACAGCATCGCCGGTTGCAGCCGGCTTTCAAAACCCAGTTCGGAGCGCAGCATGGTCAGCCCCTTGCCCGCATCAAACACCGCCCGGGCCAGCGCTGCAGCCAGCAAACCGCCGATGATCACCCAGGTGAGGTTGAGATTGGCATAGGGGATCGCGTCGCTGACAAGGAAGCGCGAGCCATAGGGCACCAGCGTTGCCAGAATGGCGGCGGCCAGCATCAGCAGCACCAGCCGCACCCGGTCCGCCGCAAGGCTGGCAAAGCCGAAGGCAAAGAGGTCACGGAAGCACAGGGAGCTGGCGGGCAGCGCGGGATAGATCTGCACAGCATCGGCCGCAAGGCCGGTGGTGCCGCTGCCTTCCGTGCCGTCGCTGGCAATCGGCGTCACACGCGGGCCGTCATGCACATGCCAGCGCCCCTTGCGGAACAACAGCGCCACGGGGCGGCGCTCTTCGCCCATGAAGCCGATCAGCGGCAGGCCGGGCAGCAGCGTCCAGCCGGGCCGCAGCAGCACGGTGCGCCGGGTCATCTGGTGGCGCGAGACGATGATGTCGAGGCGGCTGCGCCCCTCCTCAAGCCCGCCCGGCGTGTCGAAGGCTTCCAGCTTCGGCGCAACCTTCAGGGCACCAAAGATGCGCAACAGGCTGGAGCGCAGCGGATCGGGATCTTCGGCAGCAGCCGGAGTGACGGCCGCCTCGATTGCATGCCCGGCGGCGGCAGAGGCGAGTTCCGAGAGAGCCTGCGTCTTGCGCGCTTCGCCCAGCTTGCGCCTTTCGCTGCGCCAGTCGTGCTGGCTGCGCAAGGCTTCGCGTTCGCAAAGGCTGTTGGCCAGCGCCAGCAGCAGCACGGCGTCGCTGCGTTCACCGCCTTCTGCCGCGTCATCAGGCACCGGTGGCAGGTCCGCAGCCTGGGCCAGGACCTCCTGCCAGCGCTGCACCGCCTCTGCGGCCACCGGCTCGCCGGGGGCACAGCGGCGCAAGGCACTGTCCGCACCGCCAACGCCAACAAGGGCCAGGCTGCGGCCATCGCTCAGCGCAGCGGCGGCGATGCCACGCGCAAGCGCCCCTTCTTCCAGCCGGAACAGGAACAGGCGGCGGCCCTCCAGCGGCGCGCCGAAGACAGCGAACACATCGAGATAGCCGCGCTCGATGAGTATCCACTGTGCCGGGTCATCAAGCACATGCGGATGGGCACTGCCGGAGGGCAGGTAAGCGCCAGAGGTCAGAGCGGGATGGGAGCCTTGTGTCATGTCCGCCTCACTGCGCCCCGGTCTGGATGAGATCCGCATAGGCACCATTCGCAGCCATCAGGCTGTCATGGGTGCCGCGCTCGACGATCTCGCCCCGCTCCATCACGATGATCTCCGAGCAGTCGCGCACGGTGCTCAGCCGGTGGGCGATGATGATGCAGGTGCAGCCACGGCGGCGCAGGTTGTCATCGATGGCCTTTTCCGTCTGCGGATCGAGGGCAGCGGTGGCTTCGTCCAGCACCAGAATGGCCGGGTCGCCGACAAGGGCACGGGCCAGTTCCAGCCGCTGGCGCTGGCCGCCGGAGAAGTTGCGCCCGCCCTCCTCCACATGAGCGTCGAGTTCGCCGGGGCGCGACACGATGTCATCAAGGATCGCCGCATCTTCCAGCGCCCGGGTGATGGCATCATCGGGCACATCCGGGTTCCACAGCGTCAGGTTTTCGCGCACGGTGCCTTCAAAGAGGAAGATGTCCTGATCCACATAGGCGATGTTCGCCGCACGCTGAAACTGGTCCATTTGGGAAAGCGGCACGCCATCGAGGCGGATTTCCCCTTCCCAAGGCGCCACAAGCCCGCAGATCAGCCGCCCCAGCGTGGACTTGCCGCAGCCCGAGCGTCCGACAAGGGCGATGCGCTCGCCCGGACGGGCGGACAGGGAAATGCGCTCGAACAGCGGCTCATCCAGCGGATTGTAGCCATAGCGGATGGCATCCACCTCCAGCGCGCCGCTCATCAGCCGCGACGCGCCTCCGGCCGGGCTCTGCGTCAGCGGATCGGGCTGGTTGCGCATGGCGTCATCGACGCGATTGAGATCGGCGCGGATGTTGGCAAGCTTCGGCGACAGGGCCACGAGGCTGACAAGCGGCGCGGAGAAACTGGCGGCCAGAAGCTGGAAGGCCACGAGATCGCCCAGTGTCATTGCCCCCTGCATCACCCGGAAGGCGCCCGCGCCCAGAATGGCCACATCCACCAGACCGGTGAGCAGCGCCGGGGCCAGCGAGGTGATCAGCGCCCGCGAGCCCGATTCCTGCACCGCATTGAGCAGCCTGGCATGAATGCCGGCCCAGCGCCCGAAGGACGAGGTTTCAAGGCCCGAGGCCTTGATGGTCTCGATGTTGTAGATGAGGCCGACCGTGGTGCCGCCAAGCTTGCCATGCTCCACTGCAAGACGAATGGAGGATTGCTTCAGCCGCTCCTGCACCACGCGCAGCACCACGAGGTTCGGCAGGCTGAGCGCAATGGTCAGCGCACCCAGCACCGGATCATAGCTGACCAGCACCACGGCAAAGAAGGCGAGCGTGCCCCAGTTCAGCACCGCATTGGCCATGTCGGCGGAGATCACCTCCGCCACCCGCTCGCTCGCCTCGACGCGGGAGGCAATTTCACCGGCGCTGCGCTGGGAGAAGAAGGACATGGGCAGATGCAGCACCCGCCAGACGAAGGCGCCCGCGCCGGAAATCGTCAGCTTGGTGCGCAATCTCAGGATCAGCGAGGATCTGAGCCATGTGAGGCCGGTCTTGATCAGGGCCGTCAGACCCAGCGCAATCAGCAGCGGGCGCGTCAGATGCTCCTGCTGCTGCATCAAGATGCCATCGACGAAGATCTTGGCGAAGACCGGCAGCACCACACCGGGGATCACGAGCGCAAGGCTCAGAAGCCCGATCAGCCACAGCGCTCCGTGCGAGGACGAAACACGCGCGCGGAAGGCGGAGAGCAGCCCCTCGGGCTTGCGTGTCTTGCGGAAGGCATCCGTCTTCTCGAAGGTCAGCACCACACCGGTGAAGGCTTCGCTCAGCTCCTCACGGGTGATGACACGCGGCCCCAGCGCCGGATCGTTGATATAGGCATGGGTCTCCGTCATGCCCTCGAAAACCACATAGTGGTTGAAGTTCCAGTGCAGGATGGCGGGCCAGGGCAGATCGGTCAGCGCCTCCGGCTCCTTGCGGAAACCCTTGGCGATGAAGCCATATTGCCGGGCAGCCTTCAGCAGGCTGCTGGCCTTGGAGCCATCACGCGAAACCCCGCAGGCAACGCGCAGCTGTTCCAGCGGAATCCAGGCCCCGTGATGGGCGAGGATCATGGCAAGGCTGGCCGCACCGCATTCCACCGCCTCCATCTGCAGGATGGACGGCGTGGCCTTGCGGCGGCGCTTTGCGGGTTTGGGGGGCGTGTCCGTACTCATGCGGCCGCTCACCCTGCCAGCCCCGAGACCTTGCGCAGCCAGGGAATGACGTAGCTGATCGGGCGCCGCCAGGCGACGGTCACTTCCGCTTCGGCCATCGAACCGCTGCTGAACTGCTGCTCAGGCCCGGAACCACCGCTCCAGGCGAAACCGCTCGGCGTATTGGCGTCCGGTGTCAGCAGCACCCGCGCGGCAAAGGGCGCGCCCTTGGACGAGAAGCTCTGCACCAGCTGGTCATTGCGCAGGATGGCCTGCATCGCCTGGGCCGTGGTGGGGAAGTCGGAAACCGCCGCCACCGTGCCTTCCATCATGCCATATTCCTCGCGCCGCACCGTGGAGGGTGCAATCTGCACCGGCATGCCGGAGACCACGCGCTTGCCATCATTGGGCGGAAGGTACAGCAGAAGCTCCAGCCCGGCCGCCCCGCTCTCGATGCTCAGCAGCGCCTGCCCCGGCGCGATGCGGGTGCCGGGCACGGCCTTCCACTCCACCACGCGGCCATTTGCCGGGCTGGTGATGGTTTCCTGCTGGCGCAGCTGGATTTCCAGCTCGGCCTTCTGCCGTTCCGCATCTGCCAGCCGTTCCTCGGAGGAGCGGATGTCCCGGTCGTTGGAATTGCGCTGCACGATGGCGTCGCTTTCCACCTGCGAAATCTGGCTGCGCGCTTCCAGCTCGCTCTGCCGCGCCTCGGCCAGCGCCCTGCGGGTTTCCAGCAATTGCTGCCAGGTGATGAGCCGCCGGTCGAACAGTGCCGTGTCGCGCTTTTCCTGCTCGTCCAGCACCCGCACCCGCTCCTGCGCATCGCTGACACGCATGGTCAGGGCGTTGACGCGGGCGGCCTGCGTCTGATCGGCGGCACGGGTGCGCTCTGCCACCTGCCCCTTCAGTTCCTCCAGCAGCGCCTTGCGCTCCGCGATCACCGCGTTGATGTTGTCGAGCTGCTGGCGCAGGGCGGGCTGGATCACCCGTGCCACCACCTGCCCCTGCTGCACGCCGCCACCGACCTCAACCAGAATATCCGTCAGCGTGCCATCGCCCGTTGCCACCGCATCGACAACGCGCCCGCCCGTGGTGATCAGAATGCCGGAGCCTTTCACCCGTTCGGGCACACGGCCCAGAATGGACCAGCCAATCGCCAGCGCAATGAGGGCAAACAGTGTCAGCATGGCCAGCAGGTCACGCGGGCGCGTCAGCGAGATCAGCTGGTCCAGCTGCTCGGGAGAGGAAAGCCGGTCCAGCGCCGCCTGCCGGAACAGCCGGATGGCCTGATTGGACGCGCCGTCCTGCGGCGCCGGGCTCGGTTGCGATGACATGGCCCCTGCCTTCTCTTACTGCGCCGCAGCCGCACGTGCGGCGGCTACGGTCTTCGTTCCGCTTGCGGACGGCGTTTCCTTCGGCTGCATCAGCAGCCTTGCATCTTCCGGCGACCATCCCCCGCCCAGCGCCCGGTAAAGCGCGATGGCGGCCTGGAAGCGCGCAAGGCGCAGCTGTTCCAGACTGTCAGAGGCGGAGAAATATTCCCGCTGGGTGTTCAGCACCGTCGTCATGTCCACTTGCCCGGCTTCCAGCTGCTCCTGTGTCAGCTCATAGGCCCGGCGCGCCGCATCCACGGCCTTTCCGGCAATTGCCAGTTCCTCCCCGCTCGTGTTCAGCGCCACCAGCGCCTTCTCCACATCGGACAGGGAGGAGAGAACCGCCTGTTCGTAGGTGGCAATCAACTCCTCCCGCCGGGCCTCGGCCCCCTTCATCTGCGCCGCCAGCCGGGGCGCATCGAAGAGTGGCTGGGTCAGTTGGCTGGTGAAGTTGGCAACCCCGGATGCAGGCGAAATCAGCGTACTCGTGGTCAAGCTCTCGAAGCCGCGCTGCAGCGAGAAACTCAGGCTGGGCAGCATCGCCGCCCGGGCAGCCCCCACATCCTGCGAGGCAGCCAGAATCTGCGCTTCGGCCTGACGCACATCCGGCCGGCGGCTCAGCACATCAGAAGGCAGCCCGGCGTTCAGCGGCGGCAGCTTCAGGCCCTTCAGCCCGCCCTTGCCAAGGCTGACATCCCCCGGCCGGGTGCCCACGAGCAGCGCCAGCGACAGTTCCGCCTGCGACGCCGACCTTCTGAGGCTGACGATCGCGGCCTCCTGCTGGCGCACCACGGTTTCCTGCTGGGCCAGCGTCACCTGTGTGGCAGAACCTGCCTCCACACGCTCGCGGATGCTGTCCATCACCTTGCGGGCAAGCGTGAGGTTCTGCCGCGCAATCGCCAGCCGGTCACGCAGGGACAGCACGGTCACATAGGTCTGCGCCGTTTCCGCCGTCACAGCCAGACGTGTTGCGGCAAGCGCGAAGACACCCGCCTCCTCACGGCGGGCGGCGGCGGAGTAGAGCGCGGCATTCTTGCCCCAGAAGTCCAATTCCCAGGAAGCAGACAGGCCCGCACGGCGCAGCTGCTGCTGCGGCAGGCGTCCGCTTTCCAGCCCCGCCGCCGTGGCAGAGGACCGGAATGTCGTGCTTGTCCCGCTCAGGGCACCGGACGGCAAAAGACCCGTACCGGCCTGCAACGCCCCCCATTCTGCCTGACGGACGCGGGCAATCGCAGCTGCGATATCCTTGCTCCCCTCTTCGGCACGGGAAACGAGCGCAGCAAGCTCCGGCGAGCCAAAGGCCGCCCAGAACGCCGGCGCGGCAACCGGTGCACGCATCAGCGCCTGACTGCGCGGGTCCTGATGGATATAGGCGGACGGCATCGCCGGAGAAAAATCATCGGACGGCACAAGCGGATTGCCCACCAGCGCGCAGCCGGACAGCAGAGCACCCAGAAGCCCCACGGCCCCGACGCGCCTCACCCCGGCAAGCGGGAGCGAAATCCCCTTACGCATCACTCCAAGCCGCCCGACACGCCACATACCAGCCCCACATTCCCCAAACACGTAACACCCGGCGGCGGAGCAACCCCGAAAGCACCCAAAAAACGCCAGCCGCATCCAGCATCAAAGAGCAGGCACTGGCAATCCCGGCGGCGTTCAATACACACCCGAAATCAAGCAGGAGAACTATTGAAGGCGGCAAAAAATCATCTGAAAATTAAACAAAAACAAATAAAAAATACTCACATCCAAAAGAATATCAACAATAATGAGAATAGATATATATGAAATAACGACTGATAAGCCATAGATCAACGGCCATTGATATTCCACTACTTCAGCACATCAAATTACGTGGTATCAATATCGGACAGAGTACGTGCGATCGTCGAAGCCTTTGCCAAGCGCAAGGTGCTGATCAGCGGAAGCCGGTCTGGAGATCACCTGATGAATGCTGCAGCCCCTCTCAAGCACCCTGTTCCGGGCACGCTCCGTGCCGCGGCTGGATGCCTGTGGGAGGGCACGGAGCCTCAGAACGCTGCAGCTCTTGAGATCCTCAACGCCGGGCAGCAGGTCATCACGCCCCCCGTCCGCGACGCCGTTGTCCAGAACCTCGTGTCCCTCTTCCGCGGTGATTATCTGCTGGCACGGCTGATGCTGGAGGAAGGCCGCTTCATGGTGTTTCAGGCCATCCTGTGCCTGAGCTCCGCCCAGAACCCGGAAGACCGGGACAGCTGGCTGACACTCGGGCGCCTTCAGGCGCGCCTCTCCTCGTCGGGCCTGACCAGCCGCAACCGGATCGAAGCGCTGGTGGCCATTTTCGAGCGCTATGGCTTCATCGAGCGGCGCAAGGCGGAAGAGGATCTGCGGATCAGCATCCTGATGCCGACAGCCCGCATGTGGTCCGCCGATGCGCTTTTCACTGAAATGCACCTGTCTCCCCTGTGCCGGGAGCAGAGCCAGGAAGAAACGTCTGCCGGCGCCAGCCAGCTTCTGGCGCGTCTCAGCCATGGCGGCGAGACAAATGGCAGCCAGCACCAGCATGCCGACCCGATGGCACCGGCCTGGTCGGAGCGCAGCATCGCCCCGGCAACGGCAGGCCACCGCAACTGGCGCCGCAGCTTTGCCCCCCTGCTGCAGGATTACTTCGGCATGCGGATGCAGCACCGGTCCATCTCGGCGCTGGCAGAGCGGGACGGCGGCTACCTCACATTCCTGATGCTGCTGCATGAGGCTGCCCAGACCGGCAGCAGCCGCATCCAGATGGGTTATGAATCCATCTCGGAACATGCCGGCATTTCCAGAACCCACGCCCGCCTGCTGATGGAACAAGCCGAAACGCTGGGCCTCGTTCAGCTGCACGCACGCGGCGGCCGCGACATCGAAGTCCGGCAGAGTGCCTGGGACGCGATGGACAGCTGGCTGACCGGCAACTTCGCTTACCTGCTCGCCACTGTCTGATTCCAGACATAGAAAAGGCGCCAGCCAGACGGCCGGCGCCTGAGTTTGCTGACAACCCTTCGGCCTCTCCATCGTCCTCCTCGGCCTTGTGCCGAGGATCTATACAAATCAATGACTTGCAGATGGCCGGGACAAGCCCGGCCGTGCAGCAGGAGAAGAAAGCTTCCGTCAGTTGCTGGACGCAGGACGGATCTTGACGATGGTGCCGCGCTGTCCGCCGCGCGGGTCCGGGCAGGGGTTGCCCTCGGCACCGCCCGCTGCATAGTCCAGAATTTCATCCGGCAGTTCGTCCTGCGCGATGGCGCGCGGCAGCACCAGAACCACTTCGCCCGGCACTTCTTCCAGCACACGGATCTTGAAACCGGGGATCGGATCGACGCCGATCAGCTGCTTCAGCGCCGCGCGCGGGTCCTGCAGCAACAGCTTGCGGAAGGCCTCGTCGGACTGCGCCGTGTCGATCAGCGCGCGCTCGATATGCTGACGGGCCTGCGTCATGGGATCGGGAACGTGGGACATTTTCTCTCCGCCTCTGTCTTGGAAAACAATTCAGGGCCAGCCAGTCGGGCAGGCCGTGCAAGCCATCCTGCCTGCCGGGCAGGCTCATCGTCAGATGGCGCCCAGGCTGCAGAAATCATCTGCCCCCGTTATAGGCGCAGCGGACCGGGCCCTGCCGGATTGGACCTCAAAAGTGCCAAAACAAACCGCCGCGCCTGCGCTAGTAAGAGGGCAGACAAACCGGGCTGCCGCGGGGCGGCCGGTCTATGGCGGCAGGCCCGAATGGACACCATGACAGCACAGGATCTGGACACGCATGTGCCGCAGATCCGCGAAACCAGACCCGAAGAAGCACCGGCCCTTGCCGCGCTGACCGCAGGCGCGCTGCAGTGGATGCTTGCCGCGCCCACTGAGGACATGCGTGTGCTGCGCCTTGCCGCCTTCATCGGCGATGAGCCCGCCGGACTGGTCCTCTCCTGTGCTGGCGAAGGCGGCCTGCAGGAGCTCACCTCCATCATGGTGGCACCGCAGTGGCGTGGCCGGGGCATCGCCATGATGCTGCTGGCCCGGCTGAGCCAGACCCTGCGCAAGGGCGGGCGGCGCGGCATCTATGCCCGCTGGTCCAGCCGTCTGCCGCGTGCCGCCGAATTTGCCCGGCTGCTGGCCTCCTCCGGATGGGGCCAGCCCGAAGTCTCGCGCCGCCGCATGTCCTGGCGCATTGGTGACTGGCCGAAAGGCTTTCCCTCGCGCGACCGCATCCTCACGCGGCTGGAGGCCAAGGGGCTGCGCTGCACCCGCCTCGACGCTCTGGATGACGCCGGACGCCGGCAGCTTGTGCAGGAGGGGCAGGACCTGATTGCGCAGGGACGCGCCCCGGAATGGTCCAATCCCGCATACTGGGCGCAAGGCGAAGGGGCAGGCCTCAGCCAGATCCTGTTTGACGGAACGGGCGCGGTTCAGGGCTGGCTTGTGTGCGTGCAGCAATCCGCCTTCCAGCGCTGGTACATTCCGCAGGGCTGGGTCGTGCGCGAGCGCATCCAGCAGGGCTGGCTTCTGGGCGGCATTGCCCGGCTGGTGCAGGTGCTGGAGAAAGAGGCCGGGCCCGACACCCTCCTCATCTGCCAGCCGCCCGCCGATGTGCCCGGCGGCATGGAGCAGATGCTCTACAAGCACTTCGGCAGCCACGCAGCTTCCACCGATTATCTCTTCGAGAGCGAATACATATTCAGCGCAGACTGAATGCTCCGGAGCCCGTACAACACCACTGTGAGCACGTGCATGTCCCCGACACCAGCCAGGCCCCCATCGATGCATCTGACGGAGCCGATCGAGATCAGACCTTGCAGGCCGGACGACCTGCCCCGCTTCGCGCCGCTGACGGCGCAGGGCCTTTCGTCCACGCTGCGTGACGGGATCACCGGCGCGGAGCAGGACCGCTACTGCCATCTCGGCCTGTGGCTGGGCGACATTCCCGCAGGACTGCTTCTGTCCCGGCGCAGCAGCATGGTGCCCGGCGAGCAGGAGCTTCTGTCCGTGATGGTGCTGCCGCTTCTGCGCCGCCAGCATCTGGCGCTCCGCCTGCTGGAAGCCTTTGCCGCAAGAATGAAGGCGGAAGGGCGCACGCAGCTCGCCACCCAATGGTCCGAACGGTTGCCGCAGGGCGAGGCCTTCGCCGGTCTGCTGACCGCCTCCGGCTGGCGGCCTGCGGCCAAGGCGCGGCTGCGCATGGCCTTTCACGTAGGCGAGCGGCACGACGCCCTGCCGCAGCACGGGATGCTGATGCAGCAGCTTCAGCGCCGGGGCCTCGTTCTGAAATCTCTGGCCAGTCTGGACGCCCTCGAGGAGGCAGGCCTTTCCGCCGCCACGGCCCGGCTCACCGCCCGCCAAGCCCTGCCCGCCTGGGCCGATCCGCAGCTGTGGCAGGACGGGCTGGACCGGGAAGTCTCGCAGGTGCTCCTCAGTGCCGGTGGAGAGCTTCTGGGCTGGCTTCTGGCGCAACATCATTCGGCGCCCGGGCGCTGGACATTGCCATGCGGCTGGCTGTCGCCGTCCGTCCACTGGCATGTTGCACTGATTGCAGGGATGGGCGAGCTTCTGGCCCGGCTGGAAGAGATACGCGGCCCCCAGTCCAGCCTCATCCTGCAGCCCACCACAACGGAAGGCGCCAAGGTCTGCCGCCTGCTCGACCGCCGCTTCCGCCCCTATGCCATGTGGGCCGACAGCATTCTGGAGAGCCACAAGCCCCTCGATTGAGCGGGCGGGTCTCAACGCAAGACGGAACTCTGCAAGGAGGCCCGTCTTCCCTCAGTCCACCTTGTGCTGCGAGGGCATCAGCGCATAGCCGACACCGCGGATGGTGACGATCGGCGCGTCTTTTCCTTCATGCTGCATCTTCTTGCGCAGGCGCGCGATGAGATTATCGACCGTATGGCCGCTGATGTCGCGCGGGTCGCGGTTGGAAATCACATCCAGCAGAAAATCACGGCTCAGCGGCTGCATCTGGCGGGAGGCCAGCGCCACGAGAATGTTGAACTCACCGGCCGTCAGCTCCACCAGCTGACCGTTGGGGCGGAACAATTCGCGCCGCACCACGTCCAGGATCCACCCGTCAAAGGTGATCACCGGCTCGCGCGAGCGGCGCAGCACGCTGCGGATGCGGGCCAGCAGCGTGCGCAGGTTGATCGGCTTGGTGACATAGTCATCCCCGCCCGCATCGAGCCCGGCCAGAACATCATCATCGGAATCCCGCCCCGTGACGAAGATGAGGCCGAACCGCTCGCCAAGGCGTAACTGCCGCGCCAGTTCGATGCCGTCCTCGTCCGGCAGATTGACATCGAGCAGGATGATATCCGGCTGCAAACCCTGCAACCGGGCCCGCAGATCCGCACCGCTGCCCGCAGCGATCACCGTCATGCCATTATCCTTGAGGAAGCCGGAAATCATCTCCAGGCTTTCGGGGGCATCTTCAACGACAAGGACTGTTGCGGTCATCAGCGTGCTGTCTTCCCGGGCGCGTCAGTTGCCTTGGCGCCTGTATTCGTTTCAAGCTCTGCAATCGCCGCACTAAGTGCGGTTGAAAGCTTATCGATAGCGCCGGTACTTGGCGCGGTTATTTCTGTCAACAAGAGCCCGGCAGCATGCTGAAGGTCAGTGTAACCCATGTTGGCCGCACTGCCCTTCACGCGGTGTGCAACACGCTGCAGTTCCACGCTATCACCTTCCGCCTTACGCAAAGCTTGAAGCTGCTCTTTCAAATTCTCAAGGAACAGGATTTTGAGCTGCGCAAGCCGGTCAGGCCCCAGAAGCTGGGCTGGGGCTGTGACCATATGTCCCGCCTCCCCGGACACCACAGGGCCGCTCAGCATCTGCCCCAGTTCTTCCGCCAGATCCTGCACGCGCTTGCCTTCCGCACGGCCGCAATCGAAGACCGCGTCGACCCCAAGCCGCTGCAGTTCATCCAGCGCCGCAGGCCCGCAAGCGCAGGTAACGAGCTGCATGCCGCCTTCACAAAGCTCCTGCGCCGCCGCCACATCGCCCATTCGGCGCGGGAAGAGGATCATCACCGGAAACGGCCGGACAGCCAGGATATGCTGGGCTGCCTTGATGTCCGGGAGCGGAAAGACGCGGTAACCAAGGCCCGTGAGGCCCTCGGGCAGGCCGGGGGGAACGTCACCTGCAATCAGAATATCGGCACCCGGCAGGATGTTGAGCGGCCGCATGGGCCGCCGCTCCGCCAAGGAGCGCTCCTGCGCCTGCCTCCGGCTGGCGGCCCGGTGCAGCGTATCGTTCAGAATCTCCGGCCGCACCGGCTTTTCCAGGTGCCCATCCATGCCCGCCTCCTGCGACCGGCGGCGGTCCTCCGGAAGCGCATTGGCCGTCAGCGCGATGATGGGCAGATGGCGGAAGGCCCCGCCCAGCGCCCGGATGGCGCTGCAGGTTTCATATCCGTCCATGCCCGGCATCTGCAGGTCCATCAGCACCACATCAAAGGGCCGTGCCTGCACCAGCTTCAGTGCCTCCTCGCCGCTGTCTGCCACAGTGCAGACATGACCCTCGCGTTCCAGCAACCCGCTGGCGACCAGCTGGTTCACCGGATTGTCCTCCACCAGAAGGATCGCCAGGCTGCGCAGCGGCACCAGCCCGGCATGGGTGCCGGCACCCAGCTCTGCTGCAGCCGCCTCCAGCGCTCCTTCAGGCGCCCGTGCCATGGGCAGATTGAGCTGAAAACAGCTGCCCTCTCCCTTGATACTGGTCACTGAGATGCTGCCGCCCAAGGCCTCGGCCAGCCGGCGGCAGATGACAAGGCCCAGCCCCGAGCCGCCATAGCGGCGGCGGATCGAGGCATCGGCCTGCGAAAAGGGCTGGAACAGGCGCGGCATCTCTTCCTCCGAAATGCCGATGCCCGTATCCCGGACGGAAAAGCGCATCGGCAGAAGCCCGCGGCCCGCCTGTGTTCCGCCGGACAGCTGCCCCTGCAGGTCCACCGTAATGGTGACAAAGCCCTGCTCCGTGAACTTCACCGCATTGCCGGCCAGATTGAGCAGGATCTGGCGCAGCCTTGCCGGATCCCCCATCACCCTGCGCGGCACATCGGGATGGAAATCCAGACGGACGGAAAGCCCCTTCTCCTGCGCCTTGGAACTGACCAGCGTCACCACATCCTTGAGGATCTGATGCAGGTCCAGCGGCACATTTTCATGTTCCGCCGTTCCCGTCTCCAGTTTGGACAGGTCCAGCACGTCATCCAGAATGGTGGCCAGAGCCTCGGCGGATTGCTGCAGGATTTCCAGCCGCGTGCGGGCAACCGGCGGCAGCTCTTCGGCCTGCGCCAGCCGCACCATGCCAAGCACGCCATTGAGAGGCGTGCGGATCTCATGGCTCATGACTGCAAGGAAGTCAGCCTTTACGCGGGCACCGGCCTCCGCCGCATCCTTGGCCTGGCGCAGCTCCTCATTGATCTGCCGCTCCCGCTCGATATGCAGAAACTCCTCGCGGCGCATTCTGTTCAGCTGCACTCTGGCCACGCTGCCCGCCACGTAAGCCACCGTGATCACCAGGAAGATGGAGGCCAGATCCAGCGGCGTTTCAGGCTGCGGCCGCAGCACGCCCCAGAACAGCAGACTGACCAGCGGCGCATAGGCGCTGGTCAGTGCCACCACCCAGAAACGCCCAGGCAGATACATTGCCATGGACATGGCGATCAGCGGCAGCAGCAGACCGCCATGGCGGGTCAGCGCCGGATGGTCGAAAATCAGCGCATTGAGAAAGAAGAACGGCAGGATATGCGCATAGGTCAGCACAACGATCCGGTGATGGCTTTCCGCCTTGACCAGAAAGTAAAGCACCACGACACAGAGCACACCCAGCACCGCCCGGATGCCGAGAAAGAGCAGCAGGCGCGGCTCCTCAAGCATCATGATATCCATCGGCGCAAAGGCCAGGCTGGCAATCGTTGTTGCCCCGACGCAGAGCTTGGCCGTCCCCAGCGTCTCACGGAGAGACGCCGTGCAATAGGCGTCTTCCTGCTCACGGTTCCGGAATTCACCGGTCCAGCTGAACAGCCGCGATGCAGGAAGGTCGTGGGTGGGTTGCGTACTCATCGAATCGAGCCTGCGCAGGTCTTTGGTTTCCCAAAGACATACCGCCTTATTCGCCCTCGTGCGACGTCAACCCGAAAAACGCCGGAAGTTCAGCCACCTGCCGCCAGTTTCAGCACATCCGCTTCGCTCACCTCCGTCAGCGGCATGTGCAGACGATGCACTTCGATGGGATGCCCCTCGCGCAGCAGGCCGATGACCGTTTCCACATCCGGACAGCCCTCATCGCGGCAGCTCAGCTCAGACAAGGAAATGGCCACACCCTCCTCAAGGGCAAAGGCCGTGCGGACCCAGCCCTTGATCTCGGCGATCTTCTGCGGAATGCCGCGCGAGCGCGGCTTGAGCGGATTGATGAATGCCGTCATGTGTCAGGCGTCCCGTGTTGGTTTGGGCCCCAGCCCGATTGCATTGCGCAGGCGCTCCATGGCCGAGGGACGGCCGACGAGCACCGCTTCAAACAGGTCCCGGACGGGCTTTTCCTCCAGCTCATCCGTGATGAAGACGAGGCGCCCGCGCCGGTCTTCGCTCGGCCAGGCCTCCAGCTGCACCGCCGGAAACACGGCATGCTGCACCGCATGGATGACCAGCGGCTTGTCCGGCGCATCTTCCAGCGCGATCAATCCCTTGACGCGCAGGAGGCGCGGCCCGGCCGCCTTGACCAGCACATCCATGAACCTCTTGTAATTGGCCTCCGCGAACGGCGCATCGGAGGTGAGCACGAAGCTGTTCACCCGCGCGGCGTGGCGGGAAAGGCCGCTCTTGCCATGCGCATGGCCGCCTTCGGCGCTGACCGCCTGATCCATGGCGAGCCACCCCAGCACATCCTCGCCAAGGCTGGCCGGCTGATAGTTGCGCGGCACGAACAGGCTGTCGAGATCAACACCCTCCCCGTGCCGGTCGATGAGTTCAGCCGCAGGGTTCAGCTGCCGCAGGCCTTCTGCCAGCAGATTGATATCGCGTTTGCTCGCCGGGTCCTGCGCCAGATCCGTCTTGGTCAGCACGATCCGGTCGGCAAAGGCCACCTGCTTGGCCGCTTCGAAATGGTTCTCCAGCGTGATTTCGCCGGTGATGATGTCCACCGTGGTGACGACACCGGCGAGCACGAAGTGCCGCGCCACCACATGATCACGCAGTCCCATGGCGGGCATGGCGCCGGCCACCAGCTGGTTGACCAGCGGCGCGGGATCGGCAAGGCCGGTGGTTTCGATGATGACGCGGGAGAACGGGGCAACATCGCCGCTCTCCACCGCTTCATACAGCTCATAAAGGGTTGCGCGCACATCGGCCCCGGCGGTGCAGCACAGGCAGCCGGTGGAGGTGCGCATCAGCTCGCCCCGGCCCACCCGGACCAGATCATGGTCAATCGGCACCTCGCCGAATTCGTTGATGATGACCGCCGTGTCCTGCCCGTTCTCCCGGGTCAGCAACTCCTGCAAGAGCGTGGATTTGCCCGAGCCCAGAAAGCCGGTGAGGACGATAACGGGGATTTTCTGCGTGATCTTTGGCATTCCGTCCCCAATTCCTCGCACCGGCGGCTGCAGCTCACCCTGTCCTGCCTGAAGGCAATCGGCCAGGACCCCGGCTAGAAATAAGCATCTGGCACGTGCTGGCAAGCGCGCGCGACGATGTTACATTATTACATGCGCTCCGGCGCTGCAAGACGGTCCGGCGCTTGACAGCAAGGAAGATCAGGCATTTAGTTCGTCAGTCTGACGAACTAAAAAGCACCTAATATGTTACCACTCCCGCAGCATCCGGCCACGCATCACGCCGTCTTCCGGCAGCTTCTCTTGGATGGCCCCATGTCCCGGGCTGAACTGGCGCGCCGCTGCGGCTTGTCGAAACAGACGCTGACGCTCATCTGCCGGGCGCTGGAGACCGCGGGCCTCATCCGGCAGACCGGCGAGACCGGAGGTCATATCGGGCGGCGCGCCTGCGTTTTCGCGCCCATTGCGGAAGCAGCCTGCTGCGCCGTGGTGGATCTGGGCGGCACCAAGGTGGCGGTTGCGCTCTCAACCCTCACCGGCACGCTTCTGCCCGGCCTGACAGAGCCAACGGATGGCCGGGGCGGCCAGCACGTCATCGCCCAGATCGCCCGCCTGTGCCAGGAAGCGGCTGCGGCCGCAGGGCTTGACTGGAGCCGGGTGCGCCATGCCGTCATCGGTGTGCCCGGCGCACCGGACCTCACGACCGGCCGGGTGATGATGGCTCCCAACATTCCGGCCTTCGACACATTCGACGTACGCGCCGCCTTTGCCGAAGCGCTCGGATGCAGCGTGCAGCTGGAAAATGACGTGAACCTCTGCGCCGAAGGCGAGCGGTGGGCATTGTCCGCCGCCGCTCCTGTTCTGGACATGGCCTATGTTTCCGTGGGTACCGGCATCGGCTGCGGGCTGATCTGCGATGGCCGGCTCTTGCGCGGCGCCGCACATGCGGCCGGAGAAATCGCCTTCCTGCCCTTCGGCGCTGATCCGTTCGACCCGCAATCGCGGGACTGCGGCGCGCTGGAGCAGGAAGCAGGCTCCCACGGCATGCGCCGCCGCTATCATGCGCTGAGCGGTGAAGACCTCACCGTGCCGGAGATTTTCGCCCGGGCAGAACAAGGCGATGCTGCCGCCGAAGCCGTTCTGGACGAAACCGCCCGGCTGGCCGCCCGCGCCATTGCCGCCCTTGCCGCCATCACCAACCCCGCCCTTGTGGTGCTGGGCGGCTCCATCGGCGCAAGGCCGGATTTCATCGCCCGCGTCAGCGCGCTTCTGCCGCTCTGCCATCCCGCTCCGCCGGAGATCCGCCGCTCGCTGCTCGGCGGCGGCGCCCCGCTGACAGGTGCCGCAAGGCTGGGCCTTCCCCGGCTGATCGAGGCTGCCCTCGGCGGCTGAGCAACGCACCTCGTTCCACAGGCACCCTCCCCCGGATGGCCTCGGTATAAACACGGTTGCTCTTGCGCCGTTTCCCCCGCTACGTTTGCTGCCGGTAAGGCTCACGGGAGGAGACCTTGTGCCCGTGTGGCCATGAGCCAGAAGGCAGTTGCGGCCCCAGCCGCGCTGCATGCCGGACGAAAAGACCGGAACCAAAAGGGAGGCATATTCATGAACCTGATCAAGCGTTCGCTTGGTGCTGCTGCCATCGCTGCCACCGCCATGGGCGTTGCCATGGCCCCGGCCAAGGCCGAATTCATCAACGTGCTCACGGGCGGCACATCCGGCGTCTACTATCCGCTGGGCGTTGCCCTGTCGAAAATCTATGGCGACAAGATCGAAGGCGCCCGCCCGCAGGTGCAGGCCACCAAGGCCTCGGTCGAAAACCTCAACCTGCTGCAGCAGGGCAAGGGCGAGATCGGCTTTGCCCTGGGTGATTCCGTCAAGCTCGCCTGGGAAGGCGATGCCGAGGCCGGTTTCAAGGCGCCCTTGACCAAGCTGCGCGGCATTGCCGCCATCTATCCGAACTACATCCAGATCGTTGCCTCCAAGGACAGCGGCATCACCGATCTGGCCGGCCTGAAGGGCAAGAGCCTGTCCGTGGGTGCGGCCAAGTCCGGCACCGAGTTGAACGCCCGCGCCATCTTTGCCGCCGCCGGCATGGGTTACTCGGATCTGTCCAAGACCGAATACCTGCCCTTCGCCGAATCCGTGGAACTGATGAAGAACCGCCAGCTCGACGCCACCCTGCAGTCCGCAGGCCTTGGCGTTGCCTCGCTGAAGGACCTTGCCACCTCGGTTCCGGTCAACATGGTGGCCGTACCGGAAGATGTGGTCGCAAAACTGGGTGCCCCCTATATCGCCGCCACCATTCCGGCGGGCACCTATGACGGCCAGAGCGCCGATGTGCCGACGGTCGCGGTCGTCAACTTCCTCATCACCCATGAGGATGTTTCGGAAGAAACCGCCTACCAGATGACCAAGCAGCTGTTCGAGAACCTGCCGGAAATGGTCGCCGCCCATGCGGCCGCCCGGGCCATCAGCCTCGACAATGCCCTCACCGGCATGCCCGTGCCGCTGCATCCCGGTGCCGAGCGCTACTACAAGGAAAAGGGCCTGATGTAAGGCCCCGGCCGACGGGGGGAGCGCAGCATCTGCGCTCCCCCTTTTTTCCCTTTCCGCATTGCCGCATCCCGCGAAAGTTCGAGCCGCGCATGAGCACACCCCTCTCTCCGCAGACCCAGATTGCTGCGCCTCAGGAAGACCCGCATGGCGCTGGCTTTCAGGAAGGCTTCGAAGGCCGCCTGCTGTTCTGGATCGCCTTTGCCTTTTCCGCCTTCCAGATCGCCACGGCCGCCCATGTCATCGACCTGCCGAGCCAGATCGTGCGCGCGGTGCATGTCGGTTTTCTCGGCCTGCTGACCTTCCCGCTGGTCGCCGCAGCCCGGCACGACAAGCTGCCGGTGCGCATCGCCGCCTGGCTGATGGCATTTGCCGCCGTTTCCGTCGCGGCCTACCAGTGGTGGGATTACACGGACCTGCTGATCCGGGCGGGCGACCCGCTGCCGCGGGATCTGGTGATGGGTGTCGTCGCGCTCGTCACGGTCTTTGCCGCCGCCTGGGCCATGATGGGGCTGGCGCTGCCCATTATTGCGGGGCTGTTTCTCGCCTACTGCCTCTTCGGTCAGTATCTGCCCGCGCCGCTGGACCATCGCGGCTACGATTTTGCGCAGGTTGTCGAGCACATGACCTATGGCACGGAAGGCATCTACGGCATTCCGGTCTATGTCAGCTCCAGCTTCATCTTCCTGTTCATCCTCTTCGGCTCCTTCCTGGAGCGGGCCGGGATGATCAAGCTCTTCACCGATGTCAGCCTCGGCCTCGTCGGCCATGCCACGGGCGGGGCCGCCAAGGTGTCGGTCATTTCCTCCGGGCTTATGGGCACGATTTCCGGCTCGGGCGTCGCCAATGTGGTCACCACCGGCCAGTTCACCATTCCCCTGATGAAGCGCTTCGGCTACCGCCCGGCCTTTGCCGGTGGTGTGGAGGCCACATCCTCCATGGGTGGCCAGATCATGCCGCCGGTCATGGGCGCGGTGGCCTTCATCATGGCCGAAACGCTGGGCGTCGAATATTACGAGGTGGTGCAGGCGGCCCTCATTCCTGCCGTGCTCTATTTCGCCTCTGCCTTCTGGATGGTGCATCTGGAAGCGGGCAAGCGGAACCTGCGCGGCCTGCCGAAGGACGAACTGCCCTCCGCCGTGAAGGCGCTGAAGGAAGGCTGGTTCCTGCTGCTGCCGCTCGGCGTGCTGGTCTATCTCCTTTTCGGCGGCTACACGCCGCTCTTCGCCGGCACCATTGGTCTGGGACTGACCGTCCTGCTGATCCTCGGCGGCTCCGTTGCCCTCGGCCTGCCGCAGGGTGTCATCCGCACGATCTTTTGGATCGGCCTCGGGCTGACGGGCGCTGCTTTCTTCTCCCTCGGCATCAAGGTGCTGCTGATCGCCATTTCGGCGCTCATTCTCCTCAACATCTTCACCAGGGGCGGGCGCAACACGCTGGCCCTGTGCCGCGACAGCCTTGGAGAAGGCGCCCGCACCGCCCTGCCCGTGGGCGTCGCCTGTGCCCTCGTCGGCATCATCATCGGCACCATGACGCTGACGGGCGCGGCCACCACCTTCGGCCAGTTCATCGTCAGCGTCGGCCAGAACAGCCTGTTCCTCTCGCTGCTTCTGACGATGATCACCTGCATCGTGCTGGGCATGGGCATTCCGACCATCCCGAACTACATCATCACCTCGTCGATCGCAGGCCCTGCCCTGCTGGAACTCGGCGTGCCGCTGATCGTCAGCCACATGTTCGTGTTCTATTTCGGCATCCTCGCCGACCTCACCCCGCCCGTGGCGCTCGCCTGCTTTGCCGCAAGCCCCATCGCCAAGGAAAGCGGGCTGAAGATCTCCTTCGAGGCCGTGAAAGTGGCGGCAGCCGGGTTCGTCATCCCCTTCATGGCCGTCTATACCCCGGCCCTGATGCTGCAGGATGGCGGGGCGCTGGCAGAAAGCATCGGCTATGTCCCGGCGGTGGTCTACATCGTCCTCAAGGTCGCCATTGCCATCAGCCTGTGGGGCGCAGCCGTCATCGGCTGGCTCGGCGTGCCGCTGGCCTGGTGGATGCGGGTGCTTGCCATCGCCTCGGCCTTCACGCTGGTGGCGGCCCTGCCGGTCACGGATGAAGTGGGGCTGGGGCTCTTCGCCCTCTTCGCCTTCCTTGTCTGGCGGGCCAACATGGCGGCAGGCAACAAGGCCACCCCGAACGCAGGCGCATGAGCGCCTGCCTTCTGGCCGGAGCGCTGACGCTCAGCCTCTCCGGCCCCTTCACGCTGGAATGGACCCACTCCGTCGAGAAGACGCAGTGGCAGGAAACCTGGGTGGTGACGCAGGACGGCCTCAAACTTAAAGAGGCCCGCGTGCGCGGCTCGGGCGCGGGCATGGAACCGGGCGATGGCGCCCGGCTTCAGGACGGCTGGTGGGTCTGGGCCCCCACCCTGCCGCCGCAAGAAGAGCTGCTTCTCGCAGCCTCCGGCACCACCGTCTCCGGCTGGACCCTCTGCGCAAACGGCACCTGCCACACGATCGGGGCAGATGCCTCGGAACCGGTCAGGATTGCGCCGTGTGAGTAGGGGGAGGCATTCCAGCCAGCCTGAATAGAGCACCCGGCACAGCGTTTCAGCCCCCCTCCCCCTCGTGGGGAGGGGTTAGGGGTGGGGGGCGGCTTCTCCGGCGGGCAGAATATTCACTGGTTCCGGGGAGCAGCTCCTCTTGATGCTTCTTAAGAAAAAGGTTGAGTTTTCAAACTCTTACAGGCGCAGAGCCCCCACCCCTTACCCCTCCCCACCAGGGGGAGGGGGGTGGAGAGGTCCTGCCACAAGCCTGACGCATCACGGGGGCTGCTTTTCGAAACAGATATGTGCATCTGCCAGAGAAAACAGCCAAAGCGTCGCTGGAACGCTCCCTATTCCTCACTTCACCATGTCGCGCTGGTAGATCCAGTCATGGTCCGGGTGGTTCTTGAAGCGCCACTTGCGCAAGGGGCCGGCCATGACGTTGAGATAGTACATCTCGTAGCCATAGGGTGAGCCGCAGGGGTGGTGGCCTTTGGGGACCAGAACGACGTCATGGTTGGAAACGGCCATCGCCTCGTCGAGGGAGCCGTCTTCAGTGAAGACCCGCTGGATGCCGAAGCCCTGCGCCGGGTTGAGCCGGTGGTAATAGGTCTCTTCCAGATAGGTCATGTCCGGATAGTTGTCCTCATCATGCCGGTGCGGCGGATAGGACGACCAGTGGCCGGAGGGGGTGAAGACTTCCGTCACCAGCAGGCTGCCGGCCACATCCCGCCCTTCCATGGCGATGTTGTGGATGTAGCGGGTGTTGGTGCCCTGCCCGCGCTGGTCAAGCTGGATGCCATCCGGCCCCAGCACCTGCGCTTCATGGGTGCCCATGCCCGGTGCCGAGCAGACGGCCAGCGTCAGGTCCGTGGTGGCGGTGACGGCCCAGTCCGACTGGTCCGGTACATAGAGGCAGGCGGGCGGCAGGCGCTCGAACACGTCCATGCGCAGGCCCATCTCGCCGAAGTCCTTGCCCGATGCGGAAAGACGGGCCTTGCCCTCGACCAGCACAAGGATGACTTCGCGTCCGCCGGTCGCTTCGCCAACAGTCTCGCCCGCCTTCAGGCGGTAGAGATCAAATCCCACATAGCCCCAGCCGGCGCTTTCCGGCGTGATGGCGTGGGTCTTGCCGTGGGTGCCTTGCGGCTTTCTCAGAAGCTTGCTCATGCCTTTCCGTCTCCGCCCTGTTGCGGCTTGTAGGTGATGATCAGCGCCCATGCGGCATAGGCCGCAATGGCTGCGAAGAACAGCGCCCAGCCGGTGGAGCCGTTCCAGTACTCAAACCCGGCCCAGCCAGCCGTGACAACGACAATGGCAACACGCCGCCACAGCGGGCCGTAGAAGGAATGGGTCGGGTCGATAATCTTCATCAAGGTCTCTTTGCTGCCTGGGATCAGGGGAAAGCGGGCGCGCCGAGCGTAGCAGATGGCAGGGGCCAGTGCTGCACCATATATGGTTTGAAGCTTCCTGACGTGTTTCCCCGGTACTGCCTTTTGCCGCAGCACCCTCTCCCCCTTTTACTGCATGCACACATCGTACCTGAAGCCTGATCACTCAGGCACGGCGTCTCCGCCCCCCTCCCCCTCGTGGGGAGGGGTTAGGGGTGGGGGGAAAGGCCTTTCCGTCTGGCAGAGCATCCATTGACTGCAGACAGCTGTTCCTCCTGATGCCTCTTCAAGAAATCATATATCCTTCAGACAGTTGCGGGCTCAGAGCCCCCCCACCCCTTACCCCTCCCCACGAGGGGGAGGGGGGCGGAGAGGCCCTGCCATAGATCAAATGCATCACTGCGGGCAATCTCCGGACCTGATATGTAGATCCGGCTGCCCAACCGAGGAGACGGAGGTCGGAAACTTTCAGCCTCACGCTGCCCCCCTCCATCACCTGCCCTTGTCGAGACCAGCCTCGCGGGCGAAGCTGCGCAGGGCGTTGAAGCCCATGCTCTGATACTCGAAGGGATTGCGCACGCTCGGGTCCTGCTCGGCCTCGATGACGAGCCAGCCTTCGTAGCCATGAGCCGCTGCGCTCTTCAGCACGGGCAGGAAATCGACGCCGCCTTCCGCATCACCCGGAACGGTGAAGACACCGCGGCGCACGCCTTCCAGGAAGGAGAGGTTTTCCTCACGCACCTGACGCATGATGTCCGGCCGCACGTTCTTGGCATGGATATGGCGCACGCGGGCCATGTGGCGCTCGGCCACTGCTGCCGGATTGCCGCCGCCGAAGTAGCAATGGCCCGTGTCGAACAGCAGCTTGGTGGCCGGTCCCGTGTGCTGCATGAACAGGTCGATTTCCGCCTCGCTCTCCACCACCGTGCCCATGTGGTGGTGATAGACCAGCGTGATGCCCTGCTCTGCCGCAAAGGCCGCCAGCGCCTCGACGCCCCGGCCAAAGTCAGCCCACTCGGAGGCGGCCAGCACCGGCTTGTTGTTCACCGGCACGCCGTCATTGCCATGAATGGCATTGGAGGTTTCGCAGGTGATGATCACCTTCGAACCCACCGCCTTCAGCAGGTCGAGGAACGGCTGCATCGCCGCCTTCTCGTCCTCGATGGAGTTGGTCAGAAGGTTCAGCGAATGCCAGCCGGAGATGTATTTCAGGCCGCGTCCGCCCAGTTCCTTCGCGATGCCTTCCGGCGTCGCGGGCAGCTTGTGGCCCTTCTCGATGCCGTCGAAACCGATCTTGGCGGTTTCATCGAGGCACTGCTCAAGCGAAATATGGGCGCCGAGGGTCTGGTCGTCGTCGTTGGACCAGGCAATAGGATTGGTGCCGTAGAGGATCATGGTTCAGTTTCTTTCCTGAAGCGAACGTTCGTAGGACTCGCGCGCCGCCCGCACTTCGGCACGGGCGGAAACTTCCGGCACCGCCACATCCCACCAGTGGCCGCCATGGGGCGTGGAGGGGTAGGGATCGGTGTCGATGACCACCACAAACGGGCCACTCGCCGTCTTCGCTTCGGCAAGGGCTGCCTCCAGCTCGGCAATGGACCCGGCCTTCACCGCCTTTGCCCCCATGGCGCCTGCATGGGCGACGAAGTCGATATGGCTGGGGTTGGTGTGGTTGGTGTGGTCGAGAAGGTTGTTGAACTCGGCTCCGCCGGTGCCCATCTGCAGCCGGTTGATGCAGCCGTAGCCCCGGTTGTCGGTGATGACGACCGTGATCTTCTGGCCCAGCATCACCGCGCTGGCGAGTTCGGAATTCATCATCATGTAGCTGCCGTCACCGACCATGCAGATGACGTCGCGCTCCGGCTCGGCCATCTTGATGCCCAGCGCTCCGGCGATTTCATAGCCCATGCAGGAGAAGCCGTATTCCATGTGATAGGACATGGGACGGCTCGCCTTCCACAGCTTGTGGAGTTCGCCCGGCATGGTACCGGCGGCGCACATCACCACCGTATCGGGGCCAGCTGCACGCTGCACGGCGCCGATGACCTGCTGATCCGTGGGCAGGCCGTTTGCATCCGCTTCCGGCGCAGCCGTCAGCGGATCGACCTTGGCGAACCAATCCGCCTTGAGGCTCGCGGCAACGGCCGGGCCCTTGTGGGCACCCAGCTGCGCTGACAATTCGCCAAGGCAGACGCGGGCATCGCCCTGCAGCGGCACCGCGCCATGCTTCATGGCGTCATAGGCGGCGACGTTGATGGAGACGAGCTTGCGTGCCGGATTGCGGAACAGCCCCCAGGAGCCGGTGGTGAAATCCTGAAAACGGGTGCCAACGCCGATGACGAGATCGGCATCCTTCGCGGCGCTGTTGGCGCTTTCCGATCCGGTGACACCGACCGGGCCAAGGTTGAGCGGATGGTCCCACGGCAGGGCCGACTTGCCCGCCTGGCTTTCCACCACCGGAATCTGATGCGCCTCGGCAAAGGCCTTCAGCGCTTCCGTGGCGCCGGAATAATGCACGCCGCCGCCTGCAATCAGCACCGGCTTTTTCGCGGCGCGGATCAGGGCCACCACTTCGGCCAGTTCCGCCTCGTCCGGGCGCTGGCGCCGCTGGCGCCAGACCCGGGGGGCGAAGAACTCTTCCGGCCAGTCATAGGCTTCCGCCTGCACATCCTGACAGAAGGCCAGCGTCACCGGGCCGCAATCGGCCGGATCGGTCATCACCGCCATGGCGCGCGGCAGGGCCGTCAGCAGCTGCTCTGGCCGCATGATGCGGTCAAAATAGCGCGAGACCGGGCGGAAGCAGTCGTTGGCGCTGATGGTGCCGTCGCCGAAATCCTCGATCTGCTGCAGCACCGGGTCCGGCCCGCGATTGGCGAAGACATCACCCGGCACGAACAGCACCGGCAGCCGGTTGACATGGGCCAGCGCTGCCGCCGTCACCATGTTGGTGGCGCCGGGGCCGATGGAGGAAGTCACCGCCATGGCACGGCGGCGGCCAAGCTGCTTGGCATAGGCGATGGCCGCATGGGCCATGCCCTGCTCGTTGTGGCCCCGCCACGTGGGCAGCGTATCGCGCACGCCGTAGAGCGCCTCACCCATACCGGCCACATTGCCATGGCCGAAAATGGCCCAGACCCCGGCGATGAAGGGCACGCCGTCTTCGGTCATCTGGCTGGAAAGCCAGCGCACCATGGCCTGGGCGGCGGTCAGTCTTACCTTGCTCATGCCGCAACTCCCGTTGCACCGCGTGCCGCATCCCATGTGGCGGACAGGCGGGCGAATTTTCCGGCCATCTGTGCGATGGCCTCAGCATCCGTCATGGTTCCGGCGAGCCAGCCGCGTGCTGCCTCGCTGTAGATGGTGCGCCCCACGGCAAAGCCCTTGACCAGATCATGCTGCGCCGCCGTGGCAAAACAGGCCGCAAGCTCGTCCTCCGGCGCATCAAGTCCCAGCACCACGATGCCGCGCACACGTGGATCATAGGCCTTGATCATGTCACAGGTGCGCTTCCAGGCTGCATCGGAGCGCATTGGCTCCAGCTTCCACCAGTCCGGATAGATCCCGAGCTTGTAGAAGCGCTCGATGATGCGGGCGGTCGTGTCATCATCCACCGGGCCAACCTTGGAAGGGATGACCTCAAGCAGGAATTCCAGCCGGTTGCGGCGGGCGGCGGCAAACAGGCGCTGGATCACCGCTTCCTGCCCGGCCCACAGGGCCGCATCATCCTCCGGGTGGCAGAAGCACAGAACCTTGACCACATGCTCCAGCGGCCATTCGGTGAGCCCGCCATAATCCGGGCCCAGTTCCGGCTCCAGCGTCAGCGGACGCGAGCCGGGCCACTCGACCGGGCGGCCGATCCACAGCCCCTTGCCGGCCGCCTGATGCAGCGCATCACGGCCAAGGCGGTTGTCGCACAGCAGGCCGTACCCGGTCTTGCCGGCAGCCACTTCTTCCACGGCGGCAAGGCAGAGCTTCTTGAAGGCGCCGATCTTCTCCGGCGTTGCCCCCGGCAGCTCTTCCATCTGGCGTCGGTGATCGAAGGCAAAGACATGCATCGACGGCCAGTCATAGGAGCGGTTGGTGGACCAGTGCACCTGTTCCAGCTCAGCGTCCTTGCGCAGCGCAGGCGTGACGACGCCGCGCTTCAGGAAGAACTGCAGCTCCTCCCAGGACGGATAGGCAGGCGTGCAGCCATGGCGCGACACGGCAAAGGCGCCGCAGGCATTGGCATAGGTCAGCGCACGCGGCCAGGTCTCGCCGTCGAGCCAGCCCTTCAGCAGGCCCGCCATGAAGCCGTCGCCCGCGCCCAGCACGTTGAACACCTCGATGGGAAAGCCCGGCCCAGCCTCGCCTTCATCCAGCGTGTCGGGAATGGCCCCGGCAAAGGCGGCAGCGCCCATGGGGCCGCGCTTGCAGATCAGCGTCGCCCCCGTCAGCGCCCGCACGGCACGAAGCGCCTCGATGGTGTTGGTGGAGCCGCCTGCAATGTGGAACTCTTCTTCCGTGCCGACGATCAGGTCGAACAGGGGAAGGTGCTGCTGCAGGCGGGCCGTCACCTTGGCCGAAGCGATGAAGCGGTTTTCGCCGTCGCCATGGCCGGACAGGCCCCAGAGGTTGGGGCGGTAATCAATGTCGAGCGCCGTCTGGCCACCACTTTCGCGGGCAAGGCGCAGGGCCTTCAGCACGGCAGCTTCGGTGCGCGGATGGGACAGGTGCGTGCCGGTGGCCACCACCGCCCTTGCGCTGGCGATATATGCGGGGTCGATGTCGTCCTCGCAGATCGCCATGTCGGCGCAGTTCTCGCGGTAGAAGATCAGCGGGAACTGCTTGTCGTCACGGATGCCCAGCAGCACGAGGGCGGTGAGGCGTTCCGGGTCGGTCTTCACGCCCGTCACGTCCACGCCCTCGCGCACCAGTTGTTCGCGGATGAAGCGGCCCATGTGCTCATCCCCCACGCGGGTGATGAGGCCAGCCTTGAGGCCAAGCCGCGCGGAACCGGCGGCAATGTTGGTGGGCGAGCCTCCGATATATTTCTGGAAGCTGCCCATATCCTCAAGACGGCCACCCACCTGGGAGCCATAGAGATCGACCGAGGACCGGCCGATGGTGATGAGATCGAGGGTCTTGCTCATCCGCGTTGGTCCTTCAGCCCGTGATTTCCGAGAGGCGCACGGCACGCCCTTCCGCAACCGACTTCAGCGCCGCTTCCGCCAGAGCCAGTGCCTTCAGCCCGTCCTCGCCCGTGGTGGGCGGCACGGATTTGTCCGTCACGGCCTTGATGAAGGCGGTGATCTCGGCGGCATAGGCTGCCGTGTAGCGGGTCATGAAGAAGTCGAGCAGCGGCGGCTTGTGATAGCCGCTGGCATCAGCCACCTCGATGTTGGCTTCGCGCAGGTTCTCGGCAGCCACCATGCCCTTGGCACCCAGCACCTCGATGCGCTGGTCATAGCCATAGACCGCGCGGCGGGTGTTGGTGATGATCGCCTGTCGGCCCGACGCAGTGCGCAGGATGATGTTGACGCTGTCAAAATCACCGCGCTTGCCGATTTCCGGATCGACCAGAACGGAGGCAGAAGCCATCACCGTTTCCACTTCCTCGCCCAGCAGCCAGCGGGCCACGTCGAAGTCATGGATGGTCATGTCGCGGAAGATGCCGCCCGAGCGGGAGATGTACTCATACGGAGGGGGCGAAGGATCGCGGGAGGTGATCGTCACCATCTCCACATCGCCAATGCGGCCGCTGTCGATGGTGGCCTTGAGCGCGGCGAAATGCGGATCGAAGCGGCGGTTGAAGCCGACCATCAGCGTCGCGCCGGTTTCCTTCACCGTCTTCAGGCAGTCCTTGACGCGCTGGACGTTCAGGTCCACCGGCTTTTCGCAGAAGATGCCCTTGCCGGCGCGGGCGAAGCGCTCGATCAGGTCTGCGTGGGTGTCGGTCGGGGTGCAGATGATGACCGCATCCACATCCTTTGCCGCTTCAATCTCGTCGATGGTGCGGATGGAGCAGCCATGCTCCGCCGCCAGCGACTGAGCCGCCGCTGCGATGGGATCGGCCACGGCAATCAGCGTGGCTCCTTCCGTCGCGGCGATCGCCTTGGCATGGACGCGGCCAATCCGCCCTGCCCCCAATACTGCGAAACGCATTGTCATGTCGGTCTTTCCTAAATTAACCCGCAACACCTCAGATCGTGCCGCCGAGCGAACCCTCAAGTTCAGCCAGTTCCTTGCCGCCTGCCATGAGGTCCTGCAATTCTTCCGGCTTGATTTCCCCGCGTTTTGCGGTGCCCAGCGTCTTGCCCCGGTTCAGCACGGTGAACCGGTCACCCACCGCCATGGCATGGCGCACATTGTGGGTGATGAAGACGACACCAATGCCGCGCTTGCGCACCTTGTCGATGGTTGCCAGCACGTTGGAGGTCTGACGCACGCCGAGCGCGGACGTCGGCTCGTCGAGGATCAGCACCTTGGCGCCGAAATAGACCGCACGGGCGATGGCCACCGTCTGGCGCTCGCCGCCCGAAAGCGTGCCGACCGCCTGTTCCGGCTCACGCAGGTGAATGCCCATGTTGGCCATTTCCTCCAGCGTCACCCGGTTAGCCTTGTCGAAGTCGATGAAGCGGAACGGGCCGAACTTCTTCTCCGGCTCGCGGCCCATCCAGAAATTCCGGGTGACCGACATCAGCGGGATCATCGCCAGATCCTGATAGACCGTGGCAATGCCTGCACCCATGGCGTCACGCGGGCTGTTGAAGGCCGTAGCCTTGCCGTCCACCAGGATCTCGCCCTTGGTCGGCTTGTGCACGCCGGCCATGGTCTTGATGAAGGTGGACTTGCCGGCGCCGTTGTCGCCGAGCAGGCAGTGGCATTCTCCGGCCTTCACGTCGAAGCTGACGCCAGCCAGCGCGATCACGGGGCCGAAATGCTTTTCGATGTTGCGCAGTTCGATGAGCGGGGCGGACATCAGCGTTCTCCCGTGATCATGCGGCGGATGTAGGTGTTGAGGATCACGGCAAGGATCAGGATCGTGCCGAGGAACACCCGGAAGAGCGAACTCTCTGCGCCCGAGAAGAAAAGACCCTGCTGCACCACGCCGAAGATGATGGCGCCCAGCGCCGCGCCGATGACCGAGCCATAGCCGCCGGTGAGCAGCGCCCCGCCGATGACCACGCAGATGATGGCCTCGAACTCCTTCAGCAGGCCGCGGTCCGCCGCCGCCGAGCCGAATTCGATCACCTGGCAGGTGGCAAACACGGTGGCGCAGAAGGCAGTGAACATGAACATCAGCACCTTCACCCGGTTGACCGGCACGCCCACATAGCGGGCCGCCTGCGCATCACCGCCGGAGGCAAAGATCCAGTTGCCGAACTTGGTGCGGGTAAGAAGGATATGGCCGAAGGCGACGAGCACCAGCGCCCAGACCACCAGCATCGGCACGCCTTCCACCACCGGCAGCCCAGCCTTGGGACCGGCCACGAACTTGCCGACAAGACCCATATCGGCGAACCAGACGAAAAGGTTCTTGAAGATCACGCCGCCGAACAGGAAGGCGAGCCAGTCGTTCTGTGCCAGATCCTTGACGCCGCCGATGATGGTCTGGCGGGTGGTGAGGATCGACAGCCAGATGGTGAGGCCGCGCAGGATGTAGAGGAAGGCCAGTGTCACGATGAAGGACGGCAGCCCGGTCTTGATCACCAGCATGCCGTTGATCCAGCCCAGCGTCACGCAGATGACAAAGGCCGCGATGATGGACACCCAGACGGGCAAGCCGAATTTGACACTCAGAATGGCGATGACGATGCCGGCAAAGCCGATCATGGAGCCGACCGAAAGGTCGAATTCGCCGGAAATCATCAGCAGGCAGGCGCCCACAGCGATGATGGCAAACTGGGCGGACACCACGCTCCAGTTCATGATGCCTTCCGGCGCGAACATGCCGGAGTTGCCGGCGATCAGAAGGAAGAAAAGGAAGACCAGAACGGTGCCGGTGGTCGCACCCAGCTCGGGCCGGATCATGGCACGGCGCAGGGCCGAGACCTGCTTGATGCGCTCGTCCGTCATGAGTTGCCTCGATTTTCAGGAAACGTCTGTTGCAAGGGGCCGGGGCGCTTTCACACCGCCCCGGCCGGGGCTGAAACCTCAGCTCAGATCAGCCGCTTAGCGGTACTGACCGGCGTATTTCTCAACCAGTTCGATGTTGTCCTTGGTGACGAAGCCCGGGCCCGAGTTGATCGAGTTGCCCGGCACGACGCCGTAACGGGCGAAGTTGGTGAGGATCACCACCGGCAGGTAGCCCTGCAGATAGGGCTGCTGGTCGATGGCAAAGGCGATGGTGCCAGCCTTGATGGCCGTTGCGATTTCCGAGGACAGATCGAAGGTGCCGAAGAAGATCTGGCCGGCCTTGCCCGTCTGCTCCAGCGCCGCCAGCGTCGGGTGCGCAGAGGTGGGGCCGAGGGCAAGGATGGCGCCCGTGTCCGGGTTGGTCTGCAGATAAGCCGAGACCTTGTTCTGGATTTCGGACGGGTCCTGCCCGGCATCGATCATCTGGTTGCCCAGATCCACGCCGAGCGCGGCGGCAAAGCCCTGGCAGCGCTCCACCGAGGCCGGGTTGGTGATGTAGTGGTTCACGCAGAGGAACGACTTGGCACCGGCTGCCTTGGCCTTTTCGCCCGCGCCGAAGCCTGCGTCATATTCCGGCTGGCCCACATGCAGCAGTGCGCCCAGGTTCTTGGACTGCTCGATGGTGCCGGAGTTGATGGTGATGACCGGAATGCCCTTGGCCACAGCGTTGGAAATCGGGCCGGACAGCACGTCATAGTCAGCGATGGTGACGATGATGCCATTCGGGTTGGATGCAGCCGCCTGCTCGACGATGCGGGCCATGTCGGCCAGATCACCGGTCGGCGGGTTGCGGTATTCGACGCTGACCTTCATCTGCTCGCCGGCAACGGCGATGGCATTCTTGATGGTGTTCCACCAGCTGTCACTGTCCGGCGCATGGCTGACCAGGACGAACTTTTCACCTTCGGCAGCAGCCGGAGCAGACAGGCCTGCCACGGCGATGGCCGCAGCGGCGACGGCGGTAAGCGCTTTTCTCATCATAACCTCCCAGAGTGCGGATCCGCCGGCTCCCCCCGGCGGCCACCCGGCCCGGATATGTCCGGGCTTCGGGTATGGAATATTCATTCCATTTTTAGGTTTGATGCAACAGTTTTTTTATGGTGCGGCTTTTCGTCCGGCACCGACGGCCACCGCCAGCGTGATGGCAAGCGAGAGCGTCGCCGACAGCGCACGGAAGGCACCGAAGTCAACTTCCGCCACACTCAGCACCGTGGCATCCAGTTTCTGCAGCGGGCTCATCACCGTGTCGGTGATGGCGATGACCGGCACATCCTGGCTGCGGGCAAACTCCGCCAGTTCCACCGTTTCCCCGCTGTAGGGCGAGAAGGTGATGGCCACCAGCGCATCGCCCGGGCGGATGGCATGGCGGTGATCCAGCTTGCCCACACCATCATGCAGAAACGCCGGAACATCCATTTTTTCAAAGGCATAGGCGAGATAGGACGCCACCGGGAAGGCACGGCGCAGGCCCACGAGATGCACCATTCCGGCTTCGGAAAGGATCTTCACCGCCCGGTCCAGATTGCGGCTGTCGACGCTGCTGGCGAGATTTTCCAGCGACATCCGGCCCGCATCGATGAACTCCGCCAGCAGGGCGGATGGGCTGCCAGCGCCGCTTTCCCGCAGGTTTCTGAGCCGTGTCGCGTAGTCCGGCCAGCCCTGCGCATAAGCATCGCGGAACAGGCGCTGCATCTCCGAATAGCCGGAAAAGCCCAGGATCTTGCAGAATCGCATCAGCGCCGAGGGCTGCACTCCGGCCGCCAGCGCCATCTCGGCCACCGTCGAAACCGCGATCCGGTCCGTGTTCGCCGCCAGATATTCCGCGCATTGGCGCAGGCGTTTCGGCAGGGTTTCCGCCGCTTCCAGCAGACGGGCATGGAAGGCTTCGATGTTGCGCGGGGCGGAGAGGTGCGACATTGCGGTTTGCCAGTTCGTTGATCCTGCTTGACAAAACAGGATAGCCGCAGGATGACAATAATGGAATAAAAATTCTATTTGGTTTCGGGAGGAAATCAATGACCCTGGGGATTGGCCTGATCGGAACAGGCTTCATGGGCAAGGCGCATGCGCTCGCCTGGCGCAATGCCCGCGCCGTCATGGGCGACGTGCAGGACGTGCGGCTGGAACTGCTCTGCGACACGCCGGAAGACAAGGCCGCCGCCTTTGCCAGCCAGTTCGGCTTCGCCCGCTCCACCGGAGACTGGCAGGCGCTGGTCACTGACCCCAAGGTGGATGTGGTGTCGATCACCACGCCAAACCGCTTTCACAAGGAGATGGCCATCGCCGCTCTGAAGGCGGGCAAGCACGTGTGGTGCGAGAAGCCGATGGGCCTGAGGCTGACCGAAGCCGAAGAGATGGCCGCCGCAGCTGCCCGCTCCGGCAAGCTGACCATGACCGGCTACAACTACACCCGCAATCCCGCCTACCGCCATGCGCAGAAGCTGGTGCAGGAGGGGCGGATTGGCCGCATCGTGCATGTGCGCGGCGCGGTGGACGAGGATTATCAGGCCGACCCGGATCTGCCCTGGACCTGGCGGGCAAAGCTTGGCGAGGCCGGCCTTGGCGCGCTGGGGGATATCGGCTGCCATCTGATCAGCCTGCTCTGCGGCATCTGCGGCCCCGTCGAAAGCCTCATCGCCGACATGCAGACCGTGCATGAAACCCGCCCCCTGCCCGATGGCACCGGCCGGGGCAAGGTGGAAAACGAGGATACGGCCACCGCCATCCTGCGCTTTGCCAATGGCGCACAGGGCTCCTTCGCCGCGTCGCGCTCCGCCTGGGGCCGCAAAAACCGCCTCGGCTTCGAGATCCACGGCACCAAGGGCATGATCATCTATGATCAGGAGCGGATGAACGAGCTGCAGCTCTTCGTCAACGAGGGCCCGAAGGCCGAACAGGGCTTCCGCACCATCCTAACCGGGCCGGATCACGATGGTTACGGCGCCTTCTGCCCAGCCCCCGGCCACCAGATCGGCTTCAACGACCTGAAGATCATCGAGGCCGCCGATTTCCTGCGCGCCATCGAAACGGGCGTAAAACCATGGCCGGATTTCGCAGCCGCACTGGAATTCGAAAAGGTCATCCACGCCATCGCCGAAGCTGCCCGCAGCGGCACGCGGGTGCGTGTGTGAGATCAGCAAAAAGGCCGGAGCAGCACTTGCTCCGGCCTTGCTTGAATGCGCTCTTCCCGCCCCTCTCCATCGTCATCCCGGCCGAGCAGCGTGAGAGCCGGGACCGGTGAGCCGGGGTATAAGTTAGTTGCCTTTAGAGCCATAGCCGGGAGACCCGGGCTCACCGGTCCCGGCTCGCGCTGCGCTTGGCCGGGATGACGATGGAGAGGTTTTTCCTTCAGCGTGGACCGGAACAGCAGATGTTCCGGCCCCTATTTTTCAACAGCTTACAGCTCCGTCCACACCCCGCCCGCAGATGACGAGCGGATGCAGGCGTCGATGAAGCGCAGGCCGGCAAGGCCGTCGCTGAGGCCCGGCAGATGCTCCGGCAAGGCCACCGGCCCGCCGTCGCGTGCCGTACGGATCGCAACCGCCGCCTCGCGGTAGAGCGTGGCAAAGGCCTCCAGATAGCCTTCCGGATGGCCCGAGGGCACCCGCGTTACGGCAGCGGCCGCCGGACCCGTGCCTGCCCCGCCGCGTGTCAGGCGGCGGCGCGGCTCGCCGAAGGGGGTGAACCACAGATGGTTCGGGTTTTCCTGCTCCCATTCCAGCCCGCCCTTGTCGCCATAAACGCGCAGGCGCAGACCATTTTCGTTGCCGGGCGCCACCTGGCTGGCCCAGAGCATGCCGCGCGCGCCGCCGGCAAACCGCAGCAGCACGTTGACATTGTCATCCACCCGGCGGCCCGGAACGAAGGTGCTGAGATCGGCCAGAACTTGCGAAGGGGCAAGCTGCGTCACGAAGGTGGCCAGCTGGAAGGCATGGGTGCCGATGTCGCCGATGCAGCCGCCCGCGCCCGAGCGGGCCGGATCCGTGCGCCAGGCGGCCTGTTTCTGGCCGCTTTCCTCCACCGGCTCGGTCAGCCAGTCCTGCGGATATTCCACCTGCACCAGGCGCAAGGTGCCGAGCTCGCCACTGGCGATCATTTCCCGCGCCTGCCGCACCATGGGATAGGCGGAATAGTTGTGCGTGAGCACGAACAGCCGCCCGCTGGCCTCACCCAGCTTCACCAGCTCCTCCGCATCCTCCAGCGTCGAGGTCAGCGGCTTGTCGCAGATCACGTGGATGCCAGCCTTCAGAAAGGCGCGGGCCACAGGGAAATGCAGATGATTGGGCGTAACGATGGACACCGCCTCGATGCCGTCCGGCCTTGCCGCTTCCGCAGTGGCCATTGCTTCAAAGCTGTCATAACAGCGGGCCGGATCGACGCCCAGCTCAAGGCCGGACTGGCGTGCCCGCTCCGGATCCGACGAGAAGGCGCCGGCCACGAGGTCAAAGTCACCATCCAGCCTCGCGGCCATGCGGTGGACGGCGCCGATGAAGCCGCCCTGCCCGCCGCCAACCATGCCAAGGCGCACGCGGGTGCCTTGCCCCGCCCCGCCCCTTGCTTCAATTGCCATGTTCCAGTCCTCCCTCAGCCGGCCGCAGCCGGGGCAAGGCCCAGCATCCGCCGGTTGGCAGCATCATCTGCACCGCTGGCGGCAAAGTCGTCAAAGGCCTTTTCCGTCACCCGGATGATGTGGTCCGCGATGAAGGGCGCCCCTTCGGCCGCGCCGTCTTCCGGGTGCTTGATGCAGCATTCCCATTCCAGCACGGCCCAGCCGTCATAGCCATGGGCCGTGAGGCGGGAGAAGACACCGGCGAAATCCACCTGCCCGTCGCCCAGCGAGCGGAAACGCCCGGCGCGGTTGATCCACGGCTGATAGCCGGAATAGACGCCCTGCCGCCCATCCGGATTGAACTCGGCATCCTTCACATGGAAGGCGCGGATACGCTCGTGATAGATGTCGATGAAAGCCAGATAGTCGAGCTGCATCAGCACGAAATGCGACGGATCATAGTTGATGCAGCAGCGCGGATGGCCGCCGACTCGCTCCAGGAACATCTCGAAGCTGGCACCGTCAAAGATATCCTCGCCGGGATGAATTTCGTAGCACAGATCGACGCCCGCCTCGTCATAGGCATCAAGGATGGGCCGCCAGCGCCGGGCCAGTTCGTCAAAGGCCGCCTCGATCAGTCCCGCAGGCCGCTGCGGCCAAGGGTAGACATAGGGCCAGGCCAGCGCACCGGGAAAGCTGACACTGGCATTGAGGCCGAAATGGCGCGAGGCCTTGGCCGCCTTCAGCATCTGATCCACCGCCCAGGCCTGCCGCGCGGCCGGATTGCCATGCACCGCCGCCGGGGCAAAGCCATCGAATGGCACGTCATAGGCCGGATGAACGGCCACAAGCTGGCCCTGAAGATGCGTTGCAAGCTCGGTGATCTCGACGCCCGCCTCCCGGCAGATGCCGGCCACGTCCTCGCAATAGCCAACAGAGTCTGCGGCCTTGTCCAGATCGAACAGGCGGCTGTCCCAGGTCGGAATCTGAACCCCGCGATAGCCGAGGTCCGCCGCCCAGGTCACCATGGACTTGAGCGAGTTGAACGGCGCCGTATCCCCGGCGAACTGGGCCAGAAACAGACCCGGACCCTTCATCGTTTTCATGCGCACCTCCCGAGCGATGACAAAATCCCCCCTGTTCCGGCGCCTCACCCATTTGAGGAAGGACGCCGGGCTGGCATGCTGGAACATGTTTCTGCATTTCATCCGGCAGGGGTAACGCGGATGCAAGCCGTGGATTATCATGCTCCAGACGGCCTACATGGCTTATGTAAACCTTTTTACTGTCGCTGTAAACATTTACAGACGCAGTTTGGCAAGGCATAGGTCAGAGGTTGCATATAGCCTTGCATCAAGGCAGAGACAGGGAACAGCATGCAGAGCAAGACCGCCACGATCGAGGACGTTGCGCGCCTCGCCGGTGTTTCCATCGCCACCGTCAGCCGCGCATTGCACCATCCGGCGAAGGTGGCGGAGGCCACGCGCAAGAAAGTGCTGGCGGCCATCGACAGCACCGGCTTCACCGCCAACGCCATGGCGCAGAGCCTGCGGCTGAAAAGCACGCGCATGATTCTCGTCATCGTACCCGATATCGGCAACACCTTCTTCGCCAGCATACTGCGCGGGCTGGAGGCCGTGGCCCAGCAGCGCGGCTATGGTCTGCTCATCGGCAACAGCGAGAATGATCCGGCCATCGAGGAAACCTATGTTTCCTATCTGCGCTCGGGCAAGGTGGACGGGCTTGTGCTTCTTTCGGGCCGCCTGCCCTGGCCTGCGGGCAGCATTCCACCCAATCCGCCGCCGATGATTTCGGTCTGCGAGGAAATCGAAATGCCCGGCTTGCCCTTCATCGGCATCGACAATCAGGCCGCGGCACGGCTCGCCACGGAACATCTGATCGCCGCCGGCCACCGCCGCATCGCCTATGTGGCAGGCCCGGCGCGCAACATCCTGACGCGCCAGCGGCAGGACGGCTATGCTGCTGCGCTCGCAGCAGCGGGCATTCCGCTCGACCCGGGCCTGCTGCTGCCCGGCGACTTTTCCATCGAAAGCGGTGTCAGGGCCGCAGCCAGCATGGATGGCATGGAGGAGCCCCCGACAGCCTTCTTCTGCGCCAATGATGAAATGGCCATCGGCGTGATCATGGAGCTGACCCGGCGTGGCCTGAAAGTGCCGGAAGATGTGGCCGTGATGGGCTTTGACGACATCCAGTTCTCCAGCTGCACCACTCCGCCATTGACCACCGTGCGCCAGCCCCGCCGCGAAATCGGCGAGGAAGCCATGGATGTGCTGCTGGACCTGATCGAAACCGGCACCCCGCCCAGCCTGCACCGGCTCCTGCCGGTTGAACTTGTCGTACGCGGCAGCACGGGGATGCCCGCCAGCGCAAGGTGAGCGCGCAAGCAGGCAGCAGGCCCTGAGTCGCCCCGGCCAAGCGCAGCGCGAGCCGGGGTGACGCTGAGTGTTTGGTGCAGCTGTGCTTCTGCTTCTACATCGGGAGCACTGCAGCTGTCCGCCATCTTGCTGCAGCCTGCCCCGAACCGCCCCTCCCCGGCGCCCTCCCGGTTGTCCTTCCGAATATTTACCCTTTTCAAGCGGCGCATGCCTGTGCTATGAAAATGATGTAAACGATTACAGAGAACCCAAAGAGGCCATGAAATCGTTTCAATGGGAGGAGACCATATGAAAAAGTTTCGTCATGCCCTGCTGGCCACGGCGATGTGCCTGGTTATGCCCGCGGCCGTTCAGGCCGCCGAGATGAAGGCGGAAGTGCTGCATTGGTGGACATCGGGGGGAGAGTCCGAATCCATCAAGGTTTTTGCAGATTCTTTCAAGGCCAAGGGCGGTGAGTGGATTGATTCCGCCATTGCCGGCGGCCCCAATGCCCGCACCGCCGGCATCAACCGCATTGTCGGCGGCAATCCTCCGACGGTGATGCAGTTCAACACCGGCCTTCAGTTCGACGAGCTGGTGGCAACCGGCATGCTGAGCTCCCTTGATGAGGTGGCTGAAGCCAACAAGTGGCGGGATGTGCTGCCGCCGGACATCGTCACCGCGACGACGCGCAATGGCAGTTTCTATGCTGTCCCGGTCAATATCCATGGCCAGAACTGGCTCTGGTACAATCCGGAAGCTCTCGCCAAGGCCGGCGTCGAACCGCCGAAGACCTTTGCCGACGTGATCGCTGCCGGCGGCAAGCTGCGCGAGGCGGGAATCGTGCCCTTCGGCCATGGCGGCCAGAACTGGCAGGACCATCTGCTGTTCGATGCCGTCCTGGTGGCGGAAGCGGGCAAGGACGTGTTCCACAAGGTCTATGCTGACCGCGATACGGAGGCCGCCAAAAGCGAAGGCTTCCGCAAGGCAGCTGAAACCTTCGCCGCCCTGCGCGCATTGACCGACGAGGGCAGCCCCGGCCGCAACTGGAACGACACCACCAGCATGGTGATCACCGGCAGGGCCGCCATGCAGCTCATGGGCGACTGGGCCAAGGGCGAGTTCACGGCCGCTGGGCTTACAGCGGGCAAGAACTTCGGCTGCACCGTCATGCCCGGCGGCTATGTCATGGGCGGTGATGTCTTCGTCTTCCCCAAGGTCAGTGACAAGGGCGCGCAGGAAGCACAGGCCGCCATGGCCACGCTGATGCTGGATCCCGAAACCCAGATCACCTTCAACACGAAAAAAGGCTCGGTTCCGGTGCGGCTGGATGTGGATGTGAGCGGCATGGACAGCTGCGCACAGACCGGCATGGCCGCCCTGAAGGACCCCGAGCAGCAGGTGCCCAGCATCAACTTCATCGCATCGCCTGACCTTGTCGGCGCGACCCGCGATGTGGTGACCCAGTTCTGGAGCACCCCGTCCATGACCCCGGATGACTTCATCGCCCGGTTCATTTCCGCGATGCAATCCGCCGGCTGAACCGGCACAGGCTCCCAAGGCTCCCAGCCAGGGCTCCGGCATGTCACCGTGACACTGCCGGAGCCCATCCTCCGGAGCCGTCAACCGGAGCCCATCAAGGGGTACTCGTCATGACCATAGCTCTACCGGCCGGCAGGCCGGAACGGGTGCGCACGCGCAGGCGGCGGAATCTGGCAGCCACGCTGGCCCTCGTTCCAACGGCACTCATCGTTCTGGTGGTCTTTGTGGGCTGCCTGCTCTGGACCATCCGCCTGTCCTTCACCAGTTCCAGGCTTCTGCCTGTGCTGGACTGGGTGGGTCTGCAGCAATATTCCCGCCTCTTCGCCAACGAACGCTTCCTGCTCTCGGTCGAAAACATCGCCGTCTTCGGCGTGCTCTTCATCGCCGGCTGCCTGATCCTCGGCTTTCTGCTGGCGGTTTTCATCGACCAGAATGTGCGTGGCGAGGCGGTGTTCCGCACCGTTTTCCTCTATCCCTATGCCATGTCCTTCGTGGTCACCGGCCTTGCCTGGCAGTGGTTCCTCAACCCCACGCTCGGCCTGCAGCAGATCGTCCGCGACCTCGGCTTTTCAAGCTTCCGCTTCGACTGGCTCGTCAATCCGCAGATGGTCATCTACACGCTGGTCATCGCGGGCCTGTGGCATGGCGCGGGCCTTGTCATGTGCATCATGCTGGCGGGCCTGCGCGGCATTGATGCCGACCTGTGGAAGGCCGCCCGCATCGACGGCATCCCCGTCTGGCGCACCTATCTGTCGGTGGTGCTGCCGCTGCTCGGGCCAATGATCATCACAGCCGTCGTCCTGCTCGCAACGGGCGTGGTCAAGCTCTACGACCTCGTTGTCGCCATGACGCTCGGCGGACCGGGCATTGCCTCCGAAGTGCCGGCCAAGTTCGTCATGGATCACTTCTTCGAGCGCAACAACATCGGCCTCGCCACCGCTGCCGCCACGGCCATGCTCATCGCCGTCGCCAGCGTTCTCGCCCCCTGGGTCTATGCCCGCTACATCCGCCCGCAACACGGGAGGCACGCATGAGCCAGACCGTCATCCCCTCGGGCCGCAAGCCGCAGCGCCTGACGCTCGCCCGCGCCGGTGTCTACGCCTTCCTGGTCATCAGCGCACTCTATTTCCTGCTGCCGCTGTGGATCATGCTCATGACCTCGCTGAAGGACATGGAGGAAATCCGGCTTGGCAGCATTCTCGCCTGGCCGAAGGCGCTGACCTTCGAGCCGTGGCTGCGTGCTTGGTCCTCGGCCTGCACCGGCCTTGACTGCTCCGGCATCAGCACGGGCTTCTGGAACTCGCTGAAGATCCTCGTGCCATCGGTGTTCTTCTCGGTCGCCCTGGGCGCCGTCACGGGCTACGCCCTGTCGTTCTGGCGGGTGCGGGGCGCGAACCTGATGTTCGGTATCCTGCTGATCGGCGCTTTCGTGCCCTATCAGGTGTTCCTCTATCCGCTGGTCCGCATCTTCGCCACCACCGGCATCTACAACTCGCTCCTGTGCATCGTGCTGGTTCACGTCATCTTCGGCCTGCCGCTGATGACCCTCCTGTTCCGCAACTATTATGCGGGCCTGCCCATCGAGTTGTTCAAGGCGGCACGTGTGGATGGCGGCGGCTTCTGGACGATCTTCCTGCGGGTGATCCTGCCCATGTCGACGCCGATCCTCATCGTCGCCACCATCCTGCAGGTTACCGGCATCTGGAACGACTTCCTCTTCGGCCTCACCTTCGCCGGGCGGGAGAACCTGCCGATGACGGTGCAGCTCAACAATATCGTCAATTCGACCCAGGGCGAGCGCGCCTACAACGTGGACATGGCCGCCACCATGCTCACGGCGCTGGTTCCGCTTGCGGTCTATTTCCTCTCGGGACGCTGGTTCGTGCGGGGCATCGCCGCCGGCGCGGTCAAGGGATAACGCCATGTCTGCTGTTTCAGTCCGTGACGTCAGTGTTGCATTCGGCCAGCACCGGGTGTTCGACGGCATGTCGCTCGATATCGAAGCCGGGGAATTCATCGTCCTGCTCGGCCCATCCGGCTGCGGCAAGTCAACCCTGCTCAACGCCATCGCCGGTCTTCTCGATATCAATGAAGGCCAGATCCACATCGGCGGGCGCAATGTCACCTGGGAAGAGCCGAAGGACCGGGGCATCGCCATGGTGTTCCAGTCCTACGCGCTCTACCCGCGCATGAGCGTGCGGGAAAACATGTCCTTCGGCCTGCGCATGGCCAAGACACCCAAGCCCAGCATCGACGCCAAGGTGAGCCGTGCGGCGGACATGCTGCAGATCAGCCACCTTCTGGACCGGCGCCCCGACCAGCTCTCCGGCGGCCAGCGCCAGCGCGTCGCCATTGGCCGGGCGCTGGTGCGGGACGCAGATGTGTTCCTCTTCGACGAGCCCCTGTCCAACCTCGATGCACAGCTGCGCAATGAACTGCGTGTCGAGATCAAGCGCCTGCACCAGCAGATGCAGAACACGACCATGATCTACGTCACCCACGACCAGATCGAGGCGCTGACGCTGGCCGACCGCATTGCCGTGATGAAGGACCAGAAGATCCAGCAGCTCGGCACCCCGGCAGAGATCTATCACCATCCGGCCAATCTCTTCGTGGCCGGCTTCGTCGGCAGCCCGCGCATGAACTTCATCGAGGGCACGGTGCAGCCGGGTGACGGCGCGCCCGTTTTCACTGCACCGGGCATCCTCCAGCCGCTGAGCCAGTACCGCTTCCGCGAGCCGGTGCGTGCGCCCATGCCCGCAACGCTGGGCGTGCGGCCGGAGCATGTGCGCGTCAACACCCCCGATGCACAGCCGGGCTTCCGCGTCGATCTGCTGGAGACCCACGGCGCCGACAATCTGATGTGGTGCGCCAATGACAGCCTGTCGCTGCAGATCCGCCTGCCCGGCACCATCAGCTATCCGCTCGGCACCGCCGTCAGCCTCACCTTTGACGCGGACCAGCTTTCCCTCTTTGGCGGCGAGGATGGCGAACGCCTCTGACCCCGCCCCTTCTTCCCTCATCTCACTGGAGCATTCGACATGCAGGACATCATCTCCATCCAGCTTTACTCCCTGCGGGACTATGGAAACCTCGCCCGTCAGCTTGAGACGCTGGCCTCCATCGGCTTTAACCATGTGGAGACCATCGGCTCGCATCTGGCCAATGCCGCCGAAACCCGTTCCCTGCTCGACCAGCATGGGATGACCGCCCCCTCCGGTCACGTCGGGCTGGCCGACCTGCGCGAGCGGTTCGACTGGGTGGCGGATCAGGCAGCCGCCATCGGCATCTCCCAGCTCTACATGCCTGCCGTTCCCCCCGGCGAGCGCGAGGGCATGCCCGCCGACTACTGGCGCAAGCTCGGTGTGGAACTGGGCGAAATGGCGGTGCGCATGAAGAGCCATAACATCGGCCTTGGCTATCACAACCACCATTGGGAACTGTTCCCCTGCGCCGATGGCGCAATCCCCTTTGATCTTCTGATCGAGGCTTCGGCCGGTTCTCCGCTGACGATCGAGGCCGATCTTGCCTGGCTGGTGCGCGGCGGTGCGGATCCGCTCGCCTGGATGGCAAAGCACAAGAACCGGCTGTCGGCCATCCACGTGAAGGACATCGCGCCGCAGGGCGAGAATCTTGATGAAGACGGCTGGGCCAATGTGGGCGCAGGCACGCTGGACTGGCCGGCGCTGCACGAAGCCGCCCGCAGCCATGGCGTCCGCCTCATGGTGCTGGAGCATGACAAGCCCGCCGATGCAGCCGCCTTTGCCCGCCAGAGCTACGCCTATCTCACCGGCCTTTCCGGCGAAGCCGCCAAGACCTCCCGCAGCGCCTGAAGGAACTCCCCCAAATGAAGACCATGAAACTCGGCATCATCGGCTGCGGCAACATCTCCGATGCCTACCTGACCGGCGGCGCCAGATCGCAGATCGTCTCGGTGAAGGCGGTGACGGATCTCAATGCAGAGGCAGCCCGCGCCAAGGCGGAGGCCTATGGCGTTGAAGCCATGACCGTGGAGGCCATGCTCGCCGATCCGGACATCGAGATGATCATCAACCTGACGGTGCCGCAGGCCCATGCCGCCGTCAGCGGATCGATCCTTGCGGCCGGCAAACACGTCTATTCCGAAAAACCCTTTGCCGTCACCTATGCAGAGGCGAAGGAAATGGTTGCTTCCGCCGATGCCAAGGGGCTGAGGATTGGCTCTGCACCGGACACGTTCCTCGGCGCCGCCCATCAGCGCGCCCGCGAGCTGATCGACGAAGGCAGGATCGGCAAGGTGGTGGGCGGTGCCGTCACCTTCGCCACCCCCGGCATGGAAATGTGGCATCCCAACCCGTTCTTTTTCTTCCAGAGGGGCGGCGGGCCGGTGCTGGATATCGGCTGCTATCCGATCACCCAGCTGGTCAATTGCCTGGGGCCGGTGGAAAGCGTCGTGGCTCATGCCTCGCGCGGACGGGAGACGCGCGTCATCACCAGCGAGCCGCACAACGGCAAGGAACTGACGGTGGAGGTGCCGACCACGGTCAATGGCGTGCTCGCCTTCGCCAATGGCGCCAATGTCGCCTTCACCGCCTCCTGGGACGTGTGGAAGCACGGGCGCAAGCCGATCGAATTCTACGGCACGGAAGGCAGCATCCTCAACCCGGATCCGAACTTCTTCGGCGGCGAGGTTCTGCTGTCGGCGCTCAACGGCGAGTGGGAAGCGCAGGACATCTCGCACCTGCCCTTCGGCGCCCCCAACCGCCCCTTGCGCGACGGGCGCGAGGTGGCCGACTACCGCATGGCGGGTGTCTTCGATATGGCGGCAGCCATCCGCACCGGCCGGCCGCACCGGGCAAATGGCGCGCTGGCGCTGCATGTGCTGGAGATCATGGAGAGCCTCGAACGCGCCTCTGACGAAGGCCGCCGCATCACGCTGGAAACCACCTGCGAACGGCCGCAAGCCGTGCCGCATGGAACCGGCGAGGCCGTCTTCCTCTGATCCTGAAAGCAGACATGAGGGGCAGCTAGCACGGCTGCCCCTGCCCCATCCGGCATTAGCGGAACAGCAGCACCGGCACCTTGCAGGAACGCAGCATCTGCGTCGTGGTGGAGCCGATGATGAGGCTGCGCAGGCGCGAGTGGCCATAAGCCCCCATCACCAGCAGACCGATGCCATTGTGCTCTACATTCGAGGAAATCACCGGCTCCGGATCGCCCGGCACAATGCCGGTGAGCACATCAAATCCTGCGGATTTCAGCTTGTCTTCGGCCGAACTCAGGCTCGCCTTCTGTGCGGTATTGGGCTCGCCGGCCATCAGCAGGTGGATATGCAGGCCGGAGAAAAGCGGGCTCCGGGCAATATAGTCCACCGCCTTCACCACACTGGGGCCGCCATCAAAGGCGACGAGCACCTTTTCCACCGGACGGAAGCTGCGGGCTGCGACCAGCAGCGGCCGGGACACGCTGCGGGCCAGACGCTCCAGATTGGAGCCCAGATGCAATGTCTCGAAATCCGCCGCCTCCCCACGCTTGCCGACAACGATCAGTTCGGCACCGGCTTCAATTCCGGTCACCGCTTCCACCACCTCGCCGTGGCGCAGGCGGCTGGAGACGGCGGCAACCCCGCGCTCACGCACCAGCGCTTCGGCATCATCCAGAATGGCGCGGCCATGCTCATGGGCCACCCGCGCCCGCTCCTCATCCAGGCGGGCCAGTTCGCTCAAGAGCGCGGTGCGCGCACCCAGCGCGATGGAGCCGCTGTAATCGGCACTGTGCACGGCCTTGCGCACCAGCACATGCACGAGATCCACAGGCAGGCCAAGGCGGGAGGCCGCCCAGACCGCATGTTCACAGACGCTGGGTGCATAGACCGAGGCGTCCAGGAGGGCGGTGATGGTTCTGGCTGTCATGGCTTTGTCCTCCATCAGTGGGCCGTCAGCTTGTCGAGCGCGCCCGGCTTGTCATGCAGTGCGAGCTTGTCGACGATGGTCTCACTGGCCTCGTTGAGGCCCGTGATGGTGACATCCGCCCCCTCCCTCCGGAATTTCAGCACCACCATGTCCAGCGCCGAGACACTGGAAATGTCCCAGATATGCGCGCGGCTGACGTCGATTGTGACCCGGTCCAGCGCTTCGCGAAAGTCGAAGGCTGAATAAAAATCCTCGACCGAGGCAAAGAACAGCTGCCCTTCCACCACATAGGTGCGGCTGCGGCCATCGGCGGAAAGCTCCGAGGTGACACGGAACAGCTGGGAGATCTTCCAGGCAAAGAAGATGCCCGACAGCAGCACGCCCACCAGCACGCCGATGGCAAGATTATGGGTTGCCACCACACAGATGACCGTTGCCAGCATGACGATGGAGGAAGAGCGCGGATGGCTGCGCAGATTGAGGATCGATGACCAGCTGAAGGTGCCCACCGACACCATGATCATGATCGCCACCAGCGCAGGCATGGGGATCTGCTTCACCCAATCCCCCAGCACTACGATGAGAAACAGCAGGATGACGCCTGCCGCGAAACAGGACAGGCGGCCGCGTCCGCCGGATTTAACATTGATCATCGACTGGCCGATCATGGCACAGCCCGCCATGCCGCCAATGAAGCCGGTGGCGAAATTCGCAAGCCCCTGCCCGATGCACTCCTGATTGCGGTCGGAGGGCGTATCGGTCAGCTCATCGACCAGCTGCTGGGTCATGAGGGATTCCAGCAGGCCCACGGCCGCAACAGCCGCCGAGTAAGGCAGCACGATCAGGAAGGTTTCCAGCGTCAGCGGCACATCCGGCAGGAGGAACACCGGCAGGGTTGAGGGCAGTTCGCCCATATCGCCGACCGTGCGCACATCAAGGCCGAACCAGATGGCAAGGCCTGTCAGCACGAAGATGCAGACGAGCGGCGATGGCACCGCACGGGTGATGTAGGGGAACAGATAAATGATCCCGAGACCGGCCGCCGTCATCACATAGGTCAGCGGCGTCACGCCGATCAGTTCCGGCAGCTGCGCCATGAAGATAAGGATCGCCAGCGCATTGACGAAGCCGGTCATCACCGAGCGCGAGACGAAGCGCATGACATGGCCCAGCCGCAGCAGCCCTGCCCCCACCTGCAGCACACCGGCGAGGATGGTCGCCGCCAGCAGATATTGCAGGCCATGCTCCTTCACCAGTGTGACCATCAGCACGGCCGTTGCCGCCGTCGCGGCGGAAATCATGCCCGGACGCCCGCCTGCAATGGCGGTGATGACGGCAATGGAGAAGGAGGCATAAAGGCCGATCTTGGGATCAACCCCGGCGATGATCGAAAAGGCAATGGCCTCGGGGATGAGGGCAAGAGCCACAAGCAGGCCCGAGACGAGATCGGCGCGGGTGTTGCCGAACCACTGGTTCCGGTATGCGGAGAGTGAGATCATGGGAAATCCGTTCAGATGATCGGGGCATCACTGGCGGAAAACCGGCCAGTTCAAACTGTATGGATGCGGGATCACGTGAATTGTCCGGCGGATCGGCGGCCGGAAGAGCCACCCGGAATTGCACCGGGTCCTGATGACTTATGGGATTTTACCTAACCCGGCAGACGCTGCGATGCAACATCACAAGCGCGCAAAAATGCTGCGCAAAGTGAGACAAGATCGGCCGGGCATCAGATTCTCTCCCACCTTCAGCTACTACATGCATACATCTTGTCTGCAGCCGTCCACGGCGTGGGGAAGGGCGGCATTTGGGTTGCTCCAGCACGGCCTTTCAGCCCCCCTCCCCCTGGTGGGGAGGGGCAAGGGGGTGGGGGGAAATGCCTTTCCGGAGGGCAAAGAACCCAATAATCCCGACGCTGTTATTTCTGATAGTCTGTATAGAAAACGTCTATCTTTCAGATATTTGCTGCTTCAGAGCCCCCCGCCCCTAACCCCTCCCCACCAGGGGGAGGGGGGCGAAAGCGTCCTGTCATAAACCAGATGTGTCACTGCGGGCTACCGCCTCAACCCATGTGAGAGGCTGAAGACCTTTGCCAGAGGCTAAACCATCTATCCCAGCCAGCCTTCAAAGGCTCATGGTCGCGGCGACGGCAGACTTCCAGGCGCCGTATTTGCGCTGGCGCTCGTCTTCGCCGATGGCCGGCTCGAAGCGCTTTTCGATGGCCCAGCTTTCCGCAAAGCCTTCCATGTCCGGATAGACGCCAGCTGCCATGCCCGCGAGCCAGGCAGCGCCCAGCGCCGTCGTCTCCAGAACCTGCGGCCGGTCGACAGGGGCGCCGAGGATGTCGGAGAGGAACTGCATGGCCCAGTCGCTGGCGCTCATACCGCCATCGACGCGCAGCACGGGCTTTCCGGCTGCATCCGTCCAGTCCACCTGCATGGCCTCCAGCAGGTCCCGGGTCTGGTAGCCGACGCTTTCCAGCGCCGCCTTGGCGAACTCGGCGGGGCCGGAGTTGCGCGTGAGGCCAAAGATCGCGCCGCGGCAATCCGGACGCCAGTAGGGCGCGCCGAGGCCAGTGAAGGCCGGCACCATGATCACGTGCTGGCCGGGATCGGCCTGCTCGGCCAACGGCTGGGTTTCCTTCGCCTCGCGGATGATCTTCAGCCCGTCGCGCAGCCACTGCACCACGGCACCGGCAATGAAGATGGAGCCTTCCAGCGCATAGGTGCGCTTGCCGCCGATCTGATAGGCAATGGTGGTGAGCAGCCGGCTCTGCGAGACGACCGGCTTGTCACCGGTGTTGAGCAGGGCAAAGCAGCCGGTGCCATAGGTGGACTTCAGCATGCCCGGCTTGAAGCAGGCCTGACCGACGGTCGCCGCCTGCTGGTCACCGGCCACACCCATGATCGGGATTTCGTGGCCGAAGAGGTCGGCGCGGGCATTGCCGTAATTGGCAGCGCAGTCCTTCACCTCCGGCAGCATCCCCATGGGAATATCGAGAAGCTCGCAGATTTCGGCGCTCCACTCGCCCTTGTGAATGTCGAACAGCAGGGTGCGGGCCGCGTTGGTGGCGTCCGTTGCATGAACGGCGCCTGCCGTCAGCTTCCAGATGAGGAAGCTGTCGACCGTGCCGAACAACAGCTCGCCCTTTTCGGCGCGGGCGCGGGCGCCCTCCACGTTGTCGAGGATCCACTTCAGCTTGGTGCCGGAGAAATAGGGATCGAGCAGCAGGCCGGTGCGGGCGCTGACCATGGCTTCATGGCCCTCGTCCTTCAGCTCACGGCACAGATCCGCCGTACGGCGGTCCTGCCAGACGATGGCATTATAGACCGGCTGGCCGGTGCTCCGGTCCCAGACCAGTGTCGTCTCACGCTGGTTGGTGATGCCGATGGCGGCAATGTCGCGGCCCGTACGCCCGGCGCGCTCAATCGCAGCGCGGCAGGAACCGGCCGTCGTCGACCACAGGTCCGCCGGATCATGCTCCACCCAGCCGGACTGGGGATAGATCTGCGGAAATTCCTCCTGCGCGCTCGCAACCACCTTCATGTGCTTGTCGAAGAGGATCGCGCGGCTCGAAGTCGTGCCCTGGTCAATGGCAAGAATATGGGTCAAGTCAGCCTCCTCGATTGCACCAGCCGCAGAAGCCCCCTCCGCCATGGCGTGTGAGACGGGAGCATCTTGTTGTTCGATGAAACCGGGCTCCGCGGCGGTTTCCGCCAGGATCCGGTCAGCCCAAAGGCGGGACCTTACGGCCCCGCCCCTGATTGTCGATAGCTAATTACTTATTTCCACGAGGCAATCAGCTCATCATAGGAAACGGTAATCGGCTGTTCCTTCTCGTCCGGGATCTTGCGCTTGGGCGCGCCCGGCTGGTCGAACCAGAACTCGGCGCTCTGCACCTCGTTCAGCTTCGGGCCGATATCGCCCTGCACACCGGCACGCTCCAGGCGCTCCAGCACTTTTTCCTGCTCTGCGCAAAGCGCATCCATGGCTTCCTGCGGGGACTTTGCACCGGAGGAGGCGTCACCGATGTTCTGCCACCACAGCTGAGCCAGCTTCGGGTAGTCCGGAACGTTGGTGCCGGTCGGCGACCACTGCAGGCGGGCAGGCGAGCGGTAGAACTCGACAAGGCCACCAAGCTTCGGAGCGCGTTCGGTGAAGCTGTCATGCGCAAGAGTGGATTCGCGGATGAAGGTCAGGCCGACATGGCTCTTCTTCACATCCACGGTCTTGGAGGTGACGAACTGGGCATAGAGCCAGGCCGCCTTGGCACGGTCAACCGGAGTGGACTTCATCAGCGTCCAGGAGCCAGCGTCCTGATAGCCGACCTTCATGCCCTCTTCCCAGTACACGCCATGCGGCGAGGGAGCCATGCGCCACTTCGGCGTGCCGTCCTCGTTCATGACCGGCAGGCCCGGCTTGACCATGTCGGCGGTGAAGGCGGTGTACCAGAAGATCTGCTGGGCAATTTCGCCCTGGGCAGGCACCGGACCGGCTTCGCCGAACACCATGCCGGCAGCCGCCGGAGGCGCATACTTGTTCAGCCACTCGATGTATTTGGCGATCGAGTAGACCGCAGCCGGGCCGTTGGTGTCGCCACCACGGGCCACGCACGAGCCGACCGGCTGGAAGTTCTCGTTGACGCGGATGCCCCATTCATCGACCGGAAGGCCGTTCGGCTCGCCCTTGTCGCCGGCACCGGCCATCGACAGCCAGGCATCGGTGAAGCGCCAGCCGAGAGACGGGTCCTTCTTGCCGTAGTCCATATGGCCATAGACTTTCTTGCCGTCGATTTCCCGGCCGGTGAAGAACTCGGCGATATCCTCATAAGCCGACCAGTTCACCGGCACGCCGAGCTCGTAGCCGTACTTCTCCTTGAAGTCCGCCTTGTTCTTCTCATCGTTGAACCAGTCATACCGGAACCAGTAGAGGTTCGCGAACTGCTGATCGGGCAGCTGGTAGAGCTTGCCATCCGGGCCGGTCGTGAACTTGATGCCGATGAAGTCATTGAGATCGAGGCCCGGATTGGTAACATCCTTGCCTTCGTCCGCCATCCAGTCGGTCAGGTTGCGGGCCTGCTGGTAGCGCCAGTGGGTGCCGATCAGATCCGAGTCATTGATGTAGGCGTCGTAGATGTTCTCGCCCGACTGCATCTGGGTCTGCAGCTTCTCCACCACATCGCCTTCACCGATCAGATCGTGGGTGATCTTGATGCCGGTGATCGCAGTGAAGGCCGGGGCCAGCACCTTGGCTTCGTATTCATGGGTGGTAATCGTTTCGGAAACGACCTTGATGTCCATACCCTTGAACGGAGCGGCAGCGTCAATGAACCACTGCATCTCGGCTTCCTGATCGGCGCGTGACAGCGCCGACATGTCGCCGATTTCCGCGTCGAGGAACTTCTTTGCTGCCTCCATGTCAGCAAAGGCGCTTCCGCTTCCAACCAGCATGGCGAGCGCCATGGCGGTGGAGGTGTAAAACACTCTCATTCCATTTCCTCCCGAAGTTTCATGATCGTGAGATCAGGTTACCTGCCCGTCAGACCCAGCGGAAAACCGCAAGGGCATAGACGAGACAGGCGATCAGAGCCCCCCACAGGGGAGCGCCGAAGGCGGCGAGCCAGCCAAGCGTGATGAAGGCTGAGCCCAGAAGGGTTATGAAGAGACGGTCCCCCCGGGTCGTCTCGATCCGCAGCACGCCGGTGCGCGGCGTCTCCGGAAAGCGGATCGCAAGCACGGTGAAGATCACCAGCAGCGCCGCTATCGTCGCAAAGAAAATCGCGGTCGGAGCAGTCCAGGCCATCCAGTCCATATCTGTTCTCCCTCAGATCAGACGCGGCCCAGGGCAAAGCCCTTGGCGATGTAGTTGCGGACGAAGTAGATCACCAGCGCACCGGGGATGATGGTCAGCACACCGGCAGCTGCCAGCACACCCCAGTCCATTCCCGACGCCGAGACCGTACGGGTCATGGTGGCCGCGATCGGCTTGGCATTCACCGAGGTGAGCGTGCGCGACAGCAGCAGCTCGACCCAGGAGAACATGAAGCAGAAGAAGGCGGCCACGCCGATGCCGCTCGCGATCAGCGGCATGAAGATCTTCACAAAGAAGCGGCCGAAGGAATAGCCGTCAATATAGGCAGTCTCGTCGATTTCCTTCGGCACACCGCGCATGAAGCCTTCCAGGATCCAGACCGCCAGCGGCACGTTGAACAGGCAATGCGCCAGGGCGACGGCGATATGCGTGTCGAACAGTCCGACCGAGGAATAAAGCTGGAAGAAGGGCAGCGCGAACACGGCCGGCGGGGCCATGCGGTTGGTCAGCAGCCAGAAGAACAGGTGCTTGTCGCCGAGAAACGTGTAGCGCGAGAAGGCATAGGCTGCCGGCAGCGCCACGGTGATCGAGATCACCGTGTTCATCACCACGTAGATCAGCGAATTGACATAGCCCATGTACCAGCTCGGATCCGTGAGGATCGTGATGTAATTGGCCAGCGTCGGGTTCTGCGGCCACATCGAGAAGGTGGACAGGATCTCCGTGTTGGTCTTCAGGCTCATGTTGACGAGCCAGTAGATCGGCAGCAGCAGGAAGATCAGATAGAGAGCCATCACCACGGCACGCGAGCTGATGCCGATGCGGGCAGAGCTGCGGTGCCGGGCCGGAATGGCAGCGGTCATGGTTGCGGCACCCATCAGAAGCCCTCCCTTTTGTCGAGGTTGGTCATCACGGTGTAGAACACCCAGGAAATCAGCAGGATCACGAGGAAGTACATGATCGAGAAGGCAGCGGCCGGTCCCAAGTCAAACTGGCCAAGCGCCATCTTGACGAGGTCGATGGACAGGAACGTCGTCGAGTTGCCCGGCCCGCCTCCCGTCACCACGAAGGGCTCGGTGTAGATCATGAAGCTGTCCATGAACCGCAGCAGGATGGCGATCATCAGGACGCCCTGCATCTTGGGCAGTTCGATGTAGCGGAACACGCTCCAGCGGCTGGCCTGATCGATCTTTGCCGCCTGATAATAGGCATCGGGGATCGACTGCAGACCGGCATAGGCCAGCAGCGCCACCAGCGACGTCCAGTGCCAGACGTCCATGACGATGACTGTGGCCCAGGCGGCGACGGCATCCTGCGTATAATTGTAGGAAATGCCCAGGCCATGAAGCGTCGCACCCAGCAGGCCGATATCGACACGGGCAAAAATCTGCCAGATCGTGCCCACCACATTCCACGGAATGAGCAGCGGCAGCGCCATGAGGACGAGGCAGAACGAGGCCCAGAAGCCCCGCTTGGGCATGTTGAGAGCGATGAAGATGCCGAGCGGGATTTCAATGGCGAGGATCACGGCCGAGAAGATCATCTGGCGGCCAAGCGCATCCCAGAGGCGCTTGGAATGCAGCATGTCATCGAACCATTCGACGCCGGCCCAGAAGAACTTGTTGTTGCCGAACGTGTCCTGCACCGAATAGTTGACCACCGTCATGAGCGGGATCACCGCCGAGAAGGCGACGAGCAGAAGCACGGGAAGGACCAGGAACCAGGCCTTGTGATTGACTGTCTTTTCCATCAGGCCGCCTCCCCCGTAACGCGCCAGCTGTTGGCATAGACATTGACATGCGCGGGATCGAACACCACGCGGGTCATGCCGGATGTGACGGGGTCGCTTTCGCCCGCAATGATGTTGATGTCAGCACCGAAGAACTCGGCCCGGACGATCTTGTGCCGCCCCACATCCTCGACGCGGCGCACCTTCACCGGCAGGCCTTCGCTTTCCGACAGGCGCACGAACTCGGGCCGCACACCGATCTGGATCTTGCCGTCCAGGCCTGAGTAGCCGTGGCCAAGCGGAATGGTTGCCCCGTTCACATAGGCCGAGTTGCCCTCGACCTTGGCATCCATCAGGTTCATGCCCGGCGAGCCGATGAAATAGCCGACGAATGTATGGGCCGGCCGTTCGAACAGTTCCTGCGGCGTGCCGATCTGCACCACCCGGCCGTCATACATCACCACCACCTTGTCGGCGAAAGTCAGCGCCTCGGTCTGGTCATGCGTCACATAGATCATCGTGTGGCCGAACTCGTGATGCAGCGACTTCAGCTGCGTTCTGAGTTCCCACTTCATGTGCGGGTCGATCACGGTCAGCGGCTCATCGAAGAGCAGCGCGTTGACGTCCTCCCGCACCATGCCGCGGCCGAGCGAGATCTTCTGCTTGGCATCTGCGGTCAGCCCGCGGGCCTTGCGGTCCAGCACCTCTTCCATGCCGATCATGCGGGCAATCTTCTGCACGCGCTCGGCGACATAGGCAGCGCTCGCCCCCCGGTTCTTCAACGGAAACGCAAGGTTCCCGCGCACCGTCATCGTGTCGTAGACAACCGGAAACTGGAACACCTGCGCAATGTTGCGTTCCGCCGTCGCCTTCTCGGTGACATCGGTGTCATTGAACAGGATGCGGCCCTGGCTCGGCACCAGCAGGCCGGAGATGATGTTGAGCAGCGTGGACTTGCCGCATCCGGACGAGCCGAGCAGCGCATAGGCCTCACCATCGTTCCAGACGTGGTTCAGTTCCTTGAGCGCAAAGTCGTCCTCGTTCTTCGGGCGCGGATTGTAGGAATGGGCGAGATTGTCGAGCGTGATCTTGGCCATGGGTCCCTCCTCACGCCGCCAGCGCATAGGCGGCCGGAGCCACCAGCGAACCGTCCTGTCCGAAGACATAGACATGGGAAGGATCGAGATAGACCTTGAGCGCCGTTCCCAGGGCCAGGTCATGCACGCCATGCACAAGCCCCACCCAGCGCTCGCCATGGTGCTCCAGATGCACGAAAGTCTCCGACCCGGTGATCTCCGTGACCATCAGATGCGCCGTGAATTCCATGGCATCGGCGCTGTGCCGGTGCAGTTCCAGATGATTGGGGCGGAAGCCCGCGATATAGCGGCCATCGCTCAGATCCGACAGCTTGCCGGCGGCCGGGATCGACTGGCCGTCGCCGAACATCAGCCGGGCACCGGCCTTGGCGATCTGAAGGAAGTTCATCGGAGGATCGGAGAAAACGCGCGCCGTCGTGGCGTCAACCGGGCGCCGGTAGACCTCCGGCGTCGGGCCGAACTGGGTCACCCGGCCCTGCCAGAGCGTCGCCGTGTTGCCGCCGAGCAGCAGCGCCTCTTCCGGCTCCGTCGTCGCATAGACGAAGATCGAACCGGATGCCTCGAAGATCTTCGGGATTTCGACGCGCAGTTCCTCGCGCAGCTTGTAGTCGAGGTTGGCGAGCGGCTCATCGAGCAGCACCAGACCTGCATTCTTCACAAGCGCACGTGCCAGCGCACAGCGCTGCTGCTGGCCGCCCGAGAGCTCGAGCGGCTTGCGCTGCAGCATCGGGGTGAGCTTCATCATCTCGGCGGTCTGACGCACCGCCCTGTCGATGTCCGCAGCGGGCTTGCCCATCAGCCGCAGCGGGCTGGCAATGTTGTCATAGACGGTCATTGCCGGATAGTTGATGAACTGCTGATAGACCATGGCGATGGCGCGATCCTGCACCCGCACACCGGTCACGTCCGTGCCGTTCCAGAGGATCTTGCCCGAAGACGGCTGATCAAGGCCGGCCATCAGGCGCATGAGTGACGTCTTGCCGGCCGAAGTCGGTCCAAGCAGGACATTCATGCTACCCTCACGCAAGGTAAGGTTCGTTGTGTGGATGTGCGTCTGCCCACCCACGACCTTGGAGACATTCTCCAGGACCAGGGTCATGTATTCCCTCCTCCCAATTCCTCCTACTGAGCTGCAGCCTCCCCAAGCCGCAGCGCGCAGGTACTCTTCATCCACGCGTCCAGTGCCGCCACCTCGGCAGCACTCAGACGCAGGCCCAGTTTCGACCGGCGCCACACCACGTCCTCGGCGGTGCGCGCGTATTCCTTTTCAATCAGCCAGTTGACTTCCCGCTCGGTCAGGTTCCATCCGAAGTGACGGCCAAGGTCCTCCACCTTTACCGCTCCAGCCAGAATACCCGCCGCCTCGGTGCCATATGCCTTCACCAGGCGCGTGGCCCAGCGCTCGTCGAGGAACGGATACGCGGCGCGCAGGTCCGCAATCAGCTTCGCAACGCCCAGCACCGGAAAGTCACCGCCCGGAAGCGGCACACGGGCTGTCCATGCCCCGGCCGTGCCGGGGAAATAGGGCACGATCTTTTCCAGCGCATGCTCGGCGAGCTTGCGGTAGGTGGTGATCTTGCCGCCGAAGACATTGAGCAGCGGCGCACCGCCAGTCTCTTCCACCTTCAGCACATAATCGCGGGTCGCCGCCGTCGCCGACTTGGCGCCGTCATTGTAGAGCGGGCGCACACCGGAATAGCTCCAGACGATATCATCAACCGTCACCGGGCGCTTGAAATAGCCGGAAGCGAATTTCAGCAGATAGTCGCGCTCCTTCTCCGTACAGACCGGCTTGACGCCCGGCTCCGGATGGTCGGCATCCGTGGTACCGATCAGCGTGAAATCCGTCTCGTAGGGAATGGCGAAAATGATGCGGCCATCCTCGCCCTGGAAAAAATAGCACTTGCCGTGGTCGAAGAGCTTCTTCGTGACGATGTGGCTGCCGCGCACGAGGCGCACGCTTTCCTGCGAATTGGAGCGAACGGTGTTGCGGATCACGTCCCCGACCCAGGGGCCACCGGCATTGATCAGCATCTTTGCCTTGCGGCTGGTGCGGGCGCCGGTGCCGCAGTCTTCCAGCACGATCGACCACAGGCCATCCACGCGCTCGGCGGAAACCACACGGGTGCGCACCATCACCTCGGCGCCGCGCGCCTCAGCGTCCCGGGCATTCAGCACCACAAGGCGCGAGTCCTCGATCCAGCAGTCGGAATATTCATAGGCCTTGGCAAAGCGGTCCTGAAGCGGTTCACCCTCAGGGCCGGATTTCAGATTGACCGTCGTGGTGCCGGGCAGGATCTTGCGGCCGCCCAGATTGTCATAAAGGAACAGGCCGAAGCGGATCAGCCATGCCGGGCGGCGGCCCTTCATCCAGGGCATCACCATGTTCAGCAGCTTCGAGGTCGGCGTTTCGCCCTCAAAGCGCATGTCCTTGTGATAGGGCAGCACGAAACGCATCGGCCAGCTGATGTGCGGCATTGCCTCCAGCAGCGTTTCCCGCTCGATCAGCGCCTCGCGCACCAGCCGGACCTCGAAATATTCGAGATAGCGCAACCCGCCATGGAACAGCTTGGTGGAGGCCGAAGAGGTGGCAGATGCCAGGTCGTTCATCTCCGCCAGCGCCACGGACAGGCCGCGCCCCGCCGCATCACGGGCAATGCCGCAGCCATTGATGCCGCCGCCGATGATAAAGAGATCGACCACCTGGTCTTGCTGCGACGTCACGGGCACGAGCCTCCTGAAACCGGACATTTGTGAAAACAAACGAACCACAAGACGTGGGCTTTCGTCAATCGCTGATTTTCGTTTCTGTTCGTTTTTGTTTTCTCACGTTGCGGCAAACACTTGACCGGCGCCAGCCAGCCGAAACGCCCCGCGGAAGAGCCATGCTGCAGAACAGCATGAATTTCTTGTGCATTGCACACCCGCTCCCGCACCGCAGAAAGCCCCGTACATCTCCGGCAAGCATTCGCCCCCGCGTCTGAAACTTGAAAAAGGGAACCAAACCGAACATATTGCGCATCCAAAAAGGAATATGCCGTGTCCCAGAGCTTCCGCCAGCCCGAGATTCTCGAACTCGCCCGCCAGCAGGGGAAAGTCACCGTCGAAGGGCTTGCCGCCCATTTCGGCGTGACCGTGCAGACCATCCGCCGGGATCTGGCCGATCTCGCCGACAGCGGCCGGCTGGAGCGGGTGCATGGCGGCGCGATCCTGCCCTCCGGCGTCTCCAACATCGGCTATGAGGACCGGCGCAGCCTGAACCGTGAGGCGAAGGCCGCCATTGCAGAGGCCTGCGCGAAAGCCATTCCGGAAAACGCGTCCGTGTTTCTCAACATCGGCACCAGCACGGAAGCCGTCGCCCGCGCCCTGCTGCACCACCGCAATCTCATGGCGGTGACCAACAACATGAATGTCGCAAACATCCTTGCCGCCAACCCGGACTGTCAGGTCATTGTGGCGGGCGGGGCCTTGCGGCGCACCGATGGCGGCCTGGTCGGCACCCTGACCATGCGCACCATCGAACAGTTCCGCTTCGACTTTGCCGTCATTGGCTGCTCGGCGCTGGACGAGGACGGCGACCTGCTGGACTTCGACATTCAGGAAGTCGGCGTCAGCCAGACCATCATCCAGCAGGCGCGCAAGACATTTCTGGTCAGCGATCACTCCAAATTCCTGCGCGGCGCCCCGGTGCGCATTGCCTCGCTGAGCGAGATCGATACCTTTTTTACCGACCGGCCGCTCTCTCCTGCACTCAGCACACGCTGCCGGGAATGGGGCACGAAGACGGTGATCTGCGGCGGATAAACCGCCGTTACGGCTTTTCGCAAGAAAGAGGGTGACAGGCGCCGCTGCTGAGGCTACCTCCTCGCTTATGCCGCGGTGCGGCAATCCTTTCGCCAAAGGGCATCAGCCCCGGAACAGGCCGGCAGAAGTGCCGGCCATCCTTGTGGAGTGACACCATGAGCCACACCCTGATTGCACCCTCCATGCTGGCCAGCGATTTCTCGCGCCTGCGTGACGAGATCCGCGCCATCGACGGCGCCGGTGCCGACTGGATCCACCTGGACGTGATGGATGGCCATTTCGTGCCCAACATCACCTTTGGCCCGGACATCATTGCCGCCATGCGCCCGCATACCACCAAGGTGTTCGACACCCACCTGATGATCGCCCCTTGCGATGCCTATCTGGAGGCCTTCGCCAAGGCGGGCTCCGACATCATCACCGTGCATGCAGAAGCCGGTCCCCATCTCGACCGCTCGCTGCAGGCCATCCGCAATCTGGGCAAGAAGGCGGGCGTATCGCTGAACCCGGCAACGCCCGAAAGCGTCATCGAATATGTGCTCGACCGGCTGGATCTGGTGCTGGTCATGAGCGTCAACCCTGGCTTTGGCGGGCAGAAATTCATTCCTGCCGTGGTGGACAAGATCGCCCGGATCAAGGCGATGATCGGCAGCCGCCCGATTGACATCGAGGTGGATGGCGGCGTCACCCCGGAAACCGCTCCGCTGGTGACGGCGGCCGGCGCCAACGTGCTGGTGGCCGGTTCCGCCGTGTTCAAGGGCGGCACGCCGGAGACAGCCTCCCATTATGCGGCGCAGATCGAGGCCATCCGCAGTGCGGGCAACGCGGCAGCCAAGGCATGAAGGCGGTCATCTTCGATCTGGACGGCACGCTGGTCGACAGCGTGCAGGCCGTCACGGACATCGGCAATGCGCTGATGGCCGAACTGGATCTCGCCCCCCTCTCCGTCACTGAGACGCGCAGCTACATCGGCAACGGCGCAGCGCGCTTCATCGAACGGGCGCTGGCCGCCCGAGGCATCAGCGGCGATGCAAGCCTACTGGCGGCGCGGGTGGAGCGCTTTGAAGAGCTTTATGCGCAGGCTCCCGGCAGCGCCAACCCGCCTTTCCCCGGCGTGGAAGCGGCCCTTCACGCGCTGAAGGCGCGCGGCATCCGTCTGGGGCTTTGCACCAACAAGCCCGGCGCGCCAACGCACAATCTGGTCGCGGCCCTCGGCTGGAGCGACTTCTTCGACGTGGTGGTGACGGGTGACACCCTGAACACCCGCAAGCCGGATCCGGCCCCGCTCGCCTATGCGGCCAAGGTTCTGGCCCTTTCGCCGGAAGATCCGGGCTTTGCCTATGTGGGCGACAGCGAAGTGGACGCGGAAACCGCCGTGGCGGCCAAGGCGCGCTTCTTCCTCTTCACCGAAGGCTACCGCAAGAGCCCGGTGACGGCCCTGCCGCATGAAGCCGCCTTCAGCGACTTCGCAGACCTGGAAGCTCTGCTGAACGGCTGATCAGTAGCCCCGCTGGCGGTCCACCGCCGGCGGGATTTCTCCCCGCTCGAAATAGGCCGACAGATTGGCCGCCACGATCCGTGCGGCCGTCGCCGGTGTTGTCGGGGCGCTGATGTGCGGCAGCACGGTGACCGACGGATGGCTCCAGCAGGGATTGTCCGCCGGCAGCGGCTCCTGCGCAAAGACATCCAGCACCGCATGGGACAGCTGCCCCTCGTCAAGGGCTGCCAGCAGCGCCGGCTGGTCCACAATCGGCCCCCGGCCAAAATTGATGAGCCCAGCACCGCGAGGCAGCATGGCAAGCCGGGCGGTGTTGAGCAGGCCGCGCGTGTCCGGCGTCAGCGGCAGCAGCACCACGGCGATATCCGAGCGCGACAACACCCGTTCCAGGCCCTCCTCGCCGCTGAAACACTCCACCCCCTCCACTTCGGCAGGCGTGCGGCTCCAGCCGCTGACAGGAAAGCCATTGGCCAGCAGGCGCCGCGCCGCAGCCTTGCCGAGGTTCCCCAGCCCGAGAATGCCTATGTGCCGGTCAGCGGCAAGGCGCGGCAAGGCTTCGGCCCAGATCTTCTCGCGCTGCTGCGCCAGATAGAGCGGAATGTCCCGGTGGAGATACAGCGAGAAGGCCAGCACCGCCTCGGCCATGGTTTCCGCCAGCTGCGGATCGGTCATGCGGACGATGGCGAAGTCCGTATCGATCAGCTCGCCCAGCAGCCGCTCCACCCCGGCCCACAGGCTCTGCACCCAGACGAGGCCCGGCAGCTCATGCAAATGCGCCGGATCCGGATTGGCGACAATGGCCACGCGTGCCGACAGGCGCTCTGCGGCGTCCATGGTGGCCAGCGGGCGCACATCGATCTGCGGCATCAGCCTTTCAAACTGCGCCATCCACTCCGCACGTTCCTCGGCAGACATCCGGGCAATGAAGGGAACGACGGGTTTCATGACGGTGGCACCTTGCGCTTTCAGATTTGCGCCGGATCATGCCTTGCCACAATGCTGCCGCAAAGTGGAAAGTGCCCGCCGGCCGCAAAAATCAGCTCGCCAGCCGCCCGGTGTCCGGCGCTTGCGCCGCGCCATCAGAGCCACCGGCAGTTCCGTCTGAAGAGGCTGCACGCAACTGCTCGCGCAGCATGAGCGTCTGAACCGAAGATAGCGGCATGGGCCGCCCGAAGAGGAAGCCCTGCACGGCGGGGCATCCCGCCTCCCGCAGATAGGCAAACTCCTCCTCGCTCTCCACCCCCTCGGCCAGTACCGGGATATTCATGCTTTCGGCAATCAGCAGGGCGGCACGCACGATGGCGGCAGCCCGGGGCCGGTTGGCCACATCGGTGATGAAGCTGCGGTCGATCTTGATCTTGTCGAAGGGGAAATGCTGCAGCAGCGCCAGCGAGGAATAGCCCGTGCCGAAGTCATCCATGGCGATGGAAACACCCAGCGTCTTGAGCCGGGTGATGGTCGCCAGCGCCCGGGCGTGATCGGCGATCAGACCGCTTTCGGTCAGCTCGATTTCGAGACGCTCCGGCGCAAGCCCCGTCTCCTTCAGCACTTCATCCACCAGGGCCGGCAGATCGATACGCGTCAGCTGATAGGCCGCGACATTGACCGCAACCTTGTAGCCCCCCGGCCAGGCGGCCGCATCGGCACAGGCACGGCGCAGGACATATTCGCCGATTTCCGCAATCAGCCCGGTGCGCTCGGCAACCGGAATGAATTCACCCGGAGACACCATGCCAAGGGTGGGATGGTGCCAGCGCACCAGCGCCTCGAAGCCGACGAGGGACCGGGTGCTGGTGCAGTTCTGGGGCTGGTAGTAAAGCTCCAGCTGGTTGCCCGAAACGGCGCTCCGCAGATCAATGGCCAGCCGGGCCTGATGGCGCACATCGTCATCAAGACCGGCCTGATAGCGGCGGACCTCCCCGCTGCCGCCACGCCGGGCATCCTGCGCGGCAAGGCTCGCCCTTGTGATCAGAGTCGAGGCATCCAGCCCGTCGTCCGGAAAGACAGCATAGCCGACAGCACTGCGCAGGGTGAGCGTGCCTGCCGGTGTCATGTGTGGTCCGGCCACCAGCTTCTGCAGCCGGGCTGCAGCGGCGCTGGTTTCATGGCGGCCAAAGACCCGCGTCTTGATCAGCATGAACTGCGCCCCCGGCAGACGGGCGGTATATTCATCGGCCATCAGGGCATCGTTGAGATACAAGCCCACTTCCCGCAGCACCGCATCTCCGGTGACATCACCATGGGCGGCGTTGATCATGGCGAATTCTTCCAGATCAATGGTGTAGACCGCCACCCTGTCGTTGCTCCGGATGGCGCTGCCCAGAAGCTCGGCGAGCTTGCCTTCCGCCCAGGCCTTGTTGGGCAGACCGGTGAGAGCATCAAACAGGGTCAGCTGCTGATAGCGCTCCGTTGCCTCCTGCAAGGAGAAGCGGTCGATGGTGTAGGACGACCCGACGGTCACCAGCAGGACGGTGGTGATGCCGGTCACCGCAGCCAGCATATACTCGTCCGGCATCGCCTGAGGCGGAATATCGATGCCTGCCAGCGGCGTGATTGTCATCGCCTCCATACCGGTGAAATGCATGGAGACAATCGCCAGGATCATCGCCACCATCGACCCGAAGCGGCAGAACCGCGTGACCGGCCTGGATGCACGGTTGAAGGCAAGCCCTCCGAACAAGGCACCGAGCAGCACGGATGCCAGCACGTAGGACGGCGTCCAGGTGATGATGCCCGGCACCAGAAATGCGGCCATGCCTGTGTAGTGCATGATCGCGATGCCAAATCCAAAGAGCACTCCGCCCAGTTCGATCGTCAGCCCCGCGGGTGAGCGCAAGGACACGCCGAAGGCAAAGCAGGTGCAGAGGAACAGGATCGCAAAGCTGGCGGCGGTCAAGCCGGGTGTAAATGAACGGTCGAACGGGACGAGATAGCCCAGCATGGCCGCAAAATGGGTGGTCCAGATCGTGCTGGTCGCAACGAGCGCACCCAGGAACAGCCAAAGCCATTGGCGCGAGCCATCGCTCCTGCGCATGCGCGTATAGATGCGCATCGACAGGAAAGACCCGAAGACACAGACGCTTGCGGCAAGCGCGACGTAACGCAGGTCATGTTCGACCGCGATACAGGACAAGACGTTCAGCATGCATTGCACCCCTTCACAGGGGAAAATACGTACCAGCCGCGTAAAGTCTCCTAACGTGGCGGGAATTCCGCATTTAACGTCACCAATTCCTTGATCCGGACAACCGGATATTGAAGCAGATCGCACAGCACACCAGCCGCTTGCCGCCCTGAAAAGGCAAGGCAAGCGGTGCATGGGCGGGACAAAACATCCAGGACGGAATAAAATTTCAGAAACCCTAAAAATAACACCACTACAAAGAAATAAAAACTTCAGAACCCAAACAGTTCGATCTCGAATAGTATATAGTGAAAATAAAAAGGCAAAAAATTCCTTTTCTAATCAAAAATATAAATGAGAAAAAGTACACCGAATACAAATCTAGCAATCACCCTCAGAACTGGCATATTTTAAAATATGTCAAAACCTTGACATAAATATCCAGCAGACTATGTTTAGCGCGATCACCCTGAATGCAGGGTAGATATTTCAAAATGCCGGCGACTTTCGATCGCAGGGGGGCTCCCTCCGTCCGGCATTACATTTTGCCACCACGTGATCCTGGATCGTGCTGGCTTTCGCTCCGCAGGCCTCGCCAGCGGATGACGACCAACAGGAGACTGACAATGACAAAGACACTTCTGCTGACGGGCGCCGCCCTGATTGGCCTTGGCATGTCCGGCGCTTCGGCTGCCGAGGAATGCGGGCGGGTGACGCTGGCCGAAATGAACTGGCCCTCAGCGGGTGCCATTGCCCATATCGACAAGATCATTCTCGAGGAAGGCTTCGGCTGCGAGGTGGAGCTGGTGATTGGTGACACGGTTCCGACCTTCACCTCCATGACCGAAAAGGCCGAGCCGGACATGGCTCCCGAGTTGTGGGTGAACACCATCCAGGATCCGCTCGACAAGGCCGTTGCAGAAGACAAGCTGATCATCGGCAGTGAGGTCCTGTCGGAAGGCGGCGTGGAGGGCTTCTGGGTCCCCACCTTTCTCGCTGAAGAACATGGCCTGAAGACGCTGGCCGACGCGTTGGCAAAGCCGGAGCTGTTCCCCGGCGCGGAAGACCGCAGCAAGGGCGCCTTCTTCAACTGCCCCTCGGGCTGGGCCTGCCAGACCCTGACCACCAATCTGTTTGCAGCCTTCGATGTGGAAAGCAAAGGCTTCGAGCTGGTCGACACCGGCTCGGCAGCTGGGCTCGATGGCTCCATCTCGCGCGCCTTTTCCCGCAATGAAGGCTGGCTCGGCTACTACTGGGCGCCGACGCCCATCCTTGGCAAATACGAGATGACTCGGCTTGAACTGGGCGTCGAGCATGATGCGGCCGAATGGGAGCGCTGCACCGCCGTCTCCGGCTGCCTCGACCCCAAGCCCAACGACTGGGACAAGTCGCCGGTCTACACCGTCGTGACCAAGGAATTCGCGGAGAAGGCGGGCGTTGCCATGGATTACGTCCAGGGCCGTTCCTGGGACAACGCAACCGCTGGCGAAGTGCTGGCCTGGATGACCGACAATCAGGCCTCCAATGAGGATGGCGCCTTCTGGTTCCTTGAGAACAAGCCGGAAGTCTGGGAGGCCTGGGTCTCCCCGGAAGTGGCGGAAAAGGTGAAATCCGCCCTCTGAGCCGGTGATTGACAGGCGGCCGGACGCGCTTGGCAGCACAGCCTGCGGAGCGCGTCCGGCCCGCCTCCTTCCGGCTTGCGCTTTTCATCCTCAGGCGCCCGCCTCCACGCAAAGCAGCGGGCAGGCGCAACAAGGACACTTCAATGGATCTTTTCGACTTTCCCTCGCTCAGCCGCGGCACGTTGCGTGCCATGCGGCAGACGATCGATGCGGGGTTTCTTGAGTTTACCCGCGCCTATGGCGACGCGCTGTCCCGGGCCTTCGAACCGCTGCGCCTGCTGCTAAACGGTATCGAGAACCTGCTGCTCAACTCCCCCTGGCCGCTGGTTCTGGCCGGCATTCTCGCCATTGTCTTCCTCATCAGCCGCAGCTGGCGCATCACGGCAGGCAGTCTCGTGGCACTTGTGCTGATCGGCGTGCTCGGCATGTGGGATGACACCATGCGCACCATTGCGATGGTGGCAGTGTGTACCCTCACAGCGGTCGTGCTCGGCATTCCCATCGGCATCGCCATGGCCCGGTCCGACAGGCTTCAGGGCGCCATCAATCCGGTGCTCGACCTGATGCAGACCATGCCGGTCTTCGTCTACCTGATCCCGGTGGTGATGATCTTCGGCCTCGGCAAGGTGCCGGGCGTCATTGCCGTGGTCATCTATGCCATTCCGCCGATGATCCGCCTCACCAACCTCGGCATCCGCCTGGTCAGCGCCGATGTGCTGGAAGCAGCCGATGCCTTCGGCTCCTCCTCCTGGCAGAAGCTGAAAGACGTGCAGCTGCCGCTGGCGCTGCCCACCATCATGGCCGGCATCAATCAGTGCATCATGATGTCCCTGTCCATGGTTGTCGTCGCCTCCATGATCGGCGTGCGCGGCCTTGGTCAGCCGGTGCTGCAGGCGATCAACAACCAGTTCTTCACAATGGGCATTCTCAACGGCCTCGCCATTGTCGCCATCGCCATCATCTTCGACCGGTCCACCCAGGCCTATGGCAAGCGCATGCAGAAACATTCGGAGGCCGCCCATGGCTGATCATCTGACCAACGCCCCCACTCCCGCAGACGATCCGGACGAAGAGGCAAGCGTTGCGGGCATCGAGCTGCGCGGCCTCTACAAGGTCTTCGGCCCCAATCCGGCCGGCGTCATGGATCTCGTGCGCGAAGGCATTTCCAAGACGGAGCTGAACGACAAGCACAGCCACATCCTGGGCCTCAAGGACATCAACCTCACCATGCCAGCCGGGCGCATTCAGGTGGTGATGGGCCTGTCCGGCTCGGGCAAATCCACCCTCATCCGCCACATCAACCGGCTGATCGAGCCGACGGCAGGCGAGGTGCTGTTCGAGGGGCAGGATGTGTGCTCCATGTCTGCCCAGCAGCTGCGCGATTTCCGCCGCCACAAGACGGCGATGGTGTTCCAGAAATTCGCCCTGCTGCCGCACCGGACCGTGCTGCGCAACACCATCTATGGCCTCGAAATTCAAGGCATTCCCGAACGCGAGGCCAAGGAGCGCGCCGCCCGCTGGCTGACCCGCGTCGGGCTGGAAGGCTATGAGGATTACTATCCCAACCAGCTTTCCGGCGGCATGCAGCAGCGTGTCGGCCTTGCGCGGGCGCTGGCCAATGACGCGGGCATCCTGCTGATGGATGAAGCCTACTCGGCTCTCGACCCGCTGATCCGCATGGACATGCAGAAGGTGCTTCTGGACCTGCAGCAGGAGCTGAAGAAGACCATCGTCTTCATCACCCACGATCTGGACGAGGCCCTGCGCCTTGGCGACCGCATCGCCATCCTGCGCGATGGCGAGATCGTGCAGGATGGCACGGGCCAGGAGATCGTGCTGCGCCCGGCGGACAGCTACATCGCCGATTTCGTGCGCGAGGTGAACCGCGGCCGGGTGCTGAAGGTCAACACCATCATGCGCAAGGGCGAGTTGGCCGAAACGGAGCTGACCATCCCCAGCGGCAGCCTGCTGGAAGATGCCGCAAGACTGTTCTCACAGACGAGCGAGACGGCCGCCATCGTGACGCGCGCCGATGGCCGGAAACTCGGTACCATCCAGCTGCATGACATGATCGCGGCCATGGTGTCGCCGGGCTGAGGCACGCATTCACCCCTGCGCAAGCCCCTTGCGGTGGCGGCCCGACACGGCGGCCACCGCAAGAAAAAGACCGCTGACCGTGGCGATCATCCCCGCCGCACTCACAGAATTGGCAGCCCCCAGCCACAGCGGGCCATAGCCCGCCAGCACATAGCCGGTGATGGCAGCCAGCGCCGCGATCACAAGGCTCAGTCCCACCTGGGTTGCGAGCCGGTTCGTCATCAGCCGTGCCGTCGCGGGTGGGCAGATGAACATGGCAATGACGATGATCGAGCCCACCGCATCAAAGGCCGCAACAGCCGCCACGGCCGAAAGCGTGACCAACCCGAGGCTGAGCAGCGTCACCGGCAGCCCGCGCGCGGCGGCATAGCCTTCGTCGAAGGTCATCAGCACCAGTGGCCGCCAGAACAGCCCCATCAGCAGGAACACAGCCACCGTGACACCCGCCATGCGCGGGAGTTCCGGCGGCAGCCCGGCCAAAGCCTGCGGATCGGTGAGCGAGCCCCAGCCGTCCGCATCCAGCCAGATCAGGCTTTCCAGATTGCCATAGAGCGCGTGCTCCACATCCAGATGCACCGTGCTGGTGTTGCTCTGCTCCAGCAGCAGCACACCGGCGGCAAAAAGCGTGGTGAAGACCACGCCCATCGCCGCGCCCGGTTCCATCCTGGCATAGCGGCGCAGCAGCTCGATCAGCACCACGGCCACAAGCGCCGCGCTGCCCGCCCCCAGCATCATCGGCCAGGTAGAGATATGGCCGGTGATCAGAAAGGCAACGACGATGCCCGGCAGCACCACATGCGAAATGGCATCGCCGATCATCGCTTCGCGCCGCAGGATGAGGAAATTGCCCGGCAGGGCACAGGCCAGCGCGGCCAGCGTGCCTATGAGCAGCGGCGTCAGGCTGAATTGCACGAACTCCGCACCGAACATCTCAGACCCCATGGCGCAGCTCCCCGGATGAGGCGGCGGCGTGCCTGTCCAGCTGCGCGAGTTCGCCTGCGGACAAAAGACTGCTGATCAGACGCACACCGTCATAGCGCGACATGACATCCTCACTGGCACCACCTGCCTGCAACGCGGCCCAGCGCGCTTCGTCCTGAGCCAGCATCTGCGCCAGCGCCCGGCCCTCGTCATTGAGGTTGCGGTCAGCCGCCAGAAGACCTGCGCGGGACAGCGCCTGCAGAAGACGCGGATCATGGATGACGCCCTGCTGTGCCAGCGTCAGAACCCCTTGCCGCAGCAGCAGGCGGCGGCGCTGCCGCGCCCGCGCCAGAACGGCCGCCACCAGTCCCCGGCGCGGCGCGGCAAGCAGGGAAGCCGTGAAGAAGACCGCGGCCGTCAGCACGATCACCGGCCCGGCAGGCACATTGGGCGCCGCCGCCGACAGCGCCGAGCCAACATATCCGGCCAGCGCGCCGAACAGGGCCGCAAGGGCAAGAATGACGGTTGCCCGTTCGCTCCAGAACCGGGCGGTCGCGGCGGGAATGATCAGCAGTGCGACGATGAGCACCAGCCCGACCAGCTTCAGCCCGGTGACGGTGACGGCCAGCATCAGCCCCAGCATCACGCCGTCGGCAAGGCCGGTGCGGATGCCGATGGTTTCCGCATGCCCCGGATCAAAGCAGACATGCAGCATGGGCCTGCGGAAAATCAGCATCACCAGCACGCAGATAGCACCGCCGCAGGCAATCAGCACCGCATCGCTGAACAGCATGCCCGCCGTGGAGCCAAGCAGAAAGCCTTCCAGCCCCGCCTGCCGTCCGGTGCCCATCACCTGAATGACCGTCAGCAGCACGATGCCGAAGCCGAAGAACACCGACAGCACGGCGCCGATCGCCGTATCCTCCGCCAGACGGGTGTAGCGGGTGAGCAAGGTCACGGCCAGCAGCCCCAGCCCGGCAGACAGGGCCGAGCCCAGCAGCAGCCCCGGCAGGGAACGGCCATCGCCGCCCAGCGACACCATCACCATGAAAGCCAGCACAATGCCCGGCAGCGTCGCATGGGCGCTGGCATCGCTGATCAGCGAGCGCTTGCGCAGGAACAGGAACGTCCCCGTACTCCCCGCTGCCGCCCCCAGCAGGCTCGCACCAACCGCCACCAAAGCGGCGTTATATCCCGCCTGCATCATCAGCGCAGAGAGGAAGGCAGACAGGACCTCAGTCATGGCTGGGCTCCAATGGCTCGGCTATACCGTCCCCCCGAAAACATAGCCTCTCCGCCGGCAAGAAGACATTGCGACGACTGACAGAGTCACAATGGCGGGACCTCTCCGCCCCCCTCCCCCTCGTGGGGAGGGGTGAGGGGTGGGGGGCTCTGAGCCTGCAATCATCTGAAGGACGGATATTTTTCTGAAGCGAAATCGGGAGGAACGCCCGGCCCAAACCAATGGACACCATGCCAGACGGGGAGGTTTCCCCCCCCACCCCTAACCCCTCCCCACGAGGGGGAGGGGGGCTGAAAGGCCGTGCCAGGATGGCCAGATCACAGACCTTTCCCAAGCCTTCACCAGCTTCAAACAAGATCTGCAAATCCGGCAACCACCAAGGGGAGCGGAGCTGAGAGGCTGTGCCATATGCTGAAAGACTGGAGCAGGTGGCCACCTTCACCTCCCCGTTTCCAGTGCAAGGTCCAGCTCCGGCGCAGTGGAGGGACCGGCGGGGGCAAGGGATGCGGTGTCGAGGCGCCCGCCGTAGGCGCGCTGGAGGATGGCGGGGGTGAAGGCTTCGTCCACCGGGCCTTGCGCGATGAGGCGCATGTTGATGACGAGCACGTGGGAGAAATAGGCCGGGACGGTGGAGAGGTCGTGATGCACGCAGACCACCGTCCGGCCCTCGTCCCGGAGCGCCTTCAGCACCCCGATGATCGCCCGCTCCGTCGCGGCATCAACGCCGGCAAAGGGCTCATCCAGCAGATAGAGATCCGCCTTCTGCGCCAGCGCCCGGGCCAGAAACACGCGCTGCTGCTGGCCGCCGGACAACTGGCCGATCTGCCGGTCCGCAAAGCCAGCCATGCCCACCCGGTCCAGGCAGTGCATGACGAACTCCCGGTGATGCTGGCGGATGCGGCCGAGAAGGCCAAGCTCGCGCGAGAGCCCCATCATCACCACGTCTTCGGCACGGGCCGGAAAGTCCCAGTCGACGGACGCCCGCTGCGGAACATAGGCAACACGCTGGCGGACCCTCGCAAAGGGCTGACCGAACATGTCCACAGTGCCGGACAGGCGTGGCACGATGCCCAGCGCCGCCTTGAGCAAGGTCGACTTGCCCGCCCCGTTGGGGCCGATGATGGCCGTCATGGACGCGGCCCCGACATCCGCCGAGATGCCCAGAAGGGCAGGCTTGCCGCCATAGGAGACGGAAAGGTCCCGGATCGCCACAGCCGGTTGCTCCCGTTGTTGCAGGACGCTGCTTGCCGTCTGTTTGAAATGCACCGGGATCATCCTGATATTGCCCTTCTACTCAGCCCGCAGCCTGCAATTGCCCAAGACGGCCCCGGTCCGGCACCCTGCCACCGAGGGCGGCGGCGATGGTGGTCACGTTGTGGTCGATCATGCCCAGATACGTGCCTTCGTAGGTGCCGGATTGACCCATGGCATCGGAGAAGAGTTCACCGCCGATGGCCACCTTGTGCCCCTTCGCTGCAGCGCCCTCGATGAGCGCCTTCATGTTGCGGTCGGGCACGGAGCTTTCCACAAAGACGGCACCGATCTTGCGCTCGACCAGCGTGTCGACCAGTTCGGCAATGCGGGCAAGGCCTGCTTCGCTTTCCGTGGAGATGCCCTGAATGCCCAGCACCTCGAAACCATAGGCCCGGCCGAAATAGCTGAAGGCATCATGCGCCGTCACCAGCACACGGGCATTTTCCGGCACACTGCCCAGCACCTGCCTGGAATAGGCATCCAGCGCATCCAGTTCATCCGTGAAGGCCGCAAGCCGCTCCTCAATGCCCTCCGCCTGATCCGGCTGCGCCGTCTTCAGCGCCGAAGCGATGGTGGTAGACACGGTCTTCCAGAGTTCCGGGTCCATCCAGACATGCGGGTCATAGCGGCCGGGATAGTCTTCATGCGACAGCAGCAGCGACGGGTCGATGGTATCGGCAACCGCCACCACCTTGCCCTTGCGGGAAAGATCCTCGAAGAAAGCCTCCATCTGCGCTTCCAGATAGAGCCCGTGGCGCAGCACCAGATCCGCCCGGGCCATGGCGACAATGTCGCTACGCGTCTGGCGGTAGCCGTGCGGATCCACCCCCGGCCCCATCAGCGCGGAGACGGAAACAAGATTGCCGCCGATCACGGATGCGGTGTCGGCAATCATACCCGTTGTGGCACTGACAATCAGCTGCGAGGCCGCCCGTGCGGTGCCGGAGAAGCCCGTTAATCCGGAAGCACCGGCCATCACGCCGCCCGCTGCCAGCGCCGCCTGCCGTATAAATCCACGTCTTGTCAGAAGCATCGGGTTTCCTTTCCTCTCCAGCCTACGCACCGCACCGCAAAAGGCAAATGCTTTTAAGAACGATTTGCATTTAACATAGACACTTGCGAATGAGTTGCAAGTGCAAAAACAACGCAGGCTTTTCCGGTTGCCAAAGCAGGCAGCCTGGCGCAGGACTGGTGCGGGACGCGAACCCCTTGGATGGAGCAGAGAATGCGCCGGGAAACTGACAGCATGGGCGAGATCAGCGTCGAGAGCGACCGCTACTGGGGCGCGCAGACGCAGAGATCGCTGACCTATTTCAACATCAGCTCCGAGCTGATGCCCATCGAGATCATCCACGCCTATGGCATCCTCAAGCAGGCTGCCGCCGAGACAAACCGGGATCTGGGCCACCTCAGCCCGGACCTTGCCGCCCTCATCATTGCCGCAGCGCGGGAAGTGAGCGAAGGCAAGCTGGACGAGCATTTCCCCTTGCATGTCTGGATGACCGGCAGCGGCACCCAGACCAACATGAATGTCAACGAGGTCATCTCGAACCGCGCCATCGAGGTGGCAGGCGGGGCGCTCGGCTCCAAGAAGCCGGTGCACCCCAATGACCACGTCAACATGTCGCAGTCCTCCAACGACACCTTCCCCGCCGCCATGCATATGGCTGCGGCCATCGCGGTGAAGACCCGTGTTCTGCCCGCCGTGAAGGCGCTGCGCGATGCGCTGGACAAGAAGGCCAAGGCCTGGGACCACATCATCAAGATCGGCCGTACCCATCTGCAGGACGCGGTGCCGCTGACCCTTGGCCAGGAATTCTCCGGCTATGTGGAGATGCTGGACGAGAACCTCGACCGCATCGCAGGTGCCCTGCCCGATGTCTACAAGCTGGCGCTTGGCGGCACGGCGGTCGGCACCGGTCTCAACGCACCAAAGGGCTTTGCCGAAGGGGCCGCGGCCCGTATTGCGGCGCTGACCGGCCTGCCCTTCATCACCGCACCCAACAAGTTTGCCGCGCAAGGCGCCCATGACGGGCTGGTGATGCTGCATGGCGCGCTGAAGACCACGGCCGGCTCGCTCTTCAAGATCGCCAATGACATCCGCCTGCTCGCCTGCGGCCCGCGCTGCGGCTTGTTCGAGCTGATCCTCCCGGCCAACGAGCCGGGCTCTTCCATCATGCCGGGCAAGGTCAACCCCACCCAGTGCGAGGCCATGGCCATGCTCTGCATTCAGGTGATGGCCAATGACGTGGCGGTGGGCATGGGCGGGGCCAGCGGCTATCTGGAGATGAACGTCTACAAGCCGCTGATGATCAACGCCGTACTCCAGTCCGCCCGCATGCTGGCCGATGGCTGCACCAGCTTCCGCAAGTTCATGGTGGACGGCATGGAGGCGAACGAGGCCCGCATCGCCGGCTATGTCGAAAACTCGCTGATGCTGGTGACCGCCCTCAGCCCGCACATCGGCTATGACAAGGCCTCCAAGGCTGCCCATCACGCCTATGAGCACGACATGACCCTGAAAGCCGCCTGCCTCGACCTCGGCTACATCTCCGCCGAAGATTTCGACCGGCTGGTGGACCCCAGGCTGATGCTCAGCGAGGGGTGATCCCGGAGGGTGCCCGTCTGCCGGGCACCCTCACAACATGTCTGTTGAGGACCACCGTCAGAATTTCAGGCCAAGTTTCAGGCTTGCCGAATGGCCAAGCGTGTTGCGCCCTGCCGTTGCCTCATAATGCATCCGGGCCTCCATGTTGCTGCCCCACAGAAGAGAGCCGCCAAGCCCGAGTGTCGCAACGGCCGGATCCCGTTTGAGCTCAAGACGCAGCCGCTCACCCGGCGCAGGAGAGCCCGGCAGCGAGACAGTGTGCCGCAGGCCATTGAGCGCAATCCGGGCACCCGCTTCCACATAGCCGCGCACAATCCCACCCGCAAAAGGATGGTCGGTGGACAGGCGCAAGACCGGGCGGACATCGGCAAGGAAATGGGTCGCGCGGTGGATCTTCAGATTGAGCGAGCCCGCGCCCGACTCCGTGAAGCCTCCGTCCTGCAGGACTGCCAGATCCAGTTCAACGCTGGGGATCACATCGATCTGCCCGGCCTTGGCCAGCACACCAGCCCGCAACCGCGAGGCAAGCGCCAGCGTGGAAGGACGCGACCTGGCAACATAGGCTGTCCCCGCAGACGAAATGAGCCGTTCCGCCTTGCCGCTGCCATAGCTGCCGTTGAGCGACACAGAGCCATAGACCGGTCCCTGTGACACCTTGGCAATAGCACCAAGATACAGCCGGTAGCCCGAGGCAGATCTGCCGCTGGCGCGGAACCGGGAGCCCTCATAGGCAGTGCTGAGGCCAATGACCAGATCATCGCTCACGCGCTGCTGACGGCCGAGGCTGACCATGACCGTGTCAACATCACTTGACCAGTCATAGCGCGTGGTGCTGCCGGTCACCTTGGCCCAGTTGCACGCCTCCTCGGCAATGGCCGCATAGGGCCCCACCGTGCCGCCGCAGCTCTGCATGTTCGACAAGTGCGTCCCGGAAGAGGCAAGCGTTGTCTCACTGGCCTTGCTGAAATCAGCCGCGTCAAAAACGGCCAGACTGGACTCCAGAGCCTTCGGATCAACCGCATTGGCCGCAGACAGCAGCAGGGCCTCCAGCTCGGGATAGGCGCCGGGCACATTGCTGCCGAGCGCTGTGACCATGTCATTGGCGAAGGTGGCGGCCTTGCCGGAATTGCCGCTAAGCCCGGCCCGCCCGAAGTCGACGGAGGCCCCGGTGACAAGCGCCCGGTCATGGTAGAAATCATAGACGAAACGGGTTGCCACGGTGCCGGAGGCGAACCCGAACGGCAAAGGCTCCCCCGGGCTCTGAACGATGGGCGACGTGTCGGTCGCCCCCGCAAAGCTCAGGACGGTGCTCGGTTGCGCAAATGCAGACGCAAATGTGGTCAGCTGCGGAATGATCTGATCCCGGCCCGTCTCGAGTGACAGCAGGTCGATGCGGTCACTGGCAAGCCCCGCAGGATCAAGTGCCAGGAAATGCTTTCCCCCATCGACAATCGTATAACTGCCGCCATTGAGGATCGAGCCAAAGATCAGTCCAGCATTGCTGATCAGCAGGTCCCGGGTGGCTGGACCTGAGATATCCCCTTCCAGAATACCGCCGCTCCGCACGTTCAGCGCACCGCCGGCTTCGGACCAAAGGGCAGTTCCGCCGGGTGCCCGCAGAGCGCCTTCCACATCCAGGAACAGGGTACTCACCTGCGCCCCCACCCGGATACCGCCCGCACTGCCCTTTGCAGCACTTACGGTGCCGGTGCGGCCGATATTCAGTTGTGCAACCTGCCCCAGAGCTGTGCTGCCGCTGGTCAAGCCGTCGGAAATGTTCACCGCCCAGGCATCGGGACCTTGCACGGCAAGCATGCCGTCGAGGCGGGCGGTAAGCGCAGTGCTGCCGTTATAGTCCGCATTGCTCACCACGTAGATGCCATGCGCCCCGCGTCCCCAGGTGCTGACGGTGCTGGTGCGGTGAAGCCAGATATTGATCCCGGTCCCAGAACCGGAGCTGGCGGCCGATTGCGGTATCCGAAGGCCATCCGTGCCCAGCAGCGCGACGGTTTGCGGAAGGTCCATCGCCAGAATGCCATAAGCGGAGGCACCCAAAGTGTAGATGCCGCCACGCAGATTGACGTCGATGCCGCCGAACTCCAAAGGCAGCGAGGATGGCAGAATGGGATCTGCCGTAATATCGAGAGGCAGAACAGCGGTGTCCATCAGCACCAGGCCGCCTCCACCACTTGCCACGTGGGCAATGATGCCCGCCGAGCCGTCGCCCCGGGTTTCAACAAGAAGCGGAGCGGGTGCCTGGGTGTCGTCAATAGCAACCTGCCCTGCGAACCCGAACGCCCCTCTGGAGGTCACCGTGATCGGAAAGGCGCCACCGGCAATTGTGCCGCGAACAACGCCCAAGGCACCGCCGCTGCCGCCGATCGACTGGGCCAGGATGGCAGGGGCGACGGCACCATAGGTGCCGATGCCGCCGCCGAAGTTCACCGACACATCGCCGCCCCAGCCCCCGTTGCCGCCACCGCCGCCAATGGTGAGCGCAAGCCCGTAGTTGGTGTCCGGCAGAAACGGAAGGGAGCCTTCATGCGCCAGAGAACCTGCCCCGCCGCCGCCGCCGACCGACTGGGCAAAGATGCCGGCAGCGCCAGCCCCCAGCGTGACAATGGCGCCCTGCCCTTCAACGGCCACGCTCCCGCCGCTGCCGCCGCCTGACCCCGCACGCCCGATGGCCAGCTTCATAAGGCCTCCGGCAGTGGTATCGCCCCCGTAGCCGCCACCGCCACCCACGGACTGGGCAAAGATGCCATGGGCGCCCGCTCCAGCGGTTTGCACACGTCCGGGATTGCTCACCAGAACGCTGCCACCCGCGCCGGAGCTGCCGCTCGCGCCGCCGATCGCCATCTCAAAACCCTGACCACTCAGAACGGGGATGCTCTTGATGGCGGAAGCAGCCGCTCCGCCATCGCCGCCGCCACCGCCAATGGACTGGGCGAAGATGCCATGTGCGTTGGCACCCTGCGTCGAAATGAGGCTCCAGCTGGTTTCAGGACCCGCTGCGCTGCCGGCCAAGCTGACGGATCCGCCGTCCCCGGCAGAAGAACCGGAGCCACCGACAGACACCCCAAGGGCGTAGGTATCAAAGCCGATGAAACCGTTGGAAATGGCGTGACCGCCGGAGCCGCCGCCACCGCCAACCGACTGGCCATGGACACCATAGGCCATGACTCCGGATGTCGCGACGGTTGCGCCCGGCCCCGCAGTGAAGGTGACGCTGCCGCCATTACCGCCTGCACCGCCCCAGCCACCGACGGAAACGGCAATGTCGGCACCGTTCTTCTTGTCTGTCTCGCGCGAGGGCAGCCCCCTCACCTTGTTGACCAGTCTGAGCAGAAGCGGCTGCGGTGGATAGAAGCGGTTCCAGCTTGGCACCGATGTCGACACGGCAAAGCTGTGCGCCACGCCGCCGGTGCCGCCACCGCCGCCAACCGACTGGAGTTTCACGCCCGTGGCCATGACGCCCGAGGTGGCAATGGTGCTGCCCGCCGCCGCATTGACAACAACGCTGCCGCCATGGTTCCCCACGCCGCCATGCCCGCCAACGGTCACCGCCGTACTGACAGCCCTGCCGCCCTTGTCCTTGTTTTCCCCGCTCTGGCTGTCCAGCGTTGCGGCAATCGACAAGGCCAGCACGGAGCCGCCATCCCCGCCGCCGCCGCCGACAGACTGGCCAAACAGGCCATGGGCCTGATCGCCAAATGTCAGGATGCTGCCGGCATGGCTGACCGTCACACTGCCCCCGGTACCGCCGCTGCCCCCGTGACCGCCAACGGCGATGGGCACTGCCACAGCATGACCGTTTCCGTAAATGGCAGAGATCGCATAGGTGTGAACGTCGCCGCCATGCCCGCCGCCGCCGCCCACTGATTGTGCGAGAAGTCCGTGCGACTGATGCCCCAGTGTCTGAATGGTGCTGGAGATGGAGGTTGTCGCATTGGCCGCACCGCCCTGCCCGCCGCTGCCGCCGGTCATGCCGAGGGCAACATTCAAACTGAGCGCGTTCTTGCCAATGTCCGTATCAACCGCGACAACGCTGCCTCCACTGCCGCCGCCGCCGCCCACGGACTGGGCGAACACTGCGGGCGACCTGGAAGATGCTGTGGCGGCAGATCCTTCATTGTAGACCGAAGCCGTTCCGCCATTGCCGCCACTGCCGCCCGTGCCACCCACTACGGCCGAAAGGCTGACGGCTGCTTCTCCCACCGCAGCGCCGACGCCGATCGCATGGCCGCCGGTGCCGCCGCCACCGCCGACAGACTGAGCATAGACTGCAGGAGCCAGCCGTCCATAAGTGACGACGGAGCCACCGCTCAGGACAAATACGGCGGCATCCGAACCGTCGCCGCCCGAGCCGCCACTACCGCCCAGCGCGACCGAAACATCAACGGCACCACTGCCGCTGGCAGCTGCCGTGACCGAGATCACCGCCCCGCCGTTGCCTCCACCGCCACCAACGGATTGTGCCAGCATGCCTGCTGCATGATCGCCCGGCAATTGCACATTGCGCGGCTCAACCGCGTCCAGGGGATCGATATATCCGGTGGCAACCCGTCCGGAGCTGGTGAGCGTTACCATGCCGCCATCGCCGCCCGAACCGCCCAGACCGCCCATCGTCAGCGACACCGCGGCCTGATATCCCAGAACCACGCTTTGAGCAGAGCCGCCCTCACCGCCACCGCCGCCAATCGACCGCCCAACCATGCCAGTTGCGTAGCGCCCAGCTGTGAGAATGGTTCCGGAATTGTCGATCGTCACCATGCCGGCGTCGCCGCCGCCGCCGGCATTTCCACCGATTGCAACTCCGTAAAAGGAGCTGTAGTCGAAGGCCTGCCCGCCATCGCCGCCACCGCCGCCAATGCTCAGGCCCGACAGGCCACGCGCATGATCCCCGGCCGTTGTAATACGGCCCAGGTTCATCATCGCGACACGCTCTCCGTTGCCGCCTGCACCGCCATTGCCGCCCAGAACGAGGATTGTGCCGGTGGTGACCCCGCCTTCTCCGCCATTGCCGCCGACACTGCGGGCGAGAGCGCCATGCGACATGACGCCAAGCGTTGAAAGCGTGCCGGAATTGCCAACACTGACCGATGACCCGGAGTTTCCGGCCTGTCCGCCCGAGCCGCCACGGCCGAAGAAGAAGCCGCCGCTCCCACCCGCTCCGCCATAGCCCCCTTCACTGAGAGCAGACACCGCAGCTGCATAGTTGCCGGCGGTTGAGATGCTCGAGCCGGCACTGGTGATGACAGAGACAGAACCGCCATTGCCGCCGAGGCCACCGGTGCCGCCATCTGACGCGCCATGGCCCTCGCCACCGTCACCGCCCTGGCCACCCTTGCTGACCGCAAGGATGCCGATGGTTCCCATGGTCCCGGTTTCGATGCTGCCGGAGGGCTCCAGCATGAAGATCACCGATCCGCCATCACCTCCTTGGCCGCCGGACGCCCCGTCATGAATGATGTTGCCATCGCCGCCATGACCGCCCCTGCCGCCCATGCTCAGAAGCGAGAAGGCTGCTGGCCCGCCATTGTACTGGACATAGTCGAAAGCATTGGAGATCCGCAGCGAAAGCCCGCCGCCGCCAGCCCCGCCACCTGAAGCTCCGCCCCAGCCGGCACCGCCCCCGTGCTGTCCGTCAAAGCCGGTTGAAGTGACGCCAAGCCCGGGGTTGCCCGATGTGTCTCCATAACAATCAGCAACCGTGGCAAAGACACCGAGGGCCGCCATGGACGGCGCATCACATCCGGCAACCGTCACCACCGGGAAAAAGGCCCCCTGCGCGCTTGCGGATGTAGCAGCCAGAGGCAACAGCAACACGGGAAGAACCGCAGCGGGAATGGCAAGATCCAGTCTCAGGGGCTTCCGCCATTTGCAGGAACCGGCCTCAATGCGCCCCGCTGGATGGATTCTGGAACAGGCAGCACCGCGCAACGCGCTCCCTTGCCGGGAAACAGTGCCTTCCGGCGCCAGAATCTCATCCATAGCAGCCCCCTCTGATCCCCTTACGTCATCTGGCAATGGTTAATGAGTTCTTACCGGCCATGCATTTTGACAAAATTCCGCGGGGGGCAGGCTGAGATTCAGGTCCAAAAAGGCTTGCCAGACAGGCGTGGCCTGGCTTAAGTAGCAATGTTATAAGATAACATTACAGGAGTTTGAGATGCTCAGGCAGACGACGGCCCTTGCGCTGGCGATGATGGCGCTGGCCGCAAGCGGAACAATGGTGCGGGCGGACGAAGCCCAGAGCCACTGGCGTGTTTTCGTTGGCGATCATTCCACCGGCAAGATCACGGCGATCGATCTGGACAAGCCCGACCAGCGCTGGTCCTTCGAGGTGAAGAGCCACGCAAGGCTTTATCCCTTCGGTGATGGCGCAGGCATTGCCGTGGTGCAGGCTGAAGCGGACCGTGCCGATTTCCTGAAGAGCGGCATCACCCTGGAAAGCCACGGCGACCATGCCGACCTTGAGGTCAGCGACCCGGCCCTGCTCAGCACCTCCATGGAGGGCGGCAATCCGGTGCATGTGGTGGAGCACTCCGGCGTGCTGGCCATCAATTTCGACAAGGACGCCAAGGCGACACTTGCCGATGTGAAGGGCCTTCTTGGCGGCGATCCGCAGATGCGTGACTTCCCGCAGGAGATTGCGCACCATGGCTTCGTCGCCGTCTTCGGCGACTACGTGCTCTCGACTGTTTCGGCCAAGGAAAAGCCGGAAGGCGCCTCCAGCCTGCCACGCCTCGGGCTGCAGGCGTTCACCGCCGATGGCAAGCCGGTATCGGATCTGGCCTCCTGCCCCGGCATTCATGGCGAGGCCTTCTCCGGCGCCTATCTGGCGGCGGGCTGCGAAGACGGCATCCTGACGGTGAAGACGGACAAGGCAAAGCCCGAGTTCTCGCTCCTGCCTTATCCTGCCGATTTCCCGAAGGGCAAGACCGGCACGCTGCTGGGCGTGAAGGGCATGCAGGCCTTCCTCGGCAACTATGGCGCTGACGGCCTTGTTGTAGTGGACCCGGCCGATGCGCCGCATTTCACCCGCGTCACCCTGCCCTTCCGCCGGGTGGACTTCGTGCTGGATCCGGCCAAGCCGCAGGCAGCCTATGTGCTGACCGAAGACGGCACGCTGCACCGCCTGAACATCCTGTCGGGCGAGATCGAGGTGTCCGGCAAGGTGAGCGAGCCCTACAGCATGGACGGCCACTGGCGCGACCCGCGCCCGCGCCTTGCCGTGGCTGGGGATACAGTGGTGATGACCGATCCGAACAAGGGCCTCCTGCGCCTCATCAGCACCGCTGACCTGAAGCAGACCGGCGAAATCCCGGTGGAAGGCATGCCCTACACCATCGCCATCACCGGCGGCAGCGGCATCAGCCACTGACCCTATCCCTCCGCCCCGTTTTGCGTGAGAGCTGGGGCGGAGGGCACTCTCCTTTTGCCGCAGCGCCCCCTCTCCCCCCTTGAGCTACCGGATTCACACATCAGGTTCGGAAACTGCCCGCAATGAGGCGTTTGCTTTTCGGGAGGACGCCTGCCGCCCCCCTCCCCCTGGTGGGGAGGGGTAAGGGGTGGGGGGCTCTGAGCCGAAAACTATATGAAAGACAGATAGATACCTGAAGAGGCGTCACGAGGAGCAGCTATCTGATATCAATGAACACTCTGCCAGACGGAAAGGCCTTCCCCCCACCCCTCACCCCTCCCCACGAGGGAGAGGGGGGCGGAAAGACCGTGCCCAAGTGACCAAACTGCAGGCTTTACCCAAGCTGCCTTCGGCCTCAGGCAGGATGTATGCATGCAGTAGCTCCCCCTCCGGAAGCAGCCCCCGGTCACTTGCCCTTGCGGTTCATCGCAGCAGCGAGAGCTGCGGCCATGGCGCTGTTGCCGCCGCTGGCCGGGGCCGGAGTGCCGCCGCCACGGGGGGCGCCGCCGCCACGCGGGGCACCTCCACCCGGACGGGGGCCGCGCGGGTCACGCGGGCCATCCTGGCTGGTCCGCTCGCGGGCGGCCTGATAATCGGCGGCCTTCTTCATGGTCAGGGAGATGCGCTTGCGCTTGGCATCCACCTCCAGCACCGTCACCGACACGATATCGCCCGCCTTGACCACCTTGTGCGGATCATCGACGAACTTGTCCGCCAGCTGCGACACGTGGACAAGACCGTCCTGATGCACGCCGATATCAACGAAAGCGCCGAAATTGGTGACGTTGGTGACCGTGCCTTCCAGCTTCATGCCCACGCGCAGGTCTGAAATCTCTTCCACACCATCCAGCAGCGTTGCGGTCTTGAACTCGGGGCGCGGATCGCGGCCCGGCTTTTCCAGCTCGGCGATGATGTCGCGCACCGTCGGCAGGCCGAAGCGTTCGTCGGTGAACTGGGCCGCATTCAGCGTCTTCAGGAAGGCGCTGTCGCCCATGATCTGCCGCACATCCCGGCCACAGGCCTTCACGATGCGCTCGGCCAGCGGATAGGCTTCCGGGTGCACGGAGGATGAATCCAGCGGATTGTCACCGTCGCGGATGCGCAGGAACCCTGCGCAAAGCTCGAAGGCCTTGGCGCCAAGGCGCGGCACATCCATCAGCTGCTTGCGGCTGGTGAAGCGGCCAATGCTGTCGCGGTGTTCAACCACGGCCTTGGCAAGGCTTTCGCCCAAGCCTGAAATGCGGGCGAGCAGCGCAGGCGAGGCGGTGTTGAGATCCACACCCACCGCGTTCACCGCATCTTCCACAACGGCATCGAGCGCACGGGCCAGACGGGTCTGGTTCACGTCATGCTGATACTGGCCGACGCCGATGGACTTGGGCTCGATCTTGACGAGCTCGGCCAGCGGGTCCTGCAGGCGGCGGGCGATGGAGGCCGCCCCGCGCAGGGACACATCCACATCCGGCATTTCCTTGGCTGCCAGCTCGGAGGCCGAATAGACCGAGGCACCCGCCTCGTTGACGATGACCTTGATGGGCCGCGCCGCGACCGGAATATCGGCCAGAAAATCTGCGGCCAGACGGTCAGTCTCGCGGCTTGCCGTGCCGTTGCCGATGGCGATCAGCCCCACCTTGTGGCGGGCGATCAGCGCCATCAGCGTGTTGCGGGCACCGGCCATGTCGTTCTTCGGCTGGAAGGGATAGACGGTGGCCGTCTCCACCAGCTTGCCGGTGGCATCCACCACCGCCACCTTCACGCCCGTGCGGATGCCCGGGTCCAGCCCCAGCGTGGCGCGGGCACCGGCGGGGGCGGCGAGCAGCAGGTCCTTGAGGTTGCGGGCGAACACCTGGATGGCCTCTTCCTCGGCCCGGTCGCGCAGGTCGCCCATCAGGTCAAGCTCAAGGTGCAGCGCCAGCTTCACCTTCCAGGCCCAGCGGGCCACATCCATCAGCCACTTGTCCGCCGGGCGGCCCTGCTCGGAGATGCCGGCAGCATGCGCCACCATGCGCTCGACGGGCTTCAGCCCCTCGGTCACATCGGTGTCCACCGTCAGCTCTACGGAAAGCACACCCTCGTTGCGGCCACGGAACAGCGCCAGCGCCCGGTGGCTGGGGATCTTGGCCCAGCTCTCGGAATAATCGAAATAATCGGCGAACTTGGCCCCCGGCTCCTGCTGGCCGTCGATGACCTTGGAAACGACAACGCCCTTGGCGGTCAGATACTCGCGCAGGCGGCCGACCAGTTCGGCGTTTTCGGAGAAGCGCTCCATCAGGATCTGGCGTGCTCCATCCAGCGCATCCTTCACCGTGGCCACGCCCTTTTCCTCGCTGACAAAGGCAGCAGCTTCCGTTTCCGGCACCTTGCGCGGATCGGTGAGCAGCGCATCGGCCAGCGGCTCCAGCCCTGCCTCGCGGGCAATCTGCGCCTTGGTGCGGCGCTTCTTCTTGAAGGGCAGATAAAGGTCTTCCAGCACCGCCTTGGTGTCGGCCTGCGCGATCTTCAGCGCCAGCTCGTCCGTCAGCTTGCCCTGCTCATCAATCGACCGCACGATGGCGGCACGCCGGTCTTCCATCTCGCGCAGATAGATCAGCCGCTCTTCCAGCTTGCGCAGCTGGGTGTCATCCAGCCCGCCGGTCGCTTCCTTGCGGTAGCGGGCGATGAAGGGCACGGTCGAACCCTCATCCAGCATCTGCACCGTGGCATTGACCTGGTTCGGCTGACAGCCGATCTCCTCCGCAATCCGCCGCGCAATCCTGAGCGCCACTTCGGGGGAGACCTGCGCCTTCTTGCCGGTGGCGGGCGTCGCGGCAAAGCCGGGGGTCTCGGGGCTCAGGTCGGAGAGATCGGACATGGGGTCGTTCCATCGCAAATTGATCGGATAGCCCCTGCCTTCCGCAGGCCGGCAAGGGAGCGCGGACGATAGAGCCCGCAAAGGCGGCGATAAAGAGACACCCCGCCACAGTCCACGGAAATGCAGGGTTTCACACAGGGAGTGGAGTGGCAGCGCGCAATCCGGGTGACCCGGCACGGCCTATCTGTCCCCCTCCCCCTCGCTGAGCCATTGCATGCACACATTGTGCTTAAAGCCGGTGGCAACATGGAGAAGGCCTCCATTGTGATCACTCAGGCACGGCGCTGCGGTTCCCCTCCCCCTCGTGGGGAGGGGGGGCGGAGATGCCCTAGCATAAATCAAATGCACCACACCGGGCTGCTGTCAGCAGCTGGGCATTCATGGTTCCCGTAAATACTCACCGCACCACGGTAATGCTCTCCGCTGCGCGGGTGACGGCGGTGTAGAGCCAGCGGTCGCGGTGTTCGCGGAAGGCGAAGCTTTCGTCGAAGAGGACAACGCGGTCCCATTGCGAGCCCTGGGCCTTGTGCACGGTGAGGGCATAGCCGAAATCAAATTCGTCGGACTTGCGCCGCAGGGCGTAGGGGATCTGCTCCGCGCCTTCCTCGAACAGCGCCGGCATGACCTTGATTTCCACCGACTGCTTGCCCGGCTCATCCTCGGGCATGATGTCGTAGCGCAGGGTGTTGCCCTTGGACTGTTTCTGCCGCTTCACCTGCCACAACCCGCCGTTGAGCAGGCCGCGGGTCTTGTCATTTCTGAGGCACACCAGCTTGTCGCCAACGGCAGGCATGGGCTGGAGGAAGCCCTTCAGCTCGCGAATGCGGTTGTTGTAAAGGCGGCGGGTGCGGTTGGTGCCGACCAGCACCTGATCGGCGGCCAGAATCTGCTCCTTGTCGATCTCCCGGCGGGAGATGATGCGGCTGGCGCCGAAGGTGCCGTAATCAAGGCTGCCGCCCTCGCGGATCGTCATGGACATGCGCACGATCGGATTGTCCTGCGCCTGCCGGTGCACCTCGGTCAGCATCACGTCCGGCTCGGCCTCGGTGAAATAGCCACCGCCCTTCACCGGCGGCAGCTGCGCCGGATCGCCCAGCACCAGCACCGGCGTGCCGAAGGACAGAAGATCGCGGCCCAGATCCTCATCCACCATGGAACATTCATCGATGACGATGAGGGACGCCCGCGCCGCATCGCTGTCGCGCTTCAGGGCAAACTGCGGACCGCTGTCCTCGCCCTCCTCGACGATCTCCTCTTCCTTGGCCGCGCGCGGCCGGTAGATCAGCGAGTGGATGGTGCCGGCATCCGTGCAGCCCTTCTGGCGCAGTACATGCGCGGCCTTGCCGGTGAAGGCGCCGAAGCACACGTCGCCATCAATCCCTTCCGCCAGATGGCGGGCCAGCGTCGTCTTGCCCGTTCCGGCAAAGCCGAAAAGGCGGAACACCTGCTTGTCGCCGCGCTTCAGCCAGCGCGCGGCATCCGACAAGGCCTTTTCCTGCTGGGGCGACCAGAGCATCCGTGCGATTCCCGTTTCGTTCGCTCAAGGCAATAGCGGGTTTTTACCGCATCACCAAGGCTCGAAAACAAAAACCCCGCGAGACCGGCGGGCGGCCTCGCGGGGCATATCCTCAATCAGTTCTGCTTCAGGCCGCCGCAGCCTTGGCCGCGAGGCGGGCGCGGATGCTGTCCACATCGGCCTTCGGCGTCGCCCCGAAGAGGGTGCGGGTATACTCGTGCTGCGGGTTGTCGAACACCTCTTCACGGGTGCCGTATTCCACCACTTCGCCGTAATACATCACCATCACCTTGTCGGCGAGGTAACGCACAACCGACAAGTCGTGGCTGATGAACACATAGGTGAGGCCCATCTCGTCCTGCAGATCCTTCAGCAGGTTGAGGATCTGCGCCTGAACGGAAAGGTCGAGCGCGGAGACCGGCTCGTCCAGCACCAGCAGCTTCGGCTTCAGCATGATCGCCCGGGCAATGGCCACGCGCTGGCGCTGACCGCCGGAGAACATGTGCGGATAACGGCCGTAATGCTCCGGCTTCAGCCCCACCTTTTCCAGCATGGACAGCGCCGCATCACGCCGCTCGGCAGCGGACATATCCGTGTTGAGCAGCAGCGGCTCTTCCAGAACGTGGCCGATCTTCTGGCGCGGGTTCAGCGAGCCATAGGGGTTCTGGAACACGATCTGCACCTTGCGGCGCATTTCGCGGGAGATGCCGGTCCTGGCGATGTCGATGGACAGGCCGTCGATCTCGATGGAGCCGGAGGTCTGAGGGTCGATCATGGTGAGGATGCGGGCAAGGGTGGACTTGCCGCAGCCGCTCTCGCCGACGATGGCAAGGGTGGAGCCGCGCTCCACATCGAAGCTGACGCCCTTCACCGCCTTCAGCACGCGAGGCTTGGCAAACAGGCCGCCGCCGATGACATATTCGCGCGTGACATCGCGCACCTTGAGGATTGCGTCACTCATGCGCCGGCCTCCTGCGCTGCAAAGGTCTTGGCAAAGTCGCTCACGGTCGGCAGCCGGTCGCCGGTGGCGTTTTCCGGCAGCGCCGACAGCAGCGCACGGGTGTAAGGGTGCTTGGGCGCCTCGAAGAGGGAGAGCACATCGGACTCTTCCATCTTCCGGCCCTGATACTGCACGATCACCCGGTCGGCGGTTTCGGCCACGACACCCATGTCATGGGTGATCATGATCAGCGCCATGCCGCTGTCCTTCTGCAATTTCATCAGCAGGTCGAGGATCTGCTTCTGGATCGTCACGTCGAGCGCCGTCGTCGGCTCGTCGGCGATCAGCAGCTTCGGGGCGCAGGCGATGGCCATAGCGATCATCACGCGCTGGCACTGGCCACCCGACATCTGGTGCGGGAAGGAATTGACCCGGCGCTCCGGCTCGGGAATGCCCACCGCCTTCATCAGTTCCAGCACGCGGGCCTTGCGGGCGCTGCCGGACAGATCGGTATGCACCTTCAGCGCTTCATTGAGCTGGAAGCCGACGGTGAAGCACGGGTTGAGGCTGGCAATCGGCTCCTGGAAGATCATGGAGATGTCCTTGCCGATGACCTTGCGCCGCTCTGCTGCAGAGAGCTTGCGCATGTCACGGCCTTCAAACTCCATCTTGTCCGCCGTGATGGTGGCCGTGTCCGGCAGAAGCCCCATGGTGGCCAGCATGGCAACCGACTTGCCCGAACCGGACTCGCCGACGATGGCCAGCACTTCACCGGCCTCGACCGTATAGTCCACGCCGTCCAGCGCGCGGAACGGGCCCTTGGCGGTGTCGAACTCGACCCGGAGGTTGCGGATTTCAAGTAGCGCCATGGGCTTAGCTCCGCTTCAGCTTGGGATCGAGCGCATCACGCAGACCGTCGCCGACCAGGTTGATGGCCAGAACCGTGATGAGGATGGCAAGACCGGGGAAGGTGACGACCCACCAGGCGCGCGTGACGAATTCCCGCGCCTCCGCCAGCATCGTGCCCCATTCCGGGGTGGGAGCCTGAGCGCCCATGCCGAGGAAGCCGAGGGCGGCCGCATCGAGAATGGCGTTGGAGAAGGAGAGCGTTGCCTGCACGATTAGCGGCGCAACGCAATTCGGCAGGATGGTCTTGAACATCAGCCGCAAGTGCCCTGCCCCGGCCACGCGCGCCGCCACCACATAATCGCGGTTGCGCTCGGCCATGACCGCCGCACGGGTGAGGCGGACGAAATGCGGCTGCAGCACCAGGGCAATGGCGATCATCGCATTGGTCAAGCTGGGCCCAAGGATCGCGACCAGAACCAGCGCCAGCAGCAGGGACGGAAACGCCAGAATGATATCCATCACGCGCATGATGAACGTATCGACGGCACCACGGGCATAGCCGGCAACAAGGCCAAGCACGATCCCGCCAGAGGACGCGATGGTCACCACCAGCGCGCCAATAAACAGAGAATACCGCGCACCAAAGATAAGCCTTGAAAGGATGTCACGCCCCACGGCATCGGTACCGAGCAGGAAGCGCCAATCGCCGCCTTCAACCCAGGCCGGCGGGACGAGGAAGCTGTCACGGTACTGCACCTGCGGCGCATGCGGGGCGATGAGCGGCGCGAAAATGGCCATCAGCACCACGAGTGCGAACACAGCCAGGCCGATAACGGCACCGCGGCTCTGAGAGAAATAGTACCAGAATTCGGCCAGCATGGCGCGGGTGGCGTTGCGGCTTTCCTGGGCGAGCTTTTCGGCCGAAACGGGTGCGGCCTCTGAGGTTTTTGTCATGGTTTTTCCTCCGCGCTCAGTTGTGCCGGATACGCGGGTTGATGAGCCCGTAAAGCACGTCAACGATCAGGTTCACCAGCATGATGATGCCAGAAACCAGCAGCAGCCCTCCCTGTACGGCGAAGTAGTCTCTTCGAAGAACGCTATCGAGGAGCCACTTGCCAATGCCGGGCCAGGAGAAGATCGTCTCGGTCAGGATCGCGCCTGCCAGCAGGACACCTACCTGCAGGCCGATGGTGGTGATGACGGGGATCAGCGCGTTGCGCAGCGCATGCAGGCCGATCACCCGCAGCGGCGGCAGCCCCTTGGCCCGGGCCGTGCGCACATAGTCCTCACCCATGACTTCCAGCATGGCCGAGCGGGTCTGCCGGGCGATAACGGCCAGCGGAATGGTCGCCAGCACAATCGAGGGAAGAATCAGATGGCGGACGGCAGACAGGAACGCGCCCTTTTGTCCGGACAGCAGGCTGTCGATCAGCATGAAGCCGGTCACCTGCGGGAAGAAATACATCAGCGAGATGCGGCCAGAAACCGGTGTCCACTGCAGTGTCACCGAGAACAGGATGATCAGCAGCAGACCCCACCAGAAGATCGGCATGGAATAGCCGACAAGCGCGGTGCCCATGATGGTCTGATCGGCCACCGTGCCGCGCTTGACTGCCGCGAAGATGCCAAGCGGGATGCCCAGCAGCACGGCAATGAGAATGGCGCAGAAGGCAAGTTCCACCGTCGCGGGGAAGAGTTGCAGAAACTCGGTCAGGATCGGCTTCTTGGTGGCGAAAGAGACGCCCAGATCGCCGTGAAAAATCTTGACGAGGAAGTCGAGATATTGCTCCCACAGTGGCTTGTCGAAGCCCAGCTGCTGGAAAATCAGCGCCTTGCGCTCGGGATCAATGCCGCGCTCCCCCGCCAGAAGCTCAACCGGATCACCCGGGAGCAGGCGGATGAAGCTGAAGGAGATCAGCGTCACACCGAGAAAGGTCGGAATGAGCAGGCCGAGACGGCTCAGGAGAAATCGTATCATGGTCCGGTTCCGGATGAGGGGCAGCGGCACGCCTGGCTGAGCCAGCGCGCCGCCACCCGGGAACAGCAAAGGGCAGCGGCGCCAGTTGGCTCCGCTGCCCCGCGAGTGTCACCGATTATTCAGCGATGTCGACACCAACGAAGGAATGGCCGCCGAGCGGATCCATGACGTAGCCGGAGACATTCTTCGACATCGGCATGAACACGACGGAGTGAGCGATGGTTGCCCACGGAGCCTGCTCCTTGAAGACGACCTGAGCTTCTTCATAAAGCTTGGTGCGCTCTTCCTTGGTGGAAACAGTCTTGGCCTTCTTCACAAGCGCGTCGAAGTCCTGGTTGCACCACTGGGCACGGTTTGCACCGCCCACAGCGTCACAGCCCAGCAGAACGGCCAGGAAGTTGTCCGGGTCGCCGTTGTCACCGGTCCAGCCGAGGAGCACGGCGCCATCGCGCTGCACATCGCTCGAGCGCTTCAGGTACTCGGCCCATTCGTAGGAAACGATCTCGACCTTGACGCCGATCTTGTCGAAGTCAGCCTGGATCAGCTCGGCCATACGGCGGGCATTCGGGTTGTAGGGACGCTGCACCGGCATCGCCCAGACCTTCATGCTCAGATCCGTAACACCTGCTTCTTCAAGCATCTTCTTGGCCGCTTCCGGATCGTACGGATCGTCCTGGATGGAGGTGTTGTAGGACCACATGGTCGGCGGGATCGGGTTGGTGGCCTTCTGGCCGGAGCCCTGGAACACACCGTAGATGATGGCGTCCTTGTTGATCGCCATGTTGAGTGCCTTGCGCACTTCCGGCTTGTCGAACGGCGCCACCTGGGTGTTGTAGGCGAGGTAGCCGATGTTCAGGCCTTCCTGTTCCATCAGCTGCAGGTTGGCATCTGCCTTGATGGCCTCAATGTCGGCCGGGGCCGGATAAGGCATCACATGGCACTCGCCGGCCTTCAGCTTCTGCAGGCGCACGGCCGCATCCGTGGTGATGGCGAAGACGAGGTTATCGGCCGGCTGCTTGCCGTCCCAGTAGTCGGCGAAAGCCTGATAGCGGATCACCGCATCCTTCTGGTAGCCGACGAAGGCGAACGGGCCGGTGCCGATCGGCTGCTGGTTCAGCTGATCCCGGGTGCCGGCCTTGTCGAGCTGGTCGGCATATTCGGCGGAGAGGATCGAGGCAAAGTCCATGGCCAGATTCGCCATCATCGGCGCTTCCGGACGGGTCAGGACGAACTTCACGGTGTAATCGTCGACCTTGACGATTTCCTTCACCAGCTCCGGCATGGACATGCCGTCATAATATTCCCAGGAAGCGCCAGCGGTGTACTGGTTCCAGGGGTTGTCCTTCTGGCCCTGACGGTTGAAAGAGAACAGAACGTCGTCAGCGTTGAACTCACGCGTCGGGGTGAAATAGTCGGTGGTGTGGAACTTCACGCCCTTGCGCAGGTTGAACGTGTATTCCAGCCCGTCGTCGGACACGGACCAGCTTTCGGCGAGGCCCGGAACAACTTCCGTGGTGCCCGGCTTGAACTGGACGAGACGGTTGTAGACGGTCTTGGAGGACGCATCGAACGTGGTGCCGGACGTGTAGAGTGCCGGGTCGAAGCCTTCCGGAGAGCCCTCGGAGCAATAGACCAGCGTCTTTGCCTGCGCGCCGGTTGCAGCAACGCCAATGAGGGTTGCACCCAGAAGCGCAGCCTTGAGGGTTTTACGCATCATCATCAAACTGTTCTCCCCTTTGATGAAAGGGCCGCGACCCCGCCGTTAATGTTTGGCGGGCTGGAACACGGCCTTGAGCGAAATAAGGCCGCTTTTTGGCCTGAAATCAACCGCCAAATTATTTCTTCTTCTCCGCAGATCTGGAAGGATTTTTCCAATTCTCTCCGCAGAACAAAAAGACAAAGCTAAACTGAAGCCAATATATGAAAAACGATCCCGAGTTCCTTTCGGATCCGGAGGGCAGCCAAGAGTCAAAAAAGAAAAAAATCGAACACACACCAACATCAAGCCACACGAATAAGTCGTATTATTCGTTAGTCTGACAGACTGCGGTTGACCGCATATAGAAGACTTTGACCATTTGTACAAAATTTATGGCAAGCCGGTTTTGCACCCGGCACAGCACGGCAGGCCGGGGCAATCTTGTGCGAAGGCGTTACGTCGCAGACGCAGATCCGGGCCCGCTACCCTTGGACTGATCCTCTTGCGTCAGCATCGGCGGGCGTCCCTCGGCCACATGATAGGTGACCTGCGGGAACGGAATCTCGATGCCATGCTCGTCGAAGGCAATCTTGAGCTGCTCGTTATAGGCGCGTCCCGTAGCCCACTGGGCGCCGGGGAAGGTCTTGATGCGGGCACGCAATGTGATGGCGGAATCACCGAAGGCCGTGACACCGTGCATGTCGAGATCGCCGATGATGCTGCCGCCGGCCGGCAGTCCCTTCAGCCGGTCGAACGCCTCCTTCATCGCCGCCTTCGCCTTGGCAATATCCGTGTTGTAGGCAACGCCGATCTCCGCCACATGGAAGGAGAAGTCGCGCATGAAGTTCGACACCATGTCGACCGACGAGAACGGGATGATATGTGTGGTGCCGTTCACATCGCGCATGCGCACGGAGCGCACGGTCAGCCGTTCCACCGAACCTGTAATCCCGGCGACGGTGACCACATCGCCCTCATTGATGGCATTCTCGATCTGGATGAAGGCACCGGTGATGATGTCCTTCACCAGCGTCTGCGCACCGAAGGAAACAGCAAGGCCCAGAACACCGGCACCAGCGATCAGCGGGCCGATGTCGACGCCCAGTTCCGACAAGGCCAGCAGGGCAGCCATGATGATCACGATCACCGTGAAGGCATTGCGGAACAGCTGGAACAAGGTCCGCTCGCGCGACGAAATGATGGAATCATTCCGGCCCTTGAGGCGCAGATCCGTCCAGGACATGACCGCCAGCCAGATACCGAAGCAGATGAGCACAATCACCAAGGCCGAGGTAAGACGGCCCATCAGTCCGCCGCCGGCCCCTTCAAAGAGCCAGCCGGTCACATCCAGCACCGACCAGACCTGCAGCAGGATGGCCCCCGCCAGCAGGCCAACCAGCACCCGCAGCACCTGCAGCACATGAGGAATGAACCGGTTCACCCGGCCCTCCAGCTCGGGCAATGTCTCCTTCAGGTCCTCCGGCAGGCGGATGCCTCCGGAAATGGCCCTTGTCATCATCAGCGACAGCAGCATGGCGCCAAGCACCGTCAGCATGGTCAGTCCGGTGCCGGTCACCACCACACGGGTCGCCTCGAACGGCCGGGTGATCCAGATGCCGAACACCACGAGGATGTAGAGCAGGGCCAGCGGCGCCCACACTCGGGAGAGTGCGAGCAAGGCATGGCGCCCGATTTCCCCTTCCAGCGAATGGGCATAGGCCGCCATGGAGGTTTTGACATCATTGCGGTTGACCAGGACGATGATGGCCGCAATCGCCGTTGCCAGCAGCACGACCAGAACCCGCAAGGCATTGCCCACTGCGATCGAAATCGTCAGGTTTGCCACTGGTACCGCCAGCATCACCCCATAGCCAAGGAATGACACCACAAATCCCAGCCGCCGCGACCAGTAGCGCGCATGTGTATTGGACATCGGCAGCAGGCGCAGCTTTTCGCGCGCAGGTGAAAAGGTGATGCGAAGAGCCAGCCGGGCAAGCCCGGTGATCACAAAGGCATTGAGCGCCAGCGTCTCAAACAGGGAAAGGCCGCTCTGCAACGGCCCAAGCCGGATCAGCGCCGCCGCATAACCAGCCACGGCCCCCAGCAGAAGCGCCACCACGTCTGCAAATGCCAGCAACAGCAGCAGACCTGCGCGCCAGAGCCAGCCGCGCTGCCCTGCCTGCTTCTCGAGCCTGTCGGCCACCGGGCGGCCAAACTGCCGCAGCAGCCAGTAAACGGCGAAAGCGCAGGCAAAAACAACCAGCAACTCAAGCGCGGTGTGGCGGATCCGGTCCCATTTGACCGTCACTTCTCCGGTCGCGAGCAAGTGAAACCCCCGCAGGGAAATCGTCATGCGCTCGGCAACATTGATGAAGTCGTCGATCACATATTTGGTGTAGGCCCCTACCCTGACCGCAAAGGTGTCATCCTGCGGCTCGGGCTCTGCGGCAGCCGCAACCGCAGCCGCACCATTTGAGGACCCGGAGACAGCCGCGCCTGCCTGCTCCGCCTGACCCAGGCCTTCCAGAAGACCGATCAGCGCCGCCCGGCCGGCAGGATCCTGCAGGACCTTGACCAGAGCGTCGCGGGCTTCGGCCATGGATTGCTGTTCGCCGGCTGCCGATGTCACGGCTGCGGCCCCTGCCTGCTGCGCCCCCTGCGCCGGGGCCTGTGACGCCCCCTGCGATGCGGGCGGCTGACTGGACTGGGCAGAGGTCTGCGCCGGCGTTTGCCTAGGCCTCGCAGCCTCGGAAGCAGGCCGGGATTGCAGCACGGGCTGGTCCTGCTGAGCCGCGGGAACAGTTTGTGGCGCTGCATTTTGCGCAGCAACAGGCGCAAGCGCCCCAGCGGTCAGCAGAACGGCCAACATGGGGCCGCCAAGGCGGCCAAGTGAAGCAGTGAGTCGGGCAATCGTGGATTTCATGCGCTAAGTCATAGCAAACAATACGGCAATATCCAGACTGGCTGCACAGCAGAGGCGGCTGGCGGAGCTTTTCGATGGAGACATCGGAAATGGCGGTCTTCAGCCACCCAAATTGCAACGGCCTCCAGGCTCCCAAAGGCGACAATCGTTAACGAAGGTTGATAACTCTTTGCTAACAGTAAGAACACTAGATTGCGGGCCGGAAACAGACGGAAAAATCATGGCCCAAGAGCTGATCAGTCTAGCCATGAACGCCTCTCCGGACGCTCGAAGCGAGCTGATGCAGAGGCTGGCAGATATCTTCCTGCTTCGCGCGGACCAGAATTCCGTCGAGGAACTGTTGCTTTTCGATCAGGTAATACAACGCCTGCTGGACGGCAGCCCGCTGGACGAGCGGGTGCGGCTTGCCGAAAAAATTGCACCCTTTGCAGGAACACCGAGCGGCCTTGCCGTCCGGCTGGCGCAGGATGAAATTCAGGTCGCCCGCCCGGTTCTGGAACAGTCTCCGGCCCTTGGTCCGCAGGAACTTGCGGCTCTCGCAGAGGGGCTTGGCGAAGATCACCTCGAGTGCATGACCCGCCGCGATGATCTTCCGGCCGACGTTTCCGACACATTGGTCCGCCGCGGACAGGTGCGGGTCTGGCGCCGCCTCGCAAGCAACCGCCGCATCAGGCTCTCCGAAGGGGCACTTGCGGCACTTGCCCGCGCCGCACAGGAAGATTCCGTCCTGCGGGAAGAGATGACGCTGCGCTCCGACCTGACGCCTCGTATCTGCCGGGGCCTCATGCCCTTCGTCGGCACAGAGACGCAGGAGCGCCTCAAGGAACTGGCGGCAGGACGGCTGACGGTCGAAGAGCTGGAGGGCATCGCCCGCAGGCGCAAGATCCGCCGCAAGCTGGGCACGCTTCTGGACACGTCCAACACCAGCCGGCTCTGGCGGGCGATCACCCTGGGCTCCGCCTTGCTGGACGATGTCATCCTGCTCATGCTTGAAGATGACCGGCTGACAAATGCGGCCGATCTCCTGGCCCTTGCCTGCAACACCCACAAGGCGCATGTGCGCTCTGCCGTGTTCAGCATCGAGGGGGACAGGCTGCTCCACTTCGCCCGCCTCGCCGGCCTTTCGGCCTCAAGCTTTGCTCAGCTGGTCCGGGCACGCAGCAAGCACATGCACATCCAGCCCGAGCAGGCTGAGGCCCTTATCCAGCGCTTTGCAAGCGAAGCCGAGAGCGAACTGGAACGCAAGCGGGCTCGCAGCGACTTTGCAGCACACCGTCAGCGCCGGCCCGTGCCTCTCTCCCCGTCCTGATCCTGAAAATCCTGAAACCTGGCACTGAAACGGCACGAGGCCCGCGCATCCACGCGAGCCCCGTGTCCGTTCTGAAAATTCCGATCAGCGGGCGCGTACGCGTCCTGCAACTTCATCCAGCTGATCCTGCTCTGCCTGCTCCTGCGCTTCCCGCTCCCGCTGATGGTCGCGCTCTTCGAGCTGCTCGAATTTCTTCAGCTCTTCAATCGCTTCGCTCAGCTCGTCGCGGGCCTTTTCCAGCTGGTCATCCAGCTCATGCGCGGAGTTGCGCAGATTGTCGCGCCGCGTTGCCGCGGCCTTTGCAAAGGTCGGATAGGCAAAATGCGTGACGTCGGTGATGCCGACACGCTCCTGCTCGGTCCGGATCTGGTCGTCGAGTTCATCCGCCATGCGGTGGAATTCGGCGATCATCGATTCAATCTGGGTAACCTGGCGGCGCTTCTCGTCCACCTGGAACCGCTTCAGACGAATGAGGCTTTCTCGGGACTTCATTACTCGGTACTCCCCTTACAAGGCGCACTCTAACCCGGAGTCATTTCCAAAAGGTTGGCAAGCTGCATGTAGCCCTCATCCAGAGGCGTCGCCTCGCCCTTGCCCTGTGTCAGAAATGTCTCAAGCGCATCATGACGTGAAATCGCCTCGTCCACCAAGGGGTCCGACCCGCGCCGGTAGGCACCAAGGCGAATGAGTTCTTCCATGTCCGCAAAAGTCGCCATCAGCGCCTTGGCCTTGCGCAGCACCGGGAGATAGTCCTGCGGAACGCAGCGCGGCATGGTTCGCGAAACTGACTTTAGCACATTGATGGCCGGATACCGCCCTCTTTCGGCAATCGACCGTTCCATCACCACGTGCCCATCCAGAATGCCGCGCACCGCGTCGGCCACGGGCTCATTGTGGTTGTCGCCTTCCACCAGCACGGTGAACAGGCCGGTGATCGAACCGCTGCCCACCTTGCCGGGACCGGCCCGCTCCAGGAGGCGCGGCAATTCGGTGAAGACGGTCGGCGTATAGCCCTTGGAGGTCGGCGGCTCCCCGATGGACAGGCCGATCTCGCGCTGTGCCATGGCAAAGCGGGTGATCGAATCCATCATGCAGAGCACCTTCTTGCCCTCGTCACGGAAATATTCCGCAACCGTCATGGCCAGATAGGCCGCCTGACGGCGCATCAGCACGCTTTCATCCGACGTGGCCACCACGACGACCGAGCGGGCGAGCCCCTCCTCGCCCAGGTCATCCTCGATGAATTCCTGCACCTCGCGCCCGCGCTCGCCGATGAGCCCGATCACCGACACATCACAATCCGTATTGCGTGCCAGCATCGACATGAGCACCGACTTGCCCACGCCGGACCCGGCGAAGATGCCGATACGCTGGCCTTCGCAACAGGTGATAAAGGTGTTGAGCGCCCTCACCCCCAGATCCAGCGGCGGGCCGACGCGGGCCCGGTCGGCGGCCGGGGGCGGCGCGGTACGCAAACGTTTCGCCGCCTCGCCGCCGGGCAGAGGCCCCTTGCCATCGATCGGCTCGCCCATGGCATTGATGACGCGGCCCAGCCAGCGGGCCGCCGGATGGACGACACTGTCACGCGAAGCGACAAGCGCCCGGCACCCCATGCGTACACCTTCGAGGCCCGAAAACGGCATGCACAGCGCATGACCGGAGCGGAAGCCCACCACCTCGGCATAGACGGGCGGGATGCCATCGCCAATGTCGATGGCCAGCCGGGCACCAACGCTCATCTCGTGAATGGGACCGGCAATTTCGACAAGCAGACCCTGCACCGCCACAACCCGGCCCCATATCTGAGCGGGCATCAACGATTCGATCTCTGCAAAAAGTGCCTTCACACCAAACTTCCTCTCGATCCGTGGGCCGCTGGTAACCGAACGTTTACATCTCTGCTTAATGTTAATGAACGAAGCGTTGAGAGGCGAAAGCCATTTCAGGGCGTGATGGTAAGGTCGAACGAGTCTGATTGGAATCAGCTAGCCTGATTTCCTGATGTGAAACGTTAACGCATATGGAAGCCCCGATTGCCCGGGCTCTCACATGACTGGGCGTTTTTTCACAGTTTCAGACTATTGGTGCTTGCTGCGGGGAATCAGAATTTGTTAACCATAATTCACGAAGTGAGTCGGGGTTGACAATCAGTCCTACGTAGCGCGCGCACCGGCTGAACTGTTGCGATTTGCCCAGAATAGGCAGCACAAGGGGATTGACATGCGTGTATTGTTGATTGAGGACGATAGCGCCACTGCGCAGAGCATCGAGCTGATGCTGAAGTCCGAGAATTTCAACGTCTACACGACAGATCTTGGCGAGGAAGGCATCGACCTCGGCAAGCTGTACGACTACGACATCATTATGCTGGATCTTAACCTGCCGGACATGTCAGGTTACGAAGTCCTGCGGACACTGCGCGTTTCCAAGGTCAAGACACCGATCCTGATCCTCTCCGGCCTTGCCGGCATTGAGGACAAGGTGCGTGGCCTCGGCTTCGGCGCCGACGACTACATGACCAAGCCGTTCCACAAGGACGAACTGGTTGCCCGTATCCACGCCATCGTCCGCCGCTCGAAGGGTCACGCACAGTCCGTGATCGTTACCGGCGACCTGCGCGTCAACCTCGACACCAAGACGGTGGAAGTCGCTGGCCAGCGCGTCCACCTGACCGGCAAGGAGTACCAGATGCTGGAACTCCTGTCCCTGCGCAAGGGCACGACCCTGACCAAGGAAATGTTCCTGAACCACCTCTATGGCGGCATGGACGAGCCGGAACTGAAGATCATCGACGTGTTCATCTGCAAGCTGCGCAAGAAGCTCGCATCGGCCACCTCCGGCAAGAACTACATCGAAACGGTCTGGGGCCGTGGCTATGTGCTGCGTGAACCCGACATGGAAGTGGCTGCCTGAGACAGCCACCCCGCTTCATCCGCTTCAGGAGAACCTCCGTCCGCAGGGCCGGGGGTTTTTCTTTTGCAATCTGAGCCGCAAATTGCAAGAAACCCGCGCCCGGAAGCCAGACGCGGGTTTCCTCGGGATCTGGCCGATTCCCTTATACCAAGGCTCTGAGATGCTGACGCATCACGCCTTGGAAATGCTCAATCGCCGCACGGGCTTAACCGGCGCTCGATGAATCAATCTCATCGAGCGCCGGTATTACAGGTTAAGCTGATAGGCGGCCGGCACGTACCGGAAGCCATCGCCATTGGCCTCGACAAAGCCGACGGTGGGGAACGGCATGTGATAACCGGCGAAGGCCACCCGGTCAGCGGCAATCATGCCCAGCACCTTGCGGCGCGTTTCCGCTGCGGCGGCCTTGTCCATGTCGAAGCGGACTTCCCAGTCCGGATGGGCCAGTGACCAGACAAAGTGATTGGTCATGTCTGCGGTCAGCACCAGGCGCCGGCCTTCCGATTCCAGATTGTAGATCATGTGGCCCGGCGTATGCCCGGCAGCATCCATGCCGGTGATGCCGGAAACCACAGCGCCACCGTCACCGATGAAGGTCATCTTTTCGGCGAAAGGCTTGACGTGGGTTTCCATCAGCTTGGCCACGCCATTGCTGGCCGGATCCTGCGCGGCCCAGAAATCATACTCGGCCTGGCCCGCAACATAGACCGCATTCGGGAAAGCGGGATTGCCGCCCTCCAGCATGCCGCCGATGTGGTCCGGGTGCATATGGGTCAGCACCACAATATCCACCTGCTCGGGGCTGTAGCCTGCGGCCTGCAGTGCCGCCCGCATGTTGCCACGGTCCGGGCGCCCACCCTCACCGACACCCGTATCAAACAGCACCAGCTGCTCACCGGTATTGACCAGCACGGGCGTGAAGGAATTGCGGAACTTGTCCACCGGCAGAAAATTGGCCTCGGACACCGCGTTGAACTCTTCGGCAGGCACATTCATGCCGAAGGTCTTCTGCGGCTCCTCGCTCACCGCAGCCCCGTCCAGAAGAGCAGTCACCTCGAAGGCGCCCACCTTGAAGCGGGAGACGGAAAGAAGAGCTTCCGTCTGCATGGGTGCTGCGGCCTGCGCGCGAAGCGGCGCAAGACCCAGACCGAAGCCCGCTGCGCCCGCGGCTGTCAGACCCGCGGCGCCTCCGGCCAGAATATGGCGGCGATTGAATGAAACTGGCTGATCCATCATCCCGGTTCTCCAAATGATCAGTCGTTCATGGCCTGAGACTGAATGTGCCAAGCCTCGCCTGACAAACTGGAGCACCACAGGTTGAGATCAAGCAGAAGGCCGTGATCTGACGCGATCGTGAAGACGAAAAGCAAATGGCCGCCCAACCAGGGCGGCCATCAGCACAAGAGATATCCGGGCAGCTTATACCAAGGCGCTGAGATGCTGACGCATCACGCCTTGAAAATGCTCAAGCGCCGCACGGGCTTACCAATGTTCGATGAGTCAAGCTCATCGAGCATTGGTATTACTTCAGGCCAAAGGCAGACGTTGCACCAGCGGCGGCGAAGCGGGACGCAGGCTTTGCGGCTGCCTGCTTGAGCTGGTAGAGGCCACGCTGGCCCGGCACCGGCTGGAAGGCATCGGTCAGGCCCACCACGGTTTCGGCGGCGCCAAGCACCAGATATCCGTCATCCGGCATCATCTTGGCGATGCGGTGCAGGATATCCACCTTGGTCTGCTGGTCGAAATAGATCAGCACGTTGCGGCAGAACACGATGTCGAATTCGCCGAGGTGGCTGAAATTCTCCAGAAGGTTCAGCTTGCGCCACTCGATCATGGCACGCAGATCCGGGTTGATCTGCCACAGGTCACCCTGCTGCGAGAAATACTTCAGCAGCATCTGGATCGGCAGGCCGCGCTGCACCTCGAACTGGCTGTAGATGCCGGTCTTGGCCTTCTCCAGCACTTCCGTGGACAGATCGGTGCCGAGGATGCGGAACCGCCAGCCGGCAACCTTGGCCGCGTTCTCCTTCAGGCAGATCCCCAGGGAATAGGGTTCCTGACCGGTGGAGGCAGCCGCACACCAGATGCGCACGCTGCGGCTGCTGGCACGGTTTTGAAGCATCGCCGGCAGCATGATGTTGGTGAAATGATCGAACGGCGTCTTGTCGCGGAAGAAGAACGACTCGTTGGTCGTCATCGCTTCCACCACGGCATTGGCCAGCATGGCGTTGCCGCCGCGCTGCAGCGAGCCCACCAGCGCGGACAGGCCGTCAATGCCATTCTTGCGCGCCACCGGCACCAGACGGCTCTCGACCAGATACTGCTTGTCATCAGACAAGACCAGACCGGACCGCTCTTTCAGGAAGCGCTTGAGGAATTCATATTCGGCCGGTGTCATCGGATAGTCCCCTTCAACACGCGCACAATTTTGGGTCCAATTTCCATGAGCGGCAGAATGTCGCTGCACAGGCCCGTGTTGGCAGCTGCCCCAGGCATGCCCCAGACAACGCTGGAAGCCTCGTCCTGAGTAATAATGCTGCCGCCACCGGCGGAAATGGTCTTCACGCCATTCGCGCCGTCCGAGCCCATACCCGTCAGGATGAGCGCCAGTGTTGCCGAGCCATAGGCCTTGGCAACGCTGTCAAACATCGGATCGACGGCAGGTTTGCAGAAATTCACCGGAGGATCATCCGTCAGGCGGATCTTTACCGCACCCCCGTCCTTTTCCAGGATCATGTGCTTGCCACCCGGCGCCACATAAATATGGCCCGGCTGCAGCACATCACCTGTCTGCCCTTCCTTGGAGGGGCGCATCGCGGCCTTGCCGATGTGTTCGGCGAGAATGGCCGTGAAGGTCGGCGGCATGTGCTGCGTCACGACCACCGGAATGTCGCCAATCACCGGGCCGATATCGCGCATGACCTGCTGCAGCGCCTGCGGGCCGACGAATAGGGCTTGGTCTGCAGGCCCTGCTTCGGTGCTTCAGCACGGGTTGCCAGTGCCGGGCGGGTCGCCAGCGCGCCCACGGGCGCCTGCGAAGCCGTACGTCCAGCGGCCGTTTCTGCACGCATGACGCGGGCGCGGCTGTTGATACGGCGGGCACGCTCTCCGAGCGCCTTGACCTTGTCCAGAAGCTCCCGGCGGAAGTCGACCGAAGTGGTCAGCTCCGAAGTGCTTTCCGGTTTGGGCACATAGTCCGCAGCACCCAGCGACAGCGCCTTGAGAGAGATCTCGGCGTTGCGGCGCGTCAGCGTTGAGGCCATGACCACGATAAGATCACGCTTCTTGGCCAGCATGAGCGGCAGCGCCGTCAGACCGTCCATTTCCGGCATTTCAATATCAAGCACAACAACGTCCGGGTTGCTGCGCAGAATATCATCAACAGCCAGCTTGCCGTTCCGGTGCGATGCGACGACGGCGAGTGCCGGGTCCGCATCCAGCCAACGGCCGAGAAGTCCACGGATGACCACCGCATCATCAACCACCATCACGCGGATGGGGTCGGTGTTTGGTGTCGATCCCGTGGTAAGATTTGTCTGTGCAAATGCCATCCTGGCTGCCCTGTGAAAGGGTTAGATCAGACCGACTTCCTGGAATTTCGCCTCGACGATTTCCCGGTCGAAGGGTTTCATGATGTATTCGTTCGCACCGGCCCGGATGGCACGGGCAATGTGCGCTACATCGTTTTCCGTCGTGCAGAAGACCACGACAGGCTTGTCGCCGCCGGGCTCGCGGCGAAGGCTGGTCAGAAACTCGAGGCCATCCATGACCGGCATGTTCCAGTCGAGCAGGATGGCGTCAGGCATCTGGTTGCGGCAGGCGTCCAGCGCCTGCTGCCCATCCTCGGCTTCGGTGATCTCGAAATGGAGGTCCTCAAGAATCCGGCGTGCGACCTTGCGGATCACGCTGGAGTCGTCCACTACAAGACACTGTTTCATCTGCCTGTTCTCCATAGTACCCGGGTTCTGAGCATCCATGGCCTCAAGCGGCCATGGGCTCACTCATCATCGCCCCGAGCAGGCGCTCTACATCAAGGATCACCATCAGCTGGCCATCCAGGCGGTGCACACCGCCCGAGATTTCCGACCAGCGCTTGTCGAGGTTCTGCGGGTTCGGCTCCGCCGTCTTGGCCGACAGGGTCAGCACCTCACCCACCGTATCGATCACAAGCCCGCAGGATTCGTGCTTGTATTCGATGCCGACAGCCATCATCTGGCCGTCCTGACGGGGCGGCAGATGCAGGCGGCGGCGCATGTCGATGGCGGTGACGATCCGGCCGCGCAGGTTCAGCACACCGGCCACTTCCGGAGCAGACAGCGGCACGCGGGTGACGCTTTCCGGCACGAACACGTCATGCACCTGGGAAATCGGCAGGCCGAACAGCTGGCCACCGATCACCACGGTGACGTACTGGATCATGTCGCTGCCGGAACCGGCGAGATTGTGGTCAACGGCACTCATGCGGCCACTCCCATTTCACCAGAGAACACATCCTTGAGGGCCGCGATCAGGCCCGGACGGTCGAACTTTGCCACATAGTCATCAAAGCCTGCCTGACGGCCGCGCTCGATGGATGCCGGCGTGACCATGGCCGACAGGGCCAGGATCGGGATCTTGCGGAAGCGCGGATCGCGGCGCAGGGCTTCGCAGAACTCGAAGCCGTTGACGCGCGGCATCTCGATGTCGCTGACAATGGCCTGGAACTCGACGCCGCTCTCCAGCAGTTCGAACGCTTCGTCCGGACCGGTGCAGGTGGTGACGTCATAGCCGGCGGCCTTGAGGACAGGCGTCAGCATGTTCCGGAAGAAGGCCGAGTCGTCGACGAAGAGGATCTTTTTGGTCAGCGACCGGATGTCCATCTCCTTGCGCATGAACCAGTCCTCGAAGGCCTGCGGCAGGTAGTAGCCGAGGTCGAGGATTTCGGTTGCGCGGTCCTTGATGACGGCCGAGCCCAGGATGCCCGGACGCTCCGAGCCAACCTCGATGTTCAGGCGGTCTTCAACGATGTCCACGATCTCGTCGACGACGAGGCCCATGGAGCGGCCGCTGTCGGAGAACACCAGCATCGGCTGGGTGCCTTCCGTCTTGTGGTGGTCGCCTTCGTTGACATAGACGAGCGGCATGAGGGCACCGCGGTACTGAACCAGATCGCGGCCGTTGGAACGCTCGATCTTGGAGACCTCGAACTCTTCCAGACGCGTGACCAGCGACAGCGGCACGGCCTTCGGCTCGGGAGCCCCTGCACGGAACAGCAGCAGCGAGATCGGCTTCTGGCCTTCGCCGAGACGGCTCCGTGCGTCTTCCTGCTCTTCGTTCTGCTCGGCAACCGCGCTGGAAGCGTGGCTGGCCATGGCCGAAGCGATGCCGTTCGGATCGATGATCATGATCACCGAGCCGTCACCCAGAATGGTGTTGCCGGAGAACATGTTGAGGTTGCGCAGCATCGAGGACATGGGCTTGACCACGATTTCCTCGGTGTGGAAGACGCCATCCACCACGACGCCGAAGGTCTGGCTGCCGACCTGCATGACAACGATGAAGCCGTTGTCCTCGTCGATGGCCTTCTCTGCGTTTTCGCCCTCGTAGATGCCCAGCAGCTGCGACAGATGCAGCAGCGGCAGCAGCTTGTTGCGCAGGCGCAGAACCGGCGTGTCCTTGATGCGTTCGATACGGTGCTCGGAGTTGGTCTGCACGCGGACCAGTTCGACCACGGAGAGCTGCGGGATCGCGAAACGGTCACCGCTGGCCTCGACGATCAGGGTCGAGACGATGGCGAGCATCAGCGGGATCTTGATGATGAAGCTGGAGCCCTTGCCCGGGGTGGAGCGAAGGTCAACCGTACCACCGATCAGCTCGATGTTGTTGCGCACCACGTCCATGCCGACGCCACGGCCGGAGACGCTGGTGACGGCAGCGGCCGTGGAGAAGCCGGCGGCAAAGATGAAGCGATGGATCTGCGCATCGGTCATCTTGTCGAGTTCGGCTTCGGTCGAAATACCGCGCTCGATTGCCTTTGCCTTGATCTTGTCGACATCGAGACCGCGGCCGTCGTCCTTGACCTCGATGATGATGTGGCCGCCTTCATGGTAAGCGGACAGGGTGATGATACCCTTTTCCGGCTTTCCGGCTGCACGGCGGGCCGCAGGCATTTCGAGGCCATGGTCGGCGGAGTTGCGGACCATGTGGGTCAGCGGGTCCTTGATCATCTCAAGGACCTGACGGTCGAGTTCCGTCTCGGCGCCGATCATTTCCAGTTCGATCGGCTTTTCCAGTTCCTGGCTCAGGTCGCGCACGATGCGCGGCAGCTTCTGCCAGGCGTTGCCGATCGGCTGCATGCGGGTCTTCATGACGCCTTCCTGCAGCTCGGCCGTCACGTTGGACAGACGCTGCAGCGGCACCTTGAATTCGCTGTCTTCGTGACGGCGGACGATTTCCAGCAGCTGGTTACGGGTCAGCACCAGCTCGGACACCATCGTCATCAGGTGTTCAAGAGTTTCAACCGCGACACGGATGGACTGGTTGGAGACACCGCCGCCGGCAGCAGCCTTCTTGTCAGCCTTGTCCTCGCCGTCGTCATCACGGGCAACAGGCGCACGCGGGGCCTTGGCAGGCTTGGCTTCGGCGGCAGCCGGTGCAGCAGCAGCCGGGGCCTTGGGTGCGGGGGCGGGCTCGGGTTCAACCGCAGCAACCTCGACCTCGGTCTCGGTCTCGCGGAATGCGCGCTCAAGTTCATCAAGGGAAACTTCACCGGGGCGCAGGGGGCGCTCAAGGATCTGCAGCGGCATGTCTTCGGCAGCTGGTTCCGGCTCCGGCTCCGGAGCTGCCGCGGCCGCAGGTGTCTGCGCGCTCATCGACATCCGCTCCAGCTCGGATATCAGATCGCTGTCATCGCCCTGCGGCTCTTCGCCTTCTGCAGCTTCCAGGTCGGCCAGGATCTCCTTGATCCGGTCGATCGAGCTGAGAATGAGCGACACCGCTTCAGGCGTCACCGGAACGCCGTCACGGAACTTGCCCATGAGGGTTTCGGCAGCATGGGCAATCCCTTCAAGGCGCGGCAGCCCGAGGAAGCCGCACGTGCCCTTGATGGTGTGAACCAGCCGGAAAATGTTGTCCAGGATGGTCGCGTTGTTTGGCTCTTGCTCGAACTTGACGAGCTCAACGTCCACAACATCGAGACTCTCACTGGTCTCGGTCAGAAATTCCCTGAGGAGGTCGTCCATGGCCTGCACTCACCCGACTAGTTACTGGTTCCGCGCCCCCGAAGGGACGGCTGGACCGGGATGTCCATGTCGTGAGGTTGGCCCTAAACAGTTAAGATAGACTGAAGCGGGTTCAGCTTCCTGCCAGTGATTTCTATACCTGAGTTGCGGTAAGCCTTACGCCCTCGTCGTCTTTGACAATATCAATCTTCATGCCGCATTCACGCGCCAGCAGAACAGTATAAATCGGCTGCACGGAGTGCGCATCGACGCGCTCGGGCTCTTCGCCCGACAGTGTCGCCTGCATGCCCAGCGGAATCCGCGGATTCACGCCCTTTGCGGTCAATTCGAAGGACGGGCTGGCAGGCTGGCCGGTCATCGAAACGGTGATCTCGCCCCCGCGCGGCACGCATTGATTGGCGATCAGAAGCAAGTTTAGCAAAAGCTTAACCAAGTTCTTCGGCATCAGCTGCCGGTCAATCTGCCAGTTGAGATTTGACTTCTCGTTCTCCATGAGTGCGCCCGCCACGGACTGGGCATCGCCCAGATCAATTTCTGCCCCGGCAGAGCCAGCCGCGCCAAAGGCAAGGCGGGCAAACTGCAGCTTTGCGGAGGCCTGACGCGCACTCTTGCGGATCAGTTCCATGGCGAATTCGCGCATGTCGCCGGAGCCGTCCTCGTCCAGCACCTCAAGCCCGTTGATGATAGCCCCCACCGGCGAGATGATGTCGTGACAGATACGGCTGGACACCAAGGCCGAGAGGTCGAGGGAGGTGAGATCTTTCATTTCGGACATGGACGGACAAAGCTCCAGATCTGGCCAGCTGCAGACATGATTCGAGAAAATGTACCAAAGCGTTACACAGGCAGGCAGGCCCTGCCAAGGGAATGCAGTCCTTTCAGGGCAGCAAACAGCCAGTTTTAAGGGCATTTGCCGCCGCTGCCTCGACGGAGGTCTCGAGAGAGGTCAGGAACAGGTAGCGGTTCACCGCCGTATGAAAGAAATAAAGCCGGCTCTCAACCACCGCAAAGATGGCCGGATTGCCTGCCGTCGCATAGCCCTCCACCAGCGCATAGGCGCCGCAGCCGCCATATTGCGGGGCATAGACCTCCGGATCGCGCTCGAAGGCAGCCTTGTTGCCCTCGTTGACGAACAGCCACCGCACGCCGCGCCAGGACAATTCGATCCGGCGGTCGCCAAGCCGCGGATAGCCGTCGACAAAAAATGCGACAGGATCATAGCCGCCAATGGCATAGGCCGTGACCGGATCGGCCAGATAGAAATCCGGGCGGGCAGGAGCACCACCGGCACTGAGCGCAAAGAAAACGGCCGCCATGGCGAATTGCTTGGCCGGAAGCCATAACCTTGTCAGATTCAAGGTAAATTCTGACATTGATTCGGGTCCTGCTGCCATGATTCGAGCGCTTGGTCTTCATACTACGAAATGCCTGTTCCGTTCCAACCGGGACACGTCCGGGGTGAGGCAAAGTGAAAACAGTGACGGGCGGCACGGACAATGAACCTGGAACTGCAAAGGTGATTGCGCGTTTGTCCGGTATGGCGCCTGCCCCTCTCCCCCCGCGCATGCCGTGTGCGGCGCAAGCGTCAGGTCAGGCTTTGAAGAGAGAATAGCTTCAGCCGCATGGCTGTGAATTTTAAGTTTGGAGAAACACCAAGATGGCAGACAACAAGGCTTCCGGAACCAGCTCCAGCGAAGGCCGCCCGATCAGCCGGCGCGCGTTGATGGGCTTCATGCTCGGCTCGGTCGCGAGTGCTGCCCTCATGGGCCGCTCAGGGGCCGCTTTGGCCCAGGGTTCACCTCCGGGCGGCAGCTATAACCAGCAGGAAATTCTGGACGCCGGCCATCGCTTCTTCGGTGAAATCTCTGGCGGCCTTGCCTCGGTCATCGAGAAGGCCATCAGCCAGTATGGCGAGCCCAACGGCTACATTCTAGGCGAGGAAGGGTCTGGCGCGATCGTTGCCGGTGCGCGTTACGGCGAGGGCGACCTCTACACCCGCAATGCAGGCAATCACAAGATCTTCTGGCAGGGCCCGTCGATCGGCTGGGACTTCGGCGGCGACGGCGCCCGCGTCATGATGCTGATCTACAATCTGCCGGTGGTGGAGGACATTTACCGCCGCTATGTCGGCGTCAATGGCTCGGCCTATCTCGTCGGCGGCTTCGGCATGACGGTGCTTGCCTATAACAACATCTATGTCGTGCCCGTGCGGGCCGGCGTCGGCGCCCGCCTCGGCGTCAACATGGGCTACCTCAAATTCACCCAGCGCCCGACCTGGAATCCTTTCTGATCTGCGGAAGTTATCTGAACGGCAGCTTTTCAGGGCGGGCCTCTTGGCCTGCCCTTTCTGCTGCGGTATTGATGAAGGTAACTGGCAGCAGAACAGACTTCAGAACCAGCGAGACGGCGTGTGATCGAAGCGGCAATGTATGGACTTCTGGGGTTCCTGGCAGCCAGTCTGCTGGGCCTTGCTGTTCTGTCTGCCGTGTGGAAACGCGCCGTGCGCCTGACACGTGAAGCGGTGCTGGCCACCACGCCAACCAGCTACCGCGAGATCATGGCCGCGCGTGACACGCTGCGCGCCGAACATGCCGTGGAACTGCGCCGCCTGGAGCGGGAACTTTCAAGGCTCAAGGAAGAAAGCACCCGGCTCCGTGCCGAGGCCGGACGCGCACTGCCCGCCCAGCTGGCGCTGGAGCGCGAGCATCACGCCCAGCTGCGCCAGGACAAGGCGCTGGAGGAGCAGCTTGAGGCCGAACGCCGCGATTCAGCCCGCCTGAAGGACGCCCTCTCCGAACTGGGCGCCCGTTACTCCGCCCTTCTGGAAAAGACCTTCGAGGCCGAAGCGCCCGAACTGACCGGCACGGCAGATACGGCAGCGCTCGCCACCATCACTTCGCTGGAAGCGCAGATTGCCACGATGAAGCGCCAGCTTGAGGCCTTCCGGGGCGGCGCACTCGCCAGCCAGATGGAACCGGATGCCGACGGCAGTGCATTGCGCAAGACGATTGCCCAGCTGGAAGCCCGCCTTCTCGACAAGGAAGCCGATCTGATCGCCGCCCAGGCCGACATTGCGCGCCTGAGCCTGCATCTGGACATGGCCGGTGCAAAGCCCGAGACGCTGATGACACGGCTCGACAGCGAACTTCAGGCGGCAGAGACGGAGAAAGCCAGGCTGGCGGCCCGCACGGCGGCGCAGGAGCGCGCACTCACCCGCGTGCGCGGCGAGAACCTGCGGCTGCGCAGCGAACTGGCGTCCAGCACGACGGTCCAGGATCTTCGCAGCGAGCTTAAGTCCATCACCAAGGCCATGACGGGCGGCACGGCTGCGGCGCCCGCAGCGCGGCCAACCTCAGCCTCAGCCCCGGCCCCGGCCGCTCCCCAGCCGGCCAAGACGCGCAAGAAGGCAGCCGCCAAGCCGGCACAGCCAACGCAGCTCAGCCCGGCGCAGCTTGCCGGCAAGATCGTACGTGCCAGCGCTGCCGCCGCCAGCCAGCAGCAGGCAGCCCAGGCTGCAACAGCCCCTTCGGCCGTCACGGCAACGCCTGCATCTGCCCCGGCAGACCCGCAAAAGAAGGTGGTCGCCTGAGGCGAAGGCAGCATGCCGCAAGCCTCTGGCCTGCCTTGCTGTTCAGATCTGGAAACTGACATCCCCGGATGAAACACGCCAAAGCCCGCACGCAGCGCGTAACGCTGTGTGGTCTCATATCCATCATGTGAGGGAAGAGTTTGGTACTCCCAAGGGGAATCGAACCCCTGTTTCCGCCGTGAGAGGGCGGCGTCCTGACCGCTAGACGATGGGAGCGCCAGCAGCAATCGTGCTGCGAGGCCGCTCATATAGGCTCAACAGCAGAGCCATGCAAGGGCAAAGTTCTGATCCGCCGGGGAAAAACACCTTCCCCGGCTTCCGGACCGGAGCATTCACTCCGCCAGCAGCTTCGTGCGGCCCAGGATTTCGCCGGATGAGGCGTCCAGATGCACCAGCTGGGACGCGCCCTCCTGCTGAACCAGCAGGATGAGGCTGCCATCCGCCCCCGGCGAAAGGCCCAGCACCTCGGCCCCTGCCCCCAGTTTCACCGTCTCCGGCAGGGCAACGCCGCTGTTTTCCTTGCCCACGGAATTGACCTTGTACACGATTACTGCGAAGAGAGCGGCAAATCCGGCGAACATGATCAGCGTGGAGCCCGCCATGAGGCGGCGCAGGCGCGTCTGAACCCGCAGCACGGCGGGGTCCAGAGGAGCTTCCTCCTCATGTGTGCTGGTCTCCACATCCCGGTCTTTGAAGGCGGAATTGGTCATGAACGATACTTCTCCTCAGGCGCCGCAGGGGCTGGATGGGGCATCCGGCTTTATCGCTTCTGAAGAAGATGCAGGCAAGCGCCTCGATGCCGTCATGGCCGCAAAGCTGGAAGGCCTCAGCCGCAACCGGGTACAGGCCCTTATCAAGGGTGGCGAGGTGCAGGTCAACGGCAAGACCGTCGAAGAGCCCAAGCACAAGGTGCATGAGGGCGACCGCCTGAGCCTGACCATGCCCGAGCCGGAGGATCCCGAACCGCAGGGCGAGGACATCCCGCTCGACATCGTCTATGAGGATGATGCCCTCATCGTCATCGACAAGCCGGCGGGTCTCGTCGTCCATCCGGGAGCGGGCAACTGGACCGGCACGCTGGTGAACGCGCTGATTGCCCATTGCGGCGACAGCCTGTCGGGCATCGGCGGCGTCAAGCGCCCCGGCATCGTCCACCGTCTCGACAAGGACACATCGGGACTTCTGGTCGTCGCCAAGACCGATATTGCCCATCAGGGCCTGTCGGAGCAGTTTGCCGACCACGGCCGCACCGGCCCGCTGGAGCGCGCCTATCTGGCGCTGGTCTGGGGCGGACCGGGTGCCTTGCGCGGCACCATCGAAGCCAATCTGGCCCGCTCGGAGAGCAACCGGCAGAAGATGACCGTGGTGCGCAAGGGCGGGCGCGAAGCCATCACCCACTGGCAGGTGATCGAGCGCTTCGGCCCGGTTGACCAGCCGCCGCTGGCCTCGCTGATGGAATGCCGGCTGGAGACGGGCCGCACCCACCAGATCCGTGTGCACATGGCCCATATCGGCCTGCCGCTCATTGGCGATCAGGTTTACGGCGCCGGTTTCAAGACCAAGGCAAACCCGCTTCCCGAGCCCTTGCGCAGCGCTGTCCTTGAGTTTCCCCGTCAGGCGCTGCACGCCGGCGTCCTTGCCTTCGAACATCCGGTCAATGGCGAAACGCTGTATTTTGAAAGCGAGATGCCCGAGGATTTCGCCACGCTTCTTGAAGCATTACGAAAATTTTAGGTTTCAGCCCCCTTTACGGTCCTGTTTTCGGCAAGATCTTCCTTATATCTTGAACCTGAGGGCGATCCGGGAACGGATGCCATATTGAAGCGTTTGCCCTGAGCAGCAGCACAAGCGGTGCCGCCAGACGTCCGGTAGGGGAACGCAGAAGGTTTTAGGAAAGGGGGCGCATTTCATGGCCCAGAACATTCCGGTGCTGACAGCAGGCGAAGGCGGCCTCAGCCGCTATCTCGACGAAATCCGCCGGTTCCCCATGCTGGAACCGCAGGAAGAATACATGCTCGCCAAGCGCTACCGCGAGCATGAAGACCCTGCCGCCGCCGAAAGGCTCGTAACCTCGCACCTGCGTCTTGTCGCCAAGATTGCCATGGGCTACCGTGGCTATGGCCTGCCGCTCGGCGAAGTCGTATCCGAAGGCAACGTTGGCCTGATGCAGGCCGTCAAGCGCTTCGAGCCCGAAAAAGGCTTCCGCCTCGCCACCTACGCCATGTGGTGGATCAAGGCCGCGATCCAGGAATATATCCTGCGGTCCTGGTCGCTGGTGAAAATGGGCACCACCGCCAATCAGAAGCGCCTGTTCTTCAACCTGCGCCGCCTCAAGGGCCGTATCCAGGCGCTGGAAGAGGGTGATCTGAAGCCGGATCAGGTGCAGGCCATCGCCACCAAACTGGGTGTGCCGGAAGAAGACGTGATCTCCATGAACCGCCGTCTGGCCGGTGACGCCTCGCTGAACGCGCCGATCCGGGCTGCGGAGGCCGATTCCGGCGAATGGCAGGATTGGCTTGTGGACGAAAGCGAAAGCCAGGAGACGATCCTCGCCGACCAGGAAGAGCTGGACATGCGCCGCAAGCTGCTGGGCAATGCCATGTCGGTTCTCAATGACCGCGAGCGCCGCATCTTCGAGGCCCGCCGCCTGTCGGAAGATCCGATCACGCTGGAAGACCTCTCCACCGAGTTCGGCGTCAGCCGCGAGCGCGTGCGCCAGATCGAGGTGCGCGCCTTTGAAAAGGTGCAGAAGGCGGTGCAGAAGAGCGCCCGCGAAATGGAGACGGCAACTCCGGCCTGACTTGTTTTCCAGCATCAATGGCATTTGATGAAACGGGACGCGCACTTGCGTCCCGTTTTTTGCTTTTCTAACGTGGCAGACTGCGGTCGGACGCGCCGCAAAGGGTGGAGGCTGCATCAGCGTGGGGTTTGGGCACTTTATGGGCAAGCGGGCGCGGGTTGCGCTCGTCACGCTGGCGGCCTTGGCCAGCCTTGCAGGCATTCGTGCCATCGACCCGCCGTTTCTGCAGGCCGTGCGGGAGCTGAGCTTCGATTATTATCAGCGGCTGGCCCCTCGCGGCTATCAGGACAGCCCGGTGCGGGTGGTGGATATCGACGATGCCTCTCTGGCGCTCTACGGCCAGTGGCCCTGGCCACGGGACCGGATGGCGGAAATCGTCAACACGCTCAACAGCATGGGTGCCGCCGCCATCGCCTTCGACGTGATCTTTGCCGAAGCCGACCGGTCCTCGCCGCGGCAGCTGGCGCTCAGCCTGCCGGAAAGCTCCATCGCTGCCTCGCCGGATCTGAAAGCCGCGCTCAAGTCTCTGCCGGATACGGATGAGCTTTTCGCAGAAGCCCTGGCGGAGGCCCCCTCCATCCTGGGCTTCGCGATCCTGCCTTCTGCTACCCCGCAGCAACCGCAACTGAAGGCCGGCATGGCACATGTGGGCCCCTCCCCCGCCGGCCTGCTCGCGCCTTACGCCTCGGCTCTCGGCGCCATTCTCCCCCTGCAGGAGGCTGCGAGCGGCGTCGGCAGCGTGTCGCTGAGTGCCGACGACACAGGCGGCATCGTCCGCCGCATTCCGCTGCTGGTGACCGACGGGACCGAAGTCTTCCCCAGTCTGGCGGTGGAGGCCCTTCGCGTGGCACAAGGTGCAACCGGGCTGATCACACGGGCGGATGAAACCGGCAGAGGCGGAGCGCTCAACGGGATCAGAGTGGGCAGCTTTTCGGTTCCGGTGACGGAAACCGGCGAGTTCTGGGTTTATTACGATTGGAACCGGCCCGAGCGCTATGTCTCCGTCGCCGACCTTCTCGACCCGCAGAAGCGTCCCAAGGTGCAGCCACTGATCGATGGCCAGATCATCTTCATCGGCACCTCTGCCGCTGGTCTGTTCGATATCCGCTCCACGCCCCTTGGCGAGCAGGTGCCGGGCGTATCGATCCACGCACAGGCGGCAGAGCAGATCATCTCCGGCAACTTCCTCTCCCGGCCGGACTGGGCGGAGGGTGCGGAAATCATTGCCGTTCTGCTCGCCGGCCTCGTCCTTGTCGCGCTTCTGCCGCTGACCGGCGGGCTGATCACCGGCGCGGCAGCCGTTTGTCTCACCGTCCTGATGTTCGGCGGCTCCCTGCTGCTTTTCGTCCAGAACGGCCTGCTGATCGACGGGCTCTATCCCTCGATCACCGCCTTCGTCGTCTTCGCCATCGGCACCTCCATGCTCTATGTGATGACGGACCGGGAGAAGCGCTTCGTGCGCCAGGCCTTCAGCCAGTATCTCTCGCCGGAGCTGGTCAGCCAGCTGGAACAGCAGCCGGACCAGCTGGTTCTGGGCGGGGAACTGAGGCCCATGACCATCCTCTTCATGGATGTGCGCGGCTTCACCCCCATTTCCGAACAGCTGACGCCGACGGAGCTGGTGCATTTCCTCAATACACTGCTGTCCCCGCTCAGCGATGCCATCCAGGCCCATGGCGGCACCATCGACAAGTATATCGGCGACAGCATCATGGCCTTCTGGAACGCACCCGTCCGGGTGGAAAACCACGCCGCCATGGCCTGCGCAGCCAGCCTGAAGATGCTGGACGTGGTGGACCAATTAAATGCGGAAGATGCCTTCGGCTTCAAGGCGCGCAATTTCAAGACCCAGACCGTGCAGATCGGCATTGGCCTCAACACCGGCGAGGCCTGCGTCGGCAACATGGGCTCCTCACGCCGCTTCAACTACTCGGTGATTGGTGACGCTGTGAACGTGGCAAGCCGGATCGAATCCAGCTGCAAGAGCGTCGGCGCCGATCTCGTCGTCTCGGAAGACACCCGCACGCAGGCCCCTGATCTTGCCTATCTGGAGGCTGGCGCCATCCCGCTCAAGGGCAAGTCCCGGCCCGTGAAGCTCTTCGCGCTGATCGGCGATCAGGAGCTGCGGCGCAGCGAGGCCTTCCGGACGCTTGAGCTGCATCACATGAAGCTGATGGATGCCCTCGACAACCGCAAACCGGAAGCCGCCGCCGCCGCCCTTTCCGACTGCCGCAACGCCGCCCCGCCGGAACTCACCGCCTTCTACGACCGGCTGGCCGAACGGGCGGAAAAGCTCGAAACAGCGGCGGCGTGAACTGCGGGAAGGTTTGACGGGTGCAAGCAAGCTCAGGCGTCCCGAACACCTCTCCATCGTCATCCCGGACGCGCTCCGCGCGATCCGGGACCGGTGAGCCAAGGCCTGCCGGCTCTGGCTCTGTAGCGGAACCAATTTTCGCCCCGGCTCACCGGTCCCGGCTCAAGGCCGGGATGACGACGGATAGATAGGCGTTTTCTTGGCCGTCACCGCAGCTCCGCCGTATAGTCCTCCACCGGCGGCACGCTGGTGATCAGCTTGTTTTCATGCAGAAACTCGGCAAAGCGCTGATAGCGGCCGGCATCCAGAGCTGCCGGCCGCTTGGCAAAACGCGGCAGCGTGTCGCTCCAGGCGCGGCGGTTCAGCTCGTCATCGAGATTCGGGTAGGCCGCAATGAAAGCCTCCCACGAATCCTCCGGATGGTTGGTGAGGTAGACCGTTGCCTTCTCCACCGCCGCGAGGAAACGGACATAGCGCGGGTCACCGGTCTTGTCCTTCGCCGCCACATAGATCAGCTCGTCGAAGATGGGCACGCCATTTTCTTCCGGGAAGAAAGCCTTGCCCTTCTTGCCCTCCAGTTCGATCTGCGTGAGCTCAAAATTGCGGTATCCGCCGATCACCGCATCCACCTGACCCGTCATCAGGGACGGCGACAGGGCGAAGTTGACGTTGATGAGCTCCACGTCCTCGATCGAAAGCCCCTGCGAGCGCAGCATCTGGCCGAGCATCGCATCCTCGAAGCCGGAGACGGAGAAGCCGATCTTCTTGCCCTTGAGGTCCGCCAGCGTCTTGATGGGGCCCTCCTCCAGCACGATCAGCGTGTTCAGCGGCGTCTCCACCAGCGTGCCGATCCACTTCAGCGGCATGCCTTCGTTGATCTGGGCATGGAGCGTCGGCTGATAGGACACGGCAATATCCCCCTGCCCGGCCGCCACGAGCTTCGGCGGCATGGCCGGATCGGCCGGCTCGATCAGGTCCACATCAAGCCCTTCGGCTTCAAAGAAACCCTTCTGCTTGGCCACCACCAGCGGCGCGTGGTCCGGATTGACGAACCAGTCGAGCAGAACGGTCAGCTTGTCCGCCGCCGAAGCGGGGGCAGCAGTGGCCAGAACAGCGGCCAGCGACAGCGCGAGAATGCGTTTCATGCGGGGTCTCCCAATAGACAGGTGTTGGATGAAGTTCGAGCCGGTCCAGCCTCAGCCTGACCGGCAGATGCGTGCGCGGGGATCAGTCCTCGCGCTGCCAGGGCACCATGCGGCGGGTCAGGCGCTCCACAACAAAGCGCAGGACCAGAACCATGGCGGCAAGCAAGGTGAGAGCGGCAAACATGGTGTCCGTCTGCATCCGGGCATTGCTCTGCAGCATGATGAAGGCGAGCCCGCCCTTGGCGCCGACCCATTCGCCGACAATGGCACCGATGGGGGCGAAGACCGCTGCAATCCGGACACCGGAGGCAAGCGCGGGCATGGCAGACGGCAGGCGGAAATAGCGCAGTTCCTGCCAGCGGTTGACGCGGTAGAGCAGCGCCAGATCGACCAGGCCCTGATCCATCCGCCTGAGGCCGTCAAAGAAGGTGGAGGTGACGGCAAAAAAGATGACCAGCACCGCCATCACGATCTTGGAAGCAAGGCCGAAGCCGAGCCAGAGCACCAGAATGGGGGCAATGGCAAAGACCGGCAGAGCCTGCGTCACCAGAACCACCGGCAGCAGCCCGCGCCGTGCCAGCGGCGACAGCCACATGACGAAGGCCAGCATGACCCCGGCTGCAATGCCAAAGACAAAGCCCAGCAGGGTTTCGCTCAAGGTGATGCTGGCGTGATACAGCAGGAAGCCGCTCTGGCGCTGGAAAGCCTCCAGCACCTTCAGCGGGCCGGGCAGCATGTAGGGCGGAATTTCGAGGAACCGCACCGCCAGATCCCAGATCAGCAGCAGGAACAGGCTGACCGTCAGGCCCGGCGCAATGCTGCGCAGGAGAGAGGCTGCACGGGCCGGAAACGCATTCCGGACAGGGCTCGCAGAGGGAAGGGGTTGCCTTCCCGAAAGAAGTTCTATCGACACAAAAGGATCTCCCGTCACCGGCGAGCCGGTCAAGACATTGGAGATCCGGGATATGGCTAAAGGTTTCCGTCCCTTCGCCGGCATGACCCGGATCAGGTTCTAAGGGTTCGGCTTTGCGCCATCTCAGCTCACATCGGAGCACCCCTCGGACCAGCCCGAAACATGCCGCCTGAATGCCGCCTTGGCAAGCAAAACTTGCGGCACCCTGTCACAAAAGCCGAAGGCCCCGGCTGTCACCCATGGACAGCCGGGGCCTTGAAGCTTAACCGGAACCGGGCAGAACCGCCGGGATCAGCCGCCCTGCCAGGCGGCCAGCGCCTGTTCCAGAGCGCGGGCGCCCGGGGTGCCCTTCTCGATGGTGAAGATGGCACGCTTGCCGTTTTCATAGAGCATCGGAATATCGATCCAGCCACGCTCACGCATCAGGGCAAGGTTGCGGTCCCGCTCGCTGTCAACGCTCGACAGCGCAATCCAGAAGTAACCCGGAGCAACCTTCACCGAAGCGCCCAGGAGAGCATCTCCGCGCGCTTCCTCGGTCGGCTTCATCACGAGGCCCGGCACATTGGAGACGTCCCCGCCGGAGAAGCCCTCAGGAAGCTGGAACTGGATCTCGACCAGATGGCTGGCCGGTAGCGACACATCCGTGTTCGGCTTGATTCGCAGCGTCACATTGATGTTCCGGTCCGGAATCTGGGCCTGCGCCACGAGCACCGTTTCGGCCTGTCCGCCGGAGCCGTTTTCCTCGGAAACCGACCAGGCCACATTGCCCGCAGAAGCGGTGCCGGATCCGCTGGCATCTTCGCCCTCCTCATAGAGGAAAGCCTTCTGCGCAACGATTGCACCGGGCGTTTCTGCCGTCTGAGCCGGCGCCGTGCTGGCGGGCGGGGCAGCGGCCTCGGGCACGGCAGCAGGCGCCTCCTGCGGCGGCGGAGGAGGGGCTGACGGTGTGATGAGTGTCGTCGTCACGGTCCGCGCATCGGGGGCAACCGCAGGCTCACCCGTATCGGTCAGCAGACGGTCGGTGTTCTTGCCGCCATTCTCGCCATTGGCAGCCGTCTCGCCCGCCGGTGCTCCTGCCTCGGGGGCCGGAGCGGTCGTTGCGGCTGTATCCCCGCTGGAGGAGAAGATCCCCGCGATCAGCGAGCGCTGGGAATAGATGAAGGCACCGATACCGATCAGCACCAGCACAAATCCGCCCAGGAACACGTAGGACATGAAAGACGAACTACCAGCCGTGCGGGCGCGGCGCGGGGCGCGTGTCCGGCCCTTGCGCGGTTCATCAGCCGCAAGCCGGTCAGCCGCAGCGTTCACGCTTCCAGCACCGGCGGGCGCAGGTGCGGACGGATCCGGGCGCAGGCTCTCGCCGGCAGGCGCCGGCCGCGGGCTCGGCGTGGGAAGGGCGTAGGAAGACGGTGCCGGGGCAGCCGGTTCAACGGACGGCTTTGCAGGCGCCGCCCCGAAGGCAGGCTCCATGCGCGGCTGGCTGCGCTCAACGGGCGGCTCTGCCGGAGTGCTTTCGTTGCGGAAGGCATCGCGGGCGGTCTGCACCGCGCTCGACGACGCATCCCCCAGCCTTTCGGCTTCCTGCACGGCAGAGCCCAGCGGCCCGCGCGGCGCAGGCGAAGACGGGGGATAGGGTTCGGTGCGGGGAGCGGCCGGAGCGCTGGAGCCCGCAGCAGGGGCCATGGGCGCGGGCGCAGCAGGCGCCGGGCGCGTCGCCATCAGCGTTTCGCGCGCAGCCTCGGCCTCAACCTTGCGGATAGCCTCCTCAAGGCGCAACTGCTCGGCCGTGATCTCGGACGGGGAAAGCGGCGGCTCATAGGCCTTGAGCTGACTGACAATCGCGTTTCGGGCGCGGCTGTAGACGTTGCGCCGTGCAGAACCGTTGTTCTCCGGCAGTGACGCAATCGTTTTTTTCAAAATCGAATAGTAATCAGCCATTGGCTCGCTCGTGAGGGGTGCCAGCCTGAACCCGGCGCACCGGAAGCTCCGTATTCATGCCATCCCATTTGTAGGCTCAACACCGGCGGGCGCAAGAGGTGTTCAGCAAAGATAGGATGTGCAATCAGGTTTTTACATGACTTTCGGGCGGAATGGGGAGCATTCCGCCCGATAAATTTCACGTCAGTCCTGGAACGGATTCTGCACCAGGATGGTGTCGTCACGCTCCGGGCTGGTGGAAAGCAGCGCCACCGGTGCGCCGATCAGTTCCTCAACGTGACGGACATACTTCACGGCCTGCGCCGGAAGATCTGCCCAGCTGCGGGCACCCTTGGTGGATTCCTGCCAGCCCGGGAGGGTTTCATAGATCGGCACCACGCGGGCCTGCGCGCCCTGGGAAGCCGGCAGATAGTCGATCCGCTTGCCGTCCAGCTCATAGCCGACGCAGATCTTCAGCTCTTCCAGGCCGTCCAGAACATCCAGCTTGGTCAGTGCGATGCCGGTAATGCCGGAGGTGCAGACCGTCTGACGCACCAGAACCGCATCGAACCAGCCGCAGCGGCGCTTGCGGCCCGTGACGGTGCCGAATTCATGGCCGCGGGTGCCGAGGAATTCGCCGACTTCGTTCTGCTGCTCGGTCGGGAACGGGCCTTCGCCCACGCGGGTGGTGTAGGCCTTGGTGATGCCCAGCACATAGCCGACCGCATTGGGGCCAAGGCCCGAGCCGGTGGCAGCCTGACCGGCAACCGTGTTGGACGAGGTCACGAAGGGATAGGTGCCGTGGTCGATGTCAAGCAGTGCGCCCTGCGCGCCTTCAAACAGCAGGCGCTTGCCTTCACGGCGCTGGCCGTCGAGCAGCTTCCACACCGAATCCATGTAGGGCAGCACGGTGCCAGCCACGGAGGACAGTTCTTCGAAGATGGCCTGAGCGGAAATTTCGCTCTCGCCGAGGCCCCGGCGCAACGGATTGTGATGCGCCAGCAGCCGGTCGATCTTGGCCGGCAGCGATTCCAGATTGGCAAGGTCCATCAGACGGATGGACCGGCGGCCCACCTTGTCCTCATAGGCCGGGCCAATGCCGCGGCCCGTGGTGCCGATGCGCGTGCCGGTGCTGGAGTTTTCGCGCAGCGCGTCGAGTTCGCGGTGCAGCGACAGAATCAGCGTCGCGTTTTCGGCGATGCGCAGGGTTTCCGGGTTCACGGTCACGCCCTGATCGCGCAGGCGGCCGATTTCCGACACCAGTGCATGCGGGTCCAGCACCACGCCATTGCCGATCACCGACAGCTTGCCCGGGCGCACGACGCCGGAGGGCAGCAGGGACAGCTTGTAGCTGACGCCGTCGATCACGAGCGTATGGCCGGCATTATGCCCGCCCTGGAAACGGACAATCACATCGGCCTGCTCCGAGAGCCAGTCGACGATCTTGCCCTTGCCTTCATCGCCCCATTGCGAACCGACGACAACAACATTGGCCATGGGTGCCATACCCTTCTCAAAAGGAACCATCTGCCGGGGCCGCTTTTTCCGGGCACCAGCACACAAAACCCCGGTACATGGCCGGGGCAAACGCGCGGACTATAGCCACTTCCGCCAAGAGTTGCGAGCCCGAAACGGAAGAAATTGACGGAAGGGAGCCTCGCATTCCGGGTGGCGCTGACTGCCGGGCAAATGATACATCTTTGATCCTGCAGAGCTGGCAGTGTTTGAAACGGACTGCACGGAGGAGGAAGGCCTTCCCATAGCCGCAGCGCCCCTCTCCCCCCTTGAGGGGGAGATGTCTGCGTCAGCAGACAGAGGGGGGTAGCAGCGCTTCGGCACAACACGGTCTCTCTCAAACGGACAGTCCGTTACCCCCCTCTGCCCCTC